>DATJFY010000001.1:0-32085 GCA_035495415.1 Verrucomicrobiia bacterium
TCAGAAGGAGTACGGCGCCTACCAGGCCTCCTGCCGCCTCGGCAAGTTCGACTCCATGGGCTTCGGCCCCCTCACCCCCTTCCTCGAGCCCGACAGCTTCCTCTTCGGCCAGTACTACACGGGGGAGCCGCGGAACCGGAGTCATGTCAACGACGCGGTGCTGGACGATCTGCTCGTGCGGCAGCGGCGCACGGCGGACGTCAAGCAGCGGCGGGAGGTCATTCACCAGATCCAGCGGCATCTGGCCAAGCAGCAGTACTACGCGCACGTGCCGTCGGGGCAGTACATCGCGGTGTGGGATCCGGCGCTCAAGGGGTACGGGCCGAACCTGGGCTACGACTACGGGGGCAGACTGATCGCGGCGTGGGTGGAGCGGTGAGAGAGGGCAGCCCGCCGATGGGGGCCTGGCGCTGAACCTGGAACGGCGACACTTCGTCGGCCCCACGACGCAGGTGCCGACCTAGCCGGCGTCACGTGGTCCCCGGCACTCGGCGTCGTCGGGAAATCGCGGCGGCCTACGCGCTGATGGCGCCCAGCCTCCTGCTGGTGCTGGGCGTCCTGGCCTACCCGGTGGCGTGGGAGGTCTGGGTCAGCCTGACCGACTTCTCGAGCCGCTCGACGGGCCCGCCGGCGTTCGTAGGCCTCGCCAACTACGCCAGGCTCGCGAGCGACGTCGACTTCTGGTCGGCGCTCCTCACCACCGCCACCTATTTCGCGGCCACGACCGCGGCCAAGCTCGTCCTCGGCGTCGCGCTAGCCCTACTCCTCGCGCGGCCCGGCCGCGGCCGCGCGCTCGTCTTCCTGGCCGTCTTCCTGCCGTGGGCCTACCCCGGGGGCGTCAGCGTCATCGGCTGGTACTGGATGCTCAACCCGCCGATCACGACCTCCTACAGCACGTTCATGGGGGGGATCAAGTACGCGGTGGACGGCGTGCTCGGCACCGGCGGCTGGGCCTTCACCTCCGTGGCGCTCTTCAATATCTGGCGGGGCTCGTCCTTCACCGCGATCTTCCTGCTCGCCGGGCTCAACGCGATTCCCACCGAGCTGTTCGAGTACGCGGAGCTCGAGACGCGGTCGGCCTGGCAGCGGCTCCGCGCCGTCACCCTGCCCCTGCTCCGCCCCTACATGGCGCTCGCCGTCTTCCTGTCGTTCACCACCGCCTTCGCCGACCTCGCCAACGTCTGGATGCTCACGGGCGGCCGCATCGTCTTCCCCGTGCTGGGCACCCAGGCGTACTGGCTCGGGATCAAGGCGGGCCAGCTCGCGGAGGGCGCGGCACGCTCGCTGTCGCTGGTGCCGCTGCTCGTGCTGGCCATCCTCCTGCTCTTCCGCTGGTTCGACCGGCGCGAAGCGGAGGACGGCGCGGCGTGAGGCGTCGCCGCGCGGGGCGCGCGATGCTCCTCCTCCTGGCCGCGCTCTACGGTGTCTTCCCCGTCTACTACGTCACCGTGCAGTCGCTGAAGACGCCGGAGGAGGACGTGTTCGGTAATCCGCTCTACGTGGCCGACCCGAGCTTCGAGAACTACACCGAGCTGTTCGCGACCGACGGTGCCCCGGTGCGCGGTTACGTGGTCGTCCCGCACGTGCCCTTCGCCATCTGGGTGCTCAACTCGACGATCGTGCTGACAGCCACGGTGGCGCTGACGCTGCTCGCCGGGGTTCCCGCCGCCTACGCGCTGGGACGGCTGCGGCCCCCGGGCTGGCGGTGGTGGCGGCGCGCGCTGCTGGCCACCTACGTCGTGCCGCACACGATCCTGTTCATCCCCATTTACCAGGTCATCATCCGCCTCGGCCTGGACGACAGCCACGGCGCTCTCGTGCTCATCTACACGACCATGGCCCTGCCCTTCTGTGTCTGGATCCTCTCGGCGTACTACCGCCATCTGCCGCGGGAGATCGAGGAGTCCGCGCTGGTGGAGGGCGCCACGCCTTCCCGGGCGTTCTGGCGCATCGTGCTGCCGATGAGCCGCAACGTGCTCGTCGCGGCCGGCCTCTTCGCGCTGGGGACCGCGGCGAACGACTTCATGCTCGCATCGATCTTCCTGATCGACCGCGACCAGCAGACGGTTGCGGCCGGCCTCGGGGTGATGGATGTGAGCCTGGAGGAGCTGGTGGCGGTGGCCGGTGTGAACCTGGCGTCGATCCCGATCGTGATCCTGTGCGCGCTCTTCGCGCGCACCTACGTCCGCGGCATCACGGCGGCGATGGTGGAGGGGGCCTAGGAGGGCGACGCCGCCCGCTTCTCGTCACCGGCCAGCGACGGGAAAGCGCACGATGCGGTGCAAAGACGACTCGGCGACGTAGAGGTAGCCGTCTGGGCCCAGGGCGAGGCCCTGGGGATCGGCCAGGGGCCCGGCCACCCGCGTGAGCGCCCCATCGGCGGACACGTGGAAGATCACGCCCACCGAGAACCCCCCGCTCACGAAGACGCCCCCGTCGGCGGCCGCCACCATGTTGATCCGCATGTACTGACCCGCCGGCAGCGTCACGACGGGAACGAGCCGGTTGTCGGCGGCGACGCGATACAGCATGCCGCCCGAGCTGACCACCGCCAGCTCGCTCCCGAGGGGCGCCACCGCCACGAGCCGAGGCAGCAGGGCGCCACCGCCGCGCCCGCCCCACGCCCGCGGGAACCACGGCGGCATCCGGTCGAGGCGGCGGGGCAGCGGGATCGTCGGATCGAGGGAGAGCCGAAACACGAGCGGCCCGCGGTAATCCTCGTCTCGGAACTGCTCGAGTGCCTGGGGCGTGCGCTCCTCGGCCGGCGAGATGAGCGGATCGGCATGATCCAGCAGCACGAGGCGGCCGGCGTCGTCGAATGCCAGCGCGCTGCCGCCCGGCAGCCGCCGCAGGCCGGCGAGATAGAGGCTCAGGCGCTCGTCGGCGTCCAGTCGGTAGACGCGCTTGCCGTTCTCCTCGCCCAGGAACAGGTCGCGGGTGGTGGGCTCGAGCGCCAAGCTGCCGAGCGTGGCCAGCTGAGCGTCGAGGAATGGGATGCGCACCCGTGGACGGCGCGACACGTCGACGGGAAAGGACTCGTCGAGCTCGACGCGGTGGATCTCGCCCGCGGAATCCCCCCGAGCGCTCGGGCCGAGCACGACCAGGGTGCGCCGATCGATCGCGAGCTGCATCGGGCGAGGCACGCCGGTCACCACGACCTCGAACCCTTCCGGCAGCGCGGCCTCTTGCCCGAGCGCCGTCGAGAACAGAAGGGCGGCAACGAGGATCGCGCCCACGCCCGTCCCCCTTATGCCCCGCATCGTCCGCTCTCCGTCCTCCGGCCGCCGGCGCGCCGCGCGCCGGAGACCGTCCCGCGCTCAGTCCTCGCCGGCCTTCTGGGTGAGGTCCCCGCCGGGCGTGCTGAGGAACAGCAGCAGATATTTCACCGGCCCCGGCCCGGGGTTGGAGTGGTTGTGCCACACGCCCGTCGGATCGGAGTACGACTGTCCGGCCGCGTGATACTGCGCGCCACCCACGCCGATGCGGCCGCCCTCGCTGTTGGTCACGAGGGTGCCCTCGAGCACGTAGATGAAGGTCGGCACGAGGTGCCGCTGCCGGCCAGTCTGCCCGCCCGGCTCGATCTCGATCGTCTGGCCGCTCAGGACCACCGGGATGCTCACGGTCTCCTTGAAGCCCCCGAGGGACGTGATGAGCGTACTCGCTTTCACGCCCTTGGCCTCGGGCGCCGGTGCCGGCGCCTGTGCCAGCGCCGGCGTGCCGAGCCCGATCAACGCGAGGCCGGTGATGACCGCCGCCAAGCCGCTCCGCTTCATGGACACACCTCCTGGAGTGGACTGCTCGTTCACCGCCATCATTTGATTGCCGCGCCCGTGATCCCGCTGATGAACTTGTCGAGGAACAAGTTGTAGACGATGGCCACCGGGACGCCGACCAGGAGGGCGCCCGCCATGAGCGATCCCCAGAAATAGATGTCGCCGCGGATCAGCTCGGTCGCCACCCCCAGCGGCACTGGCTTCTGATCGGAGATCGACACGAAGGCCAGGGAGTAGAGAAAGTCCTGCATCGACAGGGTGAACGAGAAGATCGTCGCCGTGATGAGCCCCGGCCAGCTCACCGGCAGGACGACGCGGAGCAGCGCGCCGAGCTGGCTGCAGCCGTCCACCATGGCCGCCTCCTCGATCTCGAACGGCACCGTCTTGAAGAAGCCCATCAGGAGCCAGGTGCAGAAGGGGATGGTGAAGGTCGGGTACACGACCACGAGCGACCACCAGCTGTCCTGCAGGTCGAGCGTGCTGACCACCCGCGCCAGCGGAATGAACAGGATGATGGCAGGCACCAGGTAGGTCATGAAGATGCCGATCCCCAGGCTCTCGGCAAACGGGAGCCGCAGGCGGGCGAGCGCATAGCCCGCCGGCATCGCGGTCAGCAGCGTGATCGCCGACACCCAGAACGAGATCGCCATCGTGTTGACGATCCAGTCGCCGTAGGACGTGCTGTGGAACAGGAAGTCGAAGTTCTTCCACGTCGGCGCCTGCCGGAACCAGAACGGGATGGCGTCGACGAGGTAGAGGTCGGCGTCCTGCTTGATGGCGGTGATCGCCATCCAGAGGATCGGGAAGACGGCGAGCACGAGGAACGGCGCCAGGCCGAGATAGATCAGGGTGTGCCGGCGTACCTCCTTGGCCCGGTGGCTGCGCGGCACCACGGCGGCGGAGGACATCAGAACTGCCTCCGCCGAAGCGTCCGCAGCAGCAAGATCATGGCGGGTAGCAGCAGCGGGAACAGGAAGAGCGAGATGGCGGCGCCCCGCCCCAGCGCCCCGCCGCGAATCCCCGTGTTGTAGGCCAGCGTCGGGAGGATCTCGGTGGCGCCGTCCGGCCCGCCATTGGTCAAGAGATACACGATCGACAGGTCCGACAGGGTGAACACGGTGTCGAACGCGGTGCCGATGAAGAGAATGGGCGCGATCATCGGCACGATCACTTTCCGGAAGCGCTGTAGGAAGCTGGCGCCGTCCACCTTGGCGGCGTCGATGATCTCCGGCGGCACCGAGGTGAGCCCGGCCAGGAGCACGATGGCGCTGAACGGAAAGCCGCGCCAGACGTTCACGAACATCACCGAGAGCAGCGCCAGCGTGGGCTGCCCGAGCCAGACCGGCCAGTCGGGCGAGCCGTAGGCCCCGATCAGCCCCAGCCGACTCAGCGCCCAGTTGATCACGCTGAACTGGGAATCGAACATCCATTTCCACCCCAGCACGCTGACCGCGATCGGCAGCGTGAACGGGATGACGATGAGCGCCCGGACGACCTTGCGCCCCTTGAAGGGCTGCAGGAGAAGGAAGGCGAGCATGGTGCCCAGCAGGCCCTTGAGTATGCCGGCCCCGATGGTGAACACGAGGGTGTTGCGCACCGCCGTGTAGAACACGGCGTTCTCCAGCGCGGAGGCGAAGTTTTCCAGACCGATGAACCGGGCCACCGGGGCGCCGACCGAGGCATCGCTCATCGCCAGATAGAGCGAGAAGAGGAAGGGCACCCCGACCAGCAGCGCCACGTAGAGCACGGCGGGCGCCAGCAGCACGTAGCCGAAGAGGTAGCGGCGGGCGGTGGGAGTTCGCCACCACGCCCCTCCCCACGCGCGCGCGCCGACCGGGATGGAAAGCGACCCGGGCGGGGACGGCCCGCCCGGGGCAACCTGGGTCATTCGCTCAGGAGGCTTTGTGCTTGGCGTAGATGCGCCGGACCTCGCCGACGCCCCACTTCATCGTGTCCTCAATGGGCGCGCCGCGCGCGACCTTCGTGAACATGTCGGGAATGATGAAGGTCGTCACGACCTCCTGAGCGGCCGGCGACATCGGCCCCGGGAACCCCAGGAATGCCGTGAGCTTCTCCTGATCCTGCAGCGCCGACAGCTTGGCGTCCTTGCCGAGGTAGGGCATCGGCTTCTTGTACTGGTCCTTCAGGAACGGCATGTTGTAGCCGAGGCTCGCCTCCATCGCGTCCTTCTGATTGTCGGAGATGTACTGGATGAACTCCTTGGCGGCCGGGATGTTCTTCGAGAACTTCCAGATCGCCCACACGTTGGGCTCGCCGACGTTCCACCGCCCGCCCGGCCCCGCCACTTCCGGCACCACGAAGGTCTGCTCGAAGACCTTCGGGTTGGTGAGCCGGGTCGAGTGGAAGGCGGAGATCGCGTCATGGATCCAGCTCGCCACCCCTGAGGCCAGGAAGCGGTTGTCTGAGGCGTCGTCCCACGAGAAGACCTCGGAGGTCATGCCCTCGTCGTACAGGGCCTTGCCGAAGCGCAGCGCTTCGCGCATCTCCTTGGAGTCGAGCAGGATGTTCTGCCCGCTGGGATCCGTCTCCTTGACGCCGAAGCAGTACATGAGGGCGCGCCAGTTGTGATTGGCGTCGTTGCAGTGCGAGAACTGCATGCCTGTCGGATGGCCCTTGGCCTTGAGCTGCCCGGCCGCCTTCCGCAGATCGTCCCAGGTCTTCGGCTCACCCAGCCCGACCGAGCCGAAGAGATCCTTGCGCCAGAGCACGGGGATCGAGATGAAGAAGTCGGGGAGCGCGTACCAAGCGCCGTTGACCTGTGCCGCGCTCTTCGAGCTCTCGAGCCAGCCGCCGTACTTCTTGCCGAGGCCCTCGGCGATGTCCGAGAGATCGACGAGGTTGCGGTAGTACTGGCCGGTGAGGATCTGGCCGACGAAGTAGATGAGGTCGTGCCCGGACCCGGCCGCGAACTCGGCCGCGTACCGCGCGGGCAGCTCGAGGTGGGGCATGTGGTCCACCCGCACCTTGACGCCGGTCTTCTCCCCCCACTCCTTGGTGAACTTGTCGAACCACACGTCGTAGGCCGGCACGTAGTGGCTCCACAAGAGCATCCGGAGGCTCGTCCCCTTGATCTGGGCGGGAGCCTGGCGGGCGTCGAGCATCGTCAGCAGCGAGCCTGCCGCGACCCCGGCCCCGCCGACCTGAAGGAAGCGGCGGCGGCTGACGTGGGGGGATTCGGTCGGAACCCGGAATGAATTACTCATCGGTAGGCCTCCCTGGGTGACAAGGCTCGGTCACGGGATACCGTCGAAAAGGGGTCGTGCTTGGTCTAGTCGCGGAATGGGCCGTTGTCAAGGGGCTTTTCGTGCGGCCCGGACGGCGGGGGCCCTCGGCATCGCGGCGTTCGGCTCGATCGGCCCCCGTAGCTTGCGCTACGCCATCAAAATCCGGCCTTCCGCATGCACGTGCGATACGCCGCCTGGTACGCGGGGTCCCTGGCGCCGTCAGTATCCATCCCGGCAATCTGCGGATCGTCCGACTTCGCCCCGCCGCCAGGGGCCTGGTCGGTCCCCTTCGTGCTGCGCGCTTCGGCAGCCCGGTGGTGGTCCTTGGCGTTCGGGAGAGGCGAATCGCTCGAGGTCGTGCCGGCGCTGACGGCGCGCTGCGCTTCCGCGTTGCAGGCCGCGATGTGCTCCGCCTTGGGGACCTGCGAATACCCGACGCTGGAAGTCGTGAACACGATGACCGCGGCGAACAGCATCGCCTGCCGGCGTCGCGCGAGGAAGTCCATGGTTCGTTCGCCTCCGTGCCGCCCTGCCAAGGAAGGCTGGGGCGGCGGCCTGAGCTAGACCGATACTCGTGGTCTCTGACTCTTCGCGTGGTACGTTGGTAGCCAATCTGGTTCGGATCGCCGGTCCGGTCGCGTGGACCCCCTCCTCATCAGACATACTCGAGCGCACGGTTCCGCTGCGATCGAGCAGCGCGATTGCCCAGCGGAGTTGGGAGTCCATGTCCATGACTCGGAAGCTGTCGACCGGTGGTCTCCCGCTCGGCGCCCCCGCCAAGCGACGGCAGCGGACGCATTGATGTCCCACGTCTACGTCGTGGACAACCAGGTGGACGCCGCCCTCAAGCAGCTGAAAAAGCTCATGCTGAAGGACGGCGCGTTCCAAGAAATGAAGCGTCGCGCCTACTACGAGAAGCCGTCCGTCAAGCGGAAGCGCAAGGCGGCGGCCGCGCGGAAGAAGCGCCGGCGCGCGCTTGCACGCTCGCGCGATTGGGACCGAGATTGATGCCGGCGCGTCGCGCGATGCCCCCGCTCAAGCCGGGCGATCACGTGATCCGCCGCCACCGGCTCCTCAAGACCCAGGGGACCGTCGTGCGATTCGCGGGACGGGACGAGAATGGCGCGCCTCGCGCCTGGATCAAGTGGAGCCATCCCACGACCCTCCCCAATCCGAGCATCGAGGCGCTCGATGAGCTGGAGCTGATCGAGGCGACCGGGCCCGAGCCGGCCTGAGGCGGCCGGCCGACCCGCTCGCGCCGGCCGCTTCCCCTCAGATTCCGTTCGTGGAGGACGCGGGGGGCTTCTCCCCTGGCGTCCACGTCCCTGCGCCGTACGCCTGCAACGCGTGCAGGACCACCCGCCGGAGCGTGGTGCCCTGGCTCACCGCGCGGAGGCGCGCCGCCCGATGCAGATCCCGGGAGACGCCTCGTATCCGATACGTGCCCGTGCTCGCCTTCTGATGGCTCCCGTCGTCCATGCCATTGTCTCCCTCGAGGTCGGGCAAGCGTCAGACCTCCGCTCCCACCCTCACGTCAGTTTCTCTCGGGCTGCGTCGCCCCCCGCGGCCTCGGCCTCGCGGGAGCGGTCTGCCCTTCATCGAGCGACAGCTCGCGGCGGTTGCTCCGGCCATGACCGAGGGTCATCCACGTCTTCGTGTTGAAATTGTACTGATAGACCACCCCGTCGCCGTCGAGGCCGAAGAGATCGTTCGCCGATGCGCAAATCTGGACCAGCTTCGTCATGCGCTTCGGATATCAGGCTAACAGAATACCGACGCACAGTCCATATATATTATAAGATAGATATATCTTATATATGTTCTCGAGGAGATCGACCCATGTTCCCGAATGAGACGCGCGTGCTGATCGTCCTGCCCCGTGACCTCGTCGACCGCGCTCGCGTGCTCGCCGGGCGGTCCACAACGTCGATGCGGATGCCCGTGAGCTTGCAGATCATCCTTCGGGCCCTCATCGAGGAAGGCCTGCGGCGGCCGTCGGACGCGGGCCTGCTCGCCAACGTGAGCCGTCAGGCCGAGACGGTGCGCCGGATTCGCCGCGAAGCGCGCAGCGGGCCGGCCCGCGCGCGGTCCGCTCGCGGAGGGGCGGCCCGCCCCCGCGCGCGGGCCCGCGCATGAGCGCGCACGTCATGGCGCGCGTCGCGGAGAGGTCCGCATGAGCATGGCGTGGGCCGTGCCGCTCGTCACGATCGGGCTGACCCAGGTGGCCGTCATCGCGACGTCGATCTATCTCCATCGCGCGCTCGCCCATCGCTCGATCCACGTGCGGCCCCTCGCCGACCTCGCGTTCCGGATGGTCCTGTGGCTGACGACGGGCCTCTGCCGGCGACAGTGGGTGGCGGTCCATCGCAAGCACCACGCCTTCACCGACCGCGAAGGGGATCCGCATAGTCCCCGGCTGCTCGGCTTCTGGCGCGTCCAGCTCTTCAATGTCGTCCACTACATGCGCACGGCGCGCGACCCCCGGGTCCTGGAGACGTTTGCCCCGGACATCGCGCCCGATCGCCTCGACCGCGTCCTCTTCTCGCACGGGGTGCTCGGCCCCGCGGTCGGGCTCACTCTGCTGTGCGCGGCGCTCGGTCTCTGGGCGGGCCTCCTGGTCGGGCTGCTGCACGGGGCTCTCTACGTCTTCGTGCTCGCGCCCCTCATCAACGCCCTCGGCCACTGGCACGGCGCGCGGAATTTCGACAACACCGCGTCCAACTGGCCCTTCCTGGCCTGGATCACCGGCGGCGAGGCCCTCCACAACAACCACCACGCTCACCCGCGATCGCCGAAGCTCAGCGTTCGCCGCTCGGAGTTCGACCCGTCCTGGCCGATCATCCGGATCCTCGCCGCCGCCCGGCTGCTGGTCATCCTGGGGCCGCCGGTCGCCTGGACGCGTCACGCCGCGCGCCGAAGCACACCATAGAACCTGGAGGCTCACATGCAATTGCACGCACCATGGCTCAAACCGGCAGTGTGGGGAGTGATCATCGGCTCGGTGAGCACTATGATCGTGGGCTTTTCGTGGATGGGATGGGTCCGGGGGGGGACAGCCGAACGGATGGCCATGGAGCGCACCGACGCCGCCGTGGTCGTTGCGCTGACGCCATCCTGTGTCTCCCGCTTCATGCAACAGCCCCATGCGGCGGCGAAGCTCAAGGAGCTGCAGGCGACCGACTCCTGGAAACAGCGGGAGGTCGTCGAAGCGGGCGGGTGGGCGACTTCCATCGGAGAACAGGCCCCCAATTCCGGCGTGGCGAACGCCTGCGCTGAGCAGCTCGGCAAGGTGAAGACCTAGCGGATGACGGAGCCCCGGGGTCCGCGACCCCCTGTCCGCCGGCGTGGTATGCTGTCGGCGTCTGGTTCGGGTCGCTGGCCCCCGTGGTCTCCTTTCCCCCATCAGTCCACGCTTTGCCTCGCTTCCGCCGTCCCAGAGCGCGCGATTTCCGCGGAGATCAGGAGACGATCATGAGTCAGAAGCTTTTCATCGGCGGCCTTCCGTTCAGCACGTCCACGGAGGAGCTGAATCAGCTCTTCAACCAGGTCCCCGGCGTCGAGAACGTGGCGATCGCCACCGATCGGGACACCGGCCGGTCGCGAGGCTTCGCCTTCGTCGAGATGACCACGGCCGAGGCGGCTGATGAGGCGGTTCGAAAGTTCAATGGCACGACGCTCGGAGGGCGCACTCTCACCGTCGAGATCGCCAAGCCGTCCGCGCCCCGGGGCGACGGAGGCGGCTTTCGCAGCGGCGGCGGCCAGCGTTCCGGCCGACGCTGGTAGAGCCGGCTCGCCGCGCTAGACTCGGCACGATACGCGCGGGCCGACCGCGCGTATCGGTCCAGTCCGGCGCTCCACGACTCGAGGTCCCCGATCAATCCGTCCGGATCTCGATCTGTCTCGGTTTGGCCTGCTCGGCCTTCGGCAGGCGCAGACGCAGCACCCCGTGCTTCAGCGTCGCCCGGATCTGGTTCTGGTCGATCGCCTCCGAGAGGGTGAAGCTCCGCTGAAATGTCCCCGCGCGGTACTCCTGGACACCCGTTACTTCGTTAGGCCCTTCAGAAGCGTCGGCGTGCCCGGTGATCGTCAGCACGCCCTCATGCAGGTCAATCTTCAGGCGTTCGGGGTTCACGCCCGGCATGTCGGCAAGAACCGTGATGGCATTGGGATCCTCGAAGATGTCCACCGGGGGAGTGAGCAGCACCCCCGGCCGGGTGGCTTCCATGGTGGCCGCGAGGTCGCGGGCCTCCCGGGTCTGCAATCCTTGGGTCTTGTCGGTCGCCATGGATCTATCTCCTTTGCCGGCTGAAGATCACGCTAGGACGTCTGCACCGTTACGCGTCGCGGCTTGGCCGCCTCGGGCTTTGGAAGTGTCAGGGTGAGGATGCCGTCGACGTATTTCGCGTCGACGCGAGCGCCGTCGAACGAGGCCGGAAGCGTCACGCTGCGACTGAATGCGCCCTCGGCCCGCTCCTTCCGGTGGTAGCTCACCCCCTCCTCCTCGGGCGACTGGCGCGCGCCCGATACGGTAACGGTCTGGTGCACCACCGACACGTTGAGCTGAGACGCGTCGATCCCGGGTATCAACGCGCGTATGTAGTAGTGACCCGGGTCCTCCGAGACGTTCATGGGCGGGAACACCCCCGCGGCTGATCCGTCCGCCGGCACGCCGGAGAGGCGCTCCAGCAGGCTGTCCATATCCCGACGCATCTGCGCGTAGGCACTCCCGGGGTGATTCCAGTTCGGCCCCCAGGGGTTCAGTTGTCGCACGATCATGGCGGGCCCTCCTTTCACTCATTCGACTCCAGGCTCGGTCCCTACCGTCGAGTGACACCGGGCGACACACTCCCCCGAGGGGCGTCCGGGTCAGGGGTTCCCTCGCACTTCGCCCTCATTACCACCCTTCGTTCCAGGCTGCGCCTCCGTTGGCCGTTTCGACGCCTCCCCCATTAGCACTCGTAGCAGAGAAGTGCTAGTCGTCAAGTCTCCGGAACAAGTTTTTTCGCCTGCAAGTCGCCCATGGACCGCAAAGCCTAGATTGATTTGATCTTCGAGGGCGTCGGCGCCGTCAACGGCCCTCCTCCCGCCGCGCTGGACGACTGGGCTCTACATCCCCAGCGTGGCCGAGGCCTGGAGATGAGGTTGGTTCCTGACTAGTCCTCGGCGGGGGCCCGTGGATGCTCGACAGTTGGAGACCAAAGCTAGACGGTCCCGAGAAATTCCCGGATTGCTCGTTCGTAGACGGCGACGCCCGTGTGATAGCGGTCGAGCTCGATGTACTCGTCGGCCGTGTGCGCGGCCGCCACCGTGCCGGGCCCATAGTAGATGGTGGGCACGCCGTGGTCGGTCGCCACGAACTCCACATCGCCCCAGCCACGCATCATGTCGATCGCGTCGTCACCCCCTTCATCCTTCACGGCCTGGCGGAACGCCCGGACCACCGCGCTCGCCGGATCGGTGGCAAAGGCCTTCATGCCGCGCTCGACGTGAATGAAATCGCCCCACGTGCCGCGCTCGTAGGGCCGGCCCTCGTAATCGAGCCGCTGCTGGCTCGCCTCGATCTTCACGCCCGTCATGCCCCCCACGGCCTGGTTGCAGGCCGCCTGTATACGCTCCATGAGACCGGCCGCCGTTTCGCCCACGAAGTAACGGACATCGAGCCACACGGTGCAGCGCTGGGGCACGACGGGCTGAGCGATGCCGCCGCGGATGACGCCCACGTTGACCGCGCGACGCCGCGGGCCGACGTACTTCACCTCGACCGTCTCGGTGAGGGCATCCACCACGGCCTTGGCCGCGGCCTGGGCGGCCAGGATCGCGTTGCCGCCCCCACCCGGAACGCTGCTATGCGCGCCGGTACCGTACGCGTCGAGCCGCAGGGCCAGGCTGCCCGTCGCCGCGACGGCCACCCGGCCGTCCGACGGCTCCGCGCAGACCACGCCGTCGGCATCGTGATGGTCCTGGGCGAGCTGATAGCCGCCGCACTTGAGCGTCTCCTCGCTGGCCGTGCCGACCACCGCGAGCTGACCGCCCAGGCGGACGCCCGCGCGCGTGAGCCGATCGACGGCCGCGAGCACCGCCGCCAGCCCGCCCTTCATGTCGGTGGTGCCGCGGCCGTAGTACCGGTTTCCCCGCCGCTCGCCCAGGGGGTTGACCGTCATCCCGTCGAAGGGAATGGTGTCCACGTGCCCGGCGATGCAGAGCTTGGGACGTGCGGAGCCGATCACGCCCTCGACGTTGACGGCGCCCTCGACGCCCGCGCACGGGCGAAGCCGCGTCGTGAGGCCCACCTCGGCCATCAGCTCACCGCAAACCTTCACGATGGCCCCCTCGTCGCCCGCCACGCTCGGGACCGCCACGAGACGCTCGAGGAAGGATTCACTCCGCTCTCTGTCGTTCATGACGTCACTCGCCTTTCCGGGGATCGAAGCGGTCTCTGATGCCGTCGCCCAGGATGTTGGCCGCGAGAACGGCCAGTCCGATGAGGAGGCCGGGAAAGAAGCTGATCCAGAACGCGTCGCGGATGAGGTAGCGGGCCTCCGAGAGCATGTTGCCCCACGAGGGCGCCGGCGGGGGTGGGCCGACTCCGAGGAACGACAGCGTCGCCTCGTCCAGGATGGCGTAGCCGAAGATGAAGGTGCCCTGCACGATGAGCTCGGGCGTGGCGTTGGGCAGGATGTGCCGCCGCATGACGCGCGTGAGCCGCGCGCCCAGCGCGTGCGCCGCCTCCACGTACGGCATCTCGCGGATGAGCAGCGCCTTGCCGCGCACCACGCGGGCCACCCTCGGCGTGTAGACAACGACCAGCGCCAGCACCACGTTGCCCTCGCTCGGCTCGCGGACGGCCATGAGGGCAATCGCCAGGATCACGGCGGGCAAAGCGAGAAAGGCGTCGCTCACACGCATGAGGGGGTCGTCGAGCGCTCGCACGGCGCCCGCGAGCAGACCGAGCAGGCTCCCGGCCATGACCGTCAACGCCATCGTCAACGTCGCCACGCGCAGGCTCTGCCGTCCGCCCGCCATCACCCGGGCCAGCACCTCGCGGCCGAGGTGATCCGTGCCGAGCGGGTGCTCCGACGAGGGCGGCTGGAGCCGCGTGCCGGCGGAGACCAAGGTCGGCGACACCGGGTAGAGAGAGGGGCCGACCACGATGAACCCGATGAGCGCGACGAGCCCGATCAGCGCCACGTTTCCGGCGGGCCCGAGACCTCGCCGACGCCGCATCCTGCTGATCACCCCCGGCAGGGCTCACGACGCCCGGAGCCGCACGCGGGGATCGCTCACCGTGTACAGCAGATCCACCGCGATGTTCACCACCACGTACCACGCGGCCACCAGGAGCAGCGTGCCCTGCACGACGGGGTAGTCGCGCCGCACCACCGCATTGACGAGGAGCCGTCCCACCCCGGGCAGCGTGAACACCGTCTCGATGACCACGGCCCCGCCGAAGAGCACGGCGAGCGCGATGCCCGACACGGTGAGCACGGGGATCAGCGCGTTGCGGAACGCGTGCTTGACCACCACGTACAGCTCGCCGACCCCCTTGGACCGCGCCGTCCGGACGAAATCGCCGCGGAGCGCGTCGAGCATCGACGCGCGCGTCATGCGGGCGATCAGGCCGGATTGCAGATAGCCGAGGGCGAAGGCGGGGAGCAGGAGATGCCGCAGCGCCGCGAATGGCTCGCGCCACGGCTCCACGAAGCCGCCCGAGGGCAGAAGAGGCCAGCGGACCGCCAGCAGATAGATGAGGCAGATGCCCAGCCAGAACGACGGCAAGGAAAGCCCGAGCGCGGCCACGGCCGAGACGGCGCGATCCACCCAGGTGTCGTGCCAGTAGGCGGCAACCAGGCCCAGGGTGACGCCCAGGCCGATGGCAATCACGAAGGCCGACAGGGTCAGCGTGAGGCTGACGGGAAGCCGCTCGAGGATGGCCGTGGCCACTGGGCGCCCCAGGTAGATGGAGTGGCCCAGATCGCCGCGCACCACGTGGCTCAGCCACGCCACGTACTGCACGGGGATGGGCCGGTCGAGCCCGTAGCGGGCGCGGAACTCCGCCACCGCGGCCGGCGTGGCGTCCGAGCCCAGCATCACCGCCGACGGGTCTCCGGGCGCCAGCCGGATGAGCACGAACGCGATGATCGTCACCAGCCACAACACGAAGATCAGCGAGGCGACACGCGCCGTGAGAACGCGTGCCATCCGCTCAGCGCTTGTCCTTGACCGAGACGTTCCAGAAGCGCGGCGTGGTGTAGAAGACGGCGAAGCCGTCCACGCGCTCGCGGAGGGCGTCGAAGCCGAAGAGATCCCCATGCTTGATCATGGGAATGTCCTTGTAGAGCTGGTCCTGGATCTGCTCGTAGATCCGGGCCCGCGCCTTCCGATCGCGCTCGAGCAGGCCCTTCTCGAGGAGCGCGTCCACCTCCTTGCTCGCGTAGGGCTGGTAGCCGGAGTCCGACTTGAGCACGAACGTGAACCCGCCCGGGTCCGTGCGGATCGAGAAGGCGTTGTAGGAGATGTCCCACTCCGCGCGCTTCTTGCGGAAGATGTCGATCATGGTCGGGTAGTCGTACGCCTGCACCTTGGTGGTGAAGCCCAGCTGGCGCAGCTGCGACTCCATGGCCAGGGCGGCGTTGTTCATGAACTGGAAGTCGCTGCTGGTGATGATGCGAATGGGCGAGCCGTCGTAGCCGCCCTCCTTGATGAGCGCCTTGGCCTTGGCCACGTCACGCTCGTTGTAGCGATTGGCGCCGACATTGGAGTGCCAGAACTGCTCCTTGAAGAACAGACTCGGGTCGAGCCGATAGAGAGCCTTGTCCCCCGCCGCGGCCAGCATGATGTCTTCCTGGTCCAGGCCCACCTGGATGGCCCGGCGCAGCTTCCACTCCTTCAGCGGGCCGTTCTGGGTATTCAGGTGCATGAAGATCTCGTAGTAGGGCTTGAGCACGAACGTCTGGACGCCCTTGGTTCCGCTGAGCCGCTTGTACGTCTCGGCGGGCAGGTTCTGCCCGTAGTCGTAGTCGCCGCTCTCCACGCCGGCGACACGGCTCGACACCTCCGGCACCGGCACGAAGTAGATGTGCTCGACGCACGCCAGCCGCCGGCCCGCGTAGCCGGACGCGTCGGTCGAGGCCGGGCGATAGTCGGCGAAGCGTTGGAGGTGGACGTGCTTGTCCGGCACCCACTCGGCGAGGCGGTAGGGCCCGGTGCCGATCACGGAGGTCTGCGGAAGCTTCCCGGCGGGCACGTCATCGATCAGCTTCTTGGGCATGATGGCCACGGCGGGGCCGGGATAGGCCAGGAGTGGGATGAAGGCCGCCGACGGCTGCGACAGGGTGATCTCCACGGTGCCCTCGTCCACGGCGCGCGCGCCGGTCACCATGGAGAGGTCCGTTTTGCGGGGGGACACGGCGCGGAAGCGCTCCACGGAGGCGACGACGTCGGCCGCGGTGACCGCGCTGCCGTCGTGGAACTTCACGCCCTTGCGGAGGTTGAAGGTGTACGTCTTGCCGTCGGGGCTGGCCGTCCACTTCTCGGCGAGCTGCGGCGCCACGTCGTAGTTGTTGTCGACGGTGACGAGCCCCTCGTAGATGTACACGCCCATGTCCCGAGCCTGCGCCGCGAAGCTCGTGACGAAATCGAGCGTCGGGGGCGAGCCCGCCATGGCGGCGCGGATGGTGCCGCCCTGCGCGGGGCACTTGTCCATGCCGGCGGCGGCGGCGCCGCCCGCCATCAGCGTCGAAGCCACTACCATCGTCGTGACCAGTCTCAGAAGCAATGGGATGTCCTCCGTGATCAGTGACCCAGCCGCCCCCGGATGCCGGCCGCCACGATGTCTTCCTGCCCGGCGCCGAGTCCCACAGGATTGAACGTCAGCCTGCCCTCACCCACGCGGCGCTCGTTCAGATGAATCGACGGCACGCCCTCGCGGAGCTCGCGCGAGACCTGGGCGGCCCTCGTAGCCGGCGTGAACACGACCTCCACGAGGGGCACTCGCCCCGTCGTCTCGCGCGGAATCAGCACGACCTCCACGCCGGCTATCCCCGCCAGCTGCCCAGCGAAGCGCCGGCAGCGCTCCGCCCACTCGGTTTGGTACTCGGGCTCCCTGGCCACGAACGCATCAAGCGCGGCCACGGCCCCCGCGATCTCCTCCTTGCCCACCTTGAAGCCACGCCCGAACCCATGCCGTGGCACGCCCTTGAGTGGCCGGTCCACGAACTCCTTGGGCGGCGTCCAGGAGGAGGGCGCGACGTCCATGTCCACCTGCTGGAGCAGCGCGGAGGCGACGAGATCGCGCCGGCCGAGGAGAAAACCACTCGACTGCGGCCCACGAAAAGCCTTGCCGCCGCTCATCGCCACCAGATCAGCACCGTCCTCGATGAAGCCTCGGAGGTTCTGGACCGGCGGCACCTGATTCGCGGCGTCCACGATGACCGGCACGTGCTGCCCGTGCGCGATTTGCGCCACCATCGCCAGCTCCGGCCCCACGCCCTGCATGGCCACGTAGGCCACGGCCACCGTCCGCGGACCGATCGCGGCCTCGATCTCCTCCGCCTCGACCTCGCGCACGCCTACGCCGAGCGACCGGTCGAGGAATCCCACGTCGACGAGACGGGCTCCGGCGACCTCGAACGCCTTGTCGTAGGAGTTGCGATGGTGGCGGCAGATGACGATCTCGGCCCCCTGCTCCCAGCCGTGATGTGGCATGCGATTGATCCGCCGCACATCGAGCCCCGCAATGCACGCGCCGCCCGCCAGGGCGAGGGCACCGAACGCTCCCGACGTGACCAGCCCCGCCTCCGCCCCGGTGTGGCCGGCAATGACCCGGCTGGCCGCCTCCTGCAGCTCCTCGATGGCCACGGCGCTCTGGGCAGCCTCACGCATCGCCTCGAGCGCCTCGGGACACATGAGCGTGCCGCCCAGCCGCGTCAGCGTGCCCGCCGCGTTGATCACGGGCCGGACACCCAGTCGGTCGTAGATCGTCATGCGCCGCTCCCATCCCGGAACACCCGATCGACGGCATCCGCCACCAGCGTGAGCACGGCGCCGTAGGTCTCCGCGGGGAGCCCGTCCACGGAAGCCACGCACTCGTTGTGCCGGCCATCGACTCCGCCCGCGGCCGCGCAGGCCTCGAGCGCGCGCAGCTCCATGGCGGGCGAGGGCAAGACGGCGCGACGCTCCGTCAGCAGCGCCATCGACGCCGCGATGGCCGTGGCGCCGAGGTTTGCCACCACCGCCGTGACGAGCGACGCGCTCACGGACTCCACGGCGATCCCGCCGCCACAGCCGCAGCCACAGGCGGCGCCGGCCTTCACCTGGGCCTTGACGATGTCGCGGAGCGCGCCCATGCCGACCTCGTTGCCTCCGTCGCCGATGCCGATGGTCCAGACGCCGGCCTGGTGCGCCGCTTGAAATATGTCCTCGAAGGTGTTCAGGCAATGGCTGACGTCGCGGCCCGACATGCTGTGGTACACGCGACTCGCCGCACGACCCGGGCGCTCGATGGCGATGACGAGGGCCGGCGCGCGCGCATCCAACCATCGCTGGGCGTTCACCGGCTCGTCGGTGGCCTCGACCAGACAGACGGGGTCCCCCGGCTGGAGTGCCTTCGCCTCCACGCCTAGCGCCGGGATCGGTGTGAGGCCCATGCCGCGGAGGGCCGCCTCGATCACCGGCGCGAAGTGCGGCTCGCACGGCAGGATCGGGATCGCGCGGCGCGCTTTCACGAAGGCGCGGGCCAGCACCGCGGCGCCGACCGGGCCATCGGTCTCCGCCACCCCGCGCCCTATCCAGGGAAACTCGGGGAAGCCGGTGAGGATCGCCACCACGCCACCCTCGGGCACGCGCGCGAGCGCATCGCGCGCGGCCGCGAGGCCGAGCGGTTCGCCGACCAGACGTCGCGCCTCCGCGTGCAAGGCCGCGATCGCGCCGCGACGGGGAAGATCGAGGCTGGTGAGGCCGTCGATCGTCTCTGCGGCCAGCCGCACGGCCTCGCGCATTTCTTCACTCATCACGGGCCGATTGTGGTGCACCCGGCGGAGGAGGTCAAGGACGGCAGACCTCGCGCCGGCGTGAACTTGATCGCGCTCGAGAGCAGGGCTCAGAAGGACGTGGCGGATCTTTTGCTCATCGGGCTGGATCTAGCCGAGCCGTTCATTGACACAGTGCAGGACCTTACCCGCCAGGCGGTGAACTCGTAGCCGGCTCTTGGGGCGAAGCGGTTGGCTGCAAGCCGAGAGCCGAGATGACCGCGGCGTCGACAATACGGCCGCCCGGCGGCCCGGCGACGACACCGAAGTCGCCCGCGTAGTCCCACATCGTCCAGCCGATTCGATGTCGCTCCAGGGCGACACGCACGTCGGTGATCCACGTCGCGCGATCGGCCGGATCGGCCAGCGCACGGTACACCCCGAACTCGTTGCACGTAACCCGGACATTGTGCTTGGTGGCCCAGGCTGCCACCTGCGCGATCTCCATGGCGATGCGGGATGCGCTCCACCGCTCGTGTCCGTATCGAAGCAGCCATAACCGAGGAAGGTGGCCTGGCAGCGTCGCCGCGAGTGCGCTCACATTCTCCGGCGTCGAGGGGTACGGCACCGCGCCGAGGTGCCGCCAAAATGCCGACCCCCAGGCGGCGCCCTGGTGCGTGAACACGCTCGGCGCGTAGAAGTGGAAGTTATAGACGACATTGCCGTCGGCGACGGGCTCGAGGGCGAGGAGATCGTCGACGGCTGACCATCGCCGTCCGGTCACGATGACCGTATGCCCCGCCGCCTGACGAATCGTAGCGACAAGCTTCGCCTGCACGCCGCTCCACCGGTAACCATCCTCGAACTCGGGCTCGTTCAACACCTCGTAGAAGAGCCGTTCGGGGTCGACGCCGGCGAAATGGGACGCAAGATCGCGCCAGAACTCGGCGAATCGCTCGACGACGCGATCGTCGCGTTCCAGTGCTCGCTTGAAGTCGTGGTGCGGATGCACGTCCATGATCACCGCGAGGTCGGCCGCCACGAACATCCTCACCGCGCGATCGAGCTGGGCCAGATGCGCGCCGCGGACAATCCCCGCGGCATCGGCATTCATCATCGGTAGCGGATCGATGTTCAGGCGCACGTGGCGAAATCCGAGCCGCTTGATGAGTGCCACATCGTCCACGGTCGTGTGGCGGAGGAGATGCTCGGGCGTATAACCCGTCGCGCCGCGGACCTGCGCGAACCAGTGACTCAGGTTGATCCCGCGTTCCAGCTGCGCAAACCGCGCGTCGGAGACGGGCGCGGCCCCCGCTGTCGCCGCGAGGCTCACGACGGCCATGCACGCCCCAAGGGCTATGCGCATCGATGTGCTCGTGTGTCGCCGCCTATTGGGCGTCGATACCATCCGCCTCCTCGGCGGGTGTTCCCGGGCGGCTGCGCGATAGGTCGGAGAGGGGGGGCGGCTCGTTTTGTCGCGCAGGTCGGGCGTCGCAGGATCTTTGACCTACATAGCCCCGATGATCTTGTCCATCTCCTCCCGGCCGAATGCTCGCATGGTCACGGTCCGCACGTTCCCCTGCATGGCCGTGCCGAGGGCCAGTTTCGCCGCGGTCTCGTCGTCAGGAAGCTCGGTCACGATCATCAGGTCGTACTCCCCCATCACGAGATAGGCGTCCTTAACCTTCCCTCCCATCGTGGCGATCCGGTCCTCGAAGGCCTTGCGACGCTTCGGGGAATCCTTGATGTTCCGGACACCCTCGTCAGTCCATTTGGCCAGCGTTACAAAGGTCGGCATGGCAGGGTACCTCCCTCCCAAGTAGGCCGTCCCCCCTCCCACTGGAAGTTCCCCCTACATAGGCCGACGCTGTCGCGAAGTCAAGCGGTGAAGTCGGTTCCCAATTCCTCCTTGACCCCACCGACGCACCCCGCCTACGATCGTACATAGTTCCGTCCACCGACCCGATCCTGAGAGCCGTTCCCCCACGGCCCGGGAGGTGCGAGCCATGAAGGTCCGAGAGATCCTCAAGGTCAAGGGATCCCAGGTGTACACGATCCGGCCCGACCAGACCGTTCTCGACGCGGTCGCCATTCTCATGCAGCACCGGATCGGCGCCCTGCTCGTGCGTGACGGTACCGGTACGGTGTCCGGCATCATCAGCGAGCGTGACGTGCTGGGTCAGTGCCTGCACCGGAGCGCTGACCTGGATCGAATTCCGATCCGCGAAGTCATGACCAGGGACCTGGTCGTGTGCGTGCCTGACGACGACGTCGACTACGCGATGGGAATCGTGACGAAGAACCGGGTCCGCCACCTACCGATCATGGACGACGACGGGGTGGCGGGTATCATCTCCATCGGTGATCTCGTCAAGGCCTGCCTGGAGGAGGCCGAGTACGAAAACCGCTATCTGAAGGAGTACATCCAGAGCCGTTGAGACAATCAGTTTCGGGGAGTGTGGACCCAGCCACGTCGCCCCGCTTACCGCTCAGCCTTTTCGGTTCTTCGGCCAGAGCTGCATCACCTGTCTCAGGATCGCGAACTCGCCGAGATGGTAGGCGTTGTGGTCCAGCGCGAGGAACACGCAGCGCAGGACCGATTTGTTGTTGGCGAAGGGCACCGGCGCGAAGACGTCGGCGCGCGGATTGGCGAGCATCGTGTCCATCCGGGCGAGGTCCTTCTTGATCGCCGCGATCGTCTTCTTCCATCCGGCGGCATCCGTCGTGGCGTCCGGCGCGGGCCAGTAACCATCGGGCCACGAGGGGGAGACGTGCTTGGCGTTCTGCACGTACTCGAGCAGGTCGTGCTGCGCGATGCGGACGTGCTCGAGGATGTGCCAGAAGCTGAACGTCACGTTCGGCGCCTTGTCGTTGATGTGCTTCAGGGGAAAGTCGGCGACGGCCTCGTCGAGCCCCATGTGCGCGGATTCCTCGATGAACACCTCGTGGACCAACGCTTTCGGATCGCGCTTGGCGGCCATTCGTTGTCTCCTTTATATTGGCCCACTCGGGAAAGATGAACTCCATGAAATGCCGCTTCACTGTCGTTCTCTGCATCCTGGGGGTGAGTAGTGCGGGGATGGGTCCGGTGAGAGCCGAGCCGCCGAACTTTTCGATGGTAGCCCCGGGCATCGCGCACGCGATCTTCGAGGCGCGACCGGCAGACGCGGAGGCTTTCTCAGGCCACGCCTTCAAGATTGATCTCGATGTGGCAGAACTTCGTCTGGTTCCCGCTGGAGACCCCTCGGGGCGGCGCACCGTAGAGCAGATCGTTGCGCCCTATCCCGTCGTTGTTGCGGTCAATGCCAGCTTCTTCGACAAGGAGGGCCGTGCGATGGGCCTCGCTGTCGACGAAGGACGAGTTATGGCCTCCAGCAAACAGAGGAGCTGGGGCGCTCTCGTGATTGACGGCACGAAGGGGCGGATCATGCTCGGTGCCGACATCCAGGACCATCGTGCCTATCGTCTCATCGTCCAGGGTGTCCCCCGTCTCCTCGTCGGAGGAAAGGTCCAGCAGCTAAAACCCCAGATCGGCGAGCGGACCGCGGTGTGCGCCGAGGGAAATGTCGTCGTTCTCGTCGTTTCGACGAAGGCCGAAGCCACCGCCTTCGCACGCTTTCTTGCCGACCCGCCTGACAGGGGCGGACTCGGGTGCTGGGATGCCCTCAACCTCGACGGGGGTGCGTCGACACAGCTCGTGGTGAGGCTCCCCGCACTGGCCCTGTCGCTCCCCGGCGGATGGGGGGTGCCAAACGCGCTGGTCGTTGCGCCGGGCAAGAGGTAGTCACGCTACATGAAGTGCCTCCATTGCTGGCCACACCCGCACGTATGCACATCGTCGGCATGCTCCGACGGCTTATCGCAGTGGTGGCGCTTGCCATCGAACGTGATCTTGTCGGCGCCACATCGTCCTTGCTCATCGGGTTTCGCGGCGAGACACCAGTTGCCCCTGGGTTTCGCTTCGACCTGGCTCATGATTGGCATCCTCCTCTGTTGGCCCACCAAGTACACTCCGCTCCACGAGAGTCAAGGAGTTCTGGCGCGCCCCGTCGAAGACGCCCCTGCTGACAGGCGCCGCTACGCGGCGTCGAGGAACGCCCGGATCGGCTCCCAGAACGGTCGCTGCCGCGCCAGGTCGTCGTGATTGGCCCCCGGCATCACGACCCAGCGCTTCGGCCCGCCCCACGCATCGACGAGGCGCCGCGAGCGCTCAAGCGGGACGACCACGTCGCGCTCTCCCGCGATCGCGAGCAGCGGCGCCCTGATCCCGGGCGCCCGCGCGATCGAGTCGAACCGGTGCCGCAGGAGCCAGCGCACGGGAAGGAACGGGTAATGGTGCCGGGCCAGGGCGACCATGCTGTCGTAGGGCGAGATGAGCACGACGCCGCGCACGGTACGCCGCGCAGCGACGTGCGTCGCCACGCCCGTGCCGAGACTGCGCCCCACCAGCACGATCCGCGTCGGGTCTACGTCCGGACGGCGGGCGAGGGCGTCGAGCACCACCTCCGCATCGGCGCACAGCGCGCGCTCCGAGGGGCGGCCCTCGCTCGCCCCGTAGCCGCGGTAATTGACGAGGGCGAGCGCCCAGTCCTCGGGCCAGGGCTCGAATGCCTGCCCGGTGACGTCCTCGGCGTTCCCGCCGTAGTAGACGATCAGGGGCGCGGGCCCGCTGCCCCGGGCCGCGGCGAGCCAGCCGCGGACGCGTGGCCCGTCGGGGATCGCAAACGCAATCTCCTCCACCGGCCGCGGGGGGCGCATCCCGCCCGGCGGCGCGGCGGCAAGGTGCGGCAGGAACAGCATGCGGTCCTGGGCGAGGAACGCGGCTGCCGGCACGCCGAGCACGAGAACCGCGGCGAGGAGGAGCCAGCCGATCACGCGCCGAGGCCCGCGCATGGCCGACCCAGAACTCCGGCGAGGCGTGATGGGTCAGAGGGGTGTGGTCTTGCGGGCAGAGTGGTCACGGCGGGCCGCTTCAGCAAGCCGATCGAGCTTGCCAGCTTGCACGTCGGCGGCAAGCTGTCGATCCCAAGCGGACCAGTCGAACTCAAGAAACCAGGCGCGAAGCTGGGCCAGCTCCTCCGGCGCCAACGACTCGATTTCTTGCTCGATCTTCTCGACCTTGCCCATGCGAAAAGTTTAACACCCACGCTGGTGTCGGTGAAGTGTCCGAAATCTGATACATGCGGGCGCGACCGCCGCCTTGACGACCCGGAGCCCCCCGCGCTACCGGTCGGCGTACCCGGATCCCGACTCGTCCGCCTCCCACGGTGTTCGACGACCCGCCGGGTCTCGACGGTCCGGATCTGGCCCACTCCGAGAGGGAGCGACGGTATCGCCGGCTGGGGCGGACGGCGTCGGGGCGCCTGTTTGATCGTGGGCTATACGCGAAGGAGGTTGGGCGATGTCGAAAACATCCCGATCATCACCGCGCGCCCGCCGAGCCGTAGGGAACGGGCGACGTACACATCGGCGAGGGATTGACTTTCCGACCTCCCTGAGTCGTCCGACGAGCAGCTCCGGGCCATGCGCCGCGTGGGACGTCCCCCGCTGGGGACTGCG
The DNA here is from genome assembly GCA_035495415.1 of Verrucomicrobiia bacterium. Taxonomy (GTDB): domain Bacteria; phylum Methylomirabilota; class Methylomirabilia; order Rokubacteriales; family CSP1-6; genus DASRWT01. The sequence continues at coordinate 24,544 of DATJFY010000001.1, forward strand.
GCGCGCCGGCTCATCGCCATTCGGATTGACCCTGCCGTGCTCGTCGCCTTGCAGCGGGAAGCCAGGCGGCGGGGGCTGGGCTATCAATCGCTGATCCATCAACTGCTCGCGAAGCACGTGGCGCGACGTCGCAGCGCCTGAGCGGCACTACCCCGCGCGCAGGCCGAGCGGAAGGGGTAGGAGTCACAAAGAGGCCCATGTCCAAGGCCACCCTGAGTGTCGCGCTCCTGGCGGTGGTGGTGCTGCGCCAGCGCCCGCGTGGGCCGTCCCCTCCTGGCAGGACTGCTGAGAACCGGCCCGGCCCCCGCCCCGCCAAGGAGTGCCGCAGGGTGAGGGGGCCAGGCCAATGTGACTAAGCGGTCTTGGCCAAGGCCCGGACGATCTCACGGCAGAAAGCGGGGAGGTCGTCGGGCTTCCGTGACGTGATCAGGTTGCCGTCCACCACCACCTCGCTGTCCGACCATTGACCACCCGCATTCACCATGTCGTCCTTGATGGAAAAGAAAGAGGTTACCTTCTTCCCCTTGATGACACCCGCGCTGGCCAGCATCCACCCGGCGTGGCAGATGGCCGCGACCACCTTGCCCTGCTGGGCGGCGTCCCGTACCAGCTTCACCATCGCGTCGTGCCGCCGCATCATGTCCGGCGCGTACCCACCCGGTACCACCACGGCGTCAAATTCCACGGCGGTCACTGCATCGGCCTGGACATCCACCGTCACTGGATAACCGTGCTTGGAGGCGTAGGACCGGGCGCCGTCGGCGCCTACCACCTTGACCTCCGCGCCCTCCTCCCTCATGCGGTAGTACGGCACCCATAGCTCCATTTCCTGGTATAGGTTCTCGGCCAGGATCGCGATCCGCTTGCCCTTCAAGCTCATAGGCCCCTCCTCATGCTTTTCGAGACGTCTGGGAGAAGAAGGTGCCCATCCGAGGCTCCAGCTTCTTGCCCCCGCAACCGGGGCACGTGTAGTCCCCCCGTTCCCGCTCGCCGATGGACAGGATCAGGGTCACTTCCTTCTTGCACCGCTCGCAGTAGAACTCATAGTGGGGCATGTCGAGTCCTCCTTGCCGCCGCCCACCCGGTCCAGAGCCGCCCTGTCTCGAAGCCGTCGAACAAGATATACCCCCGTCCTGAAGCTTCGGCGAGCGGCGACCTACCTGGTGCGCGCCGCGGCGATCGTCATGTCGCCGGACCGCGCGGACGCGCGCTCGACACCTGGCGCGGCGGCCAGGTAAGGAGCAGGATCGACGGATCGTCCGTTCACGAGGATCTCGTAGTGTAGATGTGGCCCGGACGTGTGCCCAGTGGTTCCGGTCGAGCCGAGGACGGCGCCTTGTCCGACCCGCTGTCCGCGGCTCACCACGATCCTCGAGAGATGAGCATACAGGGTGTGAATCCCGTCCCCGTGGTCGACGATGATCGTCTTGCCGTACCCATTTCGCCAGCCGGCAAAGATGACCGTACCCGCTGCGGCTATCCGGCAAGGCGTCGCGGAATCCGCGCCGATGTCGATGCCGCTGTGAAAGCCCGCAAACGCGCGGCGCGGCCCAAACTCTGAGGTGATCGGCCCACGCACCGGCCACTGCGCCCGCAACGCGGTCACGGCCCGGTGCCTCGGGCCGCCCGCCGAATTGTCGCCAGTCACATGTCGTCTTTGCGACGCGTCTTCACCCGGCAGACCGCGGTTGACGGTCTTCGTGGGGCCGCCTCCCGGAACGATGCGCTGTTGCGTACTCGGCGCCGCGGTGGCCGCCGAGCCGACGAGAAAGACGAGCACTAGGGACATGGGCGTGCAGGCGGCGAACGGTCTCATCGTGGCCATCACCCGGCAACTGGCGTGCCAGCACGCGGGACCGATCGAAAGTCTACGAAAGATCTGATCGCGCTCGGACGTGGGGGGCGTCGGGCGGGAACGTATTACAACGCTCCGGGGAAGGACCGACCCGGCCTCCGCCGTGCCTACACGGGTCGGTTCGTAGCTCCATTTTGCTCGGCCGACCGGCCAAAGATCCGTCACATCGAGTACTCTCGGAGCTGAGGAGGATAGCCGGAAGGTGGCATGAGTCACCGCGCGCCCTGGGAATGTACGTTCGCAAAGGAGCAGCGCAGCCGCTGCCTTCCCGGCAAGAAACCGCGCACGGACCACGAGTATTTCGAGGTCCTGTCCCTCTGCATCTTGCAAGCTGGCCTGAGCTGGGCCAGCGTGCGCAGGAACTGGCCGCGCTACCGCAGCGCGTTCCTCAATTTCGAAACTGCGAAGCTCGCGCACGCAGCTCCCACAGCGCTACTGCGCAGGCCCGGCGCGCTGAGGAACCCGAAGAGGTCGCCGCGCTTGTTGCCAACGCGCAGGAGTTCGAGCGCATCCGCGCAGAGTACGGCACGTTCGCGCGCTACATTCACATGGTCAAATCGGAAAAGGATGCGTGCACGATTCTGCAGGAGCGCTTCAGGCACGTGGGCCCGTACGCCGCGGAGTTCTACCTGCTCTGCGTGGGGCGGTGTATACGGTCCCTGAACGTCGCCGCCTAATTAAGCGTTGCAGCCGACGCCGGATAACCCGTCGCAGCTCAAGGCGACGCGATCTCCCGCCCCCGGTAGCCTCCCAGCGACGCCTCAGCCCGTGGCGCTTTCCTGCTTGCGCCCCCGTTTCGTCACTTCGCAAGTAAGGGCGGCGCGCGCCGCCTCGCCGGCGCCCTCAACCTCCAGCCAGAGTCCCCATCTTGCTTTCACGTCCGACACTCATCCCGGCCCATGGCGTCATAGCCCCGCCCAGCTGCGACAGCAAGCCTCAGGGCGGCGTGTTAGTCGAGCTCCGCCTCCGCCTTCTCCAGCCAATACGTCATGGCCATCTCGCGGTACATCGTCGTCGCTCTGCGGAGGTGCTCCTGGGCTTGCTCGCGCTTATCCCTGCGCCGGTAGACCGTGCCGAGACCGAGGTGGCAGTGAGCGACGAGCGGGCGCATCCCGAGCCGCTCGGCCATCGCGGCAGCATCTCGATATGCGTCGATGGCCTCGGTCCCCGCCGGCGGGTCGAGCGCCGTGGCGGCGGCGCCCACCAGCCAGCTCGCCCGCGCGACGTTCCCGACCTCACCCCCCTGGCGTGCGTCCTCGAGTGCCCGAGCGGCCGTCGTCTTCGCCTCATCGAACCGTTGCGCAACGAGATAGCCTTCCGCCAGCAAGACCGGGCGTCGTTCCCGTGCCTCCTCCAGAAGCGCCAGGCCCTCTTCGACGGCGCCACGATACACGTAAGTGAGCCCCAGGTTCGCGATGGTCGGCGATCGGATCAGCGACAGCTCGAGGTTGCGAACGAGCTCCACGGCCGGCTCGAGCAAGCGGCGCGCTTCCTCGAGATCGCCCTTGCGAAGGTAGACGAGGCCACCCAAGCCTCGTACGACGGCTTCACTGTATCGATGCTCCTCGCGCTCGGCTTCCGCGAGACCGCGCTTCGCCGCATCGATGGCAGAGGCGAACTGTCCCTGCTCGCCCAGGCACCAAGCGAGATAACCATGCGCCTGCACCGAGGTGAGGATCTGACCGAAGAAGCGCGGCGCCGAGCCGCCGCCACCGACGGCACGCAGCACGTCGGCGACGGGTGCGGTTGCCTCGGCGAACTCGCCTCGGTAGATGTAGGTCTGGGCCGAGCGCAATGCCATCTCGACCTCGAGCTCCGGGTCTTGCGCGCGTGACGCCAACTCTCTGGCGCGGGCGACCTCTTCGAGCGCGTGGGCGAAGTCGCCGAGGAACACGTACGTCGTTCCCAGATACCCGGCCACCCTGGCGCGGCGTGCGTGGTCGCCCGTCTCCTCCGCGAGGCGGCGCGCGGTCTGAAGGTGCTCGAGCACGCGGCGGTGCTCTCCCAGGAGATACAGGCAGTTCCGAAGGTCGAGCCGGATGTCGACGCCCGCTTCGAGTCGTGTCGGGGTCGGCGGGAGATGCGTGAGCGCGGCAAGAGCGCGCTCGAGATGTGCGACGGCCTCACGGACCGTCGCACGAGCGACGGCCTTGGCGGCGGCCTCCCGCAGGCACGTCACCGCTTTCTCCCAGTACTCGCCCTTGAAGGCATGGTCGGCGAGGCGCTCGATGTGTTCGGCCCGGCGATCGGAGTACAGACGCTCGATGGCGTCTGCGACTCGCGCGTGCAAAGCCCGCCGCCGCTCCTGGAGGAGGCTGGCATAGGCGACGTCGTGGGTAAGGGCGTGCTTGAAGGTAAATTCGAGGTCGGGGAAGAGACTCGTTTCATACACCAGCTCCGCCGCCTGTAGCCGAGAGAGTCCCAGGCGCATCGTTTCGTCATCCTGCTCGCCGATGGCCTGAAGCAGCGCAAGGGGCACATCCTTGCCGATGACCGAGCCGGCCTGCATAAGCCGCTTGTCCTCGGGCGGCAAGCGATCGATGCGGGCCGCGAGGATGGCTTGAACGGTGGGCGGCACCTGAACCGTCTGAAGCTCCTTGACGAGACGGTACTGGCCGCGTTCGCCGCCGAGCGCGCCGGTCTCGATCAGGGACCGTACACCCTCCTCGAGGAAGAGCGGAGTCCCCTCGGCTTGCTGCATGAGCAGACTCTTCACCGGGTCTAGCGTGGGATCGCTGCCGACGAGCGTGTCGAGGAGCTCTCCAGCGGTGTCCGGCGGCAACGGATCGATGCGGAGCTGCCGATAGTACGTCTTGCCGCCCCACGGGTGCTGGTACTCAGGCCGATAGTTCACGAGGAGCAGCAGCCGCGCTCCGGTGAGGCCCTCGACCAGCCCGTTCAGAAGCGCCTGCGTCTCCGAGTCCATCCAGTGAAGATCCTCGAACACGACGAGGACGGGCTGCACGCGGCTCTCGCGCAGCAGCAGGTGGCGGATCGCCTGCAACGTGTGTTGACGGCGAAGGGACGGCTCGACGGTGGACCACGCGGCGTCGTCGACGGCGACATGCAGCAGCTCGAGGAGCGCGGGAAGAGTGGGCTTGAGACCCTCGTCCAGCGTGAGGAGCTTTCCAATCACCTTCTCGCGGCTCTCTCGCGGGCCGTCGTGGTCTCCGAGCTTGAAGTAGGTCTTCAGGAGCTCGACAACCGGTGCATAGGGGGTCGCCTTGCCGTAGGATACCGACGACGCCTCCAGGACACGCCAGCCGACGGTGTGATGAGACTGAGTGAGCTCCCGGGAGAGACGAGACTTGCCGACCCCGGGCTCACCCACCACCGCCACCACCTGTCCGTGCCCCTCCCGCGCCAGGGTGAGCGCCTGAAGGAGCTGCTCCATTTCGCTGCTGCGCCCCACGAATGTCGTCAGGCCCCGAGGCGCGGCGGCTTGAAGGCGGGTGCGCGCCGCTCCTGCTCCGCAGAGCTCGTAGACCTCGATGGGCTCCGGAAGACCCTTCACATTCCGCGGGCCGAGCGCCTTCACGCTGACGTAGCCCTCGACAAGGTTCAGCGTCCATGCCGAGATCAGGGTCGAGCCGGGTACGGCCATCTGCTCCATTCGTGCCGCGAGGTGCGTGGTCTGGCCCACCGCCGTGTAATCCATACGGAGGTCGCTCTCGATGGACCGTACGACCACCTCACCCGAGTTGAGTCCCACGCGGATCTGGATGGGAAGTCCCTCGCGTTGATGGACCTCCTCCGCGTACCGCTTCGCCGATTCTTGCATGCGCAGGGCGGCGTAGCAGGCGCGCAGGGCGTGATCCTCGTGGGCCAGCGGCGCGCCGAAGAGTGCCATGAGGCCGTCGCCCATGACCTGGTTGACCGTACCCTCATAGCGATGGACGGCTTCCATCATGAGCTGAAGCACTGGGTCGAGAATCTTCCGAGCTTCTTCGGGATCGCGGTCGGCGAGGAGCTCCATCGAACCCTTGAGGTCGGCGAAAAGCACGGTGACCTGCTTGCGCTCGCCCTGCAGCGCTGCCCTCGAAGTGAGGATCTTTTCGGCGAGGTGCTTCGGCGTGTACGTCTCGGGCGCCGCGAACCGCGGCGTGGGCGCGCCGACCGGAGTCGCGCACTCGAAACAGAACTTGGCCGCTGGGGGCAGCTGCGTACCGCAGTGCCCACAGCGCAGCGCCAGTGGCGTCGCGCACTCCAGGCAGAACTTCGCCTGGGGCGGGTTCTCCTGCTGGCACCGGGGACACTTCATCAGGAGCCTCCAGCGATCCGAGCGGGGCGTTGGGCGGGATGACGATAGCCCGCGCGTGCCATGGCGTCAACGAGCAGGGTCGCCGTCTTCGCCTCGCCCCGCCTTGACAATCACCCCCGCCGGACCCATCTTCCGCCTCAAGCCTCACAAAGGAGCCCCCCATGGCGGATCCCGAAAGCCTTTCGCTGCCTCTCTACTGTCCCCTCCTCGTGGAAGGAAAAGAAGGCAAGGCGGCCAGCGGCCGGCAGTTCAAGCGGGAGAACCCGGCGGATATCCGTCAGGTCGCGACGGTCGCCGAGGAAGGAACTCAGGCCGACGCGCGCGCCGCCATCGACGCCGCCCGGACCGCGTTCGACGGCAATGCCGGCAACTGGATCTACAACTACAAGCTCCGAGAGCAGACGCTGCTGCGCACGGCGCAGCTGATCCGCGCGAACGCCGACCGCCTGGCCCGCGTGGTCAGCCTGGAAGTGGGCATGCCGATGCGGCAGGCGGTGCCCCACATCGGCGCCGCTGCGGACGTCTTCGAGTTCTACGCCGGGCTCGCGGGCAAGCTCTACGGGGAGAGCTTCACGCTTCCCAGCGGCTCGATGATCAACCTGGTGAAGGAGCCGGTGGGCGTCGTCGGGATGATCACGCCGTGGAACTTTCCGTTGACCCAGACCGCGCGTAAAGTTGCGCCCGCGCTGGCGGCCGGCTGCACCATCGTGATCAAGCCCGCGAGCTACACGCCCGCCGCCACCTACGAGCTGGTGAAGCTGATCCTGGAGACGAGCATTCCGCGGGGCGTGCTCAACCTGGTGCCGGGTCCCGGCAACGTCGTCGGCGCGGAGATCATCGCCAGCAAGAAGGTGGACAAGATCTCGTTCACCGGCGAGACCGGCACCGGCAAGCGGATCGGCGCCCAGGCCGGCATGGAAGTGAAGCGCGTGAGCCTGGAGCTGGGCGGCAAGGCGCCCTACGTGATCTTCGACGACGCGGAGGTCGACGGCGCCGCGCGCGCCGCCGTCTTCGGCATGTTCCGCAACGCCGGCCAGGCGTGCGGCGCCACCACGAGGCTCCTGGTGCAGGAAGGGATTCACGATCGGTTCCTCGAGCGCGTGGTCGCTCTGACGCGAAAGATCGAGGTCGGGCCTCCCGCCCGGCCGACCACCGATATGGGTCCGCTGATCTCGCGCAGCCAGGAACGCGTGGTGCAGGACTTCATCCAGCACGGCGTGGACAAGGGCTTCCGTCTGGTCACCGGCGGGCACAAGCTCGCCGGCGGCGACTGGGAGCACGGCTACTACGTGGAGCCGACCATCTTCGACCACGTCGACAACGCGTCACGGCTCGGGCAGGAGGAGATCTTCGGCCCGGTGGTGGCGGTGACCACGTTCCGCGACGAGGCCGAAGCCGTCGAGCTGGCGAACGCGGTGGACTTCGG
>DATJFY010000002.1:0-86596 GCA_035495415.1 Verrucomicrobiia bacterium
GGGCCTTGCCCTGGTCGATGGCCTTCTTGACGAGGTCCTGTTCGAGCGGCTTACCGTTGGCATAGGGTACGTTCTGCAGAATCTGCGGCAGACGCTCGAAGCGCTTGCACACCTCGCTCACCGGCTTGCCGGTGCCGACCACCACGGATAGCACCTGCAACGCGGTGACGAGGCCGTCGCCTGTGGTGGTGAAATCCGACAGCACGATGTGGCCCGACTGCTCGCCGCCGACGTTGTAGCCGTGCTTGCGCATGTGCTCGGTGACGTAGCGGTCGCCCACGGGCGTGCGCACCATCTCGAGGCCCATACCGCCGAGATAGCGCTCGAGCCCCAGGTTGGACATGACGGTCGCCACTACGCCGCCGGCGGTTAGCTTGCCGCTGCCGTGCCAGCTCTCGGCGATCACGGCCATGATCTGGTCGCCGTCGACGATGCGGCCCTTTTCGTCGACGATCACCACGCGGTCGGCGTCGCCGTCGAGCGCCACGCCGATGTCGGCACGCATCTCGCGCACCTTCTCGCACAGCGCCTCAGGCGAGGTGGAGCCGCACTTGAGGTTGATGTTGTGGCCGTTGGGCTCGACGCCGATCTTGATGACCTCGGCGCCCAGCTCCCACAGCGCATCGGGCGCCACCTGGTAGCCCGCGCCGTTGGCGCAATCGACTACGACGCGCAGGTCGTTGAGGCGGATGTTCCGCGGCAGGGTGCGCTTGGCATATTCGATGTAGCGCTCCTGCGCGCTCTCGATACGCTTGGCGCGGCCGATGCGATCGGCGGGTGCCAGCATGTCGGCGCTTGGAGCACCCATCAGCGACTCGATCTGGCCCTCCGCCTCGTCGGAGAGCTTGTAGCCATCGGGATCGAACAGCTTGATTCCGTTGTCCTCGTACGGGTTGTGGGAGGCCGAGATCACGACGCCGCCATGCGCCTCAAGATAGCGCGTGAGATAGGCGATACCGGGGGTCGGGAGCACGCCCACCGCGAACACGTCCGCGCCCGCCGACATCGCGCCCGAGACCAGCGCGCCCTCCAGCATGGGCCCGGACTGCCGCGTGTCGCGCCCGACGACCAAGCGCACCTTCGCCACACCGTGATGTTCGACGAGCGTCGCCGCGAGCTGACGGCCGAGGCGGAACGCGAGCTCCGTGGTGAGAGGCTCGGCGTTGGCGAGCCCGCGGATTCCGTCGGTGCCAAAGAGGCGGCTCATGGCCGGGTCTCCGCGCGCCGCGTCTCGAGCATCACGCGCACGCGCGAGGGGCTCACCCGCAGCACCGTCACCCCGGTGGGCGCGGAGATCTGGTCCGGCACCAGACGGACCACCACCTCGCCCGCCCGCGCGCCGGCCAGGCTCACATGCGCCCGCACCTGCTCGGGACCCACCCGGGCGAGGACGGCGCGGAGGCCGTGGAGCTGCACGTCGACGCTGTCCGGCCGGTCGCCCACGACTTCCAGGCCCTGCGGGATGGCGTCGAGCTCGACGGGAGCGGCCATGACCACCTCGGCTTTCTCGGACGTCATGACGAAGACCCAGAGCGCGAACGAGAGGACCAGCGCCGCCAGCTTGAGCTCCCAGTGCCGGAAGAGCCGCCTCACTTGCGCAGCCACTCCCATGCGGGGAGGCGGAAGCCGGTGCGGCGGGGCGCGGGCGCGCCGGTGAGGGCAAAGAGTTCGCCGAGCCGTTGGCGCAGCGCCTCGCGGTCCAGCGGGCTCTCCATGTGGCCGCCCACTGCCAGCGAGATGCGGCCGCTCTCTTCGGATACCACGAGGACGGCGGCGTCGGTCTCCTCGGACAGCCCAACCGCGGCGCGATGCCGGGTGCCGAGCGCGCGGCCCAGCTGCGTGTTGCGGGACAGCGGCAGGAAGCACCCCGCCGCCGCCACCCGATTGTCGCGGATGAACACGGCCCCGTCGTGGAGCGGCGAGTACGGCAGGAACACGCTCACGAGGAGGTCAGCCGAGACGAGCGCGTCCAGGGGGACACCGAGCTCGGCGTAGTTGCGCAGCCCGGTGGAGCGCTCGAGCACGATCAGCGCGCCCATGCGCTTGGCGGCGAGCGACTCGGCCGCCTTCACCACGTCGTCGATCACGTGGCCCTGCTGCTCGCCCCGCGCGCCGAGAAGCGCCTGCAGCAACGGGCTCTGGCCGATCTGCGCCAACGCACGGCGGAACTCGGGCTGGAACAGCACCACGAGGGCGAGCACCCACACCGACCAGAAGTTCTCCAGGATCCAGCTCGTGCTGAACAGGTCGAGCCGGCGGGCGAGAAAGGAGGCGATCATCAGCCCTCCCAGCCCCGCCAGCATCTGGACGGCGCGGGTGCCGCGGAACATCACGAGCACGCGGTAAATCACCACCGCGACCAGGATGATGTCCACCGCGTCGCGCGCCCGGAAGGACTGGATGACGGCCAGCACCGCGCTCATGCGGTCCCGCCCGGATGCCGGATCGCCTGCGCGACGCGCACCGCCTGGAGGGTGGCGCCGACGTCGTGGGTGCGCATCAGGTGCGCGCCGCCCAGCACGGCGGCGGCCGTCGCGGCGAGCGAGCCGGGGAGCCGGTCCGCCGGATCGGCTGCACGCGGGCCGAGGGCGCCGATGAAGGATTTGCGGGAGACCCCCACGCAGAGGGGCCGGCCCAGGGCACGCAGTTCCTCCAGATCGTGGAGAATGCGGCAATCCCACTCGTACCAGGGCATGCCCCGGCGGCGGAAGAAGCCGATGCCGGGATCGATGACGATGTGCTCGGCAGGGATCCCGGCCTGCGCGGCCAGGGTGAGGCTTTCCGCCAGCAGCTCGATCACCGTATCGATCGGCGCCAGGCCCTCGTGGCCGCCGCGCTCGGAGGCCATCACGATGAGGCCGGCACCGGCCTCGGCCACCGCCCGCGCCACGCCCGGATCAGCGGTGAGCCCGCGCACATCATTGATGATCCGCGCACCGGCCTGGAGCGCGGCGCGCGCCGGCTCGGCTCGGCTGGTGTCCGCGGATACCGGCACCCCGAGCTTGCCCGCGAGGAGTTGCACGGCGTCGCCCAGACGGTCGGCCTCTTGCGTGGGCTCGATCTCGCCGGCGAGATAGGGGGCGGTCGACATGGCGCCGACGTCGAGGATGACCGCGCCCTGGGTCACCATCGAGTCGGCGGCGGCGAGCAGGGCGTCCCGGGAGGTCGCCACCGAGCCCGGGTAGAACGAGTCGGGGCTCAGATTGAGGGCGCCCATCACCGCCACGTCGCGCCCGTCCCCCAGCATCAGCTCCGCCAGGGACGCGCGATTCATCGCACTGGCCGAGGATCTACGCCGCTCCAGCGCTAGGCCGGGGCCGGCGCCTCCTGGAAGGGCCGCGTGATGAGGATCCGGTTGATCTCCTCGCCGTCGAGCGTCTCGCGCTCGAGGAGAGCGCGGGCGAGGGCGTGGAGCTTCTCGAGGTTCGTTTCGAGGAGCTGCCGGGCGCGGGTGGCGCAGTCGGTGACGATGCGCTTGATCTCGGAATCGATGAGGACCGCGGTGTCCTCGCTGTAGTCCTTGGGGCGCGAGACTTCTCGTCCCAGGAAAATGTGTTCTTCGCCCTTGCCGAAGGTGAGCGGGCCCATCTTCTCCGACATCCCCCACTCGCAGACCATCTTGCGCGCCATCTCGGTGGCCTTTTCGAGGTCGTTGCCGGCGCCCGTGGTCTGCTGCTGGAACACCAGCTCCTCGGCGGCGCGGCCACCCAGGAGAATCGTGACCTGGTTGATCAGGTACTCGCGCGAGTAGCTGTAGCGATCGTCGGTGGGCAGCTGCATGGTGAGGCCGAGCGCCCGCCCGCGCGGGATGATCGTCACCTTGTGCAAGGGGTCCGCGCCGGGCAGGAGATACGCCACCAGCGCGTGCCCGCCCTCGTGATAGGCGGTGGTGCGCTTCTCGGACTCGGGGATGATCATGGAGCGACGCTCCACGCCCATCAGGACCTTGTCCTTGGCGTTCTCGAAGTCGATCATCTCCACGACCTTCTTGTCCTGCCGCGCCGCGAGCAGCGCCGCCTCGTTGACGAGGTTGGCGAGGTCCGCCCCCGAGAAGCCCGACGTGCCGCGGGCGAGCACGGTGAGCTCCACCTTCGGCGCGAGCGGGATCCGGCGCGAATGCACCTTGAGGATCTCCTCGCGGCCCTTCACATCAGGGCGCGCCACCACGACTTGCCGATCGAAACGGCCGGGTCTTAGCAGCGCGGGGTCCAGCACGTCGGGCCGGTTGGTCGCGGCGATGAGGATGACGCCCTCGTTGGTCTCGAAGCCGTCCATCTCCACGAGGAGCTGATTGAGCGTCTGCTCGCGCTCGTCGTGACCGCCGCCCAGGCCGGCGCCCCGGTGACGGCCGACCGCATCGATCTCATCCATGAAGATGATGCAGGGCGCGTGCTTCTTGCCCTGCTCGAAGAGGTCGCGCACGCGCGAGGCGCCCACGCCCACGAACATCTCCACGAAGTCGGAGCCGGAGATCGAGAAGAAGGGCACGTTCGCCTCGCCCGCGATGGCCTTGGCGAGGAGGGTCTTGCCCGTGCCGGGAGGGCCCACGAGGAGCACGCCCTTGGGGATCTTGCCGCCGAGCTTCTGGAAGCGCGGCGGATCCTTGAGGAACTCGATGATCTCGCGCAGCTCCTCCTTGGCCTCGTCCACCCCGGCGACGTCCTGGAACGTCACCTTGTTCTGCTTCTCGGAGATCAGGCGCGCGCGGGCCTTCCCGAAGGACAGGGCCTTGGCGCCGCCGCCCTGCATCTGGCGCATGAAGAAGATCCAGACGCCGATGAAGAGGAGCATCGGCACCCACTGGAGGAAGATCGCGAAGTAGGACGGGTTACCGTCCACCGGCTTCACGATGATCCGCACGCCCCGGTCCTTCAGGGCCTTGACGAGGTCCGGGTAATCCGCGGTCATGGTACGAAATGACTCGCCATTGGCGAGCTTTCCGCTCACCAAATTGCCCCTCAACGTCACCTCGCGCACCTCGCCGGTCTCGACCTTCTTGAGGAAGTCCGAGAAGACGATCTCGTCTCGCGGCGACTCCTTGGCCTGGAACAGGTTGAAGAGGACAATGACGATGAGGCCGATCACCATCCACAGGGCGAGATTCTTGTAGAAGGGATTCAGATTCATGGCGAAAAAAGTATAGCACACAGCGCGATAGACGGAGCCGGCCTCTCCCCGGCGGATCGACTCCCGGGGGTCCGGGCGGCCTCGCCGCGGGCGCCCGCCTACGGTTCGAGTATGTGGATGTCCGGAAGACCCCGGTAGGCGCCCCCCACGTCGAACCCGTACCCCACCACGAAATGGTCGGGGATCACGAAGCCCACGTAGTCCACCGCAACGTCCACCACGCGGCGCTCGATCTTGTCCAGGAGGGCGCAGACGCCGACGCTGCGCGGCCGGCGGGTGGCAAAGTTGCGCCGCAGATAATCGAGGGTCCGACCCGAGTCGACCACGTCCTCGACGATGAGCACGTCGCGGCCCTCGATCGAAACCGAAAGGTCCGACGTCAGCCGCACGATGCCCGAGGACTTCACCTGGCTCCCGTAGGAGCTCACCCCCATGAAGTCGATGGCGATGGGCACCGGAATGGCGCGGACCAAGTCCGAGAGAAAGATCGCCGCGCCCTTGAGGACGCCCACCAGCAGTGGGTTGCGGCCGGCGTACTCGCGGCCGATGGCCCGGCCCAGCTCCCCCACGCGCTCGGCGATCTCCTCCTGGGAGATCAGCACTTTTCCGGGCTGGCCCACCTCCTCGCCCGCCGCTCAGTTGGCGGTGACGAGCGTGGTCAGCGGGAGCCGCGCGCGCACCTGCTGCGCGAGCTGCTCGGCCTCGCCCCGCGAGCGAGCGCCGCCCACGCGGACGCGATAGCGCGACTGGCCCCCGTCCAGCGTGACCGGGGACAGCACCGCGGAAAAGCCCGCCTCGGTGAGCCGCTTCTGCACCTCATCGGCCTGCTGCCGGCTCTTGAATGCGCCCACCTGCACCGTCCAGGCGGTGGCCGTGGCGGCCGGCGGAGCGGGAAGGCTCGCGCTCGGGACGCCGGCGAGGGCGGACGGCGCCGGCGCGGCGCTCTGGGCAAGGCTCGGCGCGGGCGCTGCGGCCTTGCCCTTGTCCTCGGTGCGCGCGCGGCTCGACTGACCAATCGGACCGACGGGCGCGGTGAGGGTCTGATAGAAGGTCAGCTTCTCCTGGAGCTCTCGCGGGCGGTCGGCCTCGGATTCGACGAGGCCGCGGCGCGCGATGACCTGCGGCTTCCGCGGCCCCTCCGCGCCGTCCGGGGCGGCACGTCCCCACCATTGCCGGCCCACCAAGAGGCCGAGCGTGAAGGTCAGGGTGAGAATGATCACCGCGGCGAGCCCCAGCCCGATTCGCTGGAACGCGCCGCCGCCGCTGCGGCTCCGCCCACGCTTCATGAGTCCTCCTACATGCTCTCGGGTGCCGAGACGCCGAGGAGCCCCAGGCCGTTACGGACGACCTGCCCCACCGCGGCGGCCAGCCCGAGGCGCGCGAGGCTGCTCCCGCGGTCCTCGGTGATGATCCGGTGCGCCTTGTAGTAGGGGTGGAACTCTCCCGCCAGCTCGGTCAAGTAATAGGCGACGCGATGCGGCTCGCGCGCGCGCGCCGCCGCGGTGACCACCTCGGAGAACTGGATCACGCGCTTGATGAGCGCCTGCTCCTCCGGCAGCTCGAGCGACGAGAAGTCCACCCCGGCCCAGTCGGGGGTCGCGATCCCCTGCTGGGCCGCGGTGCGGAACAGGCTCGCCACCCGCGCATGGGCGTACTGCACGTAGAACACCGGGTTGTCCGCGCTCTGCCGCGTCGCCACCGCGAGGTCGAACTCGAGCGGGCTATCGTGCCGCCGCGTGAGAAACGTGAAGCGGGCAGCGTCGCGGCCCACCTCTTCCAGCAGCTCCTCCATCAGCACGAATTCGCCCCGGCGCTTGGACATGCGCACCGGCTGGCCGTCCCGCAGCAGCGTGACGAGCTGGACGATGAGGATGTCGAACGCTTCGTCGGGATGGCCGAGCGCCCGCATGGCCGCGCGCAGGCGGCCGATGTAGCCGTGATGGTCGGGGCCCAGGAAGTCGATCACGTGATCGGTGGACGAGAACTTGATGAAGTGATGGAACCCGATGTCCACCGCGAAGTAGGTGAGCTCGCCGTCCGACTTCCGCAGCACGCGGTCCTTGTCGTCGCCGAGCGCGGTCGAGCGGAACCACAGGGCGCCGTCCTGCTCGTAGGTGTGGCCGCCCGCGGTGAGCAGCGCGATGGCCCGTTCGGGAAGGCCGGTGGCGCGCACGTCCGCCGCCTCGTGCACCCAGCGGTCCACCTCGGTGCCATAGGCCCCGAGCACGCTGCGATGGCTCGCGACCATCGCGGTCACCGCCTCGCGACCGAGGCGCTCGCGCCGCTCGGCCTCCGGCCGGGCGAGCCGCGCGCGGACGCCCTCGCGGTCCTGCGCCAGCCATGCCTCGGCCAGCTCCACCAGGTACTCGCCGGGATACCCGCCCTCGGGAATCGCGGCCGTCTCGCCGAGGGCCTGCCGTAGCCGCGTCTCCACCGAGGCGGAGAGCGCCTGGAACTGATTGCCGGCGTCGTTGACGTAGTATTCGGACTCGACGTGCGCGCCCTGCGACCGAAGGATGCGCGCGAGCGCGTCGCCGACCGCGGCCGCGCGCGCGTTGACGATCACGAGCGGGCCGGTGGGATTGGCCGACACGAACTCGAGCCGGTAGCGCCGGGCCGCGGAGGACTGGCTCGACCCGTAGCGCGCGCCGGCCGCGAGGACGCCGCGCAGCTGCGCGGAGACGGAATCGCGCGCGAGACTCACGTTCACGAAGCCGGGCCCCGCCGGTTCCGCTACCGCGACCTCAGCGAGGGATTCGAGCTCCTGCGCGACCCACGTCGAAACGGTCACGGCGTCCAGCTTGTGCTCCTTCGCATACGCCATCGCCGAAGGCGTCGCGTAGTTGAACGTGGCCTGACCGCCGCGCGGCACTTGCCAGATGACGGACTTCGGCTCGGGCAGGCCCTTGCGGGCGAGCGCCCGGCGAAACGCCTCTGTCAGCACGTCGGTGATGGCCACCGTGGGACTCCTCCATGAGAGACAAAAAACGCCGCGCATGGCGGCGATGCACGATGATACCCCTCGCAGCGAATCCCCACGAAGCTATTTCCCGTGAATCAACGGCCGAGGAGGCGCCGGAATACCGCCGATCCCACGGACGCTTCGAGCGCGTCAGCGAGGCGATCGTAGGCCCGCTCGCGAAGGGCCCGGTGATCGCCGGTGTCGGCCCGCGCCGAACGATCACCGGCCCAGGTCAGGACGTGGCGGCGCGATGCCGACGATTCGAACAGGCCGTGCACGTAGAGCCCCCACACGCGGCCCGCGGGCGCGGCGACGCCGACCGGCCGCCCGTCGACCTCGGCCAGGATGCGCGCCGGCGGCTTCGCCACGGTGACGCCCGCATGGATCTCGTAGCCGTCGAATGCGGGGCCGTCGGGGCGCCAGCGCGCCCGCACCCGCCGCGTGCTCTTACACGGCTCGAGCCGTGTCGTCACCGGGAGCAGCCCGAGCCCGGGCGCGGCGCCGCCGCTCTCGACGTGGTCCGGGTCCTCAACGCGCTCGCCCAGCATCTGATAGCCGCCGCAGATCCCGAGCACCGCGCGGCCCGCCGCGGCGTGCGCGCGAATGCCCGGCACGAAGCCGCCCGCGACGAGGTGCGCAAGATCGGCCAGCGTGTCCTTGGAGCCGGGGAGCACGAGGAGATCGGCCTCCGCCAGATCTCCCGGCCGCTGCGCGAAGGTCAGCGTCACACCGGGTTCGGCCTCGAGGGGGGCCAGGTCCGTGGCATTGGCGATCGCGGGCAGCCGGAGCACCACGATGCGAAGATCGCCCGCGGTCGGGTGAGGGCGCCCGGGACGGTCCAGGCCGAGCGAATCCTCCTCGGGCAGCCCCAGCCCGGGCAGGAGGGGGACGACACCCAGCACGGGTTTGCCGGTGAGGCGGCACAACTCGTCAGGTGCTCGTCCAAGCAGTGAAGGGTCACCACGGAACTTATTGAGAATGAAACCCGAGACGAGTCGGCGGTCGGAGGCGGGCAAGAGCGCCATCGTCCCCGCTAGGCTTGCGAACACCCCGCCCCGGTCGATGTCGCCCACGATGAGGACGCGGGCACGCGCCAGCCGCGCCACCCGCATGTTCGCCAGGTCGCGCCGCATCAGATTGGGCTCGGCCGGGCTGCCTGCGCCCTCGATCACGAGGACCTCAGCAGCGCGTGCGAGCCGCGCGTAGCTCGCGGCGATGATGGGCCAGAGCCGGGGGCCGAGCCGCGCATACTCCCGAGCGGCCAGCGTCGCAAGCGGTCGGCCGAGGCGAACCACCTGACAGCGCTGATCCGACTCGGGCTTGAGCAGCACCGGGTTCATGTCCACCCGCGGCGCGACGCCGGCCGCTTCCGCCTGCATGGCTTGCGCCCAGCCGATTTCCCTTCCTTCGTCGGTGACCCAGGCGTTGTTGGACATGTTCTGGGCCTTGAACGGGAGGACGCGCAGACCCGCGCGTGCGAGCAGCCGGCAGAGCCCCGCCGCGAGAACGGTCTTGCCGGCATGCGAGCCGGTGCCCTGCAGCATGAGCGCGGGCGTGCGACGTCTCACCGGAGCACCCGGACGACCGGAAGGGCCAGAACGATCACGACCGCGAGCGCCGCCGCGGCGATGCGGCAGGCGCGGCCGATCGTGGGGGGATCGGGCGCCATACCCTCGCCTAGCGTGTAGTGACCCGGCTTGGTCAATGTGACGCCCAGCGCGCCCGCCATGGCCGCCATCGTGCGGCCCGCGTTGGGACTGGCGGTGCGGCCGGCGTCGCGGCCCAGCGCGCGCCAGGCGCCCCGGGCCGAGCCCCCCGCGATGGCCGCCCCCGCCACGATCGCCCACGCGCCGAGCCGCGCGGGCACCCAGTTCAGCGCGTCGTCCAGTCGCGCCGCCGCCTTGCCCAGATATTCCAGCTCGCCGGCCCGGTAGCCGATCATCGCGTCCGCCGTGTTGACCACTCGGTACGCCCACGCGGCCGCCACGCCGCCCACTGCGAAGAAAAGGAGCGGCGCGATCAGGCTGTCGGTGAGGTTCTCGGCGAGGGACTCGACGGCCGCCGATCCGGCAAGCTCCGCCGAGAGCTGATCCGTCGGGCGGCTGACGAGATCCGCGCCCAGGGACGCGCGGGCCCCCGGGAGATCGCCGCGCGTCAGCGCCGCGCGCACGCGCAGGACCGCCTCGAAGAGCGCGCGCACGGACAGCGCGGCTTTGAGCAGGCACGCGTCCACGACCACCCGGGCCAGCGGCCACGGCTCGAGCAGGCGCTCCGCCAGCAGCACCGCGCCGGCCGCGAGCGCGGCCACGATCAGCACGAGGAGGGCGCCCCCCAGCACGAGCGCCGGCCGGGCGGCGCCGGCGAGGGCGCGGCGGCCCGCGGCGAGCGTGCCGCCCGCCCAGGCCACGGGGTGCCAGCGATTGGGGGGCTCACCCACGATCAGGTCCAGGACCAGCGCGAGCAGGAGCACCGTCATGCCGCGGCCCGGCCCGCTCAGCGCAGCTGGAACACGAGCGGAATACGCACGATCAGCGGACGGCGAGGGAGACTCGCGGGGAACGGGATGGCCTCCACCGCTTTCACCGCGTCCACGGCGGCGGCGTCGAGCGCGGCCCTGTCGGACGAGGTCACCACGTCGACGCGCGTGACACGACCGCTCGGCTCGAGCCGCACGTCCAGCTCCACGCGGCCTCCACGGCCCTGCCGGCGCGCCGCCAGCGGATACACGATGGCCTCCTCCACGCGCTGCCGAAAGCGCGCCAGATACGCCGCGTACTCGGGCGGCACGGTCCCCGCAGCTCCCGGCCCCGCGCCCGGCCGCGCGAGCGCGAGGGATGAGGCGCCGGCACCCGAGGTCGTCGAGCCAGTTGCCTCGCCCGGGCCATCGCTCCGCGTTCCGCGTCCCACGTCGCGTGAGCCGCGCGGCGCGGGCCGATCGTCCGCGTCGGCGGGCAATGCGGCGGGGGCGGTCCCAGGCTCGCTCGGCATCGCGCCGGGAGACGCGGCAACGGGTGGGCGCGCGGGCGGTGTCTCGCTGCGGGGTGTGGGGGCCTCGGGCGGAGAAGTCGGCGGCGGCGCGGGCGAGACGATCGGCGAAGGGGTCGGCGCGGGCCCAGCCTCCGTCGGCGCGCTCGGTGCGGGCATGGGCGCGGCCTGAGTCGCGGCGCTCGGCGGGGTGGCGGTGGAATGCGGGGCGCGCGCCGGTGCCTTTGCCGTCCGCCGGTCCACGCCGTCCCCCCTGGTCGTGACGCCCGCGCCGGCGCTGCCGTCACCCGCCGGGCCCGTGGCGGCTTGGTCGAGCGTCGCGAGATCCACGAACAGCGGCGTCGACTGCGTCGAGGGAAAGATGGCCGGCAGCGCGGCGAGCGCCACGACATGTATCCCGAGGGAGCCGGCCAGCAGCGCCACGCCGCGCATCCACGCGGGCCTCACGGGTTGCGAGCCTTCCAGGCGGCGATCCCGCGCTCGAGGGCCTGCAGCGCCGCCCGCCCGATCGCCGCGCCCATCTCGCTGGCCGGGCCGCCGAAGCGCGCGGCCGGCCCGCGGCCCGTCGCGGCGACGACGATCGCGTCGGTGGACGTCCCGGTCGCGGCATGGCCGTCATCGCTCAGCACGCCGGCCTCCGCGAGGGCCAGCGCCTTGGCCTCGGTGACGGTGACGACGGCGTTCACCAGGGCCGCCGCCTCCGGCTGCCCGTCCACGATCACGATGGTGTTGATGGTGGACGGGTACCAGCGTGCCGCCACTGCCCGCCCCGCCGTCGTCCGGTTCGACAGGCCCACCGTGGCCACCGCCGTGACCGCGAAGCCGCTCGTGCTCACGTGCGCCACCTCGGCATGCTCGGTCCAGGCCGCAGTGAGCAGTCCGACGCACGGCTCGGCAAGCCCCCGCTCCGCGATGAAGTCGGTCAGTGGGCGCTCGAGGTCGCCCGAGGGATGGTGCTTGTCGACGTGGAGATTCACGATCGTGCGCGCCTCGCCGAGGCCTCCGCGACGCACCGCCGAGGAGAGCACGCGAAGCGGCCATTCGGCCGCGACCACCACCGCCCGCTCGTCGATCGCCACGCGGAGGCCCCGGATCATCAGAAGCCCACCCGCGCCCCCAGCAGGAACGCAGTGCCGAGCGCGGGGAAGCCCCGGACCTCGGCGTAGCCTTCGTTCAGGATGTTGTTGACCCGCGCGGTGAGGTCGAGGAACTGGAGCACGCCGTACTTGTCGACCACGCGGTAGCTGCCGCCCACGTCGATCCGGGTGTGGCCGCTGTTGAAGCCCGCCTCCTCGGACTCGAACTGCCGGGTCACGACATGGATCTGGGTGAAGAGCTGCAGACGCCGGATGGGCTCCCAGGTGACGCCGATGTTCCAGCGATGCTGGGGCTCGCGGGGAAGCCAGCGATTGGTGCTGAGGTCCTCGGAGTCGGTGTACGTGTAGTTCACCGAGGCGACGAGGTTCTTGAGGAGGTCAGCCTCGCCGGTGACCTCCACACCCGCCGCCCGCGCCCGCGCCACATTGACCGCGGCCACGAACGGGAACGTGTCGATGGGGACGAAGCGGATCAGATTGTCGAACTTATTGTAGAAGACGGTGAGCCCGAGGCGGATGCGTTCCCGCCAGAAGGTCTGGTCGACGCCCACGTCCCAGGAGAAGCTGGTCTCCGGCTGCAGATCAGGGTTGGAGAAGCCCGGAAAGAAGAGCTCGTTCAGCGTCGGCGCCCGGAACCCCGAGCCCGCGCTGCCCCGGATGCGCGTGCCAGTTTCCTTGATCGCGAACGCCGCTGATCCACGTGGAGATGTGTGGGTGCCGAAGGCGCTGTTGTCGTCGATGCGGACCCCGCCGGTGAGGAAGATGCGGTCGAAGAGCCGGAGCTGCTGCTCGAAGAAGAACGACTTGGTGTGCGTGGCGTCCTTGAAGACGCCCTTGTTGTCGCCCTCCTCGTGGCGATACTCGAGCCCGACCGTGCTCGTGCTCCAGGGCCCGACGAAGAACGAGTTGATCCACTCCGCCTCGCGGCGCTCCACGTTGATCTGGGACTTCTGGGCGATATCGAAGTCGTAGCCCGGATCGACGGGGTCCTGGAAGCCCTGGGCGTTCTGGTAGCGGGAGATGCGGGCCCGGCTCTCCCACCACGGCACCGGGCGTGTCTTGCCTTCCAGGCTCAGGATCAGGGTCTCCGACTGTTGCTGCGCGTTCCTGTCGATGAAGGGCTCGATGGGCAGCGGTCCGCAGCAGACGAACTTCACCGGGAGGTCGGTGTCCGTGCGATTCCAACGCGCCACGAAGGCCAGCGAGGAGTCGTAGGGCAAGGTGAGGCCGATGCGCCCGCTCAGCGCCGCCTGGTCGGCATTGTCGTTCTTGAACTGGCCGTTGGACTCAGCGTACGAGCCGGCGAAGGAGTAGTCGAGAATGCTCCACTGACCGTAGCCGGTGCCGCGGCTCACCCAGGTCCCGTAGTTGCCGACTTGACTCTCGATGCTCCCCTGAATGATCTTCCCCTGCCCCTTCTTGGTGATGATGTTGATGACGCCGCCCATGGCGTCGGCACCGTAAAGGGTGGACTGGGGCCCTCGCACGACCTCGATCCGCTCGATGAGGTCGGGCGCGATGTCGACCAGCTCGGCCTCGCCCAGCGTGGGGCTTTTCACCCGGATGCCGTCGACGAGCACCTGCACCTGGCTCGGATTGGCGCCGCGGATGCTCACCGCGGTCGTCTTGCCGAACGAGCCAGACTGGCGGACGTCGACACCGGGAACGGTGCGCAAGGCGTCGCCGATCGACGTGTACTGAAAGGTCTGGAAGTCGCCGCCGGGGATCACCGTCACCGCGGCGCCCGTCTGGCTGACCGGCGTGTCCACCTTGTTGGCGGTGATGACCACGGGATCCACCTTCTTGGCTTCAGGCGTGTCGACGTCCTGCGCGCCGGCGAGTCCGGGGATGAGAGCCAGCATCACGAGGAGTACGAGAGGCATGAGGGCTCCTTTTGCCGCGAAAGGGGCGGGGAAACGCCTCGGGGCAGGTCTCCTGGCTCGTGGATCGTCGCGCAGGTCCGCGGCCTTCCCGGGATCGCTCCCAGTGGCCTCGCGCGGGCGTGCCGCGCGCATCGCGGATCTGGCTCCCCACTCACAGTGGCGGGACCGCGCCGGATTCGGCCCACAGGCCTCGCCGGCTTCCCTGGAACCCGGGACGATGTCAACGACGGGTCGTGCCGGCGGCCCTCACCTCCTCACTCCGGCCGCCGCGCGGACTCGGGCCACACGACCCGGACGCTCGGCCGGCCGGTGCGCGGATGCTTGTCCACGGACACCGGGCACCCATACACCGCTTCCAGGATCGACTCCTCGAGCACGTCCTCCGGCGCGCCGACGCGCACCGCCCGCCCCCCAGACAGCAGCAGCAGGCGATGACACACGTGCGCGGCGAGGTCGAGATCGTGCGTCACGAGCACGACGGCGAGCCCGCCGCCCGGGCCGCGGCCCTGGTTGAGGTCGCGGAGCAGGCCCACGCACTCCGCCTGATAGCGAAGATCCAGATGCGAGGTTGGCTCGTCGAGCACGAGCAAGCGCGGCCGTTGCGCGAGCGCGCGCGCCAGCATGACGCGCTGTCGCTCTCCCCCCGAGAGCCGATCGCATGGGGCAGCGCGAAGGGCCTCGATGCCGGTGGCTCGCATGGCCTCGCGGGCGATCGCGCGGTCCTCGTCCGACTCGAAGAAGCGTCCGGGTGCATGAGGGAAGCGGCCCATGAGCACGAGCTCCTCGACCGAGTACGGAAAGTCCGCGGGCACCGTCTGCGGGACCACGCCGACGCGGGTGGCCACCTCGGTGCGCGAGAGCTGGGCCAGCGCCCGTCCATCCAGTCGGATCTCGCCGCGCTCGGGCATCAGGAGTCGCGAGAGCAGGCGGATCACGGTGGTCTTGCCGGAGGCGTTGGGGCCGACGAGCCCCAGAATCTCGCCTGGCGCCACGTCGAAGCTGACGCCGTGCAGGGCGAAGGGGACGCGCCCAGGCCGGCGAGCCGCGGGATACGCGAAGCCCACGTCGCGGACCTCCAGCAGGCTCACGGCAGGATTCTCCGGCCACGCGCACGCAGCAAGAACACGAAGAAGGGCGCGCCGCAGAACGCGGTGAGCACGCCGACGGAGAGCTCCGCCGGCGCGACGATGCTCCGGGCGAGGGTGTCGGCGACGAGGAGGAAGATGGCCCCGCCCAGCGCCGCCGCGGGCACGAGGACGCGGTTGTCCGGCCCCAGCAGCATCCGCAGCGCGTGCGGCACGATGAGCCCCACGAAGCCGATGGGGCCCGCGAACGCCACCACCGCGGAGACGAGGAGCGCCGCGCCGGCGAACACCGCGCGCTTGAGCCCCAGGGCGTGCACCCCCAGCTCCCTCGCCGCGTCTTCACCGAGGGCGAGGAGATTGAGCCGGCGCGCGCTCGCGAGCACCAGCGCGAAGCCCGCGGCAGACACAAGAGCGAAGACGACGAGCGCCGCCGCAGGGATCGGCGCCACGTTGCCGAGCAGCCATTGAATGACCGCGCCGAGGCGATTGGTGTCGAGGATCGAGATCAGGACCGCGATGGCCGAGGAGAAGAAGATACCGACGATCACGCCGGCGAGGAGCAGCGTCTGCACCGAGAGCCCGCCCGCCCCTGCCGCGATCACGTACACGATTCCGCCCGCCACGGCGGCGCCGGCGAACGCGAACGCGGTCAGCCCGAACGCCTCGAACAGACCCGTGCCGACGCCGAAGAGCTGCGCGCTCACCACGCCGAACGCGGCGCCGCTCGAGATGCCCAGGACGGATGGCTCCGCCAGGGGATTGCGGGTGAGCGCCTGAAAGCCGACGCCGGCCACGGCGAGCGCACC
Source organism: Verrucomicrobiia bacterium (assembly GCA_035495415.1). Taxonomy (GTDB): domain Bacteria; phylum Methylomirabilota; class Methylomirabilia; order Rokubacteriales; family CSP1-6; genus DASRWT01. The sequence goes on from DATJFY010000002.1 coordinate 15,946, forward strand.
GCCGGCCAGCGCGGCCGCCAGGATGCGCGGGAGCCGGAGATCCAGGACGACGAGGCGCGTGACCGGCTCCGGATCGCCGCGGCCCAGTAGCGCGGCGAGCACGGACCCGGGAGCGACGCCGGCGCTGCCCACGAAGAGCGCGGACCCCATCGTGACGAGCAGGGCCGCGCCCAGTCCGAGGAGCAGGATGGCGAGGCGGGCGGGCGCGCTCACTGGAGACCCGCCCTCGCGAACGCCTCGGGGTGAAGGAGGCGGGCGAGGATCTCGAGCGCCTCCACCACGCGCGGCCCGAAGCGATGGAAAAGGTCGCCGTCCACCGCATGGAGGCGTCCCGCCCGGATGGCGGGCAGGTCCGCGAAGCGCTCCCACTTCTCCCGCGCGTAGGGCGCCGTCCCGGCCCCGTGGCGAGCGAGGACGATGACCTCGGGCCCGCGCGCCACCGCGGCCTCCACACTGAAGCGCGGATAGCCTTCGGGTCCGTCGGCGGACACCGACGCCCCACCCGCGAGCTCGATCAGCTCGGTGACGGCGGCGCCGCGGCCCGGCACGATGAGGGGTTCGGGCCACACCACGTAGAGGACCCGCGGGCGCGGGCGCGCGGCCACGCGCACGGCTACCGCGCGAACGCGTTGCTCGAGCCCGGACACGATATCGGCGGCGCGGCCCTGGCGCTCGGTGAGAGCGCCCAGCCGCGTGATCGTACCGAACACGTCGGAGAGCCCGTGCGGATCGACGAGGTAGAGCGGCACCCGCAGACGCTCGAGCTGCCGCCGGGTCTCGTCACTGTTGCCCGCGCTGGTGGCGACCACCAGGTCGGGCTTGAGCGACACCAGCACCTCCAGGCTCGGCGACACGGTGCCGCCCACGCTGGGCTTGCTTCGCGCCACCGGCGGGTAGTCGCAGAAGTCGGTGCGTCCGACGAGCCGGTCCTCCGCGCCGATCGCATAGAGCATCTCCGTCACACCAGGCACGAGCGAGACAATGCGCCGCGGGAGCGCGGGCAGGGTCAGCGTGCGCCCGGTGCCGTCCGTCACCTGCACCGCCGCCCCCGCGGGCACGGCGGCGGCGAGGAGCCCCGCGACGATCAGCGCGGCAATCGTGGAGCGGCGTACCGGCGGGGCGCTCATCCGGCAGGCTCGTCGCCGCCGGAGACTCCCGCGGACTTGAACGTGGCCATGTCGCGCAGGATGGCGCCGGCCGCCCGCGCCAACCCGATGCCGAGCGCGGCGCCCGTCCCCTCGCCCAGCCGCATGTCGAGCTCGAGATACGGCGTGAGCCCGAGCGCGTCCAGGATGTGCCGGTGCCCGGGCTCGGCCGAGCGATGGGCGGCGATCAGGTAGTGACGCACGGCGGGCGCGATGCGCACCGCGGTCAGGGCCGCCGCCCCGGCGATGAAGCCGTCGAGGATGACCGGGATGCGGTGCGCCGCCCCGGCGAGCATCACCCCGGCCAATCCCGCGATCTCGAAGCCGCCCACCTTCGCGAGCACGTCGAGCCCGTCCTGCGCGTCGGGGCGATGGACGGCGAGGGCGCGCTCCACCGCGACCGCCTTGCGCTCCCACGCCGCATCGTCCACGCCCGTCCCGCGGCCGGTGACGTCGCGCGCGGCGATTCCGGTGATCGCGGCGGTGATTGCGCTGGCCGCGGCGGTGTTGCCGATCCCCATCTCGCCCGTCCCGATCAGATCGAGGCCGTCCCGGAGCGCCTGCTCGACGAGGGTGATCCCCGCATCCACCGCGCGCTCGGCCTCCGTGCGGGTCATGGCCGGGGCCCGGCTGAAATTGGCGGTGCCCGGGCCGATCCGGACACTCTCGAGACCCGGCCGAGGTCCCAGCGGTGTGGCCACCCCGAAGTCCGCCACGATCACCTTGGCGTTCACCTGGCGGGCGAGCACGTTGACGGCCGCGCCGCCGCGGAGAAAGTTCTCGACCATCTGGCTGGTGACGATCTGGGGATACGCACTGACGCCTTCCTCCACCACCCCGTGATCGCCGGCCAGCGTGAAGATGACCGCCTGGCGGGTGGGCGGCGGGCACTGACCGGAGATGCGGCAGAGCGTCTGGGCGAGCTCTTCCAGCCGCCCGAGGCTTCCGCGTGGCTTCGTCAGCGCGTCGAGCCGCCGCCGCGCGGCCTCCGCCGCATCGGCCGGGGGCACGACCACCCGGTCACGGAGCCTGCGTAGACTCACGGACGTGGCGCATCGGCGCCGGCGCCGCCGCGGTGTCGGCCTTGATGGAGACTGGGATGCCGGCGACCATCAGCGTCACCTGATCGGCGGCGGCGGCCACGCGCTGATTGACCTGCCCCAGGAGATCACGATAGCGGAGCCCATCGGCGGTCGGGGGATGGACGCCCTCCCCCACCTCGTTACTGATCAGGATGAGGGCCGCGTGCCGTGCGCCGACGAAGCGGGCCAGGTCGTCGGCTCCTGCGAGGATCGCCGCGTCTGCGTCGCCCCCCAGCATGCGGTTGGCGACCCACAGCGTGAGGCAATCCACGACGAGAAGGTCCGCCGCACACGCCGCGGCGGCGCACGCGGTCACGAGCGCGCGTGGCTCTTCCACCGTGGTCCAGGCGGCCGGGCGCTCGGCGCGGTGGCGCGCGACGCGCGCGGCGAGGTCCGCATCGCGCGGCTCCGCCGTCGCCACGAAGGCGACGCGGCCGCTCCACGCGCACGCCAGCGCCAGCGCATGACGACTCTTGCCGCTTCGCGCCCCGCCGAGGATGAGGTGGGAGCGCAATGGCGACAGCGCGCCCGGAGCGAAGACTGCGGTCAACCGGAGCCTCCCTCGAAGACCGGTATGAAACTACCGGAGGTCGGGTCGGTCTCCTGGCTCTCGGATCGTCCTACTCCCCACGCCTTCCCGGTCGGCGGCCTCGCCGGCCAGTGGCTCTCCGTGGGTTTCGTCCCCGATCACAGTGACGGGGTCGCGGCGGATTCGCACCGCCTTCCCGGTGGGCCCTCACGTGAGGGCTCCCCGAACTCCCTGCTTCGCCGAACCGTAACACCGGCCCCGGGGGCAACGCAAGCCACCGAGCCGCCTCAACGCGCGCTGGCGGGGATCTCCGTGGCGACGCGCGCGGCCAGCGTGGGGTCGAGCGTGGTCAGCGCCGCCATTGCGTCGGCGGCCCGCTCGCGGGCCCCCGCGAGGGCGTACGCCCGCGTCAGCCAGGCGCGCGCATGGGCGTGGCGCGGATTCATCTGCACGGCGCGCTCGAGTGGCGCAATGGCGTCGGCGGGCCGACCTTGATCGATCCGCGAGCGGCCCAGATTGATGTAGAGATCCTGCTCGTCGCCGAGATCGAGCGCCTCGCGGAACAAGGCTTCGGCCTCCGCGGGCCGCCCCGCGGCGGCGAGCGCGCCGCCTTGGTTCTTGAGCGCTAGGCGCAGGCCCGCCACCACCTCGGGCGTGTCCGGCCGCATGGCGTTGGCCCGGCGCAGGAGCGGAATCGCCTCGGGATAGCGTGCCTCCACCGCGTAGAGGCGCCCGAGATTCGACACCGCGTCGCGGAAGCTCCCGCCGGAGAGCTCGACCGCCTTCGCGTACGGGCGTTCCGCCTCGCGATAGCGCTGCTGCAGCGCGAGCGCGGTCCCGAGATTGTTCCAGGGCCCGGGCCGGTCCGGGCGCAGCGAGATCGCCTTGGTGAAGAGCCGCTCCGCGTCCGCGTGGGCGCCACGGGCGAGGAGCGCGTGTCCCAGATTGTTCCAGCACAGCATGCACTCCGGATCCACCGCGATCGCGCTGACCCAGAGGCTCTCCGAGTCGTCCCACACGCGGCTTTGCTGCCACGTGCTCGCGCTCAGTCCCAGCACCGCCGCGCAGGCGGCGCCGACCACGGCCGCGGCCACCGGCGCGCCCATCTGCCCCCGTGCGCGCCAGCTCAGCGCCCACGCGAGCCCGCCGCCCACGAGGAGCGCGAGGCCGAGCCCCGAGAGATACGCGTAGCGATCGTGCGCCAGCTGATATCCCGTGTGCACGAGGCCGCTGACGGGCAGCAGCACGATGACCGACTGCGCCCACGCGGCGAGCCCGGCGGGCCAGCGTCGACGCAAGGTCACCAGGACGACGGTAAGGGCGATCACCGCGACGATCGGGCCGAGGAAGCGCGGCGCCAGCGGATCCACGTGCGCGGGCAGCTCGTAGAGTGGCGAAAGGTGGGAGGGCCAGACGAACTTCCACGGGTAGAACCAGAAGCTGTAGGCGGCCATGGCCATGCGAGCGGAGAGTCCGTAGGCCTCGAAGCCGGTCCACGTCGCCCCACGACTTTGCGACAGCACCGCGCCCATCGCGGCAAGCGCGCCGAGGACCACGAAGGGCGCCTTCTCCCACAGGAGCCGGCGGGCGCCGAGGCCGAGCCGACGCAAGGGGTAGACGTCGAGCAGCAGCAGGCTCGCCGGCAAGGTCATCGCCATGGACTTCGAGAGCAGCGACGCGGCGAAGGCGGCGAGCGCAAGCGCGCGCCAGCGGCCGGCCAGTATCCCCCCCTCGTCCACCCCCCGCAGATAGGCCAGCACGGTCAGCAGGTAGAAGAGCGCGCACAGGACGTCGCGCCGCTCCGTGATCCACGCCACCGACTCGACGCGCAGGGGATGCGCGCCGAAGACCAGCGCCGCGAGGGCGGCCCCGAGGTCGATTGCGACGGCGGGCCCGCCCATGGCGATGCCGAGCAGTCGGCGGGCGACGAGGAAAAACGCGCCGGCCGCCGCGGCATGGACCACGACATTGACGAGGTGATAACCCCACGGATCCATGCCGCCCAGCGCGTAGTTCGCCCCGAGCGTGAGCCACGTGAGCGGGATCCAGTGCCCCAGGAGCGTGGTGGTGAGCATCCAGCGCAGCTGCGCCGGCCCCAGGCCGCGGAAGCCCAGGTTGGTCGTGAAGTTGACGTCGTCGTCCCAGTTCACGAATCCCGCGCTCAGGGTGGGCAGGAACGCCGCGGCGCTGACCCCGACGACGAGCGCCGCGAGGAGCGCGAGGCGAACGGAGAAAAGGAAGCGGGCCGCGGGCGCGCCGGCGCGAGGGGACTCGGTCACCGGTGCGTGATCCGCTCCATCAGCCGCCGCTCGCGCTTGGTGGGGCGGCCGGCCCCGGGCGGCCGGTACATCGCCGGCGCCGAGCGCCCGGCGCGGGGCGGCGGAGGCGGCGTGAGATCTTCATAGAGCAGCGCCGCCGTCGCCCCTGATCCTCGGCGCTCTGACAGCGCACGGACGCGCACGATGCGGCGGGTCTGCCGCTGGGTGATGTGGAGGAGATCGCCGGCCCGCACCGCGCGCGCGGGCTTGGCGGCCTGTTCGTTGACGTCGACCTTCCCGCCGTCGCACGCTGCCGCGGCCTGGCTGCGACTCTTGAAGAAGCGCGCCGCCCAGAGCCACTTGTCGAGGCGCTCGACGCTCATCGTGTTCTACCCTAGCACAGGCCTGCGCGTGTTCCGCCTTGCCCGGACACGCTCGGAAAGGGGAACACGGTGTTCGCGGTCTAGGTTATCCTTGGCGAGCCATGCGCCATCTATTCCTCGGGATCGCCGCCGTCGCGTTCACCGCGGGCACGGTCTCTGCCCAGCCCGCGACTCTCCCCGTCGAGGACTGGAAGAAGGACCCGGTGGGCCGGAAGGGGCTTCCCAGCGGGTGGCAGGCGCAGACCTGGGGAACTCCCAAGTACGACTTCTCGATCGAGGCGGACGGCGACGGCCGCATACTGCACATGAAGAGCCAGAACGAGGGCTCGACCATGAGCAAGGAGATCAAGTTCGACATCCGGCAGTTCCCGATTCTCCAGTGGCGGTGGAAGGCGGTGGTCCTCCCCAAGGGGGCCGACTCGCGGAAGAAGGCCACCGATGATCAGGCGTGCCAGGTCTACGTCACCTTCCCGCGCACGCCCCAGGCCATCCGCTCCCGAAACATCGGGTACGTGTGGGACACCACCGCCCCCGCCGGGACCATCGTGCCCAGCGAGAAGACCGGTACGGTGACCTACGTCATCGTGCAGTCGGGCACGACCGAGCTGAATCAGTGGGTGACCCAGACCCGGAACGTGCTCGAGGACTACAAGAAGATTTATCACCAGGATCCCGGCGAGAACGTTGGCGCGCTGTCGGTAGCCATCGACTCCAACGACACGCAATCCACCGCCGAATGCTACGTGGGCGAGATTTTCTTCAAGAAGTGAGTCTGACTGTCTCTTTTTAGCCGACGCGAGCTGGACAGGGCCCGAGGCCCTGCCGATGAGACGCCACAGGCCAGCCGGCGCCGAAGTGAAGGGAGCTCCCATGACCAAAGCCGTGATCCGTGCCTTGCTCGTGGTCGTTATCCCGGTCGCCCTGCTCGTCCTCGCGGCGCCTGCCTTCGCGGGGCAAAACATCCTTTCGTGGAAGGACAATTCCACCACCGAAACAACCTTCTACATTGTTCGGAAGTTAGGCCCGTGCTCGGGCACGGCCTCGTGGTATTTCCGCGCGCAGGTCGGCGCAGGCGTGACCACGTATACGGATACTGGGCTCGTCGTGGGCCAAACCTACTGCTACAAGGTGCGCGCCGTCAGTCTTTCGGGCGTGTCTCCCTATTCGAACGAAGCGCAGGGGACTGCCAAAATCTCGCTAACGACTTGCGGCCTCCAACGTCTCGTCTTGTCTGACGGCACCGTGGTGTACAAGTGGGTCTGTGTCTAGGTGCAGTTACCGCTCCTTCCAGGTCAGTATCGTGTGCAGCGCGAGCATCTGCTGGGTCATGTCGAGGTTCTGGCGGCTCGCGCGCACCCGGAAATCCAGATCGTCGTCGATGAAGACGCTGGGGGAGCCCGCCGACGCGCGCGGCTGTGTCTCCATGCTGGTCAGCGTGCCGTAGACCGTGGTGGCGCTGCCGGCCCGGAACGCGGCGGAGACGTGCGGGCCGGTCACGATCACCACACCGTCCCAGCGCACGCTCCCGCGCTGCTCCAGGTCTCCATTTTCCACGATCAGGATGCCCGCGCCCTGGATCATCCCGCTCAGGGCGAGGGCCGTCAGCGGCGTCGTGGCGCCCGGATCCCCCCGGACATGAATGATCTTGGGGTCCGACGTCGTGCCCAGGTCGAGCATTTGGCTCAAGCCGCAGCCATTGGTCACGGTGGGCGCGCTCGTCGCCGTGCCGACGCCCCCAGCCATCACGAGGGGACAGGCCGGGGTACTGCTGAAGGCGCGAGTCGCCGGGTTTGACGCGATCTGGGACAGAAAGCTCGTCATCACGGCGGGGTTCAGCGAGGCATCGGGTCCGATCGCGCCCAGCCCGCTCGTCACGGAGGTGGACGACTGATCCCTCCCCTTGACGATGCCGAGCCGCGCGTCGCGGTTGGCGGCCGTGGTCCCGGCGCTGCAGTCGCCCCCGGTACAGATGCTGGCGTCGTCGAACGGCGCCTCCACCCTGGCCTCGTACGACATCTCGACGTCCGACTGAACGCCGGGCATCGTCTGGATGCCCAGCCGGGTCGGGCGCGCGCCGTTCAAGACCTCGCTCCGGTCGTAGTCGCGCCCGTCGATGTCGACGCGGTCGGCGCTGCTCGAGCTCGCGCTGCCGAGGAACATCTCGGCCCGCTCGCCGGCGATGTTGACCGCGCCGGGGAAGGGCGGCAGCCCGACCCGCTTGATCACCACCTGGATGGTCCGCGTCGCGCTCCGATACGTCCCGGTAGACGTGACGATCACGATGCCATTGCGATCGGTGAACTTGTCGCCGGGATCCACCGCGACACCGGTGAGCCGGTCGTCGCCGGCGAGGTTGTCGTTTCGTACCGTCACTGCGTACACGCCTTCCGCCGCGGGCCGCGAAGGCAGCCGGCTGGGCGCCCCCAGCGTGGTGAGCATCGCGGCGCTGTTCTGCCCCGGCACGCCGGTGGGTTGTCCGTCGTCCGTGGTGTCCGGGAGGTGGTCAGGGCCGCTGAAGAGATTCGCGGCGAACACGCCGCTTTCCCCGACCGGCGAGGCGGCCACCTGCTTGAACGCCCACTCGATACCGGACTCCGCCAGGTAGCGGGCGCGGGCCGTGTCAGCGAGGTTCTGCGAGATCTGGGGCTCCACGCTCGAGAGGCTCAAGAGCGTCAGCACCATCACGCTGAGCGCGACCAGGCAGATCATCGCCATGGGCAAGGCGGCGCCACGCTGATCGGGCGCGTGCGACGACCAGAGCGGCGTCGGACCCGTGACGCTCATCGGCGCGCCGCCAGGAGGGCGGACAGCCGCACCGAGCGCTCGGACGCGAGGACACCGAAGCCGACCACGGGCCGGTAGTAGACGTCGACGTCCACCAGCTTCGTGTCGGCGAGCCCATCCGGGGCATCGGTGATCGTGGCCGTGCGACGATAGCCCGGCATGGGCTGGCCGTCGCTCGTGATGCTCCCGTATCCCTCGGGCGGGCAGCGGGCGGCGGTGACGCCGCGGAACTCGGCGAGCGCGGCGGCCTTGATTTGCTCCATGCGTTGCTCGGCGAGGAACACCGCCGTGGTCTGCTGGCGGCCGGTTTCGAGCCCGCCGATCGCATGGAGGAAGCCCGCCACCACCCCGACCAGCCCGGCTCCGATCACCGCCGCCGCGACGATGGTCTCGATGAGCGTGAAGCCTCGTTCCATGTCGGGACCACTAGCAGGCGGAGCGCGGGCGCACAAGACGTGCACGATCCGCGACACCCCGGTGTATCCGGGGCGGGTCAGGCGGCCCGCGCGGGCCGGCGAGCCGCTCAGGCTCGTCGCGTGATCCAGACCGACTCGAGCTGCGCTCCCGGATCCGTGAAGGCGCGCGGCTGATAGCCACGCACCCAGGGAGCCCAGGCAGCGATTCGCCGCGGGGCGGGCGGGAAGAGGTAGTAGACCTGGTCGGTGACGAGGCGCTGCACGTCATCGATCAGCGCCTTCCGCTCCCGCCGGGACCGCGCGCGTCGTTGCGCGTCGAGAAGCGCGTCCAGCCGCGGGTCCGACACGAGGCTGCGGTTCCCGAGCTGGCCCGCGTGGTAGGCGGCGTAGATATGCCCGTCCACTTCGGTGGCCGGCTCGATGGGGCCCCAGCTCGCGTCTTCGATCCGGCCCGGCTCCTCGCCGACCGGCTGGAGCTCGACGCCGATCTCCTTGAAGCTCGCGATCAATCGCTCGAGCTCGGCGGCCGCGTCGGGGCCGCCCGGCGCCACCGCGCAGCGTATCCGGTGCCGGGCGGGCACCCCGGCCTCGTCGAGCAACCGCCGCGCCAGCGCGGGATCGTGTGCGAGCCAGCGCGCACCGTCGCCGAGCGCACGCCCGGAGAGCTTCCAGTCGCGCAGTGCGGCGGGCACGGGTCCAGAGTCCTCGATGCCGTGGCCCTCCAGCAGCTCGGTCACCCAGCGCTTTCGGTCGATGGCCAGGGCCAGCGCTCGCCTCACCCGCGCATCGCCGAGCGGGGGCCGATCGACGCGCAGCGCGAGCCGGCGGCCCGCCAATCCGTCCCAGTATGCGATGGGGTACGCCGGATTCGTGCGGCGAAGGTCGGCGGCGTCAGCGCGGTCGAGATGGCCGTCGTGAAACGGCAGCTCCACCTGCCCCGCGCGGAACAGGGAGAGCCGCGTGGCGCGCTCCTTGATGAACAGCCACTCGACCCGATCGAGGTAAATCCGTTGCTTCGCGTGATAGCCCGGGTTCCGCGCGAACACCGCCTTGACGCCGGGCTCGTGGCGCTCGAGCAGGAAGGGGCCGCAGCCGGCGAGGGACTCGGCCGCGCGAAGCGCCCCCGCGCGGTCTTCGAGCTCCCGCGGCAGCACGGCGGCCCACGGCTCGGCGAGCGCGCTGAGGAACGGAGCGAAGGCGTCGGCGAGGTCGATCCGGAGCACGTGAAGGTCGGCCGCTTCGATCACGTCCACCGGCCCCAGTCGCGCCGCCAGCCGCGGGCGCCGCAGCGCTCGCTCCAGCGAATACCGCGCGTCCTCCGCCACAACCTCGCGGCCGCGCAGCGGGGCGTGATCGTCCCAGCGGAGCCCGGGCCGCAGCGCGATCGTGTACGTGCGGCCACCCCGTGAGACTTCGGCCTTCAGCGCGAGATCCGGGACGGGGGTGAAGTCGGGGGCCAACCTGAAGAGGGGGCGTCGGACCAGCGAGCCCAGCAGGGCGGCGGCCTCGCCTCCGTCCGGCGCGTGCGGGTCGAACGTCCCCGGCTCCGGGCCGATCAGCTTGAGCGTGCCGCCCCGGATGGGGCTGTCCGCGCTCACGGGGCCGGACGGAGCCGTCAGCGAGGCCGCGGCCGCCAGGCCGAGGAAGCGCCGGCGCGCGATCACCGGGCGGCCTCGTGTCGAGTGTCCGGCTCGACGCTGGGCTCGAGCGGCTCATGGTGATTCAGGAGCGCCAGGCTCCAGGCGCCCGACGGACGCTCGAGCATCGAAAGCGCGGCGTAGTCCTGGCCCAGGGCGAGCAGGCGGTCCAGCGCCACGCCGAGGGCGCGGCAGAGGATGGCCCGCAAGCTCCCGCCATGCCCCACGATGGCGACGCGCTGGCCCTCGTGCGTGGTCACGATGTCCTCGAACGCCGCCCAGGATCGCGCCGCGACCTGCTCGAGATTCTCGCCGCCGGGGAACTGAAACCGTCCCACGTCCGCCATCCAGGCGGCGAAGGCGTCCGGGGCCAGAGCGCGGATCTCCTCAGCGGTGAGCCCCTCCCACTGCCCCATGGCGAACTCGCGAAGACCGGCGAGGGCGATGGGGCGGAGCCCGTGGGGCGCCGCGACCAGGTCGGCGCTGCGCCGCGTGCGCCCGAGATCGCTCGAATACACAGCGGCCAGCGGCACCACGGCGAGGCGGCGGGCCACTGCCGACACCTGGTGCTCGCCGTGCGGCGAGAGAGGGACGTCGAGATGCCCGATGAAGCGCCGAGTCTCCGCGCCGACCACGGCGCCGTGCCGCACGAGGTACACCACGGTGCTCACCCTAGAATCCGCTCAGACGCGCATGCGCGGACGCCCCCACGAGCACGCCCAGCTCGGCCAGCTCGACGCCCGCCCCCAGCACGTCGCCGGTGGCGCCCCCGAGCCCGCGGGTGAGCGCCCATGTCGCGAGCAGCGCGGCGACGAGGCCCGCGATCACGACAACGAGGCCGAATGGGCCGAGCACGAGCGCGCCCAGCACCAGCACGGCGGTGGTATGGACGAGCGGAGCCCAGCCCGGCAGCGCGTCGATGAAGCCCGCTCCGGATCCCCGCGCCGGCGTGGCCGGACGCGCGAGCACGCCCATGACGAGCGGAGCGAGGCGGCCGACCGTCGGTGCGAGCAGCAGCACGGGCCCTCGCGAAGCGGCCGGTAGCTCCGTGAGCACTCCGCACGCGAGCAGGACGACGAGGACGAGCCCGAGCGCGCCGAAGACCCCGATCCGGCTGTCCCGCATGATGGCAAGCCGTTGCGCGGGATCGTGCCCGGCAAGACCGTCGAGGCAGTCCGCGAGCCCGTCCAGATGGAGGCCACCGGTGAGCATCTTCCACAGGCTCACCACGAGCAGCGCGGCCACGAGCGGCGGAAACAACCGCGAGACCCCGTGGTCGGCGGCGGCAAGGAGAAGCCCGAGGCCGAGCCCGACGGGCGGGAACCACCACGCGGCGCGGCCGAGCGCGCCCGGGTCGGTCGCTTCGCGGCCGGGCACCGGCACGATGGTGAGGAAGCGGATCGCGAGGACCAGGCCCCTCACGGCGCGCCCCTCGCCCACCCTGGGCGCGTCCTCAGACGGGGAGGATCGGGTTGCGGCGGGTCGGGAACTCGTGCTGCTTCGACTCCGCGTAGGCGAGACGCTTGCTGAGCTCGGCCCGCAGCTCGCGACCGGCCACGATGCCGTCCACGAGCATCTCGGAGGCGAGCTTGTAGATATCGACGTCCTCGGCGTACTCATCGCGCTTGGCCTTCACGTAGGCGGCCCGCTCCGCCTCGGGCAGCTCCATGATCCGGTTGTAGTAGACGGCGTTGACGGCCGGCTCGGGGCCCATGATCGCCACCTGGCCCTGCGGCAGAGCGAGGGCGGCGTCCGGCTCGAAGGCGGGCCCGCACATCGCGTAGAGCCCGGCCCCGTAGCACTTGCGCACCACGACGCAGATCTTCGGCACGGTGGCCTGCGAGGTCGCGAAGACCATCTTCGCGCCGTGGCGGATGATGCCGGCGCGCTCCACCTTGCTGCCGACCATGAAGCCGGAGACGTCGGCGAGGTACACGAGAGGAATGTTGAAGGCGTTGCAGAGGTTGATGAAGCGCGCCGCCTTGTCGGAGGAGTCCACCATGAGGACGCCGCCCTTGACCTTGGGCTGATTGGCCACGATGCCGATGGCACGTCCGTCCAGGCGCGCGAGACCGACGATGATCTCGGCCGCGAAGAGGCGCTTGACCTCGAAGAACGAGCCCTCGTCCACGATGCGCTCGATGACCTCATACATATCGAACCACTTCCGCTGATCGAAGGGAACGATCTCCTCGATGGGCCGGCCGGCGCGGGCCGACGCCGCGGCGACCCGCGCCGGACGCGACCGGAAGGAGTCGGGCATGAAGGTGAGGTAGCGCCGCGCCAGCGCGATGGCCTCCTCGTCCGAGCCCGCGAGCACGTCGCCGCAGCCCGACACCGTGCAGTGCATGCGGGCGCCGCCCAGCTCCTCGAGCGTGGTCTTCTCCCCGATGGCCATCTCGACCATTCGCGGTGAGCCGACGTAGAGGCTTGCCTTGCCGTCCACCATGATGACGAGATCGGTGAGCGCGGGAAGATACGCCGAGCCGGCGGGCGAAGGGCCGAAGAGGATGCACACCTGCGGCACCACCCCGGAGAGCTGCACCTCGTTGTAGAAGATGCGCCCTGCATGATAGCGCCCGGGGAAGATCTTGATCTGCTCCGAGATCCGTCCCCCGGCGGCGTCGACGAGGTAGACGAGCGGGATCTGCAGGCGCTGGGCGCGCTCCTGGATGCGGACGATCTTCTGCACCGTCTTCTCGCCCCAGGACCCCGCCTTGACCGTGTAATCGTTGGCCATGATGCAGACGGCGCGCCCGCCCACCATGCCCACGCCGGTGACGACGCCGTCGGCGGGCGTGTCCGCCTCCTGGTTGCGGGCGAACAGGAAGTCCTCCTGGAACTCGGCGCCGGGATCGAGCAGGAGGCGGAGGCGGTCGCGGACGAAGAGCTTGCCCTCGTCCTTCAGCTTGTCGCGATACTTGAGATGGCCCTGCTCGATGCGGGCCCGCTCTCGAAAGTAGCGCTCCTCGGTCACCGTGGGCTCAGCGGTCGGGATTCGGATTCGCCCACAGGATGATGATGAGCACGCCGTCGCCGTGCGGCGGGCCGCCCAGGACGGCGGGGGCGCCCGGCGCCACCGACATGATCGTGCGGAGCTCGGGCTGCTCGCCGCGCAGGAGGCGCACCCTCATCCGAAGCAGCTGCCCCTGCAGCTGATCGGGCGTGACCTCGAGCTGGCGGGCTCCGGGCAGCGCGAAGCGCTGCTGGGTGCCCAGCGGCACCTCGGCGCGCTGCCGATCCAGCGTCGTGTAGTCGGTGTAGCGGAACAGCGTCCGCAGGCGCGGCAGGATCTTCCGCAGGCGCTCGTCGGCCTCGGCTTCGGGACTGACGGGGGTGGGCCGCTCGGGGGACGAGGCCTGGAGCACGCGGATGCCGAAGCGGATCATCTGCTCCGCGTCGGCCGGCGTGGGCGCGAACATCAGACCCAGCCAGAGCAGGGCGGTGAGCATGGGGCCGAGCGCCGCGCGGAGCCGCCGGCGGGCGTTATGCAGCCTCGACATCACCGTTCCGATGGGACAATCCAGCACCTGGGCGATCTCACGGTAGGACAACCCCTCGATATCACTGAGCATGATAATCGTTTGCGCCTTGACCGGCAAGGAATCGAGGGCCTGGCGAATGCGCTCGCGCCGCTCCGTCCCCGCCGCCGACTCGTCGGGACGCGGGCCGGGATCGGGCGCGCCCCGCGCCCACTCCTCCTCCGTCACCCGCTCGGCGCCGAAGGCGCGCGCTCGCGCGCCCCGCGCGCGATGCCGGTCGGTAGCCACGTTGAGCGTGATCCGGAACAGCCACGTGTAGAACGCGGACTGGCCGCGGAATCTCGACAGGGACTGGAACGCGCGTACGAAAGCCTCCTGGGCGCAGTCGAGCGCTTCTTCCCGATCCCGGAGCACCTGGTAGGCCAGCCGCCACACGCGGCCGCGATACTTCTCGACGAGCGGCTCGAACGCCTCCACCTCGCCGGTCTGGCAGCGGCGGATGAGATCACCCTCGTCCGGTTCCGCTACGTGTCGGGACGACGGTTGGACGGGGGTGTCGGGGACGTCATTCACCGCGCGCGCGCCGCTTGGCCGGACGTCGGGCCCGCGGACGCGACGCGGCGGCCGCGCGACCGGCGAGGAGAAGCGCGGCGTCCAGTCCCAGCACATAGCTCGACGGGCCGAAGCCGGAAATCTGGCCCGCCGCGGCCGCCGCCGTCACGGAGTGGCGGCGAAATCCTTCCCGCGCGTGGATGTTCGAGAGGTGAACCTCCACCACGGGCAGGCGCACCGCGGCGATCACGTCGCGCAGCGCCACCGAATAGTGCGTGAGCGCACCGGGATTGATCACCACGGCGCGGAATCCCTCGGCGGCGGCGCCCTGGATCCAATCCACCAGCTGTCCCTCGTGGTTCGACTGACGGCAGGTCACCTGGGTTCCCCGTGCGGCGGCATGGCGCGCGATCACACGGTCCACCTCCGTCAGGGAGGTGCGGCCGTAGATCGCGGGCTCGCGCGTCCCGAGAAGATTGAGATTGGGGCCGTGCAGGACCAAGACACCCGCGCCCGAAGGGGTCGGCATGGCAGGCGGAGGATACACCCCGCCCACCGCGGGCGGCAACCTTTGGAAGTCGGCAGTGGCTGCGGTATCGTCGTGGCGACTTCCCCATGGCCACGGCGCAGCCCCCGGCTCCTCCCGTTCCTGCTCGCATCCGCGGACTCGCCCTCCTGGCCCTCTGCTTCTTCCTTTCAGGCGCCACCGGTCTCGTCTATCAGACGGTCTGGATGCGGATGCTCGGGCTCGTGTTCGGTCACACCGTGCTCGCCACGACCACCGTGCTGGTGGCGTTCATGGCCGGACTCGCCCTCGGCAGCTGGCTGCTCGCGCGCCGCGCGCCGCGACTCGGCAACCTCATCGCCGCCTATGGCTGGCTCGAGGTGGGAATCGGCGTCTACTGCGCGCTCCTCTCCCTCCTCCTGAGCGCCGCCGCGGCGATCTATCTCAGCCTGGCCCGCGGCCTGGCGCTCTCGTACGGCAGCTTCACCCTCGTGCAGTTCACGCTCGTGGGCCTCGTGCTGCTCGTGCCGACCACCCTGATGGGGGGCACGCTTCCCGTGCTTGCGCAGGCGCTGACGCGGGATCCCGGCCGGCTGGGTCGCACCATCGGCCTCCTCTATGCGATCAACACGTTCGGCGCGGTCGCCGGGGTGGCGCTCGCCGGCTATCTGATGCTGCCCGCGATCGGGAATCGATGGAGCCTCCTCGTCGCCGCCGCGGCAAACCTCGCGGTGGGGGCGCTCGCGATCGGCTATGCGCGCGCCACTGGCCGTGCGGCCGCGCCCGGCGCGACTCCCGCCCCCGCCGCGGCATCCGCCGCGCTCACCGCCGAGGGCCGCGCCACCGTGCTCGCCCTGGGTGTCTCCGGCGCGATCTCGATGGTGTACGAGGTGGCATGGACCCGCGCGCTCGCCCTCGTGATCGGAAGCTCTACCTACGCGTTCACCGCCATGCTCCTCGCGTTCCTCATCGGCATCGCGGGAGGCAGCGCGCTGTATTCGTGGATTCGGGGTCGGCGCCGGGCCACGCCCGGGCGCTTCGCCGTGCTCCAGGTGGGGATCGCGCTCGCCACCGTCGCGGCCACGCTCCTCTACGAGCGACTCCCCGCGTTGTTCCTCCGTGGCTTCGCGCAATCGGATGCTCCCGCGTCGATTCAGCTCATCCAGATCGTGGTCTGCATCGCCGCCCTGCTCGTCGGCACGCTATTCATCGGCGCCACGTTTCCGTGCGCGGTGTCCGCGGCCGCCCGGGGCGCCGGCCTCGTCGGGGAGGACGTGGGCCGCACGTATGCCGTCAACACGCTGGGCGCGATCGCGGGCAGCGCCCTCGCCGGCCTCGTGTTGATTCCCGTGCTGGGCCTCCACGGTTCGTTCCGGGTGGCCGTCATCGGCAACCTGCTGCTGGCCGCCGCTCTCTTCCTAGGCCCGCCGCGCCCCGTACGCCGTCGGCGACAGGTCGCGGCCGCGCTCGCCACCGCGATGGCGGTGGGCGCCTGGTTCCTTCCTCCGTGGAGCCAGGACGTGCTGTCGAGCGGCGTGGCCGTGTACGCGCAGCAGTACCAGCAGTACGGCTGGGAGCAATTTCGGACGCGCGCCGTGCCCAAGCGGATCCTCTACTACCGTGACGGCCCGACCGCGAGCGTCACCGTCCATCATGAAGGGGACAATCTCTTCCTGCGCACAAACGGCAAGACCGACGCCTCCACGAGCTATGACATCATCACGCAGCTCATGTTGGGCCATCTGCCGATGCTCACGCATCCCACCGCCCGGGCGGTCCTCGTCATCGGGCTCGGAAGCGGGGTCACCGCGGGCGCCATCACGGGCTATCCCCTGGAACGCCTCGACGTCGTGGAGATCGAGCCGGCCGTGGTGGAGGCCGCGCGCTTCTTCGGCGCCTTCAATGCCAACGTGCTCGACAACCCCAACGTCCACGTGTCCATCGCCGATGGGCGCAATTACCTCCTCCTGGCGCCCCGCCGCTACGACGTGATCGTGTCGGAACCGTCCAATCCCTGGATCGGCGGGCTCGCGTCGCTGTTCACCGTCGAGATGTTCCAGCGCGCGCGCGACCGCCTCCAGCCCGGCGGCGTGATGGTGCAGTGGATCCAGGCGTACTCGCTCCAGGCCGAGGACCTCAAGATGGTGATCCGGACGTTCGCCTCGGTCTTTCCCGCCACGACGCTCTGGGCGGGCACCCCCGGCGACTTCCTCCTCGTGGGATCGGTCGAGCCGCGCGCCCTCGACCTCCGCGCGGTGCAGGAGCGGCTCGCCGCCAATCCGGCCACGCGGCGGCTCTTCGGCGCGACGCCCGGGTGGCCCGATCTCCTGAGCTTCTTCCTCCTCGGCGCCGAGGACACCGCGCGCCTGGTCGGCGACGCTCGGCTCAACACCGACGATCGTCTGCCGCTGGAATTTTCCGCCCCGCGGTCCCTTTACGTGAATACCGTCGAGGGCAACCGCATGCTCGTCACGAGCGCCCAGCGCATGGCGCTGCCCCCGCTCTCCGGCGAGAGTCAGGCGCTCCTCGCGACGCCTGCGGCAAGGACCGCGCTCGGCCTGGCCCTCGCGCGGCAGGCGATGATCCGGCCGGCGCTGGCGCAGTTCGACGAGGCGCTCACGTTGCAGGCGTCCTACGGGCCCGCGCTGGAGGGCGCGGCCGCCGCGTCGCTCCGGCTCAACCGGTACGGGCGCGCGCTCGAGCTCGCGGAGCGCGCGGCCGCCGCGGATCCCCAGAGCCCGAGGGCGCAGTACCTGCTGGGCGTCGCGGCGGCGCGCCTCTACGACACCGCGCGCGCGGGCACCGCCTTCGAGCGCGCAGCGGTGCTGGCCCCGGAGAGCGTCGCCATCAAGGAGCTCCTCGTGGACTATCGGATGTGGGAGGAGCGCGGAGGCCAGTGGCGGCCGAAGGACGATCCGATGGCCATGATGCTCAGCCTTCGCTGACCGCTCAGCGGGTTGCGGCGGCGCCGAACGCGCGCCGGAGCCCGTTCCCCTCGCGCGCCAGCCACTCGCCCACCGACTCGCGGCCGTATCGGAGCGCCAGGCGGCTCGCCTCGAAGCCCATCGACGGCCCGAAGAGCGGGGTGCTGCCGGCGGGCGGCTGGACCAGGTGGATCTCCAGCCCCGGGTGACGCAAGGTCAACTCGCTCAGCCCCAGCTCGAGCAGGCTCTGGCTGTTGATCCGGCCCACCTGCTCGAGAATGCCGTAGAGCCCCTGCCCGCGGAGATAGCGCGACACCGGCCCTTCGCCGTCCGAGCGCAGGGGTACCAGCGGGTTGATGATCACGAGCTGCCGTGCGCCCGCCTCGACCGCGAGGTCGGCATGTCCGGTGTGGCCCACGTCGCCGTCCACGTAGTCGCAACCGTCGACGCGAAACGGCTCGAAGAAACCCGGGATGGCCGAGGACGCGGCGATGGCCTCCGAGATGCGCGTGTCGACGAAGCGGCCCATGCCGAACACCACTCGGCGGGCACGATCGAGGTCCATCGCGGGAATGAGCAGGGGCCGCGGGCACGCGGCAAACGTGTTGGCGAGCCCCTTGGCCGCGAACGCGCGCCGGATGAATTCCTCCAGCTGCCGCACGGAGAAGAAGCCCGCCGGCATGTCGGGGCGGCTCCGGGCGAGGATGTCCGGCCAGTCGAGCCGGAAGTTGGTGGTCAGCTGCTTGCCCACCGCCCAGATGAGGCGCAGGAAGCTCCGTCCCGCGTCGGCCACCGCGCCGCGCTGATACACCGAGCCGCTGTGGAAGTTGAGCGCGTCCTCGCGGCTCTCGTCGAGGATCGCGTAGAGATCCAGCGGACGGATCTGGTTGGCCATGAGCGCGGCCACCACGGAGCCTGCGCTCGAGCCGACGTAGAGGTCGAAGTCGTTAGCCCGGAAGCCCGGGAGCGCCTCGTCGAGCGCGGCCAGCGCGCCCACCTCGTACATGCCGCCGATGACCCCGCCGCCCGCGAGGACCAGCGCGCGCTTGGGCGGCTCCGCGCGCCCCGACCACCGTGCCAGGAGGGCGCGCAGGCGGACCAGGATCGAGGTGGCGCCGGGTGGACGGGTCCTCACCGGCCGCCGGCGACCGGGCGCGGCGCCGGAACCGTCCGTCCCGCCGTCGTCGCCGTCGCGGCGATCGTGAGGGAGAGCCCGCCGCCGATCAGCAGCAGCGTGCAAGCGATCGCGAACGCCGCCCCGTAGCCGCCCGTGGCGTCGAAGAGGGCGCCGCCGAGCCAGGCGCCCAGCGCCGAGCCCGTCTGATGCGCGAGGAAGATCGTGCCGAAGATGGACCCGACGGAGAGCCGTCCGAACAGATCCCCCGTCATCGACGAGGTGAGCGCGATGCTGCCCGACATCGCCACGCCCCCGAGCGCGGCGACCGCGAAGAGGACGATGGGATCTCCCACGAGGAAGAGCAGTGCGAAGCCCCCCGCGCGCGCGAGGTAGAGCGCGGCGAGCACGGGACGACGGCCGATGCGGTCGGAGAGCACACCCACGCCGAGGGCGCCGCCAATGCTGGTGAGCCCTAGCAGGCCCACCGCGGTGGATGCGGTCATGGCGTGGAAGCCGTGATCCGTCAGCATCGGGACGCCGTGGGAGGCGATGAGGCTCATGGAGAACCCGCACGTGCTCAAGCCGCCGGCGAGCTGCCAGAAGGCGGGGGTGCGTAGCGCCGTGCCGACGTGCGTCCGCTCGACGCCGACGACCGGCGCGCCCGCCAGCGGTGCCGGATCCCCGTCGGGGGTGAGGCCCAGCCCCTCCGGCGTGTCCCGTAGCACGAGCAGCGAGAGCGGAAGGATCACCACGAGCGCGGTCGCCCCGAGGACCAGGCAGGCGCCGCGCCAGCCGAACGTGAGAATGACCCACATCACGATCGGCACCAGGAGCGAGATGCCCGCCATGCCGGCCGCCCCCACCACGCTCAGCGCCGTCGCGCGCCGCCGCACGAACCACCGCGTGAGCGTCGCGGACGCGACGACGTGGCCGGTGGCGGCCAAGCCCAGCGAGGCGAGCATGCCGTAGTAGAGGACGAACTCCCAGTAGCTCGTCATGCGCGCGGACAGCGCCAGGGAGGCCGCGATGATGACGCCCCCCGCCGCGCAGACCGCGCGCGATCCGATGCGGTCGACGAGCGCCCCCACCGCCGGCGTCAGGGCGCCGTAGAGGAAGAGCGAGATCGACACCACCAAGGAAAAGCTGCCTCGGTCGAGGCCGAGGTCGGTGGCGATCGGCTTGAGGAACGGGCCCACCGTGAACCGGATGCCCGTCGATAGAAAGACCGTGATCACGAAGGCCAAGGCCACCCACCAGCCGTAGAAGATGCGCGCCGGATCGGGCCCTTCGCGAGGAGTCATTTCACGTAAATGATATCATCTCGGCATGTCGGCTCGTCCGGGGCTCGCGGCCATCATCGGGGTGCCGCGCGGCGTGATCGGCATGGTGCATCTGCCCCCCCTGCCCGGCAGCCCGCGCTGGGCCGGAAGCATCGAGGGTGTGATCGCCACCGCCCTCCGGGACGCTGAGGCGCTCGCCGATGGCGGCGTCGACGCGCTCCTCGTGGAGAACTTCGGCGACGCCCCATTCACCGGCGGCCGCGTGGGGGCCGAGACGGTCGCGGCGATGGTGGCGGCGGCGCGCGAGGTGGCGCGCGCGACGCGCCTGCCCCTCGGCATCAACGTCCTGCGCAGCGACGGCGTCTCCGCCCTCGCGGTGGCGCTGGCGGCAGGCGCGCGATTCATCCGTGTCAACGTACACGTGGGCGCGGTGCTCACCGACCAGGGAATCCTCCAGGGCGTCGCCCATGATCTCCTCCGCGCCCGCCGCCTCCTCGGCGCCGACGTGAGGATCCTCGCCGACGTGCAGACCAAGCACGCGGCGCCCCTGGCCCCGGTCTCGATCGAGCAGGAGGCGCGCGATTGCGTCGAGCGCGGGCTAGCCGACGCCCTGATCGTGTCCGGCACGGCGACCGGCTCCCCCACGGAGCCCGGCGATCTCAAGCGCGTGCGCGATGCCGTGGGCGCGGTCCCGATCCTGGTGGGCAGCG
Source organism: Verrucomicrobiia bacterium (assembly GCA_035495415.1). Classification (GTDB taxonomy): domain Bacteria; phylum Methylomirabilota; class Methylomirabilia; order Rokubacteriales; family CSP1-6; genus DASRWT01. The sequence goes on from DATJFY010000002.1 coordinate 36,750, forward strand.
GCGCCACCGCGGAGACCGCCGGCGAGCTACTCGCCGTCGCCGATGGTCTCATCGTGGGAACCGCGGTCAAGCGTGAGGGTCTGGTGAGCAACCCCGTGGACGCCGCTCGGGTGCGGCGCCTCGTGGAGGCTGTCCGGAGCGCGCGCTGAAGCACGGGGCGCCCGCGCCCCCGACGCCCGGCGGCCCCGTGTGTCGCCGCCTCGCGTCGCTGGTCCTCGCCGTGCTGCTGATCATGGACGGGTGCGCCAGCGTGGGCCCGGGCGCGGCGCCGCGCCGCCTGCCTCTCGGGGACCTCCTTCTCGTGGGCTTCCGCGGGACGGCGGTCGAGGGCAACGACGAGCTGCGCGCGCTGATCTGCGACGTGCGCGTCGGGGGCCTCATCCTGTTCGAGCGCGACGCCGCCACCCGCGCGCCCCGCAACATCATCGATCCCGAGCAGCTCGCGCGGTTGACCGCCGACGCCCAGGCCCTCGCGAGGCGGTGCGCGGGCCGTCCGCTGCTGATCGCCACCGACGCGGAAGGGGGAAGCGTGCTCCGGCTGTCCATGCGCGCCGGCTATCCGCCCGCTCCCTCGGCGCAGGACATGGGGGAGAGCGCCGAGGTCGCCCTCACCGAGCAGGAGGCCCGTCGGCTCGGCGAGCGGCTCCGCGAGGCGGGCATCAACTGGAACCTCGCGCCGGTGGTCGACGTGGCGGTGAATCCCGCGAACCCGGCGGTCGTCGCGCTCGGCCGTACGTACTCGAGCGACCCCGACCAGGTCACCGCCCATGCCCGGGCCTTCATCCGCGGGATGCACACGGCGGGCGTGCTCACCGCGCTCAAGCACTTCCCCGGCCACGGGAGCAGCGTGGGCGACTCCCATCACGGCTTCACCGACGTCACCGACACCGCCAATCTGAACGTGGAGCTCGTCCCCTTCCGTGCCCTCGTCAAGGACGGGATGGCGGATGCCGTGATGCCCGGGCATGTGTTCAACCGCCATCTGGACACCTGGCACCCGGCCTCCCTGTCCTGGTACACGATCAAGCGCGTGCTGCGCGCGCGCCTGGGCTACAAGGGCGTGGTCGTATCCGACGATCTCCTCATGGGCGCCATCACCCAGAACTATGGCCTCGAGGAGGCGACGCTGCTGGCCCTGGGCGCCGGGGTCGACCTGCTGCTGGTGTCCGAGAACACCGTGAAGCGCGAGCCGCGGGCGGCTCAGCGCGTGATCGGCGCGATCCAGCGGGCGCTGGACGAGGGCCGCCTGACCCGGAAGACGGTGCAGGCCGCCCTCACGCGGGTGGGCGCGCTGCGGGCGCGCGTCTTCGTCCCGTGATCAGCGCCTGAGGGCGCCGAGGAAGCGCTCCACGTCGGCGCGGGCGGGGAGCGAGTCCTGCGCCCCGCGGGCGGTGCACGCGAGGGCGCCCGCGGCATTGGCCAGTGGGAGGGCCTCCTCGAGCGTGCCGCCGGCGGCCAGCCCGACGGCGAGCGCGCCGTTGAACGCGTCCCCCGCCGCGGTGGTGTCGACGACGGTCACGGGAAACGCGGGGAAGTGCACCGCGCCCTCGGGGCCGCACACCAGCGCCCCCTGTCCGCCCAGCGTGACGATGACGGAGCCGGCGCCGCCTTCGCGGATGCGCTCGGCGGCGGCGCGGGCGGAGGCCGGATCGGTCACCGCGGCCCCGGCCAGGTGCCCCGCCTCGCCCTCGTTCGGCGTGAGGTAGTCCGCGAGCGCGAGGAGCGCCGGCTCCAGCGCGCGCATCGGTGCCGGGTTCAGGACGGTCACCGCGCCCGCCGCCCGCGCCTCGCCGAGCGCCCAGGCGACCACGGGCAGTGGCAGCTCGAGCTGACAGACCACCACCTGCGCCCAGCGGATCGCGCCCGCGTGCGGCGTCAGCGCGGCCACCGTCGCCGCGTGATTGGCGCCGGGGGCCACCGCGATCTGGTTCCGGCCGGCCGCGTCGACACAGATCAGGGCGGTGCCGGTGGCCATGCCCGCTACGGTCACCAGGCCGTCCACGTCGATGCCCTCGCCGCCGAGGCGCGCGCGGATCTCCACGCCCGAGGCATCGTCGCCCACCGCCCCGAGGAGACGCACCTGGGCGCCCAGCCGCCGGGCCGTCACCGCCTGGTTCGCGCCCTTCCCGCCGAGATTCCTCAGGAGTGTGCCGCCCGAGACCGTCTCGCCGGGGCTCGGCAGCCGCTCGAGGGCCACGGTGAAATCGACGTTCGCGGAGCCTACGACACAGACGCGCGGCACAGGCCCTCCAGGACGCGGGCGAGCGCGCGCGGGGCGTCCACCGTGAGCGCGACGCGGCAGTTCGCCGGCGCTGGCCTCTCCGCCCCCTCGCGCCGGTCCCCGAGTGAGAGGCCCCGGGTCAGCGGGGACTCCGTTTCCACGTCGACATGGAGCGGCGTCCAGGTCACCAGCGTGGGATCGGCCGCCACCGCCACCGCGAGGGGATCGTGGAGCGTGATGCCGCGCGCCCCGCGGTCGAGGCCGTAGGCGGCCAGGTCGAGGAGCAGTCGCCCGGCGCCCTCGCGCGGCGTGCCCAGGGCGCCCTCGAGGTCGGCGCGGGCGAGGACCACCTGACCCGTGACGTCGAGCGGCACCAGGTCCACGGGGAGATCCGCACCGAGCACGGCGGCCGCCGCATCGGGGTCGACGTAGAAGTTGAACTCGGCGGCGGCGGTGACGTTGCCGGGCGCTGTGACCGCGCCGCCCATCACGACGATGCGTCCCACGCGGCGCAGCCGTTCGGCCCCACGCCGGAGGGCCAGGGCGACGTTGGTGAGCGGCCCCAATGCGATCAGCGTCAGCTCGTTACCGAATCGGTCCACGGTCTCCAGGATGAGGTCGGCGGCGTCGAGCGGCTCGAGCTCGAGCGGTGGGAGAGGATGACGCGGGCGACCGGCCGCGTCTGCCAGCCCATCCAGATTGCCGAGCCCGTCGTCGCCGTGGACATGCCCCGCGGTGACGAGCGGTCGGCGGAGCGGCGCGGCGGCGCCGCGGGCCACGCGGGGCCGCCGCGCCGGATGCGCGGCCCCGAGGAGACGCGCGGCGTTGGCGGTGGCCCGCTCGACCGAGACATTGCCGGCCACGGTGGTGATGGTCTCGACCGAGAGCCCCGGCGAGCCCCAGGCGAGGAACAGGGCGAGGGCGTCGTCGATGCCGGGGTCGGTGTCGATGAGGACCGGTCGCGTGGATTGACTCCGTTCTGGATGCCCCGCTATCATGGATCCGACACCACCTTCAAGGAGGACACGATGAAGATCGTGATCACGTACTGCGGCGAGTGAAACTATCTACCCCAGGCCTCCAGTCTGCAGGCCGCCATCAAGGATAAGTACGGGATCACCGCTCATCTCGTGGAGAGCATGGGCGGAGTGTTCTTCGTGGACATCGACGGGAAGCGAGTCTACAACAACCAGGAAACGTATCGCTTCCCCGAGAACGCCGAGATCTTCGCCTCCATCGACACGCTCAAGTCGTAGCCGACTCCAGCCGGTCCCGCCACGCCGGGTGCGCGATCGCGAGCAGCGCGCGACGCCGCCCGGCGTCGGACTGTCCCCGTAGGGCCGCCACCCCGAACTCCGTGACCACGTAGTCGGCGAGATAGCGCGGCGACGTCACCCGCCCGGCCGCGCCCAGGGCCGGCACGATGCGGGACACCTGGCCCTCCCGCCCCGTGGACGGCAGCGCGATCACCGCGCGGCCGCCCGCCGCACGCGCGGCGCCCAGCACGAAGTCGAACTGACCGCCGATCCCTGCGATCTGCCGTCCTCCTACGCTCTCCGCGTTGACCTGACCGAGACAGTCGACCTCGAGCGCCGAGTTCACCGACACGAAGTCCCCCAGCCGGCCCACCACTTCCGGATCGTGGACGATGTCGGAGGGCTCCATGTTCACCGCCGGATTCTCCGCGCTCCAGGCAAAGAGGCGCGCGGTGCCCATGATCTCGCCCACGTCCATGCGCCCGCGATGCAGGGGCTTGCGCGCGTTGGTGATGGTGCCGGACTCGATGAGCGCCAGCATGGGCTCCACCAGCAGCGAGTGGACGCCCAGGTCACGCTTGCCCGCGAGGGCCTCGAGCACGGCCTGCGGGATCGCGCCGACGCCGACCTGCAAGGTGGCGCCATCGGGCACGAGGCCCGCGACGTGCGCGCCAATCGCGCGCTCCACCGGCCCCACCCGTGTAGGCGGGTACTCGAGCAGCGGCTCGTCCACCTCCACCCAGCAGTCCACCTGCGAGCGGTGGAGGAACGCGTTGCCGAGCGTCCGAGGCATGCGTGGGTTGACCTGCGCGATCACGAGCGGGGCGCGCCGCGCGGCGGGAAGCGCGTAGCTCACCGACACGCCAAGCGACAGCCATCCGCCCCGATCGGGCGACGCGGCGTGAACGAGCACCGCGTCCGGCGCCCACCGGCCACCTTCGACGAAGAGGCTGACGGTGTCGAAGTAGCGCGCGGGCACGAAATCCACGTCGCCGCGCGCCTCGGCGTCGCGCAGCCGCGTGGAGTGATGCCAGGTGGCGAAGCGTACCTTGCCCGCGTAGGCGGGCGCCGCCATGGGATAGTCGTCGAGGCGCAGCCCGCCCATGAGCGTGACCGGTGCGAGCCGATCGGCCTGGGCCAGCACCTCCGCGACCAGCGCGCGGGGGTCGCCGCAGCCCGCCGGCAGGAGCACGCGCATGCCTGGGCGTAGGCGGCCCACCGCGTCCGCGAGCGAGGCCTTCTCGAAGCGCCGGGCCATGAGCGCGGGTAGTATAATCGCCCACCGCTCGCGAGGGGAGGCGCCCATGTACAAGATCCTCGAATCCGTGAATCCGCCCGGTCTCATGAAGCCCGTGGGATACTCGCACGCCTACGAGGTGCAGGGTGGCAAGACCCTCTACATCGCCGGCCAGGTGGCGCTGGATCGCCACGGCGAGGTCGTCGGCAAGGGCGATCTCGTGGCCCAGTTCCGCCAGGTGATGGAGAACCTCCGGACCGCGGTCGGCGCGCGCGGCGGCCAGCTCACCGACATCGTCAAACTGACGATCTACGTGCTGTCCACCGCGGAGTACAAGGCGCGCGGCCGCGAGATCGGCGCGGTGTACCGCGAGTACTTCGGGCGCCATTATCCCACCATGACCTTCCTGGAGGTCAAGGGGCTCTACGACGAGGACCGCGGCTGCACGATCGAGATCGAGGCGGTCGCGGTGGTCGGCTAGCGTCGGAAGGAAAGGAGCGCGCATGTCCGTCACCGCCCCCTGGGTCACCACCGCCTTCGATTTCGAGGGTTATCGCATCGTGGCCAATCGCGGGGTGGTGCGCGGGATCACGGTCCGCTCCCGCAGCATCGTCGGCAATCTGGGCGCCTCCCTCCAGACGCTCTTCGGCGGCAACATCTCGCTCTATACGGAGCTCTGCGAGCACGCCCGCGAGGAAGCCTTCGAGCTCATGATGGAGCACGCCAGCCGGGTCGGCGCCAACGCCATCATCGGCATGCGGTACGACGCCAACGAGATCGCCGCGGGCGTGACCGAGGTGCTCGCCTATGGCACCGCGGTGGTCGTCGAGGCCCTGCCCCGGTAGCCGTCCGATGGCCCGGCGCGCGCGTTCCCGAATCGCCACCAAGCGGATCTACGAGCCGGCCTCTCGGGCCGACGGCACACGGGTCCTCGTCATGCGCCTCTGGCCGCGCGGGATCCGCAAGTCGGCGGTGGACCTCTGGCTCCGTGACCTGGGCGCCGAGCTGGGGAATCTCCGCCTCTGGAATGCGGGGCGCCTCAGCTGGCCCGAGCTACGGCGGCGCTACCTGGCCGGTCTCAGGCACCCGCCGGCCTCGGAGGCCCTGGCGCAGCTTCGCTCGCTGGCACGGCGGCGGCGGGTCACGCTCCTATGCTCGTGTGCCGATCCCGCTCGCTGCCACCGGACCATCTTGGCCGGCGTGCTCGCACGTACCTCATCCAGATCATGAGCCAATGTAACGTAAGTATGCGTGAGGACACCGGTGTACTTTACGCGACCGTTCGTGCAGTGGGTCGCTTCTGGATCTGGTTCTTCTTCAAGGCCGTGGACCTGCGCCACGAGGATCGGGTGCCGACGGCGGGCGCGGTGCTCCTCTGCATCAATCACCCGAATAACCTGATCGACTCGTTGCTCGTGGCCGCCGCGCTGGGTCGCAAGGTGCACTTCCTGGCCACCGCTGCCCTGTTCCGCAACCCCCTGGTCGCCAGCTTCCTCCACGCATGCGGCGCAATTCCGGTCTACCGCAAGCAGGATGTACCCGTTCCGGGTGAGGGCATGGGCGTGGTGGGGGCGGAGCGGAACGTGGACGCCTTCACCGCCTGCTTCCGGACGCTGGCCGGCGGCGGGCTGGTCGGTATTTATCCCGAGGGCACCACCCACGCCGAGCCGCGCGTGCAGCGGATCAAGACCGGCGCCGCGCGCATCGCGCTCGAATACGAAGCACGGCGCGCGCGGGGTGACGAGCCGGGCGGCCCGCCTCTCGCGCTGGTGCCGGTGGGCCTCACCTTCGAGGCGCGCAAGTCGTTCCGGGGTCGGGTACTGGTAATGTTCGGGGAGCCTCTCGGCCTCGCGCCGTATATCGACCGCTACCGCACCGAGGCCGTCGAGGCGGTGGAGGCCCTCACGATTGCGGTGCAGGTCGCCATGGAGGCCCAGGTCGTCAACGTGCGACGCCTGGACTGGGCGGCGCTGATCCGTGCGGTCGACGACCTCTACCGGGGCGAGCTCGTTCGGGAGCTGTACGAGGAGCGAGGCCTCGCGCTCGGTCAGATCGACACCATCCGCCTGTCGCGGGCCATCGCCGAGGCGGCTCAGCACTTCGCGGAGCGGGAGCCCGACCGGGTGGAAGCCCTGTGGCAGCGCATCCAGGGCTATCGCGGGCTGCTGTCGACCTATCGGGTGCGCGACGAGGCGGTGCGGGCGCGGCTCAGCCGACCCCGCCTGCGTGTGCGTCTCCAGCGCAGCGGGTGGGCCGGCCTCGGGCTGCCCGTGTTTCTCTACGGTGTCCTCGTCAACGGGCTCCCCTACTTCATCCCGCGCCTGCTCAGCCACCGGCTCGCCCGCAAGGAGACCGACTACGCGACCACGCGGCTGCTCACCAGCGTGGTGGCGATCCCAGTGTTCTGGGGGCTCGAGACCTGGCTCGTGTGGCGGCTCCTGGGCGCGCTCTGGGCCGCGGTCTTCGCGGTCTCGCTGCCCCTGTCGGGACTCTTCGCCTATCGCTATCTCGGCGGCGTGGGCCGCCTGCGCAGCCAAATCCGGCTCGGCGCGATGACGCTCGTCCGCCGTCAGGCCGCCTCGCGGCTCCTCGACGAGCGCCGGGAGATCATCGCCGAGCTCGAGCGCGCCAAGAACGATTACCTCGCGGCGACCAGGGGGAGCAGCTTTTGACCGTGCACCGGTTGGAGGAGATGTCAACGCCGGCACTCGACGCGCTCGATCGCCATCGCACCCTCGTCCTGCTCCCGGTGAGCCCGCTCGAAGAGCACGGGCCCCACCTGCCGATAGGCGTGGATGCCTTCGCGGCGCGCCACTTCGCCGAGGCCCTCGCCGAGCGTGTCACCGCGGACCGTCCGGGCTGGGCGGCGGTGCTGGCGCCCACGCTGCACCTCGGCTCGTTCACGTTCGACACCGTCGGCACCATCCGGATTCGCCAGCGCGTTGTCCGCGACGCGGTAGTGGACTACGGGGCCTCGCTGGCACGGGCGGGCTTTCGCTGGATCGTGGTCGCGAACGGCCACGGCGGACCCGGGCACCTCGTGGCGCTCGAGGAGGCTTCCGCGATCGTGTCGCGCCGGCATCGCGTGACCATGGCTTCGGTCAGCGGCTATCTCGCGTGGCAGTTCCTGCGCGGGCATTACGTCCTCGCGATCGAGGAGGCGCTCGGCCGTGGGCTGTCCTCCGAGGAGCGGGCCGCCTTCGCCGACGACGCGCACGGCGGGCTCTGGGAGACCTCGCTCATGCTGTGGCTGCGCCCCGACCTGGTCGCGGCCCACTATCGGGATCTGCCCGCCGCGCGCTACTCGCTGCCGCGTCGACTCGTGCCGAACTATCCCCTCCGCAATGGCGGCCAGGGGTATGTCGGGCATCCCGCATTGGCCGACCCTGCCTTCGCCCGCGCCACCAGCGCCGTGCTGCTGGCCGAGGGCGTCGCCCTGGTGAGCGGGCTGCTCGACGGCACGGTGAAGCCCCACGAGCGCCGCTCGCCCTTCTGGATACTCCCCTTCCTCCGCACGAATTTCTGGCCCGTCCTGAGCGCGGCGGTCGCGGCGGGTGTGCTCGCCGCGTGGTGGGGATCCCGCCGATCCGAGAAAGGAGACGCGTGATGAAAGCCTACGTGCTGATCGAGACCGCGGCCGGCAAGACCAAGAACGTGAAGAAGACACTCACCAAGGTGAAGGGGACCAAGGCCACGGTGGTCGCGATGGACGCGGTCACCGGGCCCTATGACTTCATCGCCGTGGTGGATGGCGCGTCCCTGGACGCCATCGGCAACCTCGTGACCGAGTCGATCGGCACCGTCGACGGCGTGACCCGCACCACCACCTGTGTGGCGGTGGCCATCGGCTGAGCGGCTCCGCCCCGCCGGCGTGCTAGAATCCCGCGTCATGCGGGTTCTCGTGCTCGGCGGGACGGAGTTCATCAGCCTGCACCTCGTGCAGGCGCTCCAGCAGCGCGGCCACGCCGTGACCGTCTTCAACCGGGGCCGCCATCAGGAGCGCCTGCCCGCGGGCGCGCGGGGCATCGCCGGCGATCGCAAGGATCACGCCGCGCTCCCCGGCCTCCTCGGCAGCGAGACGTTCGACGCGGTGGTCGATGTGACGTATGCGCCGACCCTGGGGGAGGACGTGGAGGCGCTGCTGCGCGCGCTGCGCGGGCGGCCCCAGCTGCTCTTCGTCTCCACGTGTCGCGTCTACGATCACGCGCTGCCCATCCCCTACTCCGAGGACACCCCGCGCGGCGAGTACTGGGGCGACTACGCGCGGCACAAGATCGCGGGCGAGAACGCGCTCCTCGAGCGGCACCGCCGCGAGGGCTGGCCGGTCACGATCGTCCGGCCCACCCACGTGATGGGTCCTCTCAACACCCGCAACAACGAGACCTTCTTCATGGACCGTATCGCGCGCGGCCGTCCGGTGCTCGTGCCCGGCCACGGCGGCTGGCTGCGGCAGTTCGGCCACGTGGTCGACCTCGGCGAGGCCATGGCGGCGATGCTGGGCGACCCGCGCACGTACGGGCAGGCGTACAACGTGATGGGCGAGGACGTGGTGAGCCAGGTGGGCTTCGTCGAGTTGATCGCCGAGGCGATGGGACGCCCGGTGACCTTCCGCCACTTCGACCCGGCGCTCCTCAAGGCCTTCGACAAGCCGGGGCTCGTCTTTGGCCAGAATCTCGTGTACGACTGCCACGCCGTCCACACCACGACCAAGCTCCGGAACGAGCTCGGCATTCGTCCCCGCTATACGCTCGCCGGCGCCATCCGGCAGACCCTGGACTGGTACCGCGCGCACGGCATGGCGGACCGACCCGTCGACTTCACGTTCGAGGATCGGCTCCTCGCCAAGCTCGGCGCGTGAGCGCCCCCCGCCTCATCCTCGTCTATCACCCGGACGAGGCCGACGCCTACGCGGCGCGGATCCGCGCGCCGCGGCGGTCGCTCGCCGTGACCGCGTGCGGGACGCCCGAGACTGCGGCGCGGCACGTGGCGGAGGCGGAGGTCCTCTACGCGTGGGGCTTTCCGCCGGAGCTCCTCTCGCGGGCGCCCAAGCTCCGGTGGATCCAGGTCATGGGCGCGGGCGTCGAGCGCTTCCTCGTCCCCGGGCTCCGCGAGGACATCGTGATCACCCGTGCCGCGGGGATCTTCGGCCCCTGGATGGCGGAGTACGCCATCGGCTGGGCGCTCTGGTCCACTCAGAAGATGGAGCACTTCCGGGCGCTTCAGCGTGCCCGCCACTGGAAGCCGACCGATCCAACGCGACTCCGCGGCCGCACCCTCTGTGTGGTGGGACTGGGGGACATCGGCCGCGCGGTGGCGCGCCTGGCCCGTGGCTTCGACATGCGGGTGATCGGCGTGAGCCGGAGCGGGCGCGGCACGCGCGAAGCGCACCGCGTGGTGCGCCCCGCCGCCCTCACCCGCGTGCTCGGCGCGTCCGACTTCGTGGTGGTGACGGTGCCCCTCACCCCGGAGACCCGGGGGCTCCTCGGCGCGACCCAGCTCGCGGCGATGAAGCCCGACGCCTGGCTGATCAATCTCGCCCGGGGCGCGGTGGTGGACGAGTCGGCGCTGCTGCGCGCGCTCGAGACGCGCGCCATCGGCGGCGCCGTGCTCGACGTCTTCACCGAGGAGCCCTTGCCGCCGGGCCATGCGTTCTGGGGGCTGGACAACGTGGTGGTGACGCCGCACATCTCCGGGCCGAGCACGCCCGCCGAGATCGCCCCGATCTTTGCCGACAATCTGCGCCGCTATCTGGCCGGCCGGGCCCTGCGCCACGTGGCGGACCGCGGGCGCGGTTACTGAGGCCGGACGCCGACCCGGGCGAGACGCTCCCGGCGATGGTCGCTCCGCCAGAGACGCAGGCTCCAGAGATGGTGGCGCGGCTTGGCCCGCTGGCGCCGCCAGACGATGCGGGAGCAGCGCGAGAAGCCTGGCGCGTGCGGACGCCAGGGCACGATAGCCGAAACCTTCAACGAGGGCCCACGGCGCGGCCCGGCGCGCGCTGCGGAGCCGGCGCGCTCACTTCTTCGAGATCAGCCAGTGTCCGATGGCGACGTGCGGGAGGCCGGATCGCTCGAAGGTATCGACCGCGTCGGCGGCGGAGGCTACCACCGGCTCACCGTGGAGGTTGAAGGACGTGTTCAGCACGGCACCCGTCCCGGTGCGGCGCTCGAAGTCCCGGATCACCGCGTGGTACTCGGGGTTCCAGTCGCGCTCGAGGATCTGGGGCCGCGCCGTCGCGTCCTGGGGGTGGATGGCCGCGGGCAGCGCGGCGCGTCCCGCCGCCGTCGTGGGCATGGCGAGCATCATGTACGGCGAGGCGAGCCCCTTGGGGTTCACCAGATAATCGGCGGCGCGCTCGGCGAGGACCGTCGGGGCGAAGGGCATCCAGAAGTCTCGGTTCTTGATCATGCGGTTGATGAGCCCGACGACACGGGGATCGCCGGGGTTCGCGAGGATCGAGCGATTGCCGAGAGCGCGCGCGCCGAACTCCATGCGGCCCGCGCACCGCGCCACCACGCCGTCGGTGACCAGCAGCTCGGCGATCCGCTCCTCGATGCGGTCGTGGAACGCCACCTTGTAGCGGGCGTGGAGATCGCGCTCGCGGATGACCGCTTCGGCGTGGACATCGGTGACCGAAGGGCCGAGATACGCGGGCCCGAATGGCGCGGGCGCGGCGGGAAGCTGCCGGCGGCGGCACTCCGCGAGATAGCCCAGGTATGCCGCGCCCACCGCGTTCGACTCGTCGCCGCACGAGGGGAAGGTGAAGAGGTCCTCCACCCAGTCCTCCTGGGCGAGGAGCATGTTGGCCTTCACGTTCATGAAGACGCCCCCGCCCAGCGCCACACGCCCGCCGCCGTGGCGCGCGTGCATGAGCCGCGCCCACTCCAGCACGAGGCCCTCGAGCAGACGCTGAGCGCCCGCCGCGACCCAGTCGAAGCGGAGGCCCAGCATCGCGCGAACGAGGAGCCCGTAGCGCTCGCCCGGCTTGCGCCAGTGAAAGCGCGCGGGGCGGCCGGGCTCCATCCCGAATACCTCGCGCAGCGCGGCCTCCGCGCGTGCGGCGTACTTCTCCGGCGCGTAGGGGGCGAGCCCCATGACCTTGTACTCGTGCTCGCCAAACTTCATCCCGAGCGCGAGGGTGACGAAGGAATAGAACGCGCCCAGGGACCCCGGCGCGCTCGCGGTGGCCTCGTGCCGCGTCAACTCGAGCGCCCGGCCGGTGGAGGCGGTCGCGCACAAGCCGTCGCCGGAGTTGTCGTTGGTGAGGACCAGCGCCTCCCGTCCCCCGAAGCCCGAGCCGAAGTAGGCGGCGGCGGCGTGGCACGCGTGGTGATCGAGGCAGACGATGCGCTCGGCGGCGATGCCGAGGTGCTCGGTGACGACCCCCAGGCGCTCACGCTGCGGGATGCCGAACTTCCCGCGCGCGGCGTCCATCAGGCCGAAGCGCGCGCCCAGCTTGCGCACTTTCTTCGCGAGGGCCCGCCGGGGCGAAGGCCAGGCCACGCCGTAGTACTCGCGCGCGTAGGCCTCGTCGTGCAGCACCCGGTTGAGCCACTCCCGGGAAGCGGCGCGGGCCCCTCCCAGGGCCACGAGGTCGATCTCGGGGGGCGTGATGCCCAGCTCGGCGAGGAGCGCGTCCACGGCCCGGCGCGGATAGCCCGCGTCGTTCTTCAGACGGGAGAACCGCTCCTCGGAGGCACAGCCGACGATGCGCCCGTCGCGCAGCACCGCCGCGGTGGCGCAGTGAGTCTCGTTGATGCCCAGGACGATCATCCGCGACATTGTACCAAGGGGTCCCGGCAGGGCCCCGCGGCAATCAGTCGCGCGTGAGGTGCTCGACCAGCCAGCGGCCGGTGCGGAGCAGCCGCCCGTCCCCTTCGCGCGGACCCACCAGCTGCACCCCCAGCGGCAGGCCGTTGGCCCCCCGCATGAGGGGAAGGCTCAACGTCGGCACGCCCAGCAGCGTCCAGACCGAGCAGAACGCCGGATCTCCGGTGGACTCGAGGCCGGCGGGCGCGGTGCCGAAGGTCGCCGGCGTCACCAGGGCGTCGAACTGCTGCTCGAAGAGCTCGGTCACGCTCGCCAGGAGCGCGGGCACCCCGGCCCGCGCGCGGAGGTAGTCGTAGGCCCGCGCGGCACGCCCGCTCTCGATCCGTGCGCGCAGCGAGGCCGACAGCCGGTCGCGTCCATGCTCCCACTCGCGCGCCAGGTTGATCGCGAGCTCGACGTCCATGGTGAGGCGATGCCACTCCCATGCCTCGTCGGCGAGCAGCTCGACCTCCTCCATCCGCTCGCCGAGCGCGTCGGCGAGCTCGCCGAACGCTTCGCGGGCGTCCGGGTCCATATCGGCCCAGCGCGGCGTCTTCACGAAGCCCAGACGGGGCGTGATGGGCGCCGCCTCCGCCGCCACCGCGCGGTAGGGCGCGCGCGACCGGGGCCGCGTGTCGGGATCGTCGGGGTCGTGGCCGGCCACGACTTCCAGGAGCACGGCCAGGTCCTCGATGCCGCGGGCGAAGAGGCCCACGTGATCCAGGCTCCGCGAGAGCTGGAACATCCCGCCCCGCGAGACGAGGCCATGCGTGGGCTTGAGGCCGTACACGCCGCAATAGGACGCGGGGCGGATCGTCGAGCCGCCGGTCTGGCTGCCCAGCGCGAGCGGAACCATCCCCGCCGCCACCGCGGCGGCCGAGCCGCTGGAGGAGCCTCCGGGCGTGTGCGCCGGGTTGTGGGGATTGCGCGTCTTGCCCGGCGCGCGCGTGGCGAACTCCGTCGTCACCGTCTTCCCCATGATGACTGCGCCCTCCGCCCGCAGCCGCGTCACCGCGTGGGCGTCCCGGGAGGGCGTGCGGCCGGCGTGGAGCACGGAGCCGTTCTCGGTCGGCATGTCCGCGGTGTCCAGGATGTCCTTGATGCCCACGGGGACCCCGTGGAGGAGGCCGGTCGGCGCACCGGACAGGCGCTCCGCATCGGCGGCGCGAGCCTGCGCGAGGGCATGCTCGGGATCGAGGAAGGTCCAGGCCCGGACTTCGTCGTCCACCTTCTTCACGCGGGCCAGGCAGTCCTCGACGAGCTCCGCCGACGTGATCCTGCCCTCCCGGATGAGCCGGGCCGCGTCCGCGGCGCTCAGCGCGTGGAGGTCGGACGGCTCACTTGCCGTAGAGGAACTCCGGCAGCCAGAGGGTCATGCCCGGCCAAATGTACATGAAGGCCAGGCAGATGCACACGATGATCATGTACGGCATCATGCCCGCGAAGATCTGGTTCAGCGTCACGTGCTTGGGCGACACGCCCTTAAGGTAGAAGGCCGACATCGCCACCGGCGGCGAGAGGAACGCGGCCTGGAGATTCACCGCGACCATCGTGCCGAACAGGATGGGGTCGATCTGGAAATGGCTCAGGAGCGGGATAAAGATCGGGCAGAAGATCACGATGATCTCCGTCCACTCGAGCGGCCAGCCCAGCACGAAGATGATGACCTGGGCGAGGAACATGAAGCCGAAAGGAGAGAGATTCATCGACAGCACCCAACGCTCGATGACCCCCTGCCCGCCGTGCAGCGCGAAGACGGCGGAGAAGAGACCGGAGCCCACGAATAGCCAGCACACCATGGCCGTCGTTTTCGCGGTGAGGAAGGTGGACTCCTTCATGTTGAGCCGAAGCTCCCTGGACGTGCGAAGGTACCAGAGTCCCGGCACCACCGCGCCGACGAGCGTTCCGCCGATCGAGCCCGCCACGAGGAGAGAGGCCCAGTCCTCGCCCTCGTACCATCCCAGCGCGATGCCGCCGATCAGGCCGATCAGGCTCCACCAGAGCACCGGCCGCTGGAAGCGTGCCATCACCGCCAGGTACATGGCGCCGAGAGCACCGATGGCCGCCGACTCGGTGGCGGTGCATATCCCGAGCAGGATCACCGCGAGCACGACGACCGTCAGCACGCCCAGCGGGACCACCGCGATGCAGAGCTCCCGCAGGATCATCAGCTGCTCGCCGTCCATCCGCGCGAAATAGACGAGGAGGAGCACGCCGAACGCCGCGGTGATCCCCCAGAACCAGGCGTAGAAGTGCGCGGGGATCTTCCCCGCGCTGGAGACGATGGTGGGGTCACGCAAGGACGACATCTCCTCGGGTGGTCCCTCGCTCTTCGCCGCCTTCGTGGCCTCCGTCGCATCGCCGGCCGAGCCCAGCTCCTCGGGCTTTTCTTCGGTGGCGGCCGCGCCAAGCTCCTGGGGCTTGTCTTCCTTGGCGCCGGCCTGGGACGCCGCGGAAGACGGCGCGACCTTGATGGAGGCCGGGGTCGCTGCCGGGGAGGGCGTCGGGACCACCGCGACGGCGCCGATCTCGGGGGCGTTATAGATCACCACGTACCACCAGGTCGCGGTCAGCGTCCCCACCGTCAGGAGGACGGGCACGGACGCGATCAACACATCCTGGATGATCGAGCGATAGTGCCCCACGCTCGGACGGAACGCCGCCCGCAGCAGACCCGGCACGATGCTGCCGCCCGGACGTGTCTCGAGGCCCGTCAGGTACTCGGGCACCGCCACCCGATATTGCTCGGGCGACAGCTTGGGCGCGATCTTGGGATTGATGATGGCCCAGCCGAGGATGTAGACGAGGTAGAGAAACGTGAGGAAGAAGCCGGGCAGCATCGCGGCGGCGTAGAGCTTGACGATGGACTGGCCGGCCACCGCCGCGTAGACGATGAGCATGACCGACGGCGGAATGAGGATGCCGAGCGTGCCGCCCGCGGTGATGGCCCCAGACGCCAGCTTCACGTCGTAGCCCGCGTTGAGCATGGGCCGCATCGCGATCACGCCCATGAGCACGACCACCGCGCCCACGATGCCGGAGGCGATGCCCCAGAACGCGCAGACGAGCAGCGTGGTGACGGCCAGCGATGCGGGCACGCGGCGGAACGCCAGCTGTACCGCGTGGAACATGCGGTCCACGAGCGCGGCCCGCTCCATGATGTAGCCCATGAACACGAATAACGGCACCGAGAGGAGGGTGTCGTTGGTCATCACCCAGTACGTGCGCTGGACGACCAGGTCGAAGATCCGGTTGTCGTACCAGTACTGGCCGGGGGCCCAGAACGCGATGTAGCCGAAGATCATCCCCAGACCCATCAGGGTGAAGGCGGTGGGGAAGCCCATCATGATGGCCACCACGATGAGCCCCAGCATGGTGAGGCCGAGCCAGGGCTCGCTCATGGGGTCCGGCTCTGTCGCTCGGTGTCGTCGACCACGGTGCGATGACGGGCCGCCTCGTCGATGGCGTGGGCGCCTTCCATGGCCTGCCGCCGCGACTCCTCGTCGACGTACGCGCTCTGGCTCAGCTGGGTCTCGATGACGTCGATCTCCTCGACGTCTTCGAGCCGCGCGGGCCAGGCGCCGGTGCGGATGCACACGACGCAGCGGACGATCTCGGCCAGGCCCTGGAGCATCACGAGGAGGCCGGCGAGCGGGATCACCGACTTGAAGTGGTAGACGGGCGGACCCTCCGCGGTCACCGTCGAGTGCTCGCCGATGCGCCAGGAGATCGCGGCGAAGTCGTAGCCGGCGTAGATCAGGCCAAGGATCCCGGGGATGAAGAAGAGGAAGTAGAGGATGAGATCGAGGCTCGCCTGGCCCCTCGGCTTCATGTAGATGTACACGAAGTCGGCGCGGACGTGGCCGGCCAGGGCCAGCGTGTAGGCGCCGCACATCATGAACAGCGTGCCGTACAGCATGTTGTTGAGGTCGAAGATCCAGGCGGTGGGCGCGTTCAGGATGTAGCGCTTGAACACCTCCACCGAGACGACGAACGTCAGGGCCACGATGAGCCAGGCGAAGGCCTTGCCGGACCAGTAGCTGATCTGGTCGACGAAGCGGATGAACGGCATCAGGAGTGGCGCCGCGGCCCCCGCCGCCCGGTGGGAGCCGGACGGCGGGGCCGGGGGGGACGTGATGTCACGGGACGATCAGCTCTTCTTGGCGAAGTAGTGGTTGTATGCCATGCGCCGGCTGACGTTGGTGTCGAGATCCCACTTCACCGCGCGCGCCGCAAAGGCCTTCTGCGACTCGATGATCTCCTTGAAGAGCGGGTTCTCCGCCGACTTCTTGTCGGCGACCTGGTCGTAGATCTCGAGCTGTTTCTGCAGCACGGAGTCCGGCGTCCGGTAGAAGCGCACCTTGTCCTTGGTCTGCAGCTCGATGTAGTCCTTCGAGTAGCGGTCGATGGCCTTCCACGACATGTCCTGGGAGGCTGCCTCCACCGCGTTCTCGACGATCGCCTTCATCTTGTCGGGCAATGCGTCGAACTTCCCTTTGTTGAAGCTGATCTCGAGCTGCTCTGCGTTCTGATGGTAGCTCTGCAGCATGCAAACCTTGGAGACGTCGGCGAAGCCGAGCACGCGGTCGGAAGTGGCGTTGTTGAACTCGGCGGCGTCCAGCAGGCCGCGGTCCATGGCGGGAACGATCTCGGCCCCGGAAAGCGCGTTGACCGCCGCCCCCATGCCTTGGAACACGTCGATCGAGATGCCCACGGTGCGGAACTTGAGCCCCTTGAAGTCGTCCGCCTTCGTGATGGGCTTCTTGTACCAGCCGAGCGGCTGCGTCGCCATCGGCCCGTAGGGGAACGACACGACGTTGGCCCCGATGGACTGGTAGAGCTTGGTCAGGAGCTGCTTGCCCCCGCCGTACTTGTGCCAGGACAGCAGCATGTTGGCGTCCATGCCGAACGCCGGGCCCGAGCCCCAGAGGGCCAGTGCAGTCTGCTTGCCGTAGTGGTACACGAGCACCCCGTGGCCGCCGTCGAGCGTGCCCTTGGACACCGCGTCGAGCAGGCCGAAGGCCGGCACCACGGCACCGGCCGGCAGCACCTCGATCTTGAGATCGCCGCCGGTCATGTCGTTCACCTTCTTGGCGAAGTCCAGCGCGTACTCGTGGAAGATGTCCTTCTGCGGCCACGTGCTCTGGAAGCGGAAGCCGATGGGGCCCTGCGCTTTCACGACACTGGGGAAGCCCAGCGCGGCGGCGCCGAGGGCCGCAGTGGCAGTGCCGGCCAGGAACGATCGTCGGGGATTGTCGGCGGTGACCTTCGCGTCCTTCATGTCGCCCCTCCTCGTTGAGTGGGTAGCCTGATCCGGGACGGAGAAAGGTCCACACGGAGCGAGAACACGCCGATCCGGTGGCGTGAGCCGGCGGTATTGTAACCGTAACCTAGGCGGGACGGTTCAAGGATTTGTGGTACCGGGGAGCAGCAGCGCCACGCGCTCGCCGTCGCGGCGCACCACCATCGGCAACGACCGCTCGGGGGTCCAACCGAGCAGGGCGCTCCGGAGGGCCTCGTAGGTGAGGATCACCTTGCCGTCCACCTCGAGCAGCACGTCCCCCACCCGCATGCCCGCGCCCGCGGCGCGGCTCCCGGGGAGGACACCGGTGACCGTGGGCAAGGTCGGCGGGCGGGCGCCCCCGAGCTCGGGCTGGCCCTCCGGCTCACGGACGAAGAATCCGAGATCGCCCGCGATGCGGTCGGCGGCGACCGCATCCGGCATGGCGGCGAGGCGCACGCGCACCTGCCGCCGGCCCTCGTCACGGCGGAGCACGGTGAGCGGCACCGTCTCGCCCACCGCCGAGCCGCCGATCAAGCGCACGAGCGCGCGGGTGTCCACCACCGGCCGGTCGCGGAAGGCCACCACCAGATCGCCGGCACGGAGTCCGGAGCGCTCCGCGGGCGTCTCCTTCAGCACCTCCACGATCATGGCGCCGAAGCCTTCGCGGATGCCGTGCCGGGTCGAGATCTCGTCCATCTCCTGCTCCGAAAGATCGCGGATGCGGACCCCGAGCCAGCCCGACCGCTCCGCCGCGCCGCCCGGGAGGGCGCCGACGATCAGCGCCAGGACGAGCGCCACGAGGACGAGCCCCCGTGTGGACGCGGCGTGACGGTCAGCCATCCTTGAGCTGCTTGAGGAGAGCGGACAGCTCGGCGAGGAGCCGGCGCAGCCGATGCTCCACGTCCGCCTCCTCGAGAAGCGCCTGCCGGGCGTCCGGGGCGGGAACGAGCGCGGACGCGATCTGATCGCACAGCACGCCGGGCGCCGCGTCCTCGGCGAGAGCGGCCTCCATCTCCGGCGTCGAGCGCTTGACGGCGTGGAGGATGTGGCGGCCGGTCTTCCGCACCAGCTCGACCATGGGCGGCACCGACTCGCGGTCCGCCCCCACCTCGGGCATCTCCTCCGCCTCGACGAGACGGTAGAGCGTATCGGTCGGGAGCTCGCGCGCGATCCGTACGCGGCCCTCGCCGCGAAGAATCATGTTGAAGCGTCCCGAGGCGAGCCGCTCGCACTGCACGATGCGGCCCACCCCCGCCACCTCGTGGACGGGCGGGCGCCCGTGGTAGTCGGGCTCGTAGCCCGGCTTGAGCCCGACGATGGCGAGTCGGCGGTCCCGCGCCAGGCAATCGGCGGTCATCGCGCGATAGCGCGGCTCGAAGATGTGCAGCGGTAGGAGGGTGTGCGGAAACAGGACGAGGTCGGGGAGCGGGAAGATCGGCAGGTGTTGCCGGGAGGTCACGACCCTACGTCAGCCGAGACGGGGCAGCTCGAGCCCCGCCAGCGCCTCGACGCGGGCGGTGACGGCGGCCGCGATCGTGCGGAACGCCTCGGCTTGCGCGGATTTCGGCTGGCCCACCACGACCGGTACTCCGGTGTCTCCGCCGCGCCGCGTCTCCATCTCCAGCGGGATCTGGCCGAGCAGGGGCACGCCGAACTCGTCCGCGATCTTCGCCCCGCCCCCCTCGCCGAAGATGGGGTAGCGCGTGCCGGTGTCGGGCGCCACGAAGTAGCTCATGTTCTCCACGATGCCGAGGATCGGCACGTTCAGCTTCCGGAACATCGCGAGCCCCTTGCGCACGTCGAGCAGGGCCACGTCCTGCGGCGTCGTGACCATGACCACGCCCCCGAGCGGAATCACCTGGGAGAGCGAGATCTGCGCGTCGCCCGTCCCCGGCGGCATGTCGAACACGAGGTAGTCGAGCGGGCCCCAGGCGACGTCACGGAGGAACTGCTGGACCGCGGAGTGGATCATCGGCCCACGCCACATGAGCGCCTCCCGCTCGTCCACGAGGAGACCGATGGACATGATCTTCACGCCGTGCGCCTCCACCGGGATGATCTTGTTGTCGAACATGCCTGGCCTTCCGCGCGTCCCCATCATGAGCGGCACATCGGGGCCGTACACGTCGACATCGACCAGCCCGGCCACGGCGCCGCTCTGGCGCAGCGCGAGGGCCAGGTTCACCGCTACCGTCGACTTCCCCACCCCGCCCTTCCCGGAGGACACCGCGATCGTGTGCTTGACCTCGGGTATGAACTCGGGGGAGCG
Source organism: Verrucomicrobiia bacterium (assembly GCA_035495415.1). Classification (GTDB taxonomy): domain Bacteria; phylum Methylomirabilota; class Methylomirabilia; order Rokubacteriales; family CSP1-6; genus DASRWT01. The sequence continues at coordinate 56,826 of DATJFY010000002.1, forward strand.
CTGGGGTGCGGACGGCGCCCCGTGGGTGTGGCCATGCCCGTGGGCGGGGGGCGCCGGGGCATTGGCGGTGCCCATCCTCACGCTGACCTTTCCCGCGCCCGGGAGCGCGCTCACCGCGCGCGTGGCGCCGCTGTGCAGGGCGACCTTGCTCTGGGGTGACTGGCCGGCGAATGCCAGGGTGAAGGTGACCTCCCCGGGACCGATGTGAAGGTCCTGGACGAGGCCGAGAGCCACCACATCCTTACCCCCGTCGGGATCCTTCACCCCGCGGAGGGCCTCGAGGACGGCAGCCTCCGTGACCGGCGGGCTTGCTTGCGCGCTCATCGTTTCACCATGCCTGGCTCATCATAGGGGCGAAGGTCGGGGACCGTCAAGGAGACGGCCGGCGCGAGTGTCGTCCAAGCCCTTGCACAAGTTGAAAAAAATGCCGGGACCTGCTAGAAAAGCATCGTGCTGGGCGCTGACGATTTCCGGCGTGTGCTGGGTCACTTCGCGAGCGGAGTGACCATCGTGACGACCCGCGATACCGCAGGCCGTCCGGCGGGGCTCACGGCCAGCGCCTTCACCTCGGTTTCCCTCAACCCACCCCTGGTGCTCGTCTGCGTGGCGCACAACGCCCAGAGCTACGAGACCCTTCGCGGCGCCGATCGGTTCGCCATCAACATTCTCGAGGTGGGGCAGGAAGCGCTGTCCAACCGGTTCGCGACGAAGTCGTCCACCGCCGCCGAAAAGTTCGTGGGTGTCGCGCACAAGGAGGGAGCGCTCGGGCTCCCCCTCCTCACCGACGCCCTCGCCCACCTCGAATGCTCCACCGCCCACGCGTATCCGGGCGGCGATCACACCATCTTCGTCGGCCAGGTGGAAGCCGCGTCATCCCGCGATGGTGAGGGGCCCGAGCCGCTCCTCTACTATCGCGGACGCTACAGTCGCTTGCAGACGCCAGGAGGATCGCGCTGATGTCGATTCCGCTCTCCCGTCCCCCCATCGACGACGAGATCAAGGGGGCCGTGCTGAAGGCGATCGATTCCCGCCAGTACATCCTGGGTCCCGAATGCCGCGCGTTCGAGGACGAGTTCGCGGCGTACAACGGCGCCAAGCACGCCATCCTGACCTCGAGCGCGACGGCGGCGATCTGGATGCTGGTGAAGGCGTTCGGGGCGGGAACGGGCGACGAGGTGCTCGTGCCCGCGCACACGGCGTTTCCCACCGTCGAGGCGATCTGCTTCGCCGGCGCCACGCCGGTCTTCGTCGACGTCGACGACAGCTACACCGTGGACGTTCGGGACGCCGCCGCCAGGGTCACGCCGCGCACGGTGGGCTTCGTGCCCGTGCACCTCTACGGGCAAGCCGCGGATCTCCCCGGCATCCAGGCGCTGTGCGAGACGCACGGGCTCTGGCTGCTCGAAGATTGCGCGCAGGCTCACGGCGCCGAGTGGCAGGACAAGAAGGTCGGCGGCTTCGGTCGCGCGGGCGCCTTTTCCTTCTATCCGTCGAAGAATCTCAACGTGATGGGCGACGGCGGCGTGGTCGTGACCAATGACGACGCCGTGGCGGTTCGGTGCCGCCGGATCCGCGACCACGGCCGGCTCAACAAGGACGTGCATGCCGAGGTTGGCTTCAATCTTCGCTTCAATGACATCCAGGCCGCGGTGGGCCGCGTGCTCCTGCGCCGCCTGGATGCCATGAACGACCACCGCCGGTGCCTCGCCGCGCGCTACGCGGCCGGCCTCGACGGTGTGGATCTCCGTCTCCCCACCGAGCGGCCGGGCGGCCGGCACGTGTACCACCTCTACGTCGTGCGCACCGCGCGCCGCGACGAGCTCGCGAAGTTCCTCAAGGAGCGGGGCATCGCCACCGGCGTCCACTACCCCGTGGCGTGCCACCGCCAGCCCGCGGTCGCGCACCTCGCCGCGCCCGATCTTCCCGTCACGGACCGCATCGTCGGGCAGATCCTCTCGCTCCCGATCTCGGCGGGCCACACCGAGGACGAGGCGGACGAGGTCGTGGCGGCCGTCCGCGAGTTCTTCCGAGGGTAGGGCCACGTCGCTCCGGGTGCTCCAGCTCTACCCCAAGCCGGATTACTTCACCGGAGCGGCCGTGCAGCTGCGCGAGCTGGCGTGGGGGCTTCACGCGCGCGGCCATCACGTGGTGGTGGTCACGCGTCCCAGCGACATCTGGACGGCGAAGTGCGGCGCCGCGGGAATTCCCCACGCCGCCCTGTCCATGCGGCACGCCCTCGATCTGCGGGGCGTCCTCGGGCTGGCCCAGCTCCTCCGCGAGCACCGCATCCAGGTCGTCCACTGCCACAAGGGCAAGGCGCGCACGCTGGCCCTCCTCGCCGGTCTCGTCACGCGCATCCCCGTCCTGATCCTGAACCGCGGCGTGAGCTTTCCCCTCGACCGCTGGAACCGGCTCGGCTACACGACCCCGCGCGTCACCGCGGTGGTGGCGGTGTGCGAGTCGATCAAGCGGCGGCTGGTGGCGACGGGCGTCCCCGCGGACAAGATCGAGGTGATCTATTCCGGCACCGACCTCGCGCACTTCCATCCCGGCGTGGACGGCACCCGCGTGCGGCGGGAGCTCGCCCTCACCGCCGGCGAGGTCCTCGTCACCCAGATCGGCATTCGCTCGTGGCGTGGGAACGACGACGTGCTCGACGCCATGGTGCGCGTGCACCGCGACGCGCCGCACGCGCGGCTGCTCTTCGTGGGCGCGCCCCCCGCCCGCATCGTGAGCCTGGGCGACAAGGCGCGGGCGCGGGGTCTCGGCGGGGTCGTCACCGTGCTTGGTCACCGCGAGGACGTGCCGGAGATCCTCGCCGCCAGCGATCTCGTGGTGGACGCCTCCTACGCGGGGCTCGGGCTCACCGGCTCGATCCGGGAAGCGCTCGCGGTGGAGACGCCGGTGGTGGCCACCGACCTCGAGGGCATGCCCGAGCTGATTGCCGACGGCGAGACGGGACTCCTGGTCCCGCCGCGGAACCCCGAGGCGCTCGGCCAGGCCATTCTCCGGATGCTGGAAAACCCGGCACGGGCCAAGGCCATGGCGCGGGCCGGGCGCAAGCGCGTGGAGGCCCAGCTCTCGCTCACCGTCAAGCTCGACCGCACCGAGGCGCTCTACGCGCGTCTGGTGGCGCAGGTCGAAGGCGACACGCCGTGACCGGGCACGTGCGCCTGCTGCGCCGCCTGCTGCCGTACCTTCGCCAGCACTGGCGCACTCTCGCGGTGGGCACCGCTCTCGCGCTGCTGGTGTCGGCGGCGGAGGGCATGATCGCCTGGCTGGTGAAGCCCGCCATGGACGGGATCTTCGGCCGGCGCGATCTCCTCATGCTGAAGCTCATCCCCCTCGCCCTCCTCGGCGTCTACCTCGTCAAGGGGGCCGCGCGTTTCGGTCAGTCCTACCTGATGGCCTCGGTGGGCGAGCGAGTGATCGCGCGTATCCGCCGCGAGGTCTACGCGCATATCCAGGGCATGCCGTTGGCGTTCTTCACCTCCCTGCACTCCGCCGAGCTGATGGCCCGCGTCATCACCGACGTCAACCGGCTCGCCCGCCTGTCCTCCACCGTGCTCGTGATGGCGGTTCGTCAGCTCGGCACCATCGTCGCCCTCCTCGTTGTCATGTTCGCGCGGGAGTGGGTGCTCGCCCTCATCGCGGTGGCGGTGTTCCCCGCGGTGGCGGTGACGGTTCGAGCCCTCGGCCGCAAGCTCTACAAGATCAACAAGCGCTCCCAGGAGAAGGTGGCCGAGCTCAACGTGGTGCTCCAGGAGTCCTTCACTGGCACCAAGATCGTGAAGGCCTTCGGCCGCGAGCGCCTCGAGCAGCAGCGGTTCGACGGCGTCAACGACCAGCTCCTCCGCCTCACGCTCAAGGACCACCGCACCGACCAGCTCGCCGAGCCCCTCATGGAGGTGCTGGGGGCGCTCGGCATCATGGGCGCGCTCTGGTACGGCGGCTACCGGGTCTTCGCGGGGGCCATCACGCCCGGCGAGTTCTTCTCCTTCACCACCGCGGTGTTCCTGCTCTACGGGCCGGTGCGCCAACTCTCGCGCATGGCCAACACCGTCCAGCAGTCCATGGGGTCCGTCGAGCGCGTGTTCGAGATCCTCGATACCGAGCCCGCCATCGCCGACGCGCCGGGCGCGCGCGTGGTCGACGGCTTCCACGACGCCATCGCGCTCGACGGAGTGAGCTTCCGTTACCACGGCGTGGAGTCCGACACGCTATCCGACATCTCGCTGCGCGTGCGCAAGGGCGAGGTCGTGGCCTTCGTGGGCATGTCGGGCGCGGGCAAGACCACCCTGCTGGATCTCCTGCCCCGCTTCCACGACGCCGCCCGGGGTCGGGTGACGGTGGACGGCCACGACGTCCGTGAGATCACGGTGAGCTCTCTGCGGGGCCTGATGGGCATCGTGACCCAGGAGACCTTCCTCTTCCACGACTCGCTCGCCTACAACATCGGCTACGGCAAGCCCGACGCCACCCGCGAGGAGATCGAGCGCGCGGCGCGCCTCGCCCAGGCTCACGACTTCATCGCCGCGCTTCCGGCGGGCTACGCCACCCGCGTGGGAGAGCGTGGCGTCAAGCTCTCCGGTGGGCAGCGCCAGCGCATCGCCATCGCCCGCGCTTTCCTCAAGGACCCGCCGATCCTGCTCCTCGACGAGGCGACCTCGGACCTCGATGCCGAGAGCGAGTTCCTGGTCCAGCAGGCCCTGTCGGAGCTGACCAAGGGTCGCACGGTGCTCGTCATCGCGCATCGCCTTGCTACCGTCCGCAACGCGGATCGCGTGGTGGTCGTGCACGAGGGACGCATCGCCGAGATGGGGCGCCACGAGGAGCTCATGGCGCGAGAGGACGGGATCTACCGCCGACTGGCGGCCCTGCAGATGCTCGACGCCGCGCCCTCGCGATAGCCGTTAGGCCCGAGCGGGGGAACTCGGACCGGACGGCCTCGGAGGGCGCGCGGCATCGCGCCGCCGGCGCTACGGCCGATGGGAGATGGAGCCCTCCCGCTCGAAGGGGCTCTTGGCGCGCTGCGAGGGGGTCCGGAACTTCTGCGCCACCTCGTTCACGAGCTGGAGCATCTCGTTCATGAACTTGTTGAGGGCGTCGGCCACGTCCTCGCGCTCGTTGCGATACTGCTCGCTCTCGCCGCGGAGGCCGGCGACTTCCTGCCGCAGCCGCTCGAACTCCTTCTCGCTCGACTCCAGCGACGCGCGGAGACGCTCATTCTCCTCGACCAGGGCGGGGATGAGCCCCACCAGGTACTGGCCGTCCTCGATCCACTTCTGTACCTTGCCCCGCGTCTCCGTCCACGCGACCCCTTCCATGTTCGCCATCGCTCACGTCTCCTTGCGGTTGAGCTACGTTCCCTGCACTCGAGCTGGGCGAATCAGGCGTTCGCCACCGCCTTGACCTGCTTCACATCGGTGACGCCGGCGAGGGCCTTGCTGATGCCGTCCTGGAGCAGGGTAGTCATTCCCCCCTCCCTCGCGACGGTGAGGACCTCGGCGGCACGCGCCCGCGTCTGGACGAGACGCTTGATCTCGGCCGAGGTCACGAGCAGCTCGTGGATGGCTGCCCGGCCCTTGTAGCCGGTCTGGACGCACTTGTCGCAGCCGCGGCCCCGGTAGAGCGTGAAGTTCCCGTCGTGGTTGATGCCGAGGGCCTCCCACTCCTTCCGTCCATAGGCCTGGACGACCTCCTCGAACTGCTCGGGCGTCGGCTGATAGGGCTCCTTGCACCCGTCGCAGATGCGCTTGACCAGCCGCTGAGCGAGGATGCCGAGCATGGCGTCGGAGAAGTTGAACGGGTCGCAGCCCATGTCCACGAGGCGCACCACCGTCTCGGGCGCGCTGTTCGTGTGGAGCGTGCTCAGCACGAGGTGGCCGGTCAGCGAGGCCTCGATGCCCACCGAGGCCGTCTCCTCGTCGCGCATCTCGCCGACCATGATCACGTCGGGGTCGGCGCGGAGGAAGGCGCGCATGGCCGCAGCGAAGTTGAACCCGATCTTGGGGTTCACCTGAACCTGACGCAGGCCGTACTGCGTGATCTCGACGGGGTCCTCGGCGGTCCAGATCTTCCGGTCCGGCTTGTTGATGAAGCCGAGCACGGAGTGGAGCGTGGTCGTCTTGCCGGAGCCGGTCGGACCCACGCACAGGATGAGCCCGTAGGGGCGCTGCGAGATCCGCTTCATCTCGCCCAGGTTCCGCTCGTTCATCCCCAACTTGTCGATCGGGATTGGCTCGTTGGAGGCGAGGATACGCATCACCACGTCCTCGTCCCCCAGCGCGGTGGGGATGGTCGCCACGCGAAGCTCGATCTCCCGCTCGGTGAGGGCGATCTTGATCTTCCCGTCCTGGGGCTTCCGCCGCTCCGCGATGTCCAGCCGCGACATGATCTTGATCCGCGCGACGAGGGGTCGGCGGAACGCGCCGGGTAGCTTCATGTATTCCTGGCAGCTGCCGTCGATGCGGAACCGGATGATGGTGTCCTTCTGCGGTCCGTACGGCTCCACGTGGATGTCGGAGGCGCGGGCCTGGTACGCGGCGAGGATGACCTGACTGGACAGCCGGACGATCGCGCTGTCGTTCTCGTCGACCTCGGCGACGTCGTGGTCGGCCGTGCTCGAGCCGTCGTCCTCCGCCTTGAGCGTCCCGATGATGTCCTGGATGGACTCGGCGGTGGCGCCTGGACTCCGGGGGGCCTGCTCGCCGCTCGCGATCGCGATGAAGCGGAGGATGTCGCTGCGGAAGCCGACGGCGAGCTTGACCTTCTGGTTCTTGAGCGCCCGTTCGATGCTGTCGACTTTCGCGAGATCGTGCGGGTCGTCGACCAGCACCACCACCGCGCCGGCCTCCCGCTTGAGGGGGACCCAGTAGTTCTTCTTGAGGTACTCGACCTTGATCTCGCGCACGAGGTCAGGAGGCACGACGAGGCGGTCGTCGAACTCGATGAATGGCACCCGGTAGAACACCGAGGAGGACTGACCGATCTGCGCCTTGCTGATGTTGTACTGCTGCATCAGGATCAGGTCGACGTGAGTCGCGGCGCGCTTGGCCTCGGCGATGGCGGCGTCGAGATCCTGCTGGCTGATCAGCTGCTGCTCGACGAGGTACTCGAACTTCGACACGTAGCGCTTGGGCGGATGGTCGGTGGCCCGGCGTCGCGGGGCATTCTCGAACGTCTTGGCGAGCCGGGCGATGGTGTCCTGGAGGCTGTCGAGAGTGATCCGCTCCGGCGCCGCGACGGCGGGCTCTTGTTCCCGCGCGACATCGGGGATCTGCTCTGTGCTCACCGGACCCGCCTTTTCTCCAGGGGATTTACCACGACGCCACGAGGGAGGTAGCAAGGCGTGTACCATGCCGCGCAGTCTCTGCGAGGTCCGTCAACTGGCCGGAAATACGACGGATCGCTCGGGCAGCGAGACCTCATTTCGGTCCGACCTACACGAATTGTAGCGACGAGTTTTGTGGCAGGTTGACACTTTTCGGGGACACTGTCACTCGCGGGCGGACAGAAGCCCGTCGGGGACCGCTATTCCTTGAACTGATTGACGATGGGGAGACGCCAGTCCCGTCCGAACGCGCGCGGTGTGATCTTGATGCCGATGGGGCCCTGACGACGCTTGTACTCGTTCCGGTCCACCAACGCCATGACCCGGCGGACGGTGGCCTCATCGAACCCCTGAGCCACGATTTCGGGCAGGCTCTGATCGTCCTCCACGTAGGCCTCGAGGATGGCGTCGAGCACGGGATAGGGCGGCAGGGAGTCCTGATCCGTCTGCCCGGGGCGCAGCTCGGCGGAGGGCGCCCGCTCGAAGATGGTGCGCGGGATGAGCTCGCGGCCAGCCCGCGCGTTGACGTGCTCCGACACCTCGTAGACCAGCGTCTTCGGCACGTCCTTGATGACCGCGAAGCCGCCCGCCATGTCGCCGTAGAGCGTGGAGTACCCCACCCCGATCTCGCTCTTGTTGCCGGTGGTGAGGATGAGCCAGCCGAACTTGTTCGAGAGCGCCATGAGGTAGTTGCCGCGGATGCGGGCCTGAAGGTTCTCCTCGGCCACGTCTTCCTTGAGTCCCTTGAACGGCTTGGCAAGGGCGCGGCGATACGCGGCGAACACGCCGGTGATGGGGAGGCGCAGGAACTCGATGCCGAGCTGCTTCGCCACCCGCGCGGCATCGCGCCGGGTGCCCGCAGACGAGTACGGCGAGGGCATGGTCACCCCCGACACGTTGGCTGCGCCCAGCGCCTCCACCGCGATGCAGGCGACGAGGGCCGAGTCGATGCCGCCAGAGAGCCCCACCGCCACATGGCGGAAGCCGTTCTTCCGGACGTAGTCGCGTAGCCCCACCACCAGGGCCTGGTAGATCTCCTCGAGCCGCCCGATCTCGGGGGCCTCGCGGGGCGGCAGCGGGGGATGCGGATGCGGAGCCAGGGCGGGCAGGGCGATGCGCCGCGCCGATCCCTCGCTGCGGAGCTTCTCCTTCCGGCGGCGGGAATCGTGGAGGCGTGCGCGGAAGACGTTGTCGAGCTCGAGATCCGCGACGACGAGATCCTCCTCGAAGGCGCGACCTCGTGCCACCCGCTCCCCGCGCTCGTCGAAGATGAACGACTGGCCGTCGAAGACCAGCTCGTCCTGGCCGCCCACCGTGTTCACGAAGGCGAGGCAGACGAGGTCGTCCGCGGCCCGCGTCGCCAGCATCTTCTCGCGGAACTTCGCCTTGCCAGCGTGGAACGGCGAGGCGTTGATGCTGATGACGAGATCGGCGCCGGCGAGCGCCTGCACGGTGGTCGGCCCGGTGGGATACCAGATGTCCTCGCAGATGTTGGCGGCGAGCACGCGGTCGCCCAGCGTGAACACCGGGCTTTCGGTGCCGGCCTGGAAGTACCGGTTCTCGTCGAAGACACCGTAGTTCGGCAGGTACTGCTTGTGGTAGGTCCCCACGTGCGCGCCGTCGTGGAGCATGGCGGCAGCGTTGAAGGTGTCGTCGTCCTTGTCGACGAAGCCCACCACCGCGGTGAGGCCCTTGCTGTGGGAGGCGACGTGGGCGAGCGCGCGCAGGTTCGCCTCGATGAAGGCGGGCTTGAAGACCAGATCCTCGGGGGGATAGCCGGTGAGCACCAGCTCCGGAAACGCCACCACGTCCGCGCCGAGAGCGCGGGCGCGGTCCATCCACGCAATGACCAGGCGCGCGTTCGCCTCGATCGCCCCCACCGTGGGGTTGACCTGGGCAAGGGCGACCCGGACCCTTCTCATGCCGCTATTCTAGCCTCTCCCCGGCGTTTTGACGGTGAGAGTCAGGCCGCTGACGATCAGGGCGCCGCCGGCCACCGTGAACGCCGTGAGCGGCTCGCCCAGATAGTAGACGCCCAGGAGCGCTCCCACCAGCGGCTGGATGTTGAGGAAGATGGCGGCGCGCGGCGCGGGCACCCGCTCCAGCGCCCAGTTCCACGCGAGATACCCGAGCGCGGTGATGAGGAGGGCCAGGTAGAGGACACCCAGCACCGCCCCGCCGGTGAGCCGAAGCTCCGCGCCGGCCGACCACTCGAGCGCGGCCAGCGGCAGCATGGCGGCCACCCCCCACGCGATGGACCACGCGGTGACCGCGATGGCCGGATGCCGCGTGAGCACGCCGCGTCCGAACAGCGAGTACGCGGCGTAGGCGAGCCCGGCGAAGATCAGCAGCACATCGCCGCGCCAGTGGGGCACGAGCGCCGCGGTGACGCCGGGGATGCCGTTGACCACCACCACCGCCGCCCCGGCCAGCGCCACCGCCGCCCCCAGCCCTTCCCGGCGGGTGAGGCGCTCGCCGAGCGCCCACGGCGAGAGCAGGATCAGCGAGATTGGTTCCACCGTGATGAGCAGCGCCGCGTTCGTGGCGGTGGAGTGGGCGATGCCCCAGTGCGAGAACGCGAAGGCCCCCGCGAAGCCGAGCACGCCCATCCACAGCATGCTCCAGCGGTCGGCTCGCCCGATGGGCGCGGCCCCGGCCGGTCGCAGCGCCACCGCCAGGGGGATGAGGACGAGGGCGCCAATCACGAGACGGATCAGCGCCAGGGTCGCGGGCGGGACGTGATCCAGGGTGAGCCGCGTTGCGGCGTACGACGTGGCGTACACGATGTTGGTGACGACGAGGACGAGGTCAGCGGACATCGCGTGCGATGATAGCCCACGGCGGCAACGCTACGGTATACTCGCGCGCATGACATCACCCGGCAAGCTCTCCCCGCTGCCCCTGAAGGTCGCGTGGCTCCCGTTCGAGGTGCAGCCGGGCCAGAAGACGGACGTGTGCCCGCGCTGCGGCGCGCGCAAGCTCATTCCCTGGACGCTGCGGCGGGACTCCCATCGCGTCACCCTGCTCCGTACGTGGGTGTGCGCGGCCTGCCAGTACACCGAGGAGCGGCCCGAGGCGGAGTAGCTGGGCTGAGGGGTCCCTAGCCCTCGTTCACCGCGTCGATCAGCAGGCGCAGGCGCCCGAAGTTACGCCGGTTGAACGGCAGCCGGAGGCGCGGCAGCCCCGGCAGCTCGCCCCCTTCGCCGTCCAGCGGCCCCGCCGTCTGCTCGATGGGACCGCTCAGGATGTCGGAGAAATCTGCGGAGAGCTTCTCCACCGTGATCGCCTCCAGGGGCCGGCGCAGTCGGAACACCAGCCGCTCGCCCACGTACCGCTGTGAGTGGAACACGCGGTAGAAGCGCTCGCATTCGGCCACCGCGGCCGCGACGTCTTCGATGCGCCGGTAGAGGGCCAGATCCTCGGGCGAGATCATGCCGTCGCGGGCCATGTAGCCGCGAACGAACTCCTCGAAGCCCTCCCAGTACTTGCCGCCGGGGGAGTCCACCAGCAGCACCGGTACGATCGAAGCCTTGCCGGTCTGGATGAGGGTGAGGGTCTCGAACACCTCGTCGGCCGTGCCGAAGCCGCCCGGGAAGTACGCCATCGCGTGCGCCTCGCGCACGAGGAAGAGCTTCCGCGTGAAGAAGTACTTGAACGTGATGAGCTTGGGGTCGTCGGCGATCCAGGGATTGGCTTCCTGCTCGAAGGGGAGCCGGATATTGAGCCCGAACGAGCGCTCGCGTCCCGCCCCTTCCTGGGCCGCGCCCATCACGCCGCTCCCCGCCCCCGTCATCACCATCCAGCCCGCCTCGCGCATGCGGCGGCCGAACGCTGAGGCCTGGCGGGACACCGGATGCTCCGGCGCGGTCCGCGCGGAGCCGAACACCGTCACCTTGGGCACGCTGCGCCAGGGCGCGAACACCTTGACGCCGTAGCGCATCTCTTTGAGGGCGGCGCTGGTGATCTTGAGGTCCACCACGCCGGCGCCGTCCTCGAACATCTTGAGGACGGTGATGAGCATCTCGGAGTACAGGCGCCAGGAGGCTTCGGGAACCCGGAGCTGCTCGAGGAGAGCGTCGACCGCACGATTCCCCTGCTCGGACTGGAGCTGATAGCGTCGATCCGCGCTCACGGTCAAAGTATACATTCGGCGACTCGTTAGACCGCTACGCCAGGGTGTGCCGCACCATCTTCCCCTCGACCATGTAGATCACCATCTCCGCGATGTTGGTGGCGTGGTCGGCCACGCGCTCCATGAAGCGCGAGATGAGGATGAGGCGCAGGGCCCGGGGAATCGTCCGCGGGTCGGCCATCATGAACGTCAGGAGCTCGCGGAAGATCTGCTCCTTGAGGGCGTCCACCGCCGCGTCCTCGCCGCACACCCTCCGGGCCAGCTCGGTGTCCCGGGTCACGAAGGCGTCCAGGCTCTCCTTGACCATCCGCTGAGCCATCTCCGCCATCCGCGGCAGGTCCACGTAAGGCTTGAGCTGCGGCTCCTGGTGGAGCTCGAGCGCGCGCTGGGCGATGTTCACCGCCTGGTCCCCGATGCGCTCGAGGTCGGTCACGATCTTCATGGCGGTGGTGATGAAGCGCAGATCGCTCGCCGCCGGCTGATTCAGGGCGAGCAGCTGGACACACTGCTCGTCGACCTCGACGTCATACGCGTTGACCTGGCGGTCGCGGTCGATCACCTCGCGGGCGAGCTCGTCGTCGCGCTCGAGGAGCGCCCGCATCACCCGTCGGATCTGGTCTTCCACCAGCCCGCCCATGGCAAGCAGCGTCTGCTTGAGCGCCTCCAGCTCCTCGTGGAAATGTCGCGTCATGGCCCGCCCCCTAACCGAACCGGCCGGTGATGTAGTCCTCGGTGCGCTGATCGTGGGGGGTGGTGAACATCTCCTTCGTCACCCCGAACTCGACGAGCTCGCCCAGGAGGAAGAACCCCGTCCACTCGGACACCCGCGCCGCCTGCTGCATGTTGTGGGTCACGATGGCGATGGTGAGCTCCTTCTTGAGCGCGTGGATGAGCTCTTCGATCTTCGCGGTGGCGATGGGATCTAGCGCCGAGCACGGCTCGTCCATCAGGAGGATCTGGGGGTCCACCGCGAGGGCGCGGGCGATGCAAAGGCGCTGCTGCTGACCGCCGGAGAGGCTCACCCCCGACTTGTCGAGATCATCCTTCACCTCGTCCCACAGGGCGGCGTGCGTGAGCGCACGCTCGACCTCCTCTTGCAGGACCGCGCGTCTCCTCACGCCGGCGAGGCGAAGGCCGGCGGCGACGTTGTCAAAGATCGACATGGTGGGAAACGGGTTGGGCTTCTGGAACACCATGCCGATGCGACGCCGCACCTCGACCGGATCCATCCCGGGCGCGTAGAGATCCTCCTCATTGAGGAACACCTCGCCCTCGACCCGCGCCGTCGGCACGGTCTCGTGCATCCGGTTCAGGCACCGGACGAACGTGGATTTGCCGCACCCCGATGGGCCGATGATCGCGGTCACGGCATTGGGGGCGACGGTGAGATCCACCCCCTTGATGACCAGCGCGGATCCGAACCAGGCCTTCAGTCGACGGACGTAGATCCCGTCTCCCATGGCCCCCTCAGCGGGCAACGGTCCGGCCTCGAGTGGCCAGCCGTGCCGCGAGACTGGTGACAAACACCAGCGTGATCAGCACGAGCGCGCCCGCCCACGCCTGGCGGTGCCAGTCGTCGTAGGGCGCAATGGCATACGCATAGATCTGCAGCGGTAGAGCGGCGATGGGCTGATCGAATCCCTGATGCCATAAGCGGTTGCCGAGCGCGGTGAAGAGCAGTGGCGCGGTTTCGCCGGCCACGCGCGCGATGGCCACGATGACCCCGGTGATGATGCCCGCCCGGGCCGTCGGCAGCACCACGTGGAGCGTCACCTTCCACTGGGGCAGCCCGATCCCGAAACCGGCCTCGCGGAGCGCGTTCGGAACGAGCCGCACCATCTCCTCCGTCGTGCGCAGAATGATCGGGACCATGATGAAGGCCAGCGCGAGCCCGCCCGCGAAGGCGGAGAAGCGCCGCATCGGGAGGACCACCACGGTGTAGGCGAAGATACCGAAGACGATGGAGGGCACGCCGTTGAGCACGTCGGCGAGGAAGCGCACCACCCAAGGCAGCCGGGGCTCGCGCGACTCCGCGAGGTAGACGCCGCCGAGGATCCCGACGGGGAGCGCCACGCACGCAGCCAGTCCGATCATGATCAGGCTGCCCACGATGGCATTGGCGACGCCGCCTCCCGTCTCGCCGACCGGCTTCGGAAGGTGGATGAAGAAATCGACGTTGACCGCGGACGCGCCTTGATAGATGAGGAAGCCGAAGATCATGAGGAGCGGCGCGATGACCACCATGGCGGAGAGGGCGGCGAGCGAGCTGACCGCCTGGTCGATCCGCCGCCGCGCGGTCGGCGTCATTCGCGGGCTCCCGCCGCCGGCCCGCCCACGCTCCAGACGAGCAGGCGGGCGAGGGCGTTCACCACGATGGTGACCACCAGGAGAAGCAGTCCCACCTCGACGAGGGCCGCCACGTAGAGGTCGGATGTGGCCTCGGTGAACTCGTTGGCGACCACGCTCGCCATGGTGTAGCCGGGGGCGAAGAGCGACGCCGCGATGGCGGGGCGATTGCCGATCACCATGGTGACCGCCATTGTCTCGCCCAGCGCGCGGCCAAGGCCGAGCAGCACCGCCCCGATGAGACCGCTACGCCCGTAGCGCAGCACCGCGATGCGGATGGCTTCCCAGCGCGTGGCTCCCAGCCCGAGCGCCGCCTCCCGCTGCGCGTTCGGCACGGCGAGCAGCACCTCGCGGGCCACCGAGGTGATGTACGGCACGACCATGATCGAGAGGATGAGCCCCGCCGCCAGCATGCCCACGCCGTAGGCGGGGCCGGAGAAGAGGGGCAGGAAGCCCAGCCAGCGGCCGAGCGAAGGCTGTACCCAGTCGCGGAGCCACGGCACCAGCACGAAGATTCCCCAGAGCCCGTAGACCACGCTCGGCACCGCGGCGAGCATCTCGATCAGGAACGCCACCGGGGGACGCACCCACGCGGGGGCCAGCTCGGCGAGATAGATGGCCGCGCCGAGGGAGAGCGGGACGGCAAGAAGCAGGGCCAGGAGAGAGGACACGAGCGTGCCGTAGATGAAGGGCAGCGCGCCGAAATCGCCGGCCACCGGATCCCAGGTCGACGTGACGATGAATCGAAGCCCGAAGGCCCGGACGGCGCCGCTCGACTCCCAGGCGAGCGCGATGACCAGGCCGATCGCCAGCAGGATCACCAGCCACGCGGAGCCCTTGAGCAGCGCGCGGAAGAGCGGATCGCCGATACGGCCGACGCGACCCCGCGTGGCCGCGGGGGGCCTCCAGGCTCGGCCGGACGCCCCCTCCACGAGGGTCACGCTACGTGCCATGAATCACTTCGCCGCCAGGAGCGGCTTGCCCCCGAAACTGATCTGACCGATCCGCGTCTCGATCTGCTTCACCACCGCCGCCGGCAGCGGGGCATAGAGCAGCGCGGAGGCATGCTTCTGCCCGTCGTGCACGGCCCACCAGAGGAAGCGCGCCAGCGCCCGGCCCTTCGCCTCGTCCTGCTGGTCCTTGTAGACCAGCAGCCACGTGAAGCTCGCAATGGGATAGGCGGCATCCCCCGCCGAGTTGGTGAGCGACACGCGGAAGTCGGCCGGCATGGCGCTCGCCGCTCCTGTGGCCGCCGCGGTGGTGCTCTCGATGCTCGCCTCGACGAACTTCCCGGCCTGGTTCTTCACCGCGGCGGCGGGAAGCTTGTTGGTGATGGCATAGGCGAGCTCGACGTAGCCGAGCGCGCCCGGCGCGGCCTTCACCTGCCCGGCCACGCCCTCGTTGCCCTTGCCACCCAGCCCCACCGGCCAGTTCACCGAGGTGCCACGCCCGACCTTCTGCTCCCACTCCTTGCTGACCTTGCAGAGGTAGTCGACCCAGATGAAGGTGGTCCCACTGCCGTCGGAGCGGTGCACCACCACGATGGGCCGGTCCGGGAGGACCTCGGAGGGGTTCAGCGTCTTGATGCGGTCATCGTTCCACTTGGTGATCTTGGCGAGGAAGATGTCGGCCAGCACCTCGCCGGTGAAGCGAAGCTTCGGGTTGCCCGGGAGGTTGTAGGTCGGCACGACCGCACCCAGGACGGTGGGAATGTGGAAGAGCGCGCCGGGAGCCTTCTTGAGCTGCTCGTCCGTCATCGGCCCGTCGGTGGCGCCGAAGTCCACCGTGCGCTCGGTGATCTGCCGGATGCCGCCGCCGCTGCCGATCGACTGATAGTTGAAGCGCGCGCCCGGATCGACCTTGATGTACTCCTCGAACCACTTCGAGTAGATCGGATACGGGAAGGTCGCACCCGCCCCGTTCACCAGCATCTGGGCGTCCGCCGGCGCCGCGGCACCAAGAACGCTTACCGCCACCGCGACCACCGCGGCGATCATTCCTCGCCATCCTCGTGTCATTTCTTCTCCCTACGGGGTCGTTACGTTCGCGCTAACGGCGCGTAGCATCTCGAAACCGGTAGCCGATCCCCCGGACAGTCTCCACGCCCGGCTCCGGCACCTTCGCGGCGATGAACTTGCCGCGCAGCCGGGCCACGTGCACGTCCACCGTGCGGGGCTCGACGAACCCCTCCCGCCCCCAGACCAGGTCCAGCAGGTCGTCCCGGGCGAACACGCGGCCGGGAGCCCCGGCCAAGGTGGCGAGTAGCTCGAACTCCTTGGGAGTCAGCTCCACCGGCCGGCCGTTCATCCGGACCTCGAAGCGATCACGGTCGATCTCGAGCTCGCCGACCTTGAGCTGGCGCTTCTTGTCCGCGCCGTCCGCCGCACGGCCCCGACGAGTCACCGCCCGGACGCGCGCAAGCAGCTCGCGGGCCGAGAAGGGCTTGGTCACATAGTCATCGGCGCCCAGCTCGAAGCCGAGCACCTTGTCGCCCTCGTCCACTCGGCCCGTGACCATGATGATGGGAATGCGCCGGGTCTCGTCGTCCTGCTTGAGGCGGCGGCACACCTCCCAGCCGTTGAGCTGGGGCACCATGATGTCGAGCAGGATGACATCGGGCTTGCTGTCGCGGGCACGGCGCACGGCGTCGGCGCCATTGCCCACGACCACAACCTCGTAGCCTTCCTTGAAGAGATTGAAGCGGATCAGCTCGGCGACATCCGGCTCGTCCTCCACCACGAGCACGCGACCGAGCCGATCACGTCTGATGGAGTCTGAGACCACGGGAGGAACGCGCCGTTGCGGCATGGAAGCGGTCATCTCGCCTGGAGGTCTCACAGGCGGACTATGGCGGCGCGAGGTTACGGTGTGATGACGGCGGCGTAAATCCTGGGTGAAGACGAACGCGGACTTACGATGCGGGCTTTCGGGCGCAGATGAACGCGCTCATGAACTTCCCCTCCACCTCCGGCGCGATGGCATCGGCGTCGATGCCCGACTTCGCCAGGAACTCCCGCGCATCCTCCGTCTCATAGACGCGAGTGGGCTCGACCTCAATACTTGCGAACCCGGCGGCGGCGAGCTTGTCCCGGTACTCCCGCTCCTCGAGGGCGCCCGCCACGCAGCCGATCCAGAGCTCGACGCTGCGCCGGACCGCTTCCGGCACGGGACCCCGCACCACCACGTCCGACACCGCGAAGCGTCCGCCCGGCTTGAGCACGCGGAACGCCTCCCGGAGCACGCGGTCCTTGTCGCCGGAGAGGTTGATCACGCAGTTCGAGATGATCACGTCGACGTGCGCGTCGGGGAGCGGGATGGCCTCGATTTCTCCCTTCAGGAACTCAATGTTGGCGAGCCCGGCCTTCCGCTGATTGTCGCGCGCCAGCGCGAGCATCTCGTCCGTCATGTCGAGGCCGTAGACCTTGCCTGCCGGCCCCACCCGTCTCGCTGATAGCAGCACGTCGATGCCCCCGCCCGAGCCGAGATCCAGCACGACGTCGCCGGGGACGAGGCGGGCGAGCGCCGTGGGATTGCCGCAGCCGAGCGATGCCGCCATCGCTTCCTGGGGCAGCCCGCAGGTCTGGCCGGTGTCGTAGAGATTCGACGTGATGGGATCCGCGCCGTCCCGCGACGGCGCGGTCCCGCAGCAGCCGGTGCCGCCGGTAGCAATCACCCGCAGCGCCGCCTGGCCGTACTTGTCCTTCACCTTCTCGCGCATCGCGTCCTTGGTCTCGTCAGTGGCCAATGGGCTCCTCCTGTTCGCGCCACCCCGCGCCGCCGGTGGCCCGTGGGGCCACTATAGCGTGAACACGGTGTGAGGAACGACACCTCCCCAGAGCACGGACCACATCCGGTGGTGCCACGCGCATCTCGACGCCCGGACATGTTGTCGCCGGTGGATAGAGGTGGATAACTGTTCCCAAAACGATTCTGTCGCTTGACGGTAACGAGGCGCTCGCCGACACTTGCCGCCATGTCCGAGCTGGTGGCCCTGATCGACCTCGGCTCGAACGCCGCGCGCTTCCTCCTGACACGGATCAATGAAGGAGTGGGATTCCGTATCCTGAAAGAGCAGCGGGTTCAGACCCGGCTCGGCAGCGGCGAGCCCGGCCGGCTGCCCCAGGCCGCGGTGGATTCGACGCTCCACGCCGTGCATCGCTTCCTCGGCGCCGTGAACAACGGCCTCCGTCCGCGCGTCGTCGCGGTGGCCACGGCCGCGGTGCGGGACGCGGTCAACCGGAAGCGGTTGCTGGATCCGCTGCGGCGCCGCGAGGGCGTGACCGTCCGCGTGCTGAGCTCGCGCCAGGAGGCACGGCTTGGCGCGCTCGCGGCGCTGAGCGCGCATCGCATCCGGGAGGGCGCGGTGGCCGATCTGGGCGGAGGCAGCCTGCAGGTCTCGCGCGTGCACGCGGGCCGACTGATCGCCTTCACGAGCCTGCCACTTGGCGCCGTGCGGCTAACGCGCCGCTTCCTGCACCACGACCCGCCCACGGGACGCGAGCTTCGTGCGCTGCGCGGGGAGATTCGCGATCACGTGCTCGACGCCCTGCCGCCCGCCGCGCCCGGCGCCGAGCTCATCGGCCTCGGAGGCACGGTGCAGGCGCTCGCGCGCATGCATCTGGCGCGGACGTCGAAGCGGCGCCGCGCGCGCCACGGACTGCGCCTTTCCCAGTCGCATGTGATCGCCATCCGCCAGCGGCTCGAGGCGGTTTCGCTGCGCCGACGTCGCCGGCTGCGCGGCCTCAAGGCGGAGCGCGCCGACATCATCCTCGCTGGCGCGGTGGTGATCGAGGAATTGATGATTCTCTGCGGATACCGTAGAATGACGGTCTCCACCCTCGGGGTCCGCGACGGCATTCTCCTTCGCGAAACCTTCAATGGAAGCAGGACACCATGAGTGAGACGAATCTGATCAATCGGGAGCTCTCCTGGCTCGAGTTCAATGCCCGCGTCCTCGAGGAGGCCCAGGATCCCAGCGTGCCCCTCCTGGAACGCGTCAAGTTCCTCGCCATCTTCAGCTCCAATCTCGACGAGTTCTTCATGGTGCGCGTCGCCGGGCTCAAGCGGCAGCTCCGCGCCGGCGACACGACACCCGGCCCGGACGGTCTCACCCCCGCCGCCGCGCTCGGCGCCATCACGCGACGGATCCACGAGCTGGTGGACGAGCAGCACCGCTGCCTCCTGGAGGAGATTCAGCCGCTCCTCGCCTCCGAGGGCATCGCGATCATCCGGCCGAAGGAAGCGACCGACGAGCAGCGCACGTTCCT
The DNA here is from genome assembly GCA_035495415.1 of Verrucomicrobiia bacterium. GTDB lineage: Bacteria > Methylomirabilota > Methylomirabilia > Rokubacteriales > CSP1-6 > DASRWT01. The sequence goes on from DATJFY010000002.1 coordinate 75,904, forward strand.
CGAGGACTATTTCCGGCGCATTCTCCATCCGATCATCACGCCGCTCGCGATCGATCCGGGGCATCCGTTCCCGCATCTCGGCAATCGTGCCCTCTGCCTGGTCGCGTCCGTCCGCGCGATCGAGACGTCGCCGCTTCCCCGCGCCACCCTCGCGCTCGTCCACCTGCCCGCCCACGTGGTGCCGCGGTTCATCGCGCTGCCCACCACCCCGGGGCACTTCGCGTTCATGCTCCTCGAGGATGTGATACGGATGCACATGCCGTGGCTCTTCCACGGCTACGAGATCGAGTCCTGCCACGCGATCCGTGTGACCCGCGACTCCGACATCCAGCTCGAGCGCGCGCGCGCGATGGATCTCCTCGCGAGCATCGAGGCCGGGCTGCGCGGCCGCCGCATGGGAGACGCGGTGCGCCTGCAGTACGACGCCGACTTGCCCGAGTCCGTGCTGACCATCTTGGTCGACGAGCTCGAGCTCGAGCCGCAGGATCTGTACGCGGCGGCCGGTTTCACGTCCTTCTCGGACCTCTTCGGGCTGTACTCGGCGGTGGATCTGCCCGCCCTCAAGGACCGCCCGCTCCCGCCGCGCCCCCTGCCCGCATTCGAGAGCACCCCCGACGTGTGGTCGGCGATCCGCGCAGGAGACATCCTTGCCCATCACCCCTATCACTCCTTCGACGCCGTCACCCGCTTCGTCAGCGCGGCCGCCGAGGACCCCAAGGTCCTCGCGGTCAAGATGACGCTCTACCGGGTGAGCCCCACCTCGCCGATCGCGCAGGCGCTGACCCGGGCCGCCGAGAACGGGAAGGAGGTCGCGGTGCTCGTCGAGCTGCAGGCGCGCTTCGACGAGGAGGCCAACATCCGCTGGGCGCGCGCGCTCGAGGAAGTCGGCGCGCATGTGGTGTACGGCCTGGTCGGCTACAAGACCCATTGCAAGGCGTGCCTCGTCGTGCGCCAGGAGCCCGACGGCATCCGGCGCTACTGCCACCTCGCGACCGGCAACTACAACGTGCGCACCGGCGGCATCTATGCCGACCTCGGTCTCTTCACGTGCCGGGAGACGTTCGGTGAGGACCTCACCGAGCTCTTCAACCTCCTGACCGGCTATACGCGGCCGCGCGGGTTCCAGCACCTGGCGGTGGCCCCCACGAACTTGCGCGGGGGGCTGGTGAGCCGCATCCGCCGCGAGGCGGAGCACGCCCGCGCCGGGCGGCCGGCCCGGATCATCGGCAAGATGAACAGCCTGGTGGATCGTGACTTGATCGAGGAGCTCTACAAGGCCAGCGCGGCCGGGGTCCAGATCGATCTGATCGTCCGCGGCATCTGCTGCCTGCGCCCGGGCGTACCCGGTCTCTCGGACCGCATCCGTGCGATCTCCATCATCGACCGTTATCTGGAGCACGCGCGTGTCTACTACTTCCAGAACGGCAGCGACCCGGACTACCTGCTGGCCTCCGCAGACTGGATGCCGCGGAACCTCGACAATCGGGTGGAGGTCACCTTCCCGATCCTCGAGCCTGCGCTCCAGCACCAGATCCGCGACATGCTCGAGATCCAGCTCGCCGACACCGCCAAGGCACGCCTCATCCGCCCGGACGGGCGTTCTGAGCGTGTGATCGCCACGATGTTGCCGCCGCTCCGATCGCAGGAGCTGCTGTACGACCTGGCCAACGGCGGCCGCATCCGCCCTGGAGCCTGAGCGGCGTCCCTAGCCCGCGACCGGCTCCGCGGCGGGCAGCGTGACGCGCGCCCGCGTGCCCTCGCCGAGCCGGCTCTCGATCACGAGCGTGCCCCCGTGGGCGGCGACGAGGTGCTTCACGATGGCAAGCCCGAGGCCGGTGCCGCCCAGCTCGCGCGAGCGCGCCTTGTCCACTCTGTAGAAGCGTTCCGTGACGCGGGGAAGATCGGCGGGCGGAATTCCGACGCCCGTGTCGGCCACCGCGACCTCCACGAGCCCGACTCCCGCCGTTCCCTCCACGGTGACACGTCCGCCCCCGGGGGTGTACTTCACGGCGTTGTCGACCAGATTGATGAGGATCTGCGCCAGCCGGTCGCGGTCCGCCTGCACCGGGGGCAAGTCGTCGGGCAGCCGCGCCTCGAGCCGCACTCCGCCGGCATCGGCCTTCGCGCGAATGATGTCGAGGGTCCCCTCCACGACCTCGGCGATGTCGACCGGCCCCCGGTCCAACGCCACGCGCCCGAGCTCGATGTTGGAGAGATCGGTGAGATCGTTGAGCAGTCGGCCGAGCCGCGCCGTGTGCCGGAACACCACCTCGAGGAAGCGCCGTGCGTGGGCGGGATCTTCCATCGCGCCCCCCAGCAGGGTCTCGAGATACCCCTGGATGGCGGTGAGCGGCGTCCGCAGCTCGTGCGAGACGTTGGCGACGAACTCCGTGCGAACCTGCTCGAGGTGGCGCAGGGCGGTGATGTCGTGAAGCACCATGGCCACCCCGGTCTCGCCGGGGCCCAGGCGCAGCGGCTCCGCGTGCACCTGCAGGATGCGCTCGACCGGCGTGCTCAGGCGCAGCTCCCGCCGCATTGCGGCCGACTCCCCGGTATCGGCCGTCCCTGCGGCGCGGCGCTCTCGGAGGACGGTGTGGAGATCCGCGTTGCGAATGATCTCGAGGAACGGCTTCCGCTCCACGCGCCCGGACTCGAGGTTGAACATGGCCCGCGCGCGCTCGTTCATGAGCAGGATGTGGTCGTGCCCGTCCACCGCGATGACGCCCTCCACCATTCCGTCGAGAATCGCGGTGGCTTTCGCCCGCTCCTGGGCGAGATCTTGAATCTTCTCCCGGAGGCGGGCGGCCAGCACGTTGAGCGAGCGGCCAAGGGTGCCGATCTCGTCCGGCGAGCGGGCCGGCGCACGCACGCCGAAATTGCCCTCGCTGAGCTGCCGGGCGATCGACTGCATCTCCACCACCGGCCGTGTCACGCGCCCGGACACGAAGAGGCCGATGCCGAGCGCCACCGTGAGGGCCACCAGCCCCCCCGCGAGCATCACGCGATGCATCCTCTCGTACGACGCGGTGACCTCGGACAGCGGCACCGCGAGGCGTAGCACGCCGACGAGCCGGTCGCCGGCGCGCACCGGCATGGCGACGTAGAGGAGCGGCGCATCCAGCGTGGCGCTGCTTCGGAGATCTCGCCCCACCTGGCCGGCCAGCGCCGCGCGCACCTCGGGACGCCCGGCGTGATTGTCCATGGCCGCCACGCCGCCCGGGGCAGCCTCCGACTCGGCGAGGACGCGTCCGTCGGGCGCGATCACGGTCACGCGCGCTCCCGTGGTGCGCGCGGCGCGAGCCGCGAAGCCCTGTATGCTCGGCGCGCCCACGTCCGCCGGGAGCTGCACGCGCGTCTCGTCGTGCAGCACGCGCCCCACCGCGGCGAGTCGCGCCTCGAGGGAATCGGCGGCGAACCCCTCCAGTGCGTGGTTGACGTAGAGGCCGGCGGCCAGGGCGGCGATGCCGGTGAAGCCCACCAACGTGAGCGTCAGCTTGAGCGCGATCCGCCGCCCCAGGAACCGGACGAGGGCGCGCACGGTCAGGCGTCCGGGTCCAGGCGGTAGCCTACGTTCTTCACGGTGACGATCCGCTCACCTTCGGCGCCCAGCTTGGCCCGAAGCCGACGAACGTGCACGTCCACCGTGCGCGACTCGATCTCCCCCGCCCGCGCATAGCCCCAGACCCGATCGAGGAGGAACTCGCGCGACAGCACGCGTCCGCGCGCCTCGAGGAGCGCGCGAAGCAGGGCGAACTCCTTCGGGGTAAGGGCGAGCGGCCGGCCGGCGGCGAGGGCCTGGTGGGAGGCCCGGTCGAGCTGGATGCCGCCGACCACGAGCGGCGCGCCTGTCAGCGGCGCGCCGGACCGACGGAGCACCGCGCGGATGCGCGCGATCAGCTCCTTCGGCGAGAAGGGCTTCACGATGTAGTCGTCGGCGCCGATCTCGAGACCGACCACTCGATCCACCTCGTCGCCCTTGGCGGTGAGCATGATGATGGGCAGGGCCGCGGTCGCGGCATCGGCGCGCAGGCGCCGACACACGTCGAGCCCGTCCATCTCCGGTAGCATGAGATCGAGGATCACGAGATCCGGCCGGGTGAGGCGGACCTGGTGGAGCGCTTCCGTGCCCGTGCCCGCGCGCGCGACCTGAAAGCCGTCGCGTTCGAGATGGAAGGTCAGCAGGTCCCGGATGTCCGGCTCGTCCTCGACGATCAGCACCCGGCTCGCCATGCCGGCATCATCCTACCAGCGCGGCCCTACCAGCGGCGCGTCTCGCCGATCTTCAGGATCCAGGCGCGCTCGGGGCCGATGCCACGCCGGGTAGTCTCCGCGAGCATGCGCGTCGGCGGCTCGCCGAGCGGCTCCTCGGCGAGGTCGAAGGTCCCCCAGTGTATGCCGAGCGTGATGCGCGCTCCGACGTCCTGCGCGGCCTGCACCGCCTGCTCGGGCGTCAGGTGAACCGAGCGCATGATCTCGGGAGGCACGTACGCGCCGATCGCCACCGCGGCCAGGTCGAACGGGCCGAAGCGCGCGCCGATCGCCTTGAACTGATCGAAGTATGCGGTGTCGCCGGTGAAGTACACGCGGCGCGACGGGCCCAGCACCGCCCATGTGGCCCAGAGCCGCTGGTTCTGATCCCAGAGGGTGCGCTGGGAGAAGTGCTGGGCGGGCGTGCACACGAAGCTCACGCCCCGGTGCTCCACCCGGCCCCACCAGTCCCGCTCCTCGACCCGCGTGACACCGCGCTCTGCCAGCCACGCCTTGAGGCCGAGCGGCACCACGAAAAGCGGGTCGTGCGCCTTCGCGAGCCGCTTCACGGTGGGCAGATCCAGGTGATCGTAGTGATCGTGGGACAGCACGACCACGTCCACCCGTGGCAGGCTCTCGAACGGCAGCCCGGGTGGGACCAGCCGCTTCGGGCCCGCCCAGGAAAACGGGCTGGCCCGCTCGCTCCAGGTGGGATCAGTGAGGATCGTGACGCCGTCGAGCCGGACCAGCAGGGTCGCGTGCCCGATCCAGGTGATGGTGGGCTCGGCGCCTGCCAGGAGCGCCTGCCCCGCCGCGAGCCCCTCGGGACCTTCTCGCGGCGTGTCGAATGTGCGCGGGGACACGAGGCTCTGCCAGCTGCGGCTCGCCAGGAATTTGAGACGCGCCCAGCCGCCCGCACGGTGAAAGTCCGCCGCGGGGTTCCGGAAGCCCCCCCGGGCATGATGCGGTGGCTCGCCCGGGACCGGTTCGGACGGCAAGGCGGCGCACCCGGCAAGCGTGGCGAGCAGGAGCGCGGCGGCCGCGAAGGCCGCTCGGAAGGACGAGGGCGGGCGCACGAGGAGGGAGTGTACCCCGTGCTCCGGCGCGCGACCAGAGCGACGGACCTTAGGCCGACGTCCCGTTCCGGGCGGAGGCGTGCGGCAGGAGGCCGAGCACCCGGAGCCGCTTGCGCAACGTATTGCGATTGATGCCCAGCAAGCGCGCCGCCCTGAGCTGATTGCCACCCGAGAAATCGAGCACGTGGCGGAGTAGCGGCAGCTCCAGTCGCATCATGACCGCGCGATACAGGCGCCCTCGCTCGGCGGTCACTTCTTCACGCACGAGCGCCGGCAAGGCATTCAGCACCAGACGCTCGAGCTCGGTCTCCAGCTGCTTCGTGTCCATGCCCCTGACTCCTTGCCCGTCGACAACCGGACGATGACCCACCTGGCAGCAAGCCGTGTGCCGCCACCGGAGGCGAAGGAAATCAAAGGCTTGAGCGGGTCGGCCTCGGACCCGAGCCTGCGCGCTGCCCAGAAGATCAGCAGCCCAGCCTGCGACTTGAGCAGAGCCGTCAGAGAGCCGGGGTCAGCCAGGAGACGTGAGCGCTCACGATCTTCCAACCCGTGTCGGTCCGCACCCAGCTCTGGCTCTGGCGCCCCTCGCGCCCGGAGTCCACGCGCTGAAACTGGGTGTTCGCGGTCGCGAAGTCGCGGCCGAAGGTCGTGATCACGGTGTGCTCGAGCTCGCGTCGCAGGTCGGTGTTGTCCCGGCTGCGGCGCGCCCGCGCGATCGCGTCCGGGCCGTAGCCGTTGTCGTGGAGGGCGAAGCGGATCACCAGGGGATGATCCCAGAACGATGCCTCGAGCACGGGAATGTCGTTGGTGGTGAGCGCCGCCTCGTAGCGGCGAAAGGCCTGCGTCACCTCGGCGACCACCTCGGGATTGTTGATCTCCATGGCGTTCCCTTCGGGAAAGAGGCTCAGGCGATTCGCGCCGAGACCACGCCCTCGGCTTCCAGATGGGCGGCCACGCGCAGCAGCACCGCCTCGCGGAAGGGCGCGGCCACGAGCTGCACGCCCAGCGGCAAGAGACCCGGCGCGCGCGCCATCGGGACCGAGATCACGGGGAGGCCGATGAACGACAGCGGCTGGGTGTAGAGGCCGAGCGTGGTCCGCGCCGGCACCTCCTCGCCCGCGACCATGATGCGCTCCTGTCCGATGCGCGGCGCGGGAAATGGCGTGGTGGGGGCGAGCAGCACGTCGACGTGGTCGAAGAGGCGGCGTACCGCGGCGCGATACCAGGCCCGAAAGCGCTGTGCGGCCACGTACGCGACGGCGGGGAGTAGCGCTCCGGCCAGGAAGCGATCGCGCGTCATGGGGTCGAAGTCGTCCGGACGCCTCCGGAGATCGGTCAAGTGGAGCTGAGCGCCCTCGGCCGAGGTCATGATCGCGGCGGCGGCCCGGGCGCGATGCGGCTCGGGCAGCGTCACGGTTTCGCGCGCCCCGAGCGCCCTTGCAACCTCCGCCACCGCGGCGAGCGCCTCGGGCTCGCCGCCCCGCGCGAAATGCTCACCCACCGCCGCGATCCGGAGCCCGGCAATCCCCTGCCCGAGCACGTGGCGCACCGGATCGGCGGGACGACGGCTCGCCGCGGGATCGGCGGCGTCGGGGCCCTGGAGCACGTCGAAGGCGGCGGCGAGATCACGCGTCGAGCGCGCTAGCGGGCCCACGTGGTCGAAGGAGCCCGCGAACAGCGCGGCGCCACGCCGGGACACGCGTCCGTAGGTCGGCTTGAACCCGAACACGCCACAGAGAGCCGCGGGAACCCGGATGGACCCGTTCGTGTCGGAGCCGAGCGTGAGCGGCACCAGGCCGGCGGCGACCGCGGCCCCCGAGCCGCCCGACGATCCCCCGGCGACGCGGTCCCGATCGTGGGGATTCCGCGTGGGACCGTAGTGGGTGTTCTGAGTGGTGAATCCGAAGGCGTACTCGTCCATGTTGAGGGCGCCCAGGAGGACGGCGCCCGCCCGGTGGAGCGCGGCCACGCACGCGGCGTCACGCGCGGCCGGAGGGTGTTCGGCGTTGATGCGCGAGCCCGCCAGCGTCGTGAGCCCCTCCACGTCGAAGAGGTTCTTCACGGCGATCGGCACCCCGGCGAGCGGGCCGGGATCCTCGCCGCGCGCGACGGCAGCGTCGACGGCCGCCGCCTCGCGGCGCGCGCGGTCCGCCAGCACCGCGGTGAAGCAGTTCAGCGCGTGGTCACGCGCGGCGATGCGCGCGAGCGCGCGCTCCGTTACCTCGGCCGCAGTCGCACGGCGCGCCCGTACCGACTCGGCCACGCCGACGGCGTCACTCGCCTCCAGACTCGCCGTGCTCATGGCTCGAAGACGGGCGCAGCTTCGCTGTCCTCGGGCAGCGGAAAGTCGAGCACGAGGGCGGCGGCCGCGAGCAGCATCGCGAGCTGCTGCGCGACGGCGGGCATCTGCTCGGCCGACAGCGGGAGGCCGATGGCTGCGGCGGCGCGCTCGGCATACGCGCGGGCCTCCGAGGGATCGAGCGCCGGGTAGCTCATCGGCGCCATCCTCACCCGATTCTCAGAGCTTGCGCAACCGTAACGGCGGGCGGTCGAGCAAGGCGCGGCGACCGGCCGCCCACAGCGCCTCCGCCGTCTCGGTGAGCGCGGGCGCCGAGGGCGCCGCCACGCGCACGAGCACGCCCGCGCGGCCGAGCACCGCGGTTCCACCGCGGACCATCGTGCGACCGCGCGGCAACGCGTCGTCGAGCGCTTCCGCGACCGGGCCCCACGACGCTCGCCCCGACTCCACGACCACGAACACGCCGAGATACGGCATGCCCTCGGCGCCGCCTAGCCCGTCCCAGACGCTGCGCCCATCGAGCCGAGCCCGCTCGTGGAGGATGGGGCCGCTCGCGTCGCGGACATCCAGGCGCAGATCCAGCTCGGCGAAGGTCCACACTTCGCCCCGCGCGGGGCGGCCGACAGACCAGGCGTCCCAGACCAGCGCCGCGCCACCGGCTTCGAGGACGATCTCGGTCTCCTGTCGCAGGCGCGAGCCGGGCGACGGGATCAGGTGATCGGGCACGTACTCGAGCCGCGCGCCCGCCGCCACGGTGGCGACGACGCGCTGCCGCGCTGGCTCCCCCACACTCCGGTACACCCGCGTGGCCGAGGGCGTGGTGAGACACGCATGGGCGCCCGCACCCACGCGGACGCGGGTGTCGAGGCGATCGCCGCCCAGCACGCCGCCGGTGGGATTGAGGAGCATGAGGGCAGCCACGCCATCCTCCAGCTCCATGCACTCGAGCGCCTGGAGCGGCAGGGCGTAGCGCCGCTCGGCGAGCACGGTGCGGTCGCCCCGCCGCTCGAAGCCCAGGACCAGCAGCCCATCGCGGCCGGTGCGCCGCGCAGCCTCTCCATCGCGGTCAGCCCTCGAACAGGAGCTCGCGCCGGATCCACTCGGCCACGGCCGGCGCGCCGTCACCATCGCGAAGGTTCGTGAAGACAAACGGCCGGTCTCCTCTCATGCGCTTGGCGTCACGCTCCATCACCGCGAGATCGGCGCCGACGTACGGAGCCAGGTCGATCTTGTTGATGACGAGCAGGTCGGATCGCGTGATGCCCGGGCCGCCTTTTCGGGGGATCTTGTCCCCTTCAGCGACGTCGATCACGTAGATGGTCGCGTCCACCAGCTCCGGGCTGAAGGTGGCGGCGAGGTTGTCCCCGCCGCTCTCGACGAGGAGGAGCTCGAGCCCCGGGAATCGGCTCACGAGTTGATGCACGGCCTCGAGGTTCACCGAGGCATCCTCACGGATCGCGGTGTGAGGACAGCCGCCCGTCTCCACCCCGATGACGCGCTCGGCGGCCAGCGCGCCTCGCCGGATGAGGAACTGCGCGTCCTCCTGCGTGTAGATGTCGTTGGTGATCACCGCCATGTCGTAGCGGTCGCGCAGGAGGCGCGAGAGCCGCTCAACCAGCGCTGTCTTGCCCGAGCCAACCGGGCCGCCGACGCCGATCTTCAGCGGGCGCGGCAGGGCGCGCGGGGCCGTCGACACGCTCATGAGCGGAACAGCCTCGCGTCCAGCCGCTCGTGGGCGAGGCTCGCCAGCTCGAGGCCGGGCGCCCAGCTCCACATGTCGTCGGGATCGCGGGCCGCGGCTTCGGCGGCGAGGCGGCCGATCAAGGGATGGAGCCGCCAGAGCACGCGCTGGCCGTCGAGCTGGCCGAGGCGCATGAGGCGGAGGGCGGCGCCGACGAGCAGCGACGTGGCGGAATAGAGGTAGCCGGTGGCGGCGGCCTCGGCCCCCACCCCCAGCGCCCCCGCAGCCATGCCGAAGGCCACGCCGTGATGTCCCGGCGCCTCACCCGCATCGACCGCCGTCGCATAGACGCCGAGCCGCGAGTCGCCGCTGAGCGTCCGCACAACGCGCAGGGTCTGGCGGCCCATCTGGCGGCTAGCTTCGCGCAGCTCCCGCGCCGGCTTCATCGCCTCGAGCCGGGCGTCCAGCGCGCGGCACGCCGCGAGATCTTCGGCGGCAAAGGCGCGCAGCGCGGCCACCACGGCGGTGGCATCGCTTGGCCCGGCCGCAGCCTCGAGGTGCATGGCGAGAAACGCCGCGAGCCCCTCCGCGTCGGCGACGCGGCCGTCCTGGCAATACGTCTCGAGCCCGAGTGAGTGCGCATAGCCGCCCGTTGGGAACGCGGTGTCGGCCAGATGCAAAAGGGGCAGCAGCGCGGGATCAGGCATGGGAGTGCTCGTGCCCGTGCTGCGGGTGGGTGTGGCCGTCCAGCGGGCTCTGGCCGGGCGCGTGGCGGTGGCCACCGCCGCCGATGGGGTCGTAGACCGCGCTGCGCCGCTCCCAAGGCACGCCGAGCCGCTGGACGAGCTGCTCCATCGCGGTGTCGTCCGGCACGAGGATCAGGTCTCCGTCCAGGGCGAGCGAGAAGTGCCGGTTGCCCACGTCGAAGGCCACGCGAATCGCCTCGGTGCGGTCACGCGGCGCGATCGCCAGCACCGGCTCAGGTCGTCCCTCCACCGCCAGGTACCAGTCCGCCTCCAGCGCGATCACATCGCCCGGCCGCAGCACGCTGCCCGTCGGCAGGGCAAGCGCCACCTCCCGGCCGGTGCTGGTCAGCACGCGCTTCCGGGTCCAGCGCCGCTCCTCCCAGGTGAGGCAGAGCGTGTCGCGCGCTCGTCCCTGCAGGGCGTCCTCGGAGACGTGGAGATGCGGCTCGGTGATCACGATCATGCGCGCGTCGCCTAGAAGAGGAAGTAGCGCTGCGCCATTGGGAGGACGGACGCCGGCTCGCAGGTCAGGAGCTGGCCGTCGGCCCGGACCTCGTATGTCTCCGCGTCCACTTCCATGCGGGGCACATAGGCGTTGTGGATCATCGCCGCCTTGGAGAGGCCGCGGCACCCGCGCACCGCG
>DATJFY010000003.1:0-103130 GCA_035495415.1 Verrucomicrobiia bacterium
CGGGCGTAGAGCTCGTCGACGACCCGCGTCTTGAGCTTGCTGCGCATCGAGCCGCTGGCCAGGGTCTCCAGGAGGGCCTCGAAGGCGTCGACCGCCTGTCCGAACGCCGCCTCCATCTCCTCGAGGAGGTGGGCAATCTCCTCCGCGAGCTGGGCGACGGCGCGGCCGAGGTCCTCGATGGCCTTGGCAATGTCCTTCTCCCACTGCCCGATGGTGGCGAGGGCCTCGGCGATGAAGTCGGCGAGCGCCTCCAGGAGCATGGAGCCCGCGCCCTCCAGGACCTTCTCGGCGAAGCGGCCGAACCGCTCACGCGAGATCGCGAGGAGCTCGTCCCGCAGGGCGTCCACGTGCTCGCCGTTGGGGATGAAGAACTGGTCGCCGAGGTCGTCCACGAAGGCGCGCGCGCCGTTCGGCGGCAGCGGCTCCATGATCTCGTAGAGGATGCCGCGGATCCGCGCGCGCGTGTCGTCGGGCAGGGGCCCGAACACCTCGCCGCCGATCCGGACCGTGTCCGCGAAGAGGCGCTCGAGCTCGGGGCTGGCCGGGAGTCCGATCGCGTCGAACACGCTCTTCCGCCCCTCCAGGTGCCCCGCGGCATGGGCGGCCGCCGCCTGCATGTTGCGCGCGAGCGCATCGAAGAACTGGTCGCCGATGATCACCACGCTCCGCCCCACCAGCATGGTGAGCACGCTCGCGAGGGCCTCGGTGAAGGTGTCCTTGTCGACGGGCGCCTTGTCCCAGTCGAGCACGGTGCGGAAGGCCACGTCCTTGGCGAAGTTGATCGCGGCGAGCAACACCTCGTCGAAGTAAAGGCGGGTGAGCTCGTCGGGCGTCGCCGCGTACACGCGCGCCTTGAGCTCGGCGTTGAGGCGGTCGGTGATGAAGCCGTCGAGCCCCTGCAGCAGTACCTCGAGCGTCCGGCGCGGATCGATATGGCCGTTGGCGTCGGGCAGGAAGGCCTCGCGGTTGGAGAGGAAGGTGGCGAGCACCTGGGTGGCCGTCCGGCCCATGGGGCCGCTGAAGATCTGCGCAAAGCGATCGATGCCGGGCAGCTCGCTCCGCAGGGCGTCCAGCAGCGCGGGCCTCGTGAGGAAGCGCGTGAGCGTCCCGAAGTCGAGCGCGGCGCCGGCTGCCTGCCCGAGCGCGGTGTTGATGGCCTCCTGGATGCCCGGCAGCATCGGCTGGGGCAGGGGGCCGCCGAAGGCGGGCTTGGTGGTGATCTGACCCACCCCCACCGCGACCACGTAGGCCTGTGCCGCGTTGATCCGGGAGCGAAACATCTCCATGAGGAGCTCGGCGCCGACGCCGACCGCCGCGGCGCCCTGCTTCACGCTGTCGCGCACGCCCGCGGGGAGGCCGTTCGCGAGGGCCAGCATCTCCTCCTGGAGGCGCCGCCAGTAGGCGCGGTTGTCGGTCGTGGGCTGGAACGGATCGGAGGGCACGGCATACAGCCGCTGCGCCACCGCCCGCCGCTGCGGGCGCACCGCGTCCCATGCGCTCTGCCCCATGCCGCCCGCGAGCCCCTGCACGACGCGGCGCGCGGCGTTGAGGCCGGTCGCCACCAGGTGCTCGAGCAGGAAGCGCTGCGACTCTTCCAGGAGAATGCCGACGCCGTGATTGGCCAAGGTCAGCGCGGCCTCGGGAGAGGGGCCGGGATTGTTCTTGGCGATGAAGTCGCCGAGTTCGTAGGCGAGGCGGAGCGCCAGCTTCGCCACCGGGCCAAAGGCGCCCGCGAGGGCTCGGACGGAGGACGGCTCGTCGGCGAGGAGGCTGCCAAGCTCGCGCACGATCGCGTCGACACAGAGATCCACCGCGCGGCCGTAGAAATGCCGGAAGTCGCGGAAGCCCAGGGTGAGCCCGCCGCTGAACCCCATGCCCGCGGCGAGCCCGAGCCCCGCGTCCACCAGATACTCGAAGCCGGCGGGCTTCCCCGGCCGGTCGATGATGGTGCCGGTGATCGTGATCGACGCGTAGGCCATCGCCGAGGCCGCCACGTGCACCTCGAACTTGCCGCCGAGCGCGACTTCCTCGAGGAGGAGCAAGACCAGCTCGATCGGGATTCCGATCGCGTTCGGGTCGCGCCGGATGAGCTCGATGAAGTCGCCCACCACCAGGGCCAGGCCGACCTCGATGCCCGCGGCGGCCTGCGCCTTCGCCTGGGCGCCGACGGCCAGCCCGAAGCTCTGGAAGAGGTTCAGCGGGAGCTGGACCTGCAGGCTCGCCTCCGCCTCCGCGAAGGCATTGCCTCGCACCGTCGCTTCCACGAACTTCGCCAGACCGGCGTCCGCCTGGGCGAGCGCGGAGAGGCCGATGGTGACGTTGAGCCCGCGCTTGAATTCGGCCTGGGCGGTGAAGTCGAGGCTGGTGCGGGCGCTCGCGGCGGCCCAGTCGTTCTTCGCGGCCGCGCCGGCGCCGAGCAGCGGCTGGCTCAGGTTGACCCCCGGCATGGCGTCGAGACTATCATCGGGGGCCGACTCGGTGAGGGCGCGCGCAAGCCTGAGCTGTGCGGCGCAGCCAGGCCGCGCCAGATCACCTTGCGGCGCCAAGCGCGCGAAATCTCGGGCGAGTCGCCTGAAGGGGCGGCGGCCCCGCAAGGTCAGCTTGCGGGGCCGCTCCGTAAGTGCGCGTCGTGACAGGGCGGCGCCATGGCACACGCCTTGCCACCGATGAGGCAGAGGACCTCACATGACTGCGACACCGGGCGTGCTGATCGGCGTGGACGTCGGCTGCACCACCTCGTCGGCCGGACTCGTCACGCCGGAGGGCGACGTGCTGGCCTCCGTGCAGGCCTCCACCAATCTCGGCTGCGGCACCGCGACCCAGACGATTCTCGAGCTCGTCACCGATCTGGCCCTCGAGGCCCAGGCGCGCGGCTTGACGCTGGAGGCGGTCGGGGTCGGAGTGCCCGGCCTGGTCGACGTCGACCGCGGCATGCTGCTGACCTCGGCGGGCGAGCACGTCGCCGACTTGCATGGCGTGCCGCTCGCCGAACGCATCGCCGAGAAGACCGGCGTGCCGACGTTCCTGGACAACGACGTGAACGTGCTGGCGCTGGGCGAGTGGATGTTCGGCTTCGGCAAGGGCGCGGCCTCGTGCGTAGTGGTCGCCATCGGCACGGCACTCGGCGCCGGCCTCATCCTGGACGGCCGGCTGATTCGCGGCAAGAAGGGCTACGCGGGCGAGCTCGGCCACGTCACCATCGCCTTCGACGGTCCGACCTGCCCGTGCGGCAGCCGCGGCTGCCTCGGGCTCTACGCCGGTGGCCGGTTTATCGCCGAGGAAGGCCGGCGCCGCGCCGCCTCCGAGCCCTCGTCGCTCCGCGGCCTCGCCGGTGGCCGGCTCGACGCGATCACAGCGGAGACCGTTTTCACGGCAGCGGCGGCCGGCGACGCGCTCGCGCGCGAGATCGTGGACCGTGCGTGCCGCGCCCTCGGGGCGGGCCTGGGCGCCGCCATCAACAGCATGAACCCGGAGGTCATCATCGTCACCGGCGGGGTGGTGAAGTCGCTCGTGCCGCTGGCCGCCGAAGTCGTACGCCGCACCCGCGAGTACGCGCTCCCCGACTCCCTGGATTCCACCGCCATCCACTTCGTGCCGGGCGACAAGCGCCACACCGTGCGCGGCGGCGCCGCCCTGGTGCAGTACGAGCGCGCGCGGCGCGCGGGCAAGGGAGCGCGCTGAGATGGCCACTCTCATGCGCCACAATCGGAGGTAGTCCGATGTACGTCACGCGAGACGGAGTCAACCTCTTCTACCAGGCGACGGGCACGGGGGCGCGTGATCTCTTCCTGCTTCCGCAGTGTCAGCCCGCCGCGTACAGCCGACAGTGGAAGAGCCAGGTGCCGTATCTCTCCCGCTACTTCCGCGTGGTGACCATGGACATGCGGGGAAACGGCCGCTCGGACCGGACGTCCAGCGGCTACGACCTCGACACCCGCTATGGGGACTTTCTCGCGGTGCTGGAGGCGTCGGTGCGGCCGCCTTTCGCGCTGGTCGCGCTGTCGTGCGCCGCGCTGGTCGCCTTTCGCTACGCCGTCGAGCATCCCGACCGGCTGTCCCACCTGATCCTCCTGAGCGGGCAGTACGCGGAGTCCGTGCCGCAGCCGTTCGACGAGAAGGTGGCGCCGGTGATCCGCGATCAGTTCGACGCCTGGCGCCAGCGCCTCTTCGCGCGCTGCCTGCCCGAGCCGCACTCGCTGAAGGGCATGGAGGACGCCTACGCCTGGGCGGGCGAGACCACGCCGGACGTGCTCGTCGAGTCTCTCCGCGCCATCGACGGCTCGAACGTGTACGACCTTCTGTCCCGCCTCACCGTGCCCACGCTCGCGCTGCACGGGACCCTCGACAAGATCGTCCCCTACTCCCACGCGGAGAAGATGGTGGGGGCGATCCCGGGCGCGCGTTTGGTCACTTTCGAGGGCGCCGGCCACTTTCTCCACGGGCGCCACGCCGTGAAGGTGAATCACCTCGTCCGTGATTTCGTCGGCGGCAAGGACGTGGCGTCGGCCCGCATCCCCGCGACGACCGAGCGGAAGGTCGCGGAGCCGGCCCCCGCGCGGGCCCCCCGGACCAAGGAGCGGCGCATCCTCTGGCTGTCGAGCCCGATCGGCCTCGGCCACATCCAGCGCGATCTCGCCATCGCCCGGGCGCTCCGCGCCCAGCACGGCGACGTCACGGTCGACTTCCTCGCCGCCGATCCCGCCGATCGCGTGGTCGAGGCGTGTCGCGAGCGGCTGCACCCGGCCACGCGGCACATTCTCAACGAGAGTGCGCACGTCGAGGGCTGGGCGGGCGACCACGAGCTCCACGCCTTCAACGCGCTGTGGGACATGGACGAGATCATGGCCGCCAATTTCATGACGTTCGCCGACGTCGTGGAGCGCGAGCGCTACGACCTCTGGGTGGGCGACGAGGGGTGGGACCTCGACTACTACCTCCACGAGAATCCCGAGCTCAAGCGCGCGCCCTACGTCTTCATGACCGACTTCATCGGCATGCTGCCCATGCGCGATGACCCGAACACGGCGGAGTTCAAGCGAGCGTGGGACCGGAACGCTGAGAACGTGGACCACCTGCGCTTCCATCCGGACGTCCGCGACCTCTCCATCATGGTCGGCGACGAGGACGACGTGCTGGATCGCCCGTTCGGGCCGGACCTGCCCAACATGCGCGAGTGGAGCCGGGAACACTTCCGCTTCTCCGGCTACACCTACCACTTCGATCCGGCGGAGCTTCGCGACAAGACGGCGCTCCGCCACGAGCTGGGCTTCCGGCCGGACGAGCGCGTGATCCTCGTGTCGGTGGGCGGGACCAAGGCGGGCCAGAGCCTGCTGCGGAAGTGCGCCCAGGCGTTCTCGCTGGTCGCCCCGCGCGTCCCCGATGCGCGGATGCTCTTGGTGGCGGGCCCGCGCCTGGATGGGAGCGACTTTCCCAAGGGACCCGGGATCGAGGTGCGGTCCTTCGTGCCGAACCTCTTCCGCCATCACGCGGCCGCGCACCTCGCCATCGTGCAGGGCGGGCTGACCACCACGATGGAGCTGGCCGCCTTCCAGACCCCGTTTCTCTACTTCCCGCTGCGGAACCACTTCGAGCAGAGCTTCCACGTCGCGCGCCGCCTGGACCGCCTCGGCGCGGGCGTCCGAATGGACTACGACCGCACCAGCGTCGAGGAGCTGGGCTCGGCCATCGTGGAGCATCTCGACAAGCCCGTCCAGTATCGCGACGCGCCGACGGGCGGGACCGAGCGGGCCGCGCGTCTCATCGCACAACTGCTGTAACCGAGAGGGGGAGCATCATGACTCAGCTCAACGACGTCAACCTCGAGAAGCTCAAGGCCACCGACGCCGCCGTCCGCGCGAATCCGGGACTAGAGAAGCTCACGATCAAGGCCAAGTCCACCTGGCACCGCGGCACCATGACCCAGGTTACGCTCAGCGAGTGGTACGCGGGCGGGCAGAAGATGACACCGGCGCCGCGCCGCTTCACCATCATGGTGGACGAGCCGGCGGACCTCGGCGGCGGGGACGCGGCGCCCTTCCCTCTCGAGGTGATGCTGGCCGCTCTCGCCGGCTGCGTCACCAACGGCACCGCCACCAACGCCGCCCTGTTCGGCGTGCCGCTCGACGGCATCGAGCTGGACATGGAGGCGCACATGGACGCGCGCGGCATGCTCGGCCATGACAAGAGCGTGCGCAACGGGATCACCGACATCAACTACACGATCACGGTCACGAGCCCCGCGCCGGAGGACAAGGTGCGGCGGTGCAAGGAGACCATCGACCGGAAGTCGCCGGTGCGCGACACCCTCGCCAATCCGGTGAACATCACCTCCAAGTTCGTCTACAAGCCGAGCTGAGGGTCGGCGGACAAGGACACGCGTGCCGGGCGAGATCAACTGTCTCTTCACGAAGGGGCTCATCCCCTTCGTGGAGAAAGAGGCGGGGCCGGAGGCGGTGGCCAGGTTGTGCCGGGTCGCCGGGCGGGAGCGCGACTACCTCATGGCCGACCACAACTGGCTGCCCCTGCCCGTCGCCAACGAGCTGGTGCGCGTGGCCATGTCGCTGACGGGGGACGTCGACGAGGAAGCCTGGGTCGCGCGGGCGGCCGCCGACATGATGGCGTGGAAGCCGTCGCGGGAGTACCGCCACTACCTCGGCACCTACACGATGGGGATGGGGACCCCGCGCGACGTCTACGCGGCCAACGTGAGGGCGACCGCCGCCATCTCGCGCTTCTCGACTCTCGAGATCGTGAGGTCCAGGCGGAGCTCGATCATCTACCGGCGCGCGCCCATCGAGGGCTACGCGATTCCCCGCTGGTTCTGCGTCTGGGAGAACGAGAAGTGGAAGTGGTACCCGACGAACTGGGGGCTGCCCGCCGCGACCATCGTCGAGCATCAGTGCGCGGCGCGCGGCGCCGACGCCTGCGTGGTCGAGGTGCACTGGACGAACCCGCCGCTGGGGCCCCGGTTCTGGGGCCCGCTGCTCGCTGGTGCGGCGGTCTCGGCCACGCTGGTGGGAGTGATGGAGGTCAGCCGGCTCGCCACCTGGCTCGGCGAGGCGGCGGCGCTGGCTCTGCCCGTGCTGCTGGGCGGCTCGGTCGGCTGGGGGCTGCGCCTGCGCGAGCGCTGGGAGCACACCAAACGCATGCTCGCGCTCCAGTCGGAGGAGATCCTCTACTCGAACAACGAGCTCGAGAAGAAGTTCCGCCACCTCGAGACCACCATCGAGCAGCTCTCGCTGCTCAGCGAGCTGTCGGCGGCGGTCAACGCGACGCTCGACGTCGAGCTCATCTACCAGCAGGCGGTCGAGCGGCTGGTCGAGGGAATGGGCTACCAGAGCGCCTACCTCTACCTCGTGGACCGCTCCCGCCGGACCATCCGCGAGCACCGAGCGGCGGGCACCGTGTGCGCGAACCGGCGCTTCGGCGAGGTCGAATACCGACTGGACGATCCGCACTCCGCCGCGGCCGAGGTCGTCCGCAGCGGCCGGCCCCTCGTCGCCGACGATGTGGAGCGCACGAGCCTGCCCATGGACGTGGCGACGGCGCGCGCGTTCGGCACCCGTTCGGTGGTCATGGTGCCGCTCAAGGTCAAGGAGATGGTGGTGGGCGTGCTCGCGGTGACGTCCAGCGAGGCGGGGCGCGTGGGCGAGCCCGACCGCGAGCTGCTCGCCGCGGTGGCGAATCACGTGGCGCTCGCGGTGGAGCGCGCGGCGAGCTTCCAGACCATCGAGGAGCTGAGCCGCGGCCTCGAAGACAAGGTGCGGGTGCGCACCGAGCAGCTCCGCACCGCCAACGAGGAGCTGCAGGCGGCGTACCGTGAGCTCCAGGCGACCCAGCTCCAGCTCGTCCAGCGCGAGAAGATGGCGTCGGTGGGCCAGCTCGTGGCCGGCGTCGCCCACGAGCTCAACAACCCGATCGGCTTCGTCTACTCCAACGTCACCACGCTGGAGGACTTCGTCCGCCGGCTCCGGGGCATGCTCGAGGCCTATCGCGCCGCGCCCCTCGCCGCCCCCGACCAGGCGCGCCTCCAGGCGGAGTGGGAGTCACGCAAGGTCGACTATGCGCTGAAGTACCTCGACTCGATGATCCAGGGCATCAAGGAAGGCGCGGAGCGCGCGCGGAAGATCGTGCGAGACCTCCGGGTCTTCGCGCGCACGCAGGACGACGTGTGGCAGCCCGTCGACCTCCACGAGGAGCTCGAGTCGAGCCTCACCCTGCTGAACCATCTCTTGAAGGACCGCGTGGCGGTGCACCGGAAGTTCGGCGAGCTGCCCGAGGTGGAGTGCATCCGCTCCCAGATGGACCAGGTATTCCTCAATCTGCTCGCCAATGCCGCCCAGGCCATCTCGGGCCCCGGGGCCATCACCATCGAGACGCGGCGCGAGGGGGACGTGGCGGTGATCTCGGTGGCCGACACCGGCCCCGGCATCGCCCCCGATGCGCTGGGGCGCGTGTTCGACCCGTTCTTCACCACCAAGCCGGTGGGCGAGGGAACCGGGCTCGGGCTGAGCATCAGCTACGAGATCGTGACGAAGCATGGCGGGGAGATCCGCGCCGAGAACGCGTCCGACGGCGGCGCCGTCTTCACCGTCCGCATTCCGCTCGCGCGCAAGGATCGGACATGATACCGCCGACCGTCTTGATCGTGGACGACGAGGCCCGCGTGCTCGATTCGCTCGAGGCCCTCCTCGCCATGGACTACCGCGTGCTGCGGGCGGAGCGGCCCGAGGCCGCCCTGGATGTGATCGTGCGGGAGCCGGTGGCCCTCGTGATCAGCGACCAGCGCATGCCGGGCATGAGCGGCACCGACTTCCTCGCGCGCTGCCGCGAGCTCGCTCCCGAGACGGTGCGGGTGCTCCTCACCGCGTTCACCGACGCCGAGGCGCTGATGCAGTCGATCAACGCCGCCAACATCTACCACTTCATCCTGAAGCCATGGGATCCCGCGGAGCTGATCCACACCGTGCGCCGCGGCGTGGAGCGCCACCTCCTGAGCGCGGAGCGCGAGCAGCTCCTGCGGGACCTGGCAGCCAAGAACGCCGACCTCGAAGCCACGCTCGCCGACCTCCAGGCCGCGCAGGCCCGCGTGGTGAGTGAAGCGGGGGTGCGCGCGCAGCTCCAGCGTTACGTCTCGCCACGCCTCGCCGACATGGTGGTCGGCAACCCGACCCTGCTGGGTCAGCCGGGGGAGTGGCGCGAGGCCACCGTGCTCTTCGCGGACATCCGCGGCTACACGCGCCTCATCGAGACCACGCCGGGGCCGGTGGTGCTCCGGCTGCTCGATGCCTACCTGGCGCGGATGGTCGAGGTGATCTTTCGCCACGGCGGCACGGTGGAGCAGCTCATCGGCGACGAGATCGTGGTGCTGTTCGGCGTGGCCGAGGGAGGCCAGGACGCGCCGGCGCGCGCGGTGCGGGCCGCCGTCGAGATGGTGGCGGCGGTACGCGAGCTGTCGGCGGGCTGGGCCTCCGACGGCCTCCCGCGCTTCGACATCGGGGTCGGCATCGCGTCCGGCCCGGTGATGGCGGGCACCATCGGCTCCGCCGAGCGCCGCGAGCTGGTCGTGGTGGGGCGGCCCATGATCGCGGCCGCGCGCATCCAGCGGATGACACGCCTGTTCGACGCGCATATAATCGCCGCCGACAGCACCTTCCGCGAGGTGAGCGGCCTCGTGGCGTACCGCGAGCTGGGCTCTCCCAAGCTGAAGGGCCTGAAGGATCGCGAGACGCTCTACGAGATCGTGGGGCTCCGGGAGCCCGCCGGCGTCGCCGCCGGCTGACCCCGCTTCATTCCTGACGAGACCGAGGCGCCACGGAGGGCGATGGACGAGCGGGCGACGGTCCTGATCGTGGACGACGAGCGCCGCGTGCTCGACGCGCTCGAGGCCATCCTCGCCGACGAGTTCACCGTGATCCGCGCCGAGAGCGGCGAGGACGCGCTGCGGATGCTCACCGCGACTCCGGACGTGGCGGTGATCGTCACGGATTATCGCATGCCCGGCATGACCGGCGTGGAGCTCCTGCATCGGAGTCAAGACGTCGCGCCCGACGCGATGCGGATCATCCTCACCGCCTACACCGACGTCGACAACCTGATGGAGGCCATCAACACCGGCCGCATCTATCACTTCGTGCCCAAGCCCTGGGATCCGAACGAGCTCCGCTTGATTGTGCGCCGCGCCGCCGAACGCCACGGCCTCCTCCGCGACAACGTCCGCCTCCGGGACGAGCTCGAGCTGGCGGTGAACACCCTGCGGCGCGAGGTGGCGGAGAGCCGCGCGCGGCCCCTGGACTTCGAGGGGCTGATCGGCGTCGCCGGCGGGCTCCGGCCCGCCGTCGACCTCACGCGCAAGATTCTCGACACCGACACCACGGTGATGCTGCTCGGCGAGACCGGCACCGGCAAGGAGATGTTCGCGCGTCTCATTCACGACAACGGCCCCCGCCGCCACGCGCGCTTCGTGGCTCAGAACTGCGCGGCGTTGCCGGAGTCCCTCCTCGAGTCGGAGCTGTTCGGCCACGCGCGCGGCGCCTTCACGGGGGCCAGCGCCGATCGTAAAGGGCTCTTCGAGGAGGCCGACGGCGGCACGATCTTCCTCGACGAGGTAGGCGAGATGTCGCCGGCCATGCAGCTCCGCCTCCTCCGCGTCCTCCAGGAGGGGGAGATTCGTCGCGTGGGCGCCTCGGGCCCGCGCCGCATCGACGTGCGCGTGCTCGCCGCCACCAACGCGGATCTCGAGGCGGAAGTGGCGGCCAACCGCTATCGGAAGGACCTCTACTATCGTCTGAACGTTTTTCCCGTCCGGCTGCCGCCGCTCCGCGAGCGCGCCGAGGACATCCCGGCCCTCGCCGAGCACTTTCTCCGCATGTATCGCGAGCGCGCGCGGCGGGCCGTGCCCGGCATCACGTCGGAGGCCCTGCGCTGCCTGCGCGCCTACCCGTTTCCGGGCAACGTGCGCGAGCTCGAGAACGAGATCGAGCGGGCGGTGGCGCTGGCCGAGCCCGGTCAACCCATCGGCCTCGCCCAGCTGTCGGAGCGCCTGCGCGGGAACGAGGCGCGCCCCGCCGCGCCACTCACCCTCAACGACGCGATCGAGCAGCTCAAGCGACGCATGATCGAAGACGCGCTGCGCGAGTGCGGCTCGAAGACGCGCGCCGCGGAGCGGCTGGGTCTCACGCGGCAAAGCCTGCAGCAGATGCTGCGGCGGCGCCTGGAGAGCTGAGCTGACGCCTTTCGGGGCGCGGGGAAACTCCCACCGTCTATCGACGGTGCACGCTCCACACCGCGGGGGCGGGCGTAGGATGAAGCGTACGCCATGAATCTCTGGGGTAACATCGAGAAGGCGGTCAAACCGGCGAGGCCGGCGGCCCATGGCACCGTCCCGAGCGTGAATGCCACCACCTTTGGTAGGCCTCAACATCCTGCGCGCGGCGGAGGCTCGACATGATGCGACATCTCTTCATCCTCGCCCGTGACCGGGCGGGGCTGGCGGTGCCACTCACCATCGCGCTCGATCGGCATCTCGCGCGCGGTGAGCAGATCGACATCATGCCGGACCGCCGGAACGCCGACGGCACGCGCGCTCCGCAGTGGCCGACCGGTCGGGAGCGCCGCCGGTCCGCCCTCTCCGAGCAGCTCGCGGTGCAGGGCTATGCGATCTGCTCGCGCCAGGAGGACCACCCGCCGGTGGCCGGCGCCGCCGCGCCTCGCCGTGATCCGGTGGCCGCGCCCGCGCGAGGACCTGTACCGCCGCGGGCCCCGGAGATGGCTCCGCCGCCGCCGGCGCGCCCGTTCGCCGAGCCCCCGCCGGCCTACGACGACCGCCGCGCAGAGATCGATGAGATGCGGGCGGCGCGCGCCGAGGCCGAGCTCGCGCGCGAAGCGGCGTTTCGTGGACGGATGGGCGGCCGGCGAGCGAGCGAGACGATCCTCGACGAGGACGACTGGTCGCCGTCGGGAGAGGATCCTTACGGCGAGGCGCCGCCGCGGCGCCGAGGGTTCTTCGCGGGGCTGGCCACCGCGTTCGCGTTCGCACTGCTCGTCGTTGCGGGGGGCGCATTCCTGTTCGCCTCGCAGATCCGGGACTACCTAGCTGATCTCACCCCGCCGCGCCGGGAAGCCGTCGAGCCCACGCGGGATACGTCGAGGACCTTGGCGGCGAACGACAATGCCGCGGGGCGCTCCCCGGCGCCCGCCGCGCCGGCCCCCTCCGCTCCTGCGCTGGCGCCCACGCCGGCCATGCCCACGCCTTCAGCCACCGCCGATGCGACTCCACCGCGGGAGGCTCTCCGGGAGCCCGCGGCCACACCATCCCATGAGACTGCCCGCGAGCCCGCGTCCACATCGCCCCGCGAGACCGCCCGTGAGCCCGCGGCCACACCACCCCGCGAGACCGCCCGGCAGCCCGCGGCCACACCGCCCCGCGAGACCGCCCGGCAGCCCGTGGCCACACCGCCCCGCGAGCCCGCCCGCGAGGCCGCGCGCAGCGCGAGCGCGTCGCGTGACGCCAGCGCGAGCCGCGAGCCGGCGCTCCCGTCCGCGCCGGCGCCCGCTCGTGACGTGGCGTTGCCTCCGCGTGAGACGGAGGCGTCGCGCGAGCTGCCGCCGCCGTCACTACCGCCGCGTCGCGCCGACCTGTCCTCCCCGAGCGCCACGCGCACCCAGCGTCTGCCCGACTTTCCCGGCCTCCCGCACGTCGACGTGAGCCGCGCGCCCGGTCAAGACGGGATCACCTTCACGGTTCGCGTGACCGATCAGCGCGGCAGCCCGATGTCCGGCGCGCAGGTGATGCTACGGCAGAAATCCACGGACGGCCACGTGCGCGAGACGATGCTCGAGCCAATCGCTCCCGCCGGGAGCTACCGCGGCGCTCTGCCCACCGCCCCGGGCCGGCAGACGCTCACCGTGCGCGTGGTGCTGGGCGACCGGCGCGTGGAGATGCCGCTCAGCGAGTAACGCGCGGGACGCGCTACTTCGGCCTGGTCCAGGTCTGGGTCTTGTAGAAGGGCCCGAGGTAGCCGCGGACCTTGAGCTCGGCGCCTTCGGGCCAGATCTCCGCGCGGTACACCTTGCCGTCCTCGGGATCCAGGATGGTGCCGCCCTTGTAGCGCCCGCCGTCGGCGACCAGCTCCTTGATGATGACCAGGCCCACGATCGGCTTGTCCTTGTCCGCGCCCTGGCACTTGGTGCAGAGCTTGGGCTTGCCCTTGTCGTCATTGGGCTCGGGCAGGCCGACGATCTTGCCGTAGATCTTGCCGCCTTGGTCGTAGATCTGTACCTCCGACTTCACCTTGCCCGTCTTGTCGTCCACCGTGTTCCAGTTGCCGAGCGGCGCGTCGGCGGCTGCCGCCATCGCCGCCGCGAGCCCCAGCGTGACCGCCGTCGCGATTCCCCGCGCGAGTATCCGTCTCTTCACCATGGGGCCTCCTTGTGGACGCTATACACTACCGGCATGGCCAACCATACCTCCATCAGCGAGTACTGGCAGCGTGACGGCCTCGGCCGCGCCATTCTCGACGCGCTCGCCGCCGCGGGCAAGCGGCTCGACGCCCTCACCGTGGACGAGCTCGCGCCGGCCGACCACTTCCACGGCGGCGGTCTCGAGGCCACCCTTCGCCTGGCGCGCCTGGCGGGGCTGGACAAGGCGCCGGCCGGCACGCGAGTGCTGGACGTGGGGGGCGGGATCGGGGGCCCGGCCCGGACGCTTGCGTCGCGCTACGGCTGCCGCGTCACCGTGGTCGACCTGACGGACTCGTTCGTCCGCGCCGCCCAGCTCCTCACGGACCGGCTCGGTCTTGGGGACCGCGTCACGCATCGAGTGGGCGACGCCCTCACGCTACCCTTCGACGCCGGCGCCTTCGACGTGGTATGGACGCAGAACAGCGGGATGAACATTGCCGATAAGGCTCGGCTGTACGCCGGCATTCACCGCGTCCTTCGTCCCGGCGGGCTCCTCGCCACCCAGGAGCCCATGGCCGGTCCGTCGGCGCCCATCCTCTATCCCGTGATGTGGGCGCGCGACGCGGGCGCGAGCTTTCTCCGTCCGCCCGCCGAGATGCGGGCCGTGATGGAGGCGGCCGGCTTTCGCGTGCGGGCCTGGGATGACATCACCGCGGAGACCGCGGGCCCTGTCGACCCCGCCGCGATCCCCGCCCACGCCGCGTCCCGGCTCATCATGGGCGCGGGCCTCGATGAGATCATCCGGGTCGGCCACCGTAACCGCCAGGAAGGGCGGCTCGTGGCCATTCAGGCGGTACTCGAGCGGCAGTAGCCTTCGAGCGCGCGCACCACCTCCACCAGTCCGCGCGTGTCCTGCCCGCAGTAGTCGCGCAGCGCGCGCTCGAGACGCATCGCCTCCGCCGGCTCGAGGGGCCCCTTCGCGCGTCCGCGCACGAGCCGATCCCACGCAGGACCGGCCGCCGCGCCATCCGCCACCTCCATCCCGTCATAGCTCAGGCTGGGCACCAGGGCGGGCAGCACCTGCTTGAGGGAGAAGGAGCCGCGGAAGCGTGGATGGTACACGTGGAGCCGCATCACCTTCAATAAGTCCCAGAGCCGGGCGTGGATGCGCTCGGCGACGGGCGCCAGATCGGGGAACCATCGCCCGAGGTCGGTCAGACTCCTCGACTCGAAGCCGCTGTAGACGATGATGGGCCCTCGGTCACCCACCGCCTCGGCCAGCGTCTCGAGGAAGCGCCGGCGTGGGTCGCCGGAGTCCGTGGCCAGGAATTCATGGTGCTCGGGATGGGCGCCGGGCGCGCGCACGACGTGCAGCGACCACTGGAAGGGAATCGCATCGTACGGCCGCATGCCCGCGAAGCGCGGAAGCGCCGGCCCCAGGGTCTCGAAGTCCATGAAGGCGCGGGGGTAGCTCAGCGCGGCGAGCTCGTGGGCGAGATCATCGGTGGCGCGGGCGCGGCCTTCGAGCACGGCACGGCGGGCGAGCTCCTGACGCGGCTCGAGTGAAATATCGTCCGGCAGATCGCCGACGTGCGTGATGCCCCGCGTGAGGAGGTCGGCGAGCCGGCGACCGCGAAGGCCGGGCAGATGGGCCACGTGGTCGTCGGGCCGCGGCACGTTGCAGTGATCGTAGAACTCGCATACCCACGGCGTCCGGCACTGCCGGCCGGCCACGATCGCCGGCGGCGCTTCGCCCGCGAGCGCCCCGCGCACGCCGGCGAGCAGGCGCGGCAGCTCCCGCTCGATCTCGCGAAGCTCGGCGGTGACGTCGTGAGTGGTGAAGAGCCGCATGGCGTCGAGGGCACCGCCCTCGTAGACGTAGTCGCGATTGACACGCATGACCGTCGCCGCCTCCACCTCGAGCCCACACCCGGTGAGCACGTGACGCTGAATGGCCGCGTCCTGCAGGTAGTGCGTCTTGATCCCCGTGCCCGACTTCACCTCGATCAGACGCCAGCGCCCGCCGGTTGCCCGGGCGAGCACGTCCACCCGCGCCAGCACGTCGTCGTGGCGAAACGTGGCTTCGAAGATGGCAGGGACCGCCGGATCGCGCACGAGCGCCGCGGTTCGGCTCAACGCAGCGTCGAGCTGGTCGGGTGCGACGTCGACGGCCACGCCGCCGGGGAATGCCTGCTGGGCGAGGCTGCCGACCTCGCAGCCCTGGTCGAAGCGGAAGGTCAGAGCCTCGCTGGGCGCGGCGGCGAGGTCGGGCGCGGTGAGCTGGAGATAGAGCCGCTTGTGGCACTGCAGTCCCGCGAGGACGCGGCGCTTGGACAGCAGGGGAATCGACACCATCCTGTCCAGCGTAGCGCGACGCCTCAGCGGCGCGCGTTCAGAACTTCTTCCAGTTCTGCACCTCCTCGTTCGTCGGCAGCCACTCGCCGATGTTGCCTACCCCGGCCAGCGATGACCCTGCGCCCGAGGCGTTGATGAGCCGGAAGTGCCGCCCGTCGAAGAGGCGGTAGAGCGCGGCGGAGATGTAGTCGTCCGCGTCGTCGGGATTCCGGTAGTCGTACGTCTCCATCCGCTCGGCGGCATTGCGGCTCCAGCGCACCTCGTCCTCGGTCATGGTGATGGGCATGGTGCCCTTCGGGGTGCATGGGGCATTCCCGCCATGCCATTCGTGGTGATGTGAGCTAAACGCGCGGCCGCGTGGCGATCTCGGCGTGCAGGTCATGCCTTCTCGGCCCGTTGACGCTGCACTGCGTGCGTCGCCCGCGGTCGAAACCCACGACTTGAACGATAAGAAGGCGAAATATTCCGAGCCATTAGGGAACATGCCCTGCCCGCAGGGCACCCCAAGCGGAAAGTGCAGCCGTGTGGCGGCTTGCTCAAGTCCTCAGACCAAGGTCTCATTGGCTGTGCAGGGGGCATTCGTCGAGGATGGGCATGGTGGGGCTCGGAACCGGGCGCGCGGGGGGAGGCAGCTCATGAACGTGTTCTTCTTGAACCTGGTCATCCAGATCATGGCGGGGGCGGTGGGTGGCAACGCCGCCGCGACCCTCCTCAGATACTTCAACCTGGGCCCCCTCGGGAACTCGCTCACGGGGATGATCGGCGGTGCCCTCGGTGGACAGATTCTCAACGAGATGCTCACCGATGGCGTCGGAACCCTCTCGTCGTCGGCGGCGCTCGAGATCGGCTCGCTGCTGACCCAGATCGTGGGAGGCGCGGTAGGCGGCGGCATCTTCATGGTGATCGTCGCCCTGATCCGTCAGACGGCGGGCGGCCAGGGCGGGAGGGTGTAGCGAGCGGACGCCGCTCCGTGACCCGCTCTCGCGCGCCGCGGCTGGGCCTGCTTTGCCTGCCGCGCTCGGTGGTCTCGGCGGTGGCCGATGCGCGACTCGCCGAGGACGTCGGGTTCTCGTTGGTGGGCGTCGCCGACAGCCAGTCGGTGTTCCGCGAGCTCTATACGACGATGGCCCTGTGCGCGCAGGCGACCCGGCGCGTGCTGATCGGGCCGTCGGTGACCAATCCCATCACCCGGCACCCCGCCGTGGCGGCCTCCGGCATCGCCACCGTGGACGAGATCGCGCCGGGCCGCGCGTTCTTCGGCATCGGCTCGGGCGACAGCGCCATCCTGAACCTCGCCGAGCGGCCCGCCACCCTCGCGGACATGCGCGCCTATATCGGGGCGGTGCGCGCGCTCCACGCCCGGCGGGAGACCGAGTGGCGCGGCCGTGGGGTGCGGCTCACCTGGGCGCCTCGCGCGGTGCCCATCTACCTTTCGGCGGAGGGACCTCGCACGCTCGAGCTGGCGGGCGAGGTCTGCGACGGCGTCATCGTCAACGTGGGGCTCGAGCCCGGGCTCGTCCGCGACGCGGTGGCGCACGTGCACGCGGGTGCGCGCCGGGCCGGCCGGGATCCCGCCGCCATCGATCTCTGGTGCATGGTGCGGGCGAACGTGACCGATGACGTGGCCGCCGGCATCGACGAGATCCGCATGGAGCTGGCCTCGAACGCACACCACGTCTTCCGCTTCACGCTCGAGGGCAAGCACGTGCCGGGCGAGCTGGCCGACGCCATCCGCCGCGTGCAGAAGGGCTACCACCCCGTGGCCCACGAGGCGCTGGGGCCGAGTCCGAACGCGCGGCTCTTGGACGGCGAGCCGGCGTTGCGCGCCTACCTCGCCGAGCGTTTCGGCGCAGTCGGGCCGCCGGCGGTCTGTGTCGAGAAGCTCCGTGGGGTCGTGGAGGCGGGCATCGATGGTCTGCTCGTCACGGGGTTCGTGGCCGAGCGCGCGCGCCTCATCCGTGTGCTCGGGGAGGAGGTGTTGCCGCGACTCGGGTGAACCCTGAGGAGCCTCAGCCCGCGACCGCCTCAACCCGCGCCGGCACGTGCTTGTGCCAGGGCGTGCCCGCGAACCAGTCGCGATCCTCGCTCGCGGTAAGCTCGTTCGTCGCCGCCCCAGTGGCGACGGGCGCCCCGCTTGCATCTGGATAGTCGAGGCCGAGCCCATTCGGCAGGGACACGTGCCCCGGCTGCATCGTGTCGGAGACTTCCACCGCCACCGTGACGCTGCCGCGCTTGGTGGTGACGCGCGCGCTGGCGCCGTCGGCGAGGCCGAGGCGCATGGCATCGGCGGGATTCACCCGGAGAGCGCCCGCCGCGTCCTTCTTCCGCCATGCGGGGTCACGGTACACGGTATTGGCGGTGAATGAGCGCCGCTCGCCCGCGGACAGCACGAAGGGAAACGCGGGATCGGGCGGCGGCGGCGGCTCGGCGGCAAGCAGCGCGAGCTCTCCCAGCAGCTCGGGAACGTGGAGATTCACGGTGCCGCCGCGAGCCCGCATGCGCCGCCACACGTTGTCGTGCGTGTCCACCGCGAAGGTCAGGCCGGATCGGCTCTCGAGGATTCGGGCGAAGAGCGCGTCGCCCAGCTCGTGATCGGGCGCGTCGATCCCGGCACGGCGGACGGCGTCGGGATGCCGGAGGGCCAATCGCTGGGCGGCGCCCCAGAGCACGGCGGCGGGCGCGGCGCCATCGGGCAGTGTGGGACCGAGCGAGCGGTACAGGAGGACCGGCGCCAGCTCGAGCAGCTTCGGATTGGCGGTGGTGGCCATGACGAAGGCGGTCGCGAACGCGGCCCGCCCCAGGGCGGCAGCCTCGCGCAGGGGCGCGAGCTCGGCCTCGGTGACCGCGCCCAGCGCCTCGCAGAGGCGCGCGTGGATCTCCGGCTCGGGCAGGAGATCGCTGCCGGGGGGTGGGTCGAGCACGGGCCGGCGCAGGTGGAAGTAGTTCGCCGGAAACTCGAAGTTGAAGAAGGTGGCCTCCCACTTCTCGTACTGGCTCGGCGTCGGCAGGACGTAGTCGGCCAGCCGCGCGGTCTCGGTCATCGCGACGTCGATGACGACCACGCAGTCGAGCGCGCGGAGGGCCTCGCGCATGCGCCGGCTGTCCGCCAGCGAATGGGCGGGATTGGCGGACTCCACGATCATCGCGCGGTAGCGGTCCGGGTGATCGGTGAGGATCTCCTCGGCGATCACGTTGCAGGGGACGAGCCCCGCGATGATCGGGGCCTTGGCGACCGGGCTCACCTCGCCTCGCGTGCTCGACGGCGCGATGGGAATGAGCGGCAGTGGCAGATTGTTGCCGCCCCGGTTGCCGAAGTTGCCGGTCAAGAGCCACAGCAGGCTGTCCAGATAGCTGTTGAGGGTGGAGTGGCGCGTCATCTGCGTCCCGAGGTCCTCGAACACCGCCAGCCCGCGGGCGGTGGCGAGCCGGCGCGCGGTCGCGCGCACCTGCTCCTCGGGGATGCCGGCGATCGCGGCGTAGCGGGCGACGGGCACCGCCTTGAGCGCGGCCAGCACTTCCTCCGCGCCCGTGGCGTGCTCGGCCAGCCAGGACCGCGCGTGGAGGCCTTCCTGCACGATGACGCCCCCGAGCGCGGCGAGCAGCCACGCGTCCGTTCCCGGCCGAAGCGCCAGGTGGATGTCGGCCAGCTCGGCGGTCTCGGTGCGGCGCGGGTCGATGACGATGAGGCAGCGCGCGGGATCGGCGGCGATGGCCTTGAGCACGGTGCGGGCGCGGGGCACGCCGTGCGAGTGCCACGGATTCTTGCCCACGAAGAGCGCGACCTCGCAGTGGTCGAAGTCGCCGCCGGGGATGCCGCCCACCGTCTGCTCGCCCACCCATGCCCAGCCCGTCTTTTCCTGGGCGAGCGCGTTGGAACGGAATTTCATGCCGAGCGCGCGGCGGGTGGCCGACGCGTAGACCCCGCACAGGTGATTGCCCTGTCCGCCTCCGCCGTAATAGAGGACGCGCTCGCCGCCGTACGTGTCGCGGATCGCGCCCAGACGGGCCGCGATCTCCTGGATGGCGGTGTCCCAGTCGATGACCTCGAAGGTGCCGTCGGGACGCCGCCGCAGCGGATGGGTGAGGCGGTCGCGCGCGTTCTGGTAGTGGTCGAGCCGCAGCGCCTTCTCGCAGTGATAACCCTGCGAGGCCGGGTGCGCCCGGTCACCGCGGATGCGCTCGAAGCGGCGGCCGTCGGCCGCGACCTGGATCTCGATGCCACAGTTGACGGAACAGAGGATGCACGCCGTCGTATGCCAGGTCCCGCTCGCCGCTGACGTCATGTGACCTCCCGGGAACGCGCCGTCTGTCGGTGTCTCTTCGGATGCCCCGACTCTACCCTTGGTCGCAGGGCGTGTCGATGTGGCTCGATGCCGGCCGGGTCGCGGACCCCCGGGCCCTTCTGGCACACTGAGGCATGGCCGATTCGCCGCTGGCTGGTCAGCCCGCCCGGCCCGAGATGCTGATCGACGTCTCGCGGCTCGAGCGCGCGTACTACGAGCGCGCGCCCGACGTGAACGATCCCGATCAGCGGGTGGCCTTCGGCACGAGCGGTCACCGGGGCTCGCCGCTGCGCGGCTCGTTCAACGAAGCCCACATCTTGGCGACCGCGCAGGCGATCTGCGACTACCGGCGCGCGCAGCGCCTCGACGGCCCGCTCTACATGGGCAAGGACACCCACGCGGTGTCGCGGGCGGCCGAACGCACGGCGCTGGAGGTGCTGGCGGCGAACGGCGTCGAGACCATCATTCAGGTCGACGATGGCGTCGTGCCGACCCCGGTGATCTCGTTCGCCATCCTCGTCCACAATCGGGGACGCACCGCGGGCCTCGCCGACGGCATCGTCGTCACGCCCTCGCACAATCCGCCGGAGGACGGCGGATTCAAGTACAACCCGCCGAACGGCGGCCCCGCCGATACCGACGTGACGAAGTGGGTGCAGGACCGCGCGAACGCGCTGCTGCGGGAGGGCAATGCCGGCGTCAAACGGATGCCATTCGAGCAGGCGGCCCGGGCCGCGACGACGTATCCGCGCGATCTCATCCAGCCCTACGTCGAAGGGCTCCCCGACGTGGTGGACGTGGACGCGATTCGCGGGGCGCGGCTGGCCCTCGGCGTGGATCCGCTGGGCGGCTCGTCATTGCCGGTCTGGACGCGCATCAACGCCGTGCACCGGCTCGACCTCGCGATCGTCAATCCCACCCTCGATCCGCGCTTCGCCTTCATGACGCTCGACTACGATGGCAAGATCCGCATGGATTGCTCGAGCCCCCACGCGATGGCCCGCCTGGTGGGCCTCAAGGACCGCTATCGCGTGGCCTTCGGCAATGATCCCGATGCGGATCGCCACGGGATCGTGACGCCGTCCGGCCTCATGAATCCCAACCACTATCTGGCGGTGGCTATCCACTATCTGCTGGCCACCCGCCCGAGCTGGCCGGCCGGCGCCGCGGTGGGGAAGACGGTGGTGAGCAGCGCCATCATCGATCGCGTGGTCGCGAAGGCGGGGCGGCGCCTCCTCGAGGTGCCGGTCGGGTTCAAGTGGTTCGTGGGCGGGCTCCTCGACGGCTCGCTCGTCTTCGGCGGCGAGGAGAGCGCCGGGGCGAGCTTCCTCCGCCGCGGCGGCGGCGCCTGGTCGACCGACAAGGACGGGCTCATCCTGGATCTTCTCGCCGCCGAGATCACCGCGCGGACCGGTCGCGACCCGAGCGAGCACTACCGCGCTCTGACGGCGGAGCTGGGCGCGCCGGTCTACACGCGCATCGACGCCGCCGCGACCCCCGAGCAGAAAGCGCGACTCGGCAAGCTCAGCCCGGAGGCGGTCACCGAATCAAACCTGGCGGGCGAGCCCATCACCGCCAAGCTGACCCGGGCCCCCGGCAACGATGCGCCCATCGGTGGCCTCAAGGTGATCGCGCCCCGCGGCTGGTTCGCAGCGCGCCCCTCGGGGACGGAGAACATCTACAAGATCTACGCGGAAAGCTTCCGGGACGAGGCCCACCTGGCCGCGATCGTGAAAGAGGCGCAGGCCATGGTGGATCAGGCGCTTCGTTAGCGCGGGCGGGATCGCCCGAGATTGTCGAATCCCTGGCCGTGTATTCGACCACAGTCAAGACTGAGGGCCGTGCCGCGGCGCGGCGAAAGGGGCGACTGATGAGCCGAGTTCGGGTGCTGGTCGGCACGCGGAAGGGGGCCTTCATCCTGACGGCGGACGGCAAGCGAGACGGGTGGGATGTGAGCGGCCCCCATTTCGGGGGCTGGGAGATCTACCACATGAAGGCGTCGCCGGCCGACCCCAACCGCATCTTCGCCGCGCAGTCCTCCGGCTGGTTCGGGCAGATCATGCAACGCTCGAGCGATGGTGGGAAGACCTGGGAGGCGGTGGGCAACAAGTTCGCGTACGACGGGCCCACCGGCACGCATCAGTGGTACGACGGCACCCCTCATCCCTGGGAGTTCGCCAAGGTCTGGCACGTCGAGCCCTCGCCGACGGACCCCGACACCGTGTATGCGGGAGTGGAGGACGCCGCGCTGTTCCGCTCCACCGACGGCGGACAGACGTGGTACGAGCTGGCCGGCCTGCGCACGCATTCCACGGGCTCGCTCTGGCAGCCGGGAGCGGGCGGCATGTGTCTGCACACGATACTGCTGGACCCGAGGAGCCCCGGGCGCATCGTCGTCGCCATCTCCTCGGCGGGCGCCTTCCGCTCGGACGACGGGGGCACCACGTGGCGGCCCATCAACAAGGGGCTCAAGTCCGAAGGGATCCCCGATCCCACCGCCGAGGTGGGGCACTGCGTGCATCGCATCGCCATGCACCGCTCGCGGCCGGGCACGCTGTTCATGCAGAAGCACTGGGACGTGATGCGCAGCGACGACGCCGGGGACACGTGGCGCGAGGTCAGCGGCAACTTGCCCTCGGACTTCGGCTTCCCCATCGACGTGCACGCACACGAGCCCGAGACGATCTTCGTGGTGCCGATCAAGAGCGACTCCGAGCACTATCCCCCGGATGGCAAGCTCCGCGTGTACCGGAGCCGCACCGGCGGCAACGAGTGGGAGGCGCTCACCGACGGCCTGCCCCAGCGGCACTGCTACGTGAACGTGCTCCGCGATGCGATGGCGGTGGACGCGCTCGATCCCTGCGGCGTGTACTTCGGCACCACCGGCGGCCAGGTGTTCTGCTCGCCCAACGGTGGCGATCGCTGGACGCCCATCGCGGAGCATCTGCCGTCGGTGGTCGCGGTGGAGGTGCAGAGCCTGCCATGATCCGCGTGGTCCTGCCCACGCATCTCCGCACGCTGGCGCGCGTCAACGGCGAGGTGAAGGTGGCGGTGGGGACGCCCGTCACCACCGCGGCGGTCCTCGACGCCCTCGAGGACGCCTACCCCATGCTGCGCGGGACGATACGCGATCAGGTCACCAAGAAGCGGCGGCCCTTCATCCGCTTCTTCGCCTGCGAGGAGGATGTCTCCCACGACGCGCCCGACACGCCGCTCCCGGAGGCGGTCGTGTCGGGCGCCGAGCCCTTCCTCGTCGTGGGCGCGATGGCCGGCGGCTAGCGCGCGACGGTTGCCGCGCGGCGGCTCCTCACTCCCCATCCGGCACGCCGTGCCGGCGCAGCACCTCCTTCACCGCGTCGCTCCCGAAGAGCATGCGCTTCCGCGGCCGTGAGCCCGCCGCGATGAGCAGCTCGACCACGGCCGGATAGTTCCCGTGCGTGATTCGGCGAGCGCGGCCTCGGCGTCGAGCAGCGCCGTTGCCGTGCGCATGTCGGCGGTACCGCGGCCCGGATCAGCGCGGCGGCGCGGCCCGCGGGAATGGGACGAGCGGCCATGACACGCCTCCTTCATTGCCCCGCGTCCGCATGCCGGGCGGTGAAGGGGTCGTGTGACGCCAGCCGTCGTGACCTCGCTACAGGTTGGACATTCCGTTCACGTGGACCGTGGGCCCGCATGATCGGCCGGGTCTCACCGTGCCAGGGATCGCGGGCCCGCTCAAGAGACGAACGGGACGCGGTCAGGCCGAAGCGCCCGCCGCCTCGCGCAGCGCTGCGCGCGCGAGGAGCCGGGTGGAATCGAGCGTGGGCAGCGGCGAATCGGCGGGGCTCACGAGCAGAGGAAACTCGGTGCACGACAGCGCGACCGCGTCGCAGCCGCGCTTCTTTGCCTCCCGGATGACGTCCACGAAGTAGGCGCGGGTGGCGTCCTCGAAGCGCCCGTACACGAGCTCGTCCATCGTGTGCCGGTTGATCTGCTCGCGCGTGGGCGCGTCCGGGGTCTCGTGGGCGATGCCGGCGGCGGCGAGCTTGGTCGGATAGACCGGGCCCTCCATCAGATACCGCGTGCCGAGGACGAGGAGCCGGCGGTAGCGCTCGCGCGCCGCTGCCGCAGCGACTTCCTCGGCAATGTGGAGCCACGGGAGCGGCGAGCGGGCCCGGACGAGGTCCAGGCCTTGGTGTGCGGTGTTGTCCGGGCAAATCAGGAAGTCGGCCCCGGCGCGCGCGAGCTTCTCGGCGGAGGCCAGCAGCATCCTGCCGACCTCGTCCCAGCGGCCCGCCTCGATGTGGACCATCCATTCGACGAGCGGGTAGGTGTGGGTCACGACCTCGGGATGACCGTGGCGCCCGAAGAGCGCCGCGCCTTCCACACAGATGGTCCGGTAGCACAGCGCGGCGCCCTCCGCGCTCACCGCCACGATGCCGATGCGCTTCACCATGTCGACTATCATAGCCTCATGCGGACGGCGTGGCGCCTGCTCACTCGCACGGTGAGCGACTGGTATGCGGATCGCGCGCAGCGAACGGGCGCCGCGGTCGCCTACTACACGATCTTCACGCTGGCGCCCGGCCTCGTCATCGTCATGGCGGTGGGCGGTTTCCTGATCGGCCCCGCGGGTGAGGCGAGCATCATCGCGCAATTCCGGGACCTCCTCGGCGAGCGGGGCGCGCAGGCCATCGAGGCCATGGTACGGAGCGCGCGGACCGGCACGCCGGGGGCCACCGGGCTGGCCCTCGCGCTGGGGACCCTGATCTTCGGGCTCTGGGGCGTGTTCGGCGAGCTCCAGGATGGGCTCAACACGATCTGGCGCGTCCCGCCCAGGCCCGCGCGCCGGATTCGCGACATCGTGAAGGAGCGCTTCTGGTCTTTCGTCGTCCTGGTGGGCACGGGCTTCCTGCTCCTGCTCTCGCTCCTGATCACGGCGTGGCTGACCGTGGTGGGCGCGTACGTGAGCCACCTACTCCCCGGATCCGCCCTCGCGCTCGAGGCCGTCCATGGCCTGCTCTCGGCGGTGGTGCTGACGATGGCCTTCGCCGTCATCTTCAAGCTCCTGCCCGACGTGGAGCTGGCCTGGCAGGACGTGCTGGTGGGCGCCACCGTCACCGCGCTCCTCTTCATCGTGGGGACCTTCCTCATCGGGCTCTACCTCGTCAAGTGGGCGGTGGGCTCCGCCTATGGCGCCGCGGGCTCCCTCGTGGTGATCGTGGTTTGGGTGTACTACTCGGCGCAGATCTTCCTCCTCGGCGCGGAGTTCACCAAGGTGTGGACGACCCATGTCGAGAAGGTGGTCCGGCCCCTGACCGCCCGGCCCGGTGAGGGACTGGAGACGCGGAGCTCGTGACCACCGCGTTCACGCCCGATCCGGTGGTCTTCGAGCCCGTCGCGATGCCGCCCGCATGGCCGGCGCGGCCGTGGATCTACGGCAACGTCATCACCTCGCGGAACGGCATCGTGACCTGGGCGCGCGTCGGCCCCCATGACGATCCCATCCGTGCGATCGCCGGGGGGGACTTCACGCGCCCCGCGCGGCGCGCCGACATGCGCCTCATGCGCCGGCTGCGCGCCGCCGCGGACGCCGTCTCCTTCGGAGCGCAGACGCTGCGCGATCAGCCGGACTTGATCGGCGGAGTGGCCGACGCCGGCGGGGATCTCGGGGCGACGCTGGTGCGCTATCGCGCCGACCGCGGGCAGGAGCCGGTGCCGCTCCAGATCGTCTACACGGAGTCGGGCGGCCTCGACCTGGAGGTCCGGCTGTTCAACACCCCCGGTGTCGTGGTGGTCATCGTCACGACGGCAGAGGGAGCGCGGGTGCTCCGCGCGCGGGGCAGCGAGGCGCACGGGATACGGCTCGTCATCGGCGGCGCGACCCGCGTGGAGGCTCGCGGGCTCATCGAGGCGCACGAGCGGCTCTTCGCCGAGGTCGGCGTGCGGCACCTCGTCTGCGAGGGCGGCGCGGTGGTGCTCGATGCCCTGCACGAGGCAGGGATCCTCGACGAGCTCTTCGTCACGGTGTCGGACGTCGACATCGACGCTGGCGCGCACGCGGCGGTCAGGCGCATCGCCGCCCTCGACGCCGGCGCTGGCCGGCTCGTCGCCGAGGGGCGGAGCGCCGCGGACGCCGGCTATCGCTTTCAGCGCTGGCGCTTCAACGACCGCTAGCCGGCCAGCTCGCGCCGCACCTGCTCGCGGTCGAACCCCGCGCCGGCGAGGGCGCGGAGGATGAGCGCGACGTGCTTCTTCGTGAGGTCCTGTGGTCCGTGGCCGGGGAGCGTGACCTTCACCCCGCCAGGCCCTTCGTACTGTACGTGGCCGGTCATCCCCCCCTTGAGCGCGTGAAACCCGTGCTTGAGCAGCCACGCTTCCATCTGGCGGCGAGTGACCTGGCTGGCCATGCGCGCGCCGGATGCCCTCAGTCGCGGTCGAGGCCGGCGAGCGCGGCGCGACAGGCGGCGGACAGAGGCTCCATCCCCAGCTCGTCGGCGAGCGCCGCGGCCCGGCGGTAGTGCTCGCGCGCGGCCGCGGCCTCCCCCGGGCCGCGCTGGGCCGCCACCGCGCCGGCCAGGCGCAGGGCGAGGGCCTCGTTGCCGCGCTCCTGATGCTTCCGCGCGAGCTCGAGCGCCTCGTCGGCGAGGGTGGCCGCTTCGTCGACGCGCTCGGTCAGGAGGAGGGCCTCCCCGAGCCGCGTCACCTCGCTGGCGTGGTTGACCATGCTGCCGCCCGCGCGCGACGCCTCGATCGCTTGCCGCATCAGCGCCTCGCCCTCGTCCATGCGGCCCGCGTGCGCATAGGCATAGCCGAGGATCGACGCGATGTTCGAGTACCACGCGGGGAGCTTCCAGGTGCGGCACAGATCCAAGCTCCGCTCGAGCTCGGCGATGGCGCGCCGGAGGTCGGGGCGGTGGGCAAGGTGAAATCCCGCGGCGTAGTGCGCGACCATGAGCACGAGCGGCTGCTCGGCCTGGCGCGCGACGCGGAGTCCTTCCTGCGATTGGACGTCGGCCTCGTCGAAGCGTCCGAGACGGGTGAGCGAGGAGATCAGCCAGAGGCGGAAGAACACCGACGCGGGGCCGGGCAAGCCGAAGCGGCGCAGCTCGAGGCCGTCCCGCAGCACCTCCACGCCTTTGCCGAGAAGATCGACCGCTTGCCGGTAATCGCCGCGCGCAAAGCACACCGAGCCGAGATATCCGTTGATCAGGATCTCGAGCTCGAGATCGCCCACCTCGGGCACCAGAGCGAGGGCCCGCTGGCCCCGCTCGATGGACTGGTCCGGCATGCCCAGGATGGAGAAGTCACGAATCATGTACGCGAGGATCCACCCGAGCCGGCGACGATCGCCGAGGCGGAGGGCCAGGACTTCCGCCTCCTTGAGATTGTCGAGGTCGCGGGTGATCTGTCCCAGAGGGAAGAGCGAGCTTCGGAGGGCGAGGCGCAGATCGATGGCGTGGGCCAGGCGGTCGGGCGTCTCGGGCAGTCGAGCCAGCGCGGCGAGCGCTTCTTCCAGATGGGCGACGGCGTCGCGATACGCCGACCGGGCCGCGGCCTTCATCGCGGCGGCGTGGGAATGCGCGGCCGCTTGTCCCCACAGCTCGCCCTGGATCGCGTGACGCGCGAGCGTCTCGGCATGCTCGGGAAGGCGCTCGGCGTAGTGCGATTCCATGGCGGTGACGATTCGCGCGTGAAGCGCGCGGCGTTGGCCCTGGAGAAGACTGCCGTACGCCACGTCGCAGCTGATCACGTGCGTGAACGCATACTCCATCTCCGGATACAGCCGGGACACGCACAGAAAGCCCGCTTCCCGCAGTCGCATGACGCCGGCCATCAAGGCCTCGGCGCTCTCGTCGGACACCATGCGCAGCAGGTCGATCGATACCGTCGGCCCGATCACCGACGCGGCCTGGAGAAGCTGCTTGTCCTCCGCGGCGAGCCCGTCCACGCGCGCCGCCACGACGGACTGCACGGTCGGAGCGACCTCCACGCGATCGAGGGGCTTGGCGAGCCGATAGTTCCCCGGCTCCCCGGTGAGCACCCCCTCCTGGGCGAGCGTTCGCACGCTCTCCTCCAGAAAATAGGGATTGCCGCCGGTCTGCTTCGCGACCGCCTCGGCCAGGGGGCCGAGAGCGGGATCCGCCCCGAGAAGCACGCCGAGCAGCTCCCGCGCCCCGGAGGAGTCGAGCGGGCCGAGACGGATCTGCGTGAAGGATGTCTTGCTGCCCCAGGGCAGCTGATACTCCGGCCGGCAATTGACGAGCAGGCCCAGGCGCGCCGTCGTCACGCTCTCGACGAGGGTGTCGAGAAACGCCTCCGTCTCCCGATCCACCCAGTGCAGATCCTCCAGCACGACGAGGAGGGGCTGCTCCTGGCTTTCCCGGAGGAGAAGTCGCCGAATGGCCTCGCCGATCTGCAAGCGCCGCTGGGCCGGATCGAGCTCGGCCCAGTGCGTGTCCTGAACCGGAATGTCCAGGGCTCCGAGGAGCGGCACCGCATGCTCCGCGAAGCGAGAGTCCAGCGCGACCAGCCGGTCGGTGACCTTTTCCCGGATCGTCGTCGCGTCGTCCCGGTCGTCCACCTGGAAGTAGACTTGCAGGAGCCGGCGCAAGGGCAAATACGGCGTCGCCGTCGCATAGGAGAGAGCGCTGGCCTCGAGCACGCGCCACCCCGCGAGCTCGGGCGAACGAGTGACTTCCCACACCAGTCGCGACTTGCCGATGCCCGGCTCGCCGACGAGCGCCGCGAGCTGGCCATGCCCCTGCTGGGCGCGAAGCAGGGTGGCGATGATCGTCTCGTACTCCTCCCGGCGCCCCACGAAGCGCGTCAAGCCCCGCGCGGCGGCGGCGTGGAAGCGGAGACGCGCGGGCGTCACGCCGGTGAGCTCGAAGACCTCCACGGGCTCGGCCATGCCCCGGATGGGCACGTGTCCGAGCGCGTGGGTCTCGAAAAAGCCCTCGGCGAGACGAATGGTGCCGGCCGCGCACAGCGCGGTCCCGGGCTTGGCGAGCTTTTCCAGC
Organism: Verrucomicrobiia bacterium; assembly: GCA_035495415.1. Taxonomy (GTDB): domain Bacteria; phylum Methylomirabilota; class Methylomirabilia; order Rokubacteriales; family CSP1-6; genus DASRWT01. The sequence goes on from DATJFY010000003.1 coordinate 29,042, forward strand.
CGCGCCGCCAGATTGGTGGTCTGCCCGATCGCCGTGTAGTCCATGTCGAGATCGGATCCGATGGACCGTACGAGCACGTCACCGGAGTTCAGGCCGACGCGGATCTGGAGCGGGATGCCGTGGCGCCGCTGGACCTCGTCTCCGTGCCGCGCGATGTGGTCCAGCATGCGGAGGGCCGCGTACCCCGCGCGGAGGGCGTGGTCCTCGAGGGCGAGCGGCGCCCCGAAGAGCGCCATGATGCCGTCGCCAAGTATCTGATTGACGATGCCTTCGTAGGCGTGGACGGCTTCCATCATCAGCTCGATGACGGGATCGAGCAGGCGTCTGGCGTCTTCGGGATCGCGGTCCATCAGGAGCTCCATCGAGCTCTTGATGTCGGCGAACAGCACGGTGATCTGCTTGCGCTCGCCTTGCATCGCGCTGCGCGAGGTGAGGACACGATCGGTCAGGTGATGCGGCGTGTAGCCGCGTCTCGGGCCAAAGCGGGCCGGGGCGCCCGCGAGCGAGGGGGTGGCATGGAGCGGCGCCCCGCACATGTCGCAAAAGCGGTTCTCGGGGGCGCACTTCGCCCCGCAGACGGGGCAGGCTCCGCCCAGGATCGCGCCGCAGTCGCGGCAGAACGCCGCGGTGGCGCGGTTGTCAGTGCTGCAGCGGGGACAGACCATGGCGGGCATGCCGCCGACCGACCCGGCGGGCCGGGACGGCCGGCAAAGTTCCGACCGGCCTACTTTCCGGGCGCCTTGTAGAGGACTCGGGTGCTCGCTGCGCTCGCCATCGCCTCCATCATCTGGGGCCAGGGGAGGATGCGCGTGGTCTTGAAGGTGGAGACGGCGCCGCCCGCGCTGATCGCGAGCGCGAACGTGGCCGCGACTTGATCGTTGGGGAAGGCCACGATGAGCACGACGTCGTAGTCGCCAAAGGCCCCGAACTTCTCCTTCGGCGTGGGGTCGACGTCACACTCGAACGTGATCGTTGCGATGCAGCCGCCCAGCTTGTACACGAGATCCTTCACCGCGGCCACACGATTGCGCTCGTTGGCGCCCGCCTTGAGCAGCGTGTCCCAGGCGCCCGAAGTGTAGGAGAACTGGATCAGATAGTATTGCTGCGCGGATGGAGCGGCACTCGCGGTGCGCTTCCCGGGCTTCGGCTTCGCGGCCATTGGGGGTCTGCCTCCTTGATCGGCTCCGATGATCGGCCCGCCACCACGCCCAGGCCGAGGTGGGGCTCGGCGCGGACGGCGAGGGGACTACACCACAGCTAGTCGTGAGGAGCAAGGGGCGCGGGCAGCGCCTCGCCGATCATGCGCCCGAAGACCACCATCTCCGGGCTGGTCTTGCGATAGGTGTCCAGCGCGGCGAGCACCGCGGGCACGTCCGCGGCGGGCGGCATCGCGGGCGCGGCGGGGAGCGCGGGCAGCGTCGCGAACACCGCGGGGATCTCAGCGTCCACCGCGTCGAGCAGGCGCCGGCAGGCCGCGCCGGTGGCGGCATCGTCCATGCGCGGGCGCAGCTGCGTCGCCACGTGGGCGAAGAAGCCGGGCCAGCCCGCGAGCATCCGGTAGAGGCCAGCCACGAAGGGCTGGCCGTCCACTGTAGTGCCGAGCGAGGTCACGAGCGCGCGCTGCGCGGCGGGCAGCGCCGACGGATCCACCAGCGCGGGAAGCGCGCCAAGGTCGGACGGCGGCGTCCACGGCGTGCAGGCGGCGCCGTCCATCGACGGACGCGCCGCGGGCCGGTCGCCCGCGAGCACGCGCCGCAGCAAGCCGGACAGCACGAGGTTCACCGGGCTCACCCGGACGAAGCTCGCGCACGCGGCGCGGATCGCGCGCTCGCCCGCCGCATCCACGCCCCACACGCGCAGCGCCTCGCGCAGGATCGGCGCGAGGCGAGGCACCGTGAGCCCTTCGGCCGCGCGCCACGCCGCCGTCTGCGCCCGGCCGCTCGCGAAGGCCGGCCCCAGGACGGCCCAGGCCCAGGGCAGCCAGCCCGGGCGTGTCGCGAGATGGCGCTGGAGCGAGGAGACATAGGGCGCGCCCCAGAGACGGCGGATCTCGGCGTAGATCGCCGCGATCTCGTCCCTCGCGTCGGCTTCGCGCAGCTCGGCCAGCATGCCGGGGCGCCCGCCGCGGTCTGGCGACGCCGCTAGGCCGGCATCCCCTCCGGCGGGTCTACCGGCACGGTGCCCATGTCGGCGGGCACGGAGAGCTCGAGGATCTCGAGGGTCTCGGAGGTGGCGGTCTCGTTGTGGCGCAGGCCGCCGGGGATGTAGAGCGACTCCCCTTCCCGCACCCGCAGCGTCTGGCCGTCCTCGAACGAGAGATCGACCCAGCCCTTGAGCACGTAGACGAACTGACCCTCGCACACGTGGTAGTGCCAGCCGGTGGGCTTGGTCATGCCTTCCGTCGCGCTCATCACCTGCGCGCGCATGCGGCCGCTGCTGGCCGCGGTCACGCCCAGGTCCTGATACTTGAGGAAGGTGCGTCGTCCCGCGACGAAGGGCGCGGTGGCAGGCGTGGCGTGCGCGAGCTTGCCGGCCGGAATCGTGGTCGTACTGTCCATGCTGGGCCTCCGCGGAAGAGAGTCAGGGACCAGACCGTGAATGGCTGGACTCTACCACGGACCAGGGCAAGATGAAGTTCATGCGCCCCGGCGCCAAGATCCGAATCCGCTGATCAGGGAGGAGCCATCATGCCCGACGCGCTGTCCGCCGAAGCCAAGGCGCTCATCGACCGGCCGAACTTCGCCCATCTCGCCACGCTGATGCCCGACGGCTCGCCGCAGAGCACGCCGGTGTGGGTGGGGCGCGAGGGCGATCGCCTGCTCGTCTGCACCAGCGAGGGCTCCTTGAAGGGCCGCAACACCAAGCGCGATCCCCGCGTGGCCGTGTCCATCGTGGACTTCGGCAACCCCTACGAGGAGCTTCAGCTGCGCGGCCGCGTGGTCGAGCGCCGGCCTGACCCCGACCTCAAGGCGATGGACCCCGTGTCGCACAAGTACATCGGTAAGCCGTTCCCGATGCGGAGCTACGAGGGCCGCGTGGCGCTGGTGGTCCAGGTGGAGAAGGCGAAGTACACCAAGCTGCCCTTCGAGCATACGCCGCCCAAGCGTTGAGCCGGCGCCGGAGCGGACGGCCGCCTAAGCGGTGAAGGCGATGCGCCCGAAGCGGGCCTCGGCGTTCGTGCGCGTGTCGTTGGTGTCGATGGACAAGGCGATGGCGCCGGGCGCTTCCGGCGCCTCGCCGAAGATTCGCCGGTGGTCCGCCACGACGTCGTGGCGCTCCTCCGTCCAGCGGCCGATTCCGGCCTCGCCGGAGCGCGCCACCACGAAGGTCACGGTGCCGGTCTTGGTGCTCTTCACGAGCGTGCCGATGGGCAGCGCGGGGTCCCACACGTAGCCCACCAGGCGGGAGCGCAGCAGCGCGGGGAAGCGCGGCCAGATGACGAAGAGGTGGCCGGTGGCGTCCGAGGTGGCGCGCTCGCGGAGATCGGCGCCCCGGGGCAGGCTCACCACTTTCCACGTCCAGGTGAGGATCGGGGTCGCGGCGAGGTCCACGTGCACCGCGTGGGCAATGGTAGAGTGGTCGCCCGCGCTCCGGAGCGCCAGAGCGCGGCGGCCCTCGTCTTCCATCACGGTGAAGTCGTAGGCGGGGTGGCCGCGCGGCGTCTCGTACTTTTCCCAGCCCGGCGGCACGCCGTGGGTCCCGAGGGTGGCCCCGCTCCAGTCCTCGATGGTGGAGGTGGCGGCCGCGGTCGCCCGCACGCACGCGAGCGGCCGTCCGATGGCGGCCAGGACCGAGGCCAGGAGCAGCGCGCGTCGCGAAAGCATCCTGGATTCAGCGTATCAGAGGGCGGTGTACGCTTCGGGCATGGGCCTCGGGGGATGGCTCGACGCGCAGCTGTTCGAGCGGCGCATCGTGACGCTGACGGGCCCGCTCGACGAGGGCGCGGCCAGCCGGGCGGCCGCGGCGCTGACCGCCCTGGACGCCGGGAGCGCCGAGGCCATCGAGCTGCACCTCGACAGTCCCGACGGCGCGCTCGGCGCGGCCTTCCTGATGATCGACACGGTCGGTCTGCTGCGGGCCCCCCTGCGGGTCCGGTGCCGCGGCCAGGTGGGCGGCCCCGCCATCGGGATCCTGGCCGCCGCCGAGCGCCGGATGGCAGGGGCGCACGCGCGCTTCCGGCTCGCACAGCCCACCGAGCGCTTCACCGGGACGCCGGCCGAGCTCGAGGCACGGAACCGGGAGCAGCAGCAGCAGCTCTGGCGGCTCTGCGCTCTGGTCGGACGGCGGTGTCACCGGCCCGCCGAGGAGGTCGCCGAGGACATGCGCCGGGGGCGCTACCTGGACGCGGGAGAGGCCCTCGCCTACGGCCTCCTCGACGAGGTGGTTTGACAAGGGCGCGCGCGGCAGCCTAGCATCGGCCAGGCATCCGCACCCCGGCCGCTCCCGACTCCCAGGAGGCACCACGTGGGCGAGATTCTCGGCTTGGGCATGACCCATTACCCGCCGCTCATCGGCCATGACCAGAACATGGCCGACATCCTCCGCGCGATCATGAAGGACCCGGGCCTCCCGGAGCGCTACCGGGACCCGGGGGGGTGGCCCGAGCCCATGCGACGCGAGTACGCACAGGATGGAGGCACCGGGGCCGCGGCCGGCCATCGCGCGAGCCTGCTCCGGCACTTCCGCCACGCGCGCCGGCTCCTCGACGAGTTTCGCCCCGACGTGGTGGTGATCTGGGGCGACGATCAGCACGAGAACTTCACCGCCGACATCATTCCGCCGTTTTGCGTGCTCGCCTACGATCAGATCGAGGCCCGGCATCGCAAGCGCGACGCGGGGAACAATGTCTGGGGCGAGACCGAGGACACCATTGTCCGCCTGCTCGGCCATCGCGAAGCCGGCAAGTTCCTCGCACGGCGGCTGCTCGAGCAGGGCGTGGACATGGCGTACGCCTATGCGCCGCTCCACCATCAGGGCCTCGCCCATGCCTTCCTCAACACCGTTTTCTACCTGGACTACGACCGCGTGGGCTTTCCGTACCCCATCGTGGCGTTCCAGGTGAACTGCTATGGCCGCCGCGTGATCGCGCAGAAGGGCTTTCGCTCGAGCCTGGCCAAACCGCTCGCCGAGGCGGAGCTCGATCCGCCGTCGCCCTCGCCGAAGCGCTGCATGGAGGTGGGTGCGGCCACCGCGCTCGCCCTCCGCGAGAGCCCCTGGCGGGTGGTGCTGATCGCCTCGTCGAGCTGGTCGCACGCCTTCCTCACCGACAAGCATCATCAGCTCTACCCGGACATCGAGGCGGATCGCCGGCTCTACGAAGCGCTCCGCCGGGGCGACTACGAGGCGTGGCGCGTGCGCACCCTCGCCGAGATCGAGGACTCCGGGCAGCAGGAAATGCTCAACTGGTACATGCTCGCCGGCGCCATGGAGGCGCTCGGCCGCAAGCCCGACGAGTGCGACTTCATCGACACGTGGATCTTCAACTCCAACAAGTGTTTCGCGGTGTACAAGCCATGACGACCACGGCGAATCCCCCGACCACCACGGGCGCGCCCGCGATGCCGCGGCTCTCCGGCGACATTCGCCACCTCATCCCGACGCTGGGCCTCAAGGAGTACTGGTATCCCGCCATCGAGGACCGCAAGGTCGGGACGCGAAAGCCCGTGAAGGTCTCGCTCCTCGGCGAGGAGCTCTGCCTCTTTCGCGGCGCCACCGGCGCGGTGGCGGCCATTCAGGACATCTGCCCGCACCGGGGGGCGCGGCTCAGCGAGGGCGACTGCCACTACCGCGGTACGGTGGCCTGCCCCTATCACGGCTGGGTCTACGACGAGAGCGGGAAGAACGTGGCGGTGCTGTCCGAGGGGCCGGACTCCGGCGTGTGCGGCAAGCCGGGGACCGAGGCGCGGATGTATCCCACGCGGACGCTGAAGGGGCTCGTCTTCGTGTGGATGGGCACGGGCGAGCCCGCGCCCATCGAGCACGACGTGCCGGAGGAGTTCTTCGACGACGACGCGCTGGTGCAGGTCGGGCTCGTGTACTGGAAGTGCAACTGGGAGGTCGCCCTCGAAAACTCGATGGACTCCCACGTGAACTACGTCCACCGGAACGCGGTGGTGGTGGCGCGGGGTGGCTTCATCGCGCGCGGGGCCCAGGGCGAGCACCCCATCTTCGTGGGCAACGGCTTCGGCGGCGACGTCGCCGAGTCGAACTACATGCGGAGGAGCCCCGCCTTCGACGTCTACCCGAACGGCTGGCGCTGGCCCAAGACGAACTACCGGCGTGTCTGGACGTGGCTGACCCGGCCCCTCGCCGACCGCGCGCGGCGCAACATCCCGCCGCCGCGCAGCGCGCGCTGGTGCGGCGGGCATCACCTGCCCGGCATGTTCCGCGCGGAGTTCGGCTGGGATCTCTACACGCGGATGTGCGTCCCCGTGGAGGAGCATCTCACGCGCGTGTACTACTACCACTGCACGCGGCCGAAGAACGCGTGGCGCCGCCTGTGGGACCGCGTGGCCTACGCCACGCTCCGGCGCTGGATCATCGAGTACAACTTCTCGCGTCAGGACGAGCGCGTCATGCTGAACCAGCGCTACGACACGCCGGAAAAGCTCTCCGGCACGGACGCGGAGGTCATCGCCTGGCGCCGCCTCGTGGTGACCAAGCACCACGGCGGGCGGCACGCGGCGTTCGAGTACCGCAATCCCGACGGTCTCGATCCCGATCGCGTGCCGATCGAGCGTGTCTCCGTGCGCTATCTCCAGGAGCGAGCGCGGCGGAACGGGGGAGGGGCGCGCCCGTGATCAGCCGCCGGCGGTTCCTCGGCGGGCTGGCGGCGGGCGGCGCGGCGGCGGCGCTCGGCCCCGCGCGAGGGGCCCGCGCGCAGTCGGCGGAATGGGCCTCGGTGGTGGCTGCGGCCAGGAAGGAGGCCAAGGTCGTCGTCAACACCTTCCCGGGCGACGGGTACAAGCGGGCGCTCAAGGGCTTTTCCGCCGCCCATCCCGAGATCAAGGTCGAGCACACGAGCCTGCACTCGCAGGACTTCGCCCCCCGCATCGTCCAGGAGCGCCAGGCCAATCTCTTCACCTGGGACGTGGCCCTGATTCCCACCAGCACCGCGCTGCAGGTGCTGCGGCCCGCCGGCGTGTGGGATCCCGTGCGCCCGGCCATCATCCTGCCCGAGGTGAGGGACGGCTGGGAGGGCGGTTTCGAGCGGGGCTTCTCCCTCGTGAAGGATCGCGCCCTCTGCTACGGCTTCGTGGCGGTGCGGGGCGGCGGCGTCACCATCAACACCGACATGGTCAAGGAGAGCGAGGTCCGCGGCCTCAAGGACCTTCTCGACCCCAAGTGGAAGGGCAAGCTCCTGCTGCCCGACGTGCGGGTGATGGGCGACACCTTCTGGCCCATGACCGCGGCCCGCCTGAGCATGGGCGACGACATCATCAAGAAGCTCTTCGTGGACCAGGAGCCGGTGCTGAGCCGCGACAATCGCCAGGTGGCGGAGTTCATGGTGCGCGGCCGCTATCCCATCGCGATCGGGGTGAACCCGCAGATCCTCGCCACCTACCAGAAGCAGGGCCTCGCCAAGAACTTGAAGCTCCTGCACTTCAACGAGATGTCCACCCAGAGCTCCAGCTCCAGCACGATCTGGCTGGTGAACCGCGCGCCGCATCCCGCCGCGGCGAAGGTGTTGATCAACTGGCTCCTCACCAAGGACGCGCAGGTCATGTGGGCCAAGGAAGTGGAGACGAACAGCCGACGCAGCGGCATCGAGCCGGGCCACCCGCTGTACGTGGTGCCCCCGGACGCGAAGTTCATGCAGATCGACGCCGAGGAGAACCTGCCCGAGGTCGTGAAGACGCAGGACATCGCCAAGGCCGTCATGAAGTAGGCCGCGCGACCGCCTTCGCCAGAGCTCCCATCAGGGCTGCCGCGATCGAACCCGTCCTCACCCTCGACGACGTCAGCAAGGTGTTCGCCCCGCACGTGGCGGTGGACGGCGCCACGCTGGACGTCCGGCGCGGCGAGGTGTTCACGCTGCTGGGGCCCAGTGGCTGCGGCAAGACCACGACGCTCCGCCTCGTGGCCGGCCTCGAGCGCCCCGATGGCGGGGAAATCATGCTTCGCGGTCGGATAGTCGCCTCGGTTTCGCGTCGGGTGTTCGTGCCGCCGAACCGTCGCAACCTCGGCATGGTCTTCCAGTCCTACGCGATCTGGCCCCACATGAGCGTGTTCGACAACGTCGCCTACCCCCTGACATTGAGAGGGCTCGGGCGGGCCGACGTGCGTGAGCGCGTGGCGCGCGTTCTCGACATGGTGGGGCTGTCCGGCACGGAGGCACGGGCGGCCACGCTCCTGAGCGGCGGGCAGATGCAGCGCCTCGCCCTCTGTCGCGCCCTCGTCTACGAGCCGGATCTCCTGCTGCTCGACGAGCCCTTCAGCAATCTCGACGCCAAGCTTCGCGAGCAGATGCGCCACGAGCTTCGCCTGCTCCAGCGGCGGCTCGGCATCACCGTGCTCTTCGTCACCCATGACCAGATCGAGGCCCTCTCCCTCTCCGACCGCATCGCGGTGATGCAGCGCGGGCGGGTGGAGCAGGTGGGGCCGCCGCGGAGCCTCTACGAGGCGCCCGCCTCGGCTTTCGTGCGCGACTTCGTCGGCTCCACGGTGATCCTGCGCGGCCGGGTGAGTGGGCAGACGCCGGGCCGGCTGACCGTGGCGCTGAACGGCCCCCTGCGGGGACGGCACATCGCGGGCCGCTCCATGGCCGCCGCCGCGGTGGCGACGGGCGCGGAGGTGCATGTGGCCATCCGGCCGGAGGACATCGAGGTGGACGTGGTCCGCTCGGAGAGCGAGCCGCTGCCCGGCATCATCGACACCCTCCTCTTCGTGGGCGACCGCTACGAGGCGCGCGTGAGCGTGGGCGCGGAGCAGCGGATCGTGCTGCTCCTGCCCCGCACGCGGGAGTGGAAGGAGGGGCAGGCGATATCCCTCGGGCTCCCGCCCGATGCGGTCAGCGTGTGGCCGGCGTAGCCGTCCCCAGGGCAGCCCGCCCCCCCTGGCGGATCGACACCGGGACGGTGCTCTGCAGCGGTGTGCTCGCCCTCGTGGCCTTCGGGGTGGTCTACCCGGTGCTGCTCGTGGTGCTGCAGAGCTTCCAGACCGCGCTTCCCGGCCAGCCTGCGCGCCTCGGGCTCGACGGCTGGCACGCGGCCTTGGCCGAGCCCGCCCTCCGGACCTCGCTGTGGAACACCCTGACGGTCACGCTGGCGCGGCAGGTCATCACGCTGCCCTTGGCCGTCTTCGTGGCCTGGCTGCTCGCGCGGACCGATCTCCCGGGCCGGCGCGGGATCGAGTTCGCGTTCTGGGCGGCCTTCTTCCTGCCCCCCTTGACGGTGACGCTGTCCTGGATCCTCCTGCTCGACCCGGAGTACGGCCTGGTCAACGCGGCGCTGGCCGCGCTGCCCGTCGTGGGCGCGCGGCTCGGCAAGGGCCCATTCGACATCTACTCCTTCTGGGGCATCGTGTGGATCCACGTCATCACGGGCTCGCTCACCGTCAAGGTGATCCTCCTCACTCCCGCCTTCCGACGCATGAATGCGGCGTTCGAGGAGGCGTCACGGGTGGCGGGGGCGGGCACGCTGCGCACCGCGCTGTGCATCACGGTGCCGGTGATGGCGCCGGTGATCCTCTCCGTACTGCTACTGGGCACCATGGTGTCGCTCCAGACCTTCGAGGTGGAGCAGGTGCTGGGTACGCCGTTCCGCTTCTTCGTGTTCAGCACCACCATCTACGACCTTCTTGTGACGCGCGTGCCCCGCTACGACGCGGCCACCGCGCTGGCGGTGCTCGTGCTCGCGGCCATGCTGCCCCTCATCGTGGCCCAGCAGTGGGTGACGCGAGGCCGGCGCTACACCACGGTGACGGGCCAGTTCCAGAGCCGGGTGCACGCCCTCGGCGCATGGCGGTGGCCGGCCCTCGCCCTTGCGCTCGTCTTGGTGGCCATCGTGCTCGGGGTGCCGGTGGTCTTCGCCCTGCTCGGCACCTTCATGAAGCTCTTCGGCTTCTTCAACGTGCCCGAGCCCTGGACGCTCGACAACTGGCGCACCGTGCTGGGCGACGACCTCTTCGCCAGCTCGCTCCGCAACACCGTGATCCTGGCCCTGGGGACTGCGCTCGCAGCGGTCATGCTCCATTCCCTGATCGCCTACATCGCGGTGCGTACGCGCTATGCGGGCCGCCGGCTCCTCGACTTCGTCTCGTGGCTGCCTTTCACGGTGCCCGGCGTCATCCTGGGGCTGGCGCTGCTGTGGCTCTTCCTCGGCACGCCGTTCTTGCGGCCGCTCTATGGCACCACCGCGGCGTTGATCGCGGCCGGACTCATCTCGGGGATGCCGCTGGGCGTGCAGATCATCAAGAGCGGGCTCATGCAGCTCGGGGGCGAGCTGGAGGAAGCCTCGCGCATCGCCGGAGCCACCTGGTGGACCACGTACCGCCGCATTGTCTTACGCCTGATGGCCCCGACCCTGGCGGCGGTGGGCATGATCACGTTCGTGGGCGCGGCCCGGAACATCGCCAACGTCGCGCTCCTCAGCACCACCGCCAACCGCCCCCTCTCCATCCTCCAGCTCGACTACATCGCGGAGAAGAAGCTCGAGGAGGCGGTGGTCATCGCCAGCATCATCATGCTGATCTCGCTGGCCGGCGCCGCCGTCGCCTATGTCCTGGGCGTGCGCGGCAACGTCGGCTGAGGCGCCGCGCGTGAAGCTCGAGGGCAAGGTCGCGATGGTGACGGGGACGAGCCCGAACATCGGCGCGGGCATCGCCGGCGGGCTCGCGGACGAGGGCGCCCGGATCGTCTGCGTGGACGTGAGTGCGGACAACGCGCGCGACTGCGCGGCGTGGATCGCCGGTCGGGGCGGTCAGGCCATCGGCGTCGTCTGTGACGTGTCGGACGAGGCGCAGGTGCAGGCCGCGGTGGCGCGGGCGTGCGAGGCCTACGGCGGAGTGGACGTGCTGGTGAACAATGCTGGGATCCTGGGCGGGCAGAGCGTGCTCGACATGCCCGTCGAGCGCTGGAGCCGCCAGCTCGCGGTGAACCTCACCGGCACCTTTCTCTGCACCAAGCACGTCGCTCGGCTCATGGTCGAGCGCGGCACAAGGGGGAGCATCATCGTGATCGTCTCGACGGCCGGCCATCAGGGCCAGCCCGGCAACATCGGCTACTGCACGAGCAAGAGCGGGTTGCTGAACTTCACGCGGGCTGCCGCCATGGACCTGGCCCGGCACGGGATCCGCGTCAACAGCCTCACCCCGACCGCCACCGACGTGGAGGAGGGACTGGCGCGGGCGGAGGCGTGGGGCCGGCCGCCCGCCGAGCGGCGCCCGCGCCTGCTCGACTTCGCCCGGATGATCCCCGCCGGAACCCTGCCGAGCCCCCGGCACTACGCGCGCGCCGCCGTGTTCCTCGCCTCCGATGACGCGGAGATGGTCACCGGCATGGACCTCCGCGTGGACGCCGGCGCGATCGCCAAGTACTGGCCCTGGGTGCCGAGCGCCTGATGTCCACCGTGCTCGATCACGTCGCCTGGGAGCCGTGTCCCTTCGAGCCGCAGCGGGACCGGGCTCTCGAAGCGTACGCGCGCCGCAAGCAGCGCATCCCGAACCCCGCTCTCGCGTACTTCGCGCCGGTGCCGTGGCTCGCCCGCGCGCTGGTCGACCTGCATCCGGAGTACGGCCTCCTGCTGCGCCTGGACTACGGGGTCATGGAGCTCGTCCAGCTCGTGGTGAGCCAGGAGAACTCGTGCCGCTTCTGCTATGCCGCCGTGCGGGCGATGCTCTGGGCGCAGGGTATGAGCCGGGGGCGCATCGAGCGCATCGAGCAGGATCTCGCGCGGGCCGATCTCCCGCCGCGCACGATGGCCGCGATCGCCTTCGGGCGGAGCCAATCTCGCACGGGGCCGGCGGGCGCGGTGGCCGCGCGCGAGGCGCTGGCGCGGGCGGGAATCGGAGAGGAGGAGATGCGGGAGATCGCCTTCGCGGTCGCCCTCACCGACTTCAGCAACCGCGTGCACTCGATCACCGCGATCCCCAGCCGCCCCATGGAGCGCCTACCGGAGCAGCTGCACGCGCGACTGCTGCGGCCGCTGGTGAAGCTCATCCTCCGGCGGAGCCGCTTCCGCGGCGAGCGCATGCCGGCGGCGGCCGTCTCCATTCCCCCGCACTCGCGCCTCGTGCGCGTGTACGAGGGGTCTCCGATCGCGCCGGCTCTCGCCCGGGCCCTCGAAGCCTTGTGGGCCTCTCCCGTGCTCACGCGCCGCTGCAAGCTCCTCATCTTCGCGGTCGTCTCGCGGGGCCTCTCGTGCCAGACGTGTCCGCACGAGATCGTCACCGCGCTGCGCCGGGAGGGCCTGTCGGACGCGACCGTCGCCCAGGTCCTCACCCATCTCGAAGCGTCCGAGCTCGACCCGGTCGAGCGCCTGCTCGTCCCATTCGCCCGGGAGACCATCTGGTACGAGCCGGCGACGATCCAGCGCCGCGTCCGCGCGCTGCGCGTGCAGCTCACCCCGGCTCAGCTCCTCGAGGCGATCGGCGTGGCCTCGCTCGCCAACGGCCTCTGCCGGCTCGGCGCCATGGTCGTGGACGCCTCGTGACCCGCTGGGCTCTGTTCGGGGCGGCGCTGATCCTGCTCGTCGCGCTCGCCGGGGCGCTCTACCGGCAATCGCGCCGGGCGGCGGGACTCCGCCTCCAGCTCGACGCCGCGACCCTCGAGCTCCAGCAGCTGCAGGCCGCCTGCTCGCGGCTGGCGCCCGCCGGCGTGGTGCAGCGTCTCGTGGCCGACGGCGCCCCGCCGAGCCCCGAAGCCACCGCCGAGCGCAAGATCGCCACCGCGCTGTTCGCCGATCTCGTGGGCTATACCGCGATGAGCGAGCGACTGGAGCCCGCGGTGCTGGCCCGGGTCCTCAACGGCTATTTTCAGCGCATGAGCGACGCCATCCACGAGCACCGCGGCCATGTGTCCACCTTCCTCGGCGACGGCATCCTCGCCTACTTCGGCGCGATCCAGCCGAATCCGTGGCAGTGCGACGATGCCGTGCGCGCCGCGCTCGCGATGCGCGCGGCGCTCGAGGCGTACAACGTCGAGCTGACCGCCGAGGGGTTGCCGGCGCTCGCGCTGGGAGTCGGCATCCATCGCGGGCCCGGGCTCGCCGGACTGATCGGGTCGCGCGAGCGCATGGAATACGGCTTCGTGGGGTCCACCGTGAACCTCGCGGCCCGTGTCCAGGGGCTCACCCGGGTGCATCAGGTGGATATTCTGGTCACCGAGGCGCTGCGCGCCGAGCTCGATCCGCGCTTCGTCCTGGCCCTCATGCCGGCAGAGCCGGTGAAGGGCATCGCCGAGCCCGTCGTCACGTACGCGGTGAAGGGCTGAGCCGCCGCTCCTCCGGCGGCATTCCCACAACTCTTGGATCCTTCGCACTCGCCCGCGCGTCATGCGGGCGCCCGATGGCTCAGGCGCGCCGCCCGCCCGGGCCACGCTCGACCACCGTGGCAAATCTGGTAACCGCGCGTGAGGAGAGGACGCGCGCCCCCACGCCCGCGATTGGACCGCTCGATGCACTCGCGGGCGGTCGGAAACCGACCGTGGCGACGCCGCGCTGGACGCGGCGCGCAAGGGGGAAGCGCCATGACTGATCAGCTGGAGCTCCTCGGCAAGGTCGAAACGTACGCGGGCGCGCTGTTCGTAGCTTTCTACGGATTCGAGCGGTTCCGGAAGCCGCCGGCCGAGCCCGGGGCTCGGGGGCTCACCTATGCCAGCCGCGCCACCACCACCGCGGCCTCTTACTACACCGCGGTGATCCTCTACTGCGGTATCGGCGTCCTCCTCTACGGGACGCTGCTCTTCTCCCCATCGGTCCTCGAGAAGATCTGGGAGCTCGTGCCCCAGCTTGGGAACGAGGTGCCGGACGCGCTCCGGCACTCGCCGTCCGTGGTCGTGGCGCTCCTGCTCACCGTGCTCCTGACCAAGGTGCCCGCCCTCGCCGCCCTCGACGACTTCGTGCGAGTGCGGCTTCAGCACATGGCGGCGATCCCCTTCGAGGTGCGCCGTCTTGCCGTGGAGCTCAAGCGCGCCGGATTCCGGCCCGCGTCCGAGGACGAGCACGCGGAGATCATGCCCGGCCTTCTCGCCCACGGCTTCGACGAGGCGGACCTTCGCTACGCCGCAGGCGACACGCTGCTCGGGCGGTGGCTCCGGCTGGCCACCCTGCTCCGGCGCGTCGAGGTCTGGGAGGCGGAGGGCGGGCTGCGGGAATACTTCGTCGAGTGCCCCGGCGAGCTCGAGGCGCTGCGGGAGCGCGGCGAGGACGTCGGGGTGAAGGTCGGGCGCGCCTACGGGCTCGGACGAGGCCCGGAGGGGGGGAGCGGGGACGCGCGCACGGTCGCGACGCTGACGGCGTACCGCGAGGACGTGGCCGCCGCCGTCGAGGCCCTCCTGCGCGACGTGCACGACGCCATCAGCCGGGCCGTGCTCCTCTGCGAGCTCACCGAGCACCGGCGCGCGCGCCGGCTCGGCGCCCTCGGCTTCGAGGTGGAGGTGCAGCGGGTGGGGCGCATCTCGCTCAACACCCTGATGCTCCTCTTCACGCTGGGCAGCGTGGTGTTTCTCTTCGTCTTCAGCGTGATGCCGCATCGGCGGCCCGGGGAGACCCCGGTGGACCTGGTGCTCCGCTCGGTGATGATCGCGGCGATCTACTGCGTGTCGCTCTGGTGCGCCCTGGCGCCGAAGAGCCGCTGGCTCGCGGCGCGGCGCACGCCGGGCGGCGCGCGCCCGTGGGCCGCGTATCTGCTGTGGTCGGTCGTCGCCGCGGTGTCGGGGGCGTCGGTGAGCTTGGGCGTGAAGGTTATCTACTATGCCAAGCTCGGCTTCGGCGAGGCATGGGTGCGATTCGCCGAGGGCCTGCCCTGGACCGTCATGACCTTCGCCGTGGCCTATGCCGTCGCGGTGATGGCCGACGATGAGCCGGGGGATCTCACGGCGATGCGGCTCGGCCACCGCTCGCTCCGGACGGTGGAGACGGTCGGCATGGTCGCTCTCATGGTGCCCGCGTCGCTGCTCGTCTACCGTCTGCTTCTCGACACGCAGCCGATCGACCGCATTCCGCCGCTCAGCCAGGTGCTCGCGACCGTCCTGATCGTGAGCGTGGCCATCGGCGCGCTCGTGCCGTCGTGGTACCGGCAGTCGCCGTCGCCGAGCGCCGCGCCTCGCCTCGCCGCGGCGCCCGCGCCCGCCGCGGGCTGAGGGGGGGGGGATGCACGAATCGGTTGTGGCCCGAAGGGTCTCACGCTAGATTCAGCCGTGAACGGGTATCCGGTATCACGTACAGATAGGTGGTGCGAATTCGGCCCCACCCGGCGAGGGCCCCGCCGGTGAGGATCACCGCGCGCCTCGTCTTCGCCCTCTGCCTCGCGGTGGTCGTGGTGGTGGGCGGCTTCACCGCGCTACAGATCCGCCAGGAGCGCGCCGGGCTCGAGCGCGATCTTCAGCGCCGCGCTGCGCTGCTCGCCGAAGGCCTCAAGGAAGCGGTGGCGCCGGTACTGAGCGGCGGCGGACGGTCCACCGCGCCCGTCGAGCGCATCCTCAAGCGCTTCGGCCGCCCCAATCAGCTCGTCGCCGTCTACGACCAGATCGCGAATCCGATCGCGGTGGTGCCGGAGGACGCGCGGCCGCGGGTGGCCGCGCTCCCCGAGGTCATCGAGTCCCTCTCCACCAGCGCAGTACGGCAGGGCTTCCGCGAGCTCAACGGGCGGGCGGTGTTCGTCTACGCCACCCCCCTCGATCGCAGCGAGCGAACGATCGGCGCGCTCGCGGTGGTCCTCGACGCCTCGAGCCTCGCCGAAGCGGAGAAGACCCGCTGGCGCGACAACGCCCTCCGCGTGATCGTGCTGTCGCTCGTGCTGTCGGGTATCACGTTCCTGCTACTCCGCCTCTCCGTCACGCAGCCGATGGCCCGCATGGCGGAGTGGACCAAGGCGCTCAAGGCCGGGCGGGGTGGCCCGCCGCCCGACATCGCCGACGCCGGCCTCTTCGGGCCGCTCGCCCTCGAGGTGTCCGGCCTCGCCCGCCGCCTCCACCGGGCGCAGGAGGCGGCCGAGCAGGAGGCGGCGCTCCGGCTGCGCGGCGAGACGATGTGGACGGAGGAGCGTCTGAAGCAGTTCGTGAACCTCCAGGTCGGCGGGCCCTTCTTCGTGGTGTCGAACCGAGAGCCGGTCACCCACGTGTACAAGGACGGGAAGGTGGTCCCGCAGACGCCGGCGAGCGGCCTCGTCACCGCCATGGAGCCGATCCTCCGCGCGTGCGGCGGTGTGTGGGTGGCGCATGGCAGCGGCTCCGCCGACCGCGAGACCTCCGACGAGCGCGGCCGCCTCGGCGTGCCGGTGGACGATCCGCGCTACACGCTGCGGCGCGTCTGGCTGACCGCGGAGGAGGAGCAAGGGTACTACTACAGCTTCGCCAACGAGGGCCTCTGGCCCTTGTGCCACATCGTGCACACCCGCCCGCATTTCCGTCCCGAGGACTGGGAGCACTACAAGAACGTCAACCGGAAGTTCGCCCTCGCCCTGCTCGACGAGATGGAGGGCGTGGACACGCCGCTCGTCCTGATCCAGGACTACCACTTCGCGATGCTGCCCGCCTACGTGAAGGAGGCGCGGCCGGACGCGCGGGTGGCGATCTTCTGGCACATCCCGTGGCCGAACTTCGAGGCGTTCGGCATCTGCCCCTGGCAATCGGAGATCCTGCAGGGCATGCTCGGCGCCGATCTCATCGGGTTTCACACCCAGTACCACTGCAACAACTTCCTCGAGACGGTGGAGCGCGCCATCGAGTGTCGGGTGGACTGGGAGCGTTTCTCGGTGACGCGCGGCCAGCGCGTCACCCAGGTGAAGCCGTTCCCCATCAGCGTCGCCACCGAGCCACCCGACGTGCCGCCGACCACCCGCGCCCAGGTGCTCGCCGGGCTGGGACTCTCGTCGATCGAGCTGGTCGGCGTGGGCGTCGAGCGCGTGGACTACACCAAGGGGCTGGTGGAGCGCTTTCGCGCCCTCGAGCGCTTCTTCGACCGCTATCCTGAGTACCGGGAGCGCGTCACGTTCGTCCAGGTCGCCTCCCCGAGCCGTAGCCTCATCAAGCGGTATCAGGACCTCCAGCGGGAAGTGCGCGACACCGTGATGGAGATCAACGCCCGGCTGGCCACCAAGAGCTGGCGCCCGATCCTCTACCTCGACCGGCACCACGATCACTCGGAGATCATCCCGCTCTATCGGCATGCCGACTTCTGCATGGTGACCTCGCTTCACGACGGCATGAATCTCGTCGCCAAGGAGTTCGTGGCGACGCGCGAGGACGAGCGCGGCGTCCTGATCCTGAGCCGCTTCACCGGCGCCGCCCGCGAGCTCACCGATGCGATCGTGGTGAATCCCTACGATCTCGACGAGCTGGCGGAGAGCATTCACACCGCCGTCGGCATGCCCTCCGAGGAGCAGCGCATCCGGATGGTGCGCATGCGCCAGACGGTGCGTGAGCGGAACATCTACTGGTGGGCGGGCCGGCTCCTGCGCGAGCTGTCGCGCATTCCGGAAGAAGCGCTGGGGAAGCTGCCCTAGCGGGTCCCGCTGGCCAACTGGGGCGGATGAGCCGGCGGCGGAGGCGGGTTCGGGATCCACACCCACTGATACGCGGTCGTCACCCCGTCCCCGCGCAGCACGTAGCGGCCGGTTGCGTACTGTACGACGTTCCCCCCGCTGGATGCGGCCCGGTAGGTCGTCCGCGCCGAGACGGGGACGACGTGAGTGGGCGGCGGCGCATAGGTTGCGGGCGGCGGCGCGTAGGCGGGCGGGGGCGCATACGTTGGGGCCGGCGCATAGGCGGGCGGCGGCGCGTACGCCGCGGGCGGTGCGTACACGGGCGGCACCGTGTGCGCGATGACCGTGCTCGCGACCACGATGGGGGCGAACACCGCAAAGGTGGCGAGGCCCACGATCGCCGCGCCAAGACCCCAGCCGTGTGCTTCCGCACCGGGCGCGGCGAGCCCGAGGAACAGCCCCCCGATCACGACCGCAACCATGACGCGTCTCATGCAAGGATTCCTACGCGGCGGTGCCCGCGACGTCAAGGCGCGCCGCGTGAAAGGCTTGCGCGCGGTGCGATGATGGGGGCGTCGGTGCGGCGCCTGTCCCGCCCGGCCTGCCGATCACCTTTTCGTGAGGGGCCCATGCGGCAGCAGGGCGGCTATCGCTCGATCTTCGCGCCGAGTCGCGGCCGGGAGCGGCGCGAGAACTTCGAAGCCTACTGGGCCTACCTCCTCGCGCGTGACGGCGCCATCTTCGAGGATGAGAAAGATCTGGCGGCGAAACGCGCGCTGGTGGCCCGTTTCCGGACGCAGCCGGTGCGGGCGCGCGCCCCGCTGAAGGACCCCGCGATGTTCTACGAGAACTGTGTGGTACTGCGCAAGGATCCCGCATCGCTCGAACCCACCACGCGATTGCTCACGTTCCTCTACAAGTTCGCCCGTCACGAGTGGGTCGGGATCTCCGCGGCGTGGGAGGAGACGCGCGGCATAGCGGCGTCGCGCACGACCAAGCAGCGCATCAGCCGCTACCATCTCTGCGAGGAGTTCTGCCACATGCGGCTCTTCGAGGAGATCTTCCGGACCTTCCACCTCGACCACGTGCAGTGGGTGCCGCTGGGCACGTGGATGCAGCGGCTCTACCACGTGTTCCCCCACGTCCCCGGCCCGGTCATGGCGCCGGCCGCGTTCGTGACCGAGCTGATGGGCCTCACCTTCTACCTGCACATCGACGGGCTGCTCGACGAGATGCTCGCGCGCGAGCCGGAGGCGCGGGCGCGGGTGCGAGAGCTGCTGCATGAGATCATGACTGACGAGCTGGCTCACGTGGGCCAGCGCCGAAACTTCCTGGGGCCGCTCGGCGTACGGGCGGCCCGGAGCCTCCTCGCGCCAATGCTCCGCGCCTTCTGCCGGGATTTGCCCGAGACGCCGCATCTCTTCGACGTCGACCGCCTCGTGCGCGACGCGCGCGCCTTCGACTACAGCACGATCTCGTCCGCCGTGCTGCGGGGGAGCTGGGTCCCGTCGTATCTCGTGAGCGCCCGAGCGCCGCGGAATGCTTGACAGACGCCCGCCACGGCGGTATTCGTCCTTCGTGCGCCGCCCGCCCGACGAGGAGATCCGCATCGCGAACCGCGCCACCTACTGGCCGGTGGCGCCGATGGACCTGCTGATCGCCACCCCCATGGTCGCGCGCGCCCTGTTCGGCGTCACGCCTCTTGGCCGCCTGGTCAAGGCCGCCGCGGTCGGGCTCTACGTCGGCAGCGCGCTGCGTGACTGGCGCGATCGCCGCCGCATCCGGCGGGTGGCGTTCCTGCGGGAGTTCGGCGCCGACGGCCGCTCCCTTACGCCGATGCCGCGCGAGCGGCGAGAGGCCGAGGTCGCCGCGCTCGCCGAGCGGCTGAACGACGGACTCGTGCTCGAGCGCCCCTCGCGGCGCGAGCTCGCCATCGAGGTGGAGGAGCGCCTGACCGGCTACATCGCCAGCATCACCGGCCAGCGCGTCCGCAGCAGCGCGGAGGTGCGGAGCTTCGGGCTCGTGAGCCTCGCGTTTCCGTCCGCGCTCGGCGCGTGCGACATCCTGACCGGCGACGTGGCCCTCTTCCGGGATGCCGGCCTCTTCGAGCCGCACATCATCGCCCACGAGTTCAGCCACCGGAAGGGCTACTGGAAGGAGCTGGATGCCCAGGTGCTCGCCTACCTGACCCTCGTCCAGTCCGGTGAGCCGCGCCTGGTGCAATCCGCCCTCCTCGAGCGCCTGTACCGGAATCTCCGTGTCCTCGCCCATGGTGACGAGGCGGCCTTCGACCGTCTCGCCGGCCGCGCGGCGCTGCGGCCCGAGCTGGAGGCCACGCTGCGGCGCCTGCGTCCGCCGTCGAATGCGGTGGGGCGCGGGCTCGACGCGGGGATGCGCCGCGTCTACGAGGCGCGCATGCGCGCGACCGGCCAGAACGGGCTTTCCGATTACGATCTCGGCTTCACCAACTTCCTCTACACGTTCGAGACGAGCCGGATCGCCCGGCAGGCGCCGCCGGCGATCACGCTGCACGCCCCGTCGCGAGCCTAGGTCCGCCCGTGCGCCTCGGGCTCGCGATGCCGCGTCAGGACGCCGGCCGGCCCCTCGGCGCGGACACCCTCGCCGAGGTCGCACGCCGCATCGAAGGCTCGGGCTTCGACAGCGCCTGGGTGTTCGATTCGCTGGGCCGCGGCTTCCTCCTGCCCGATCCGCTCACCACCCTCTCCGTCGCGGGCACGGTGACGCGCCGACTGGAGCTCGGCACGGGCGTGCTGCAGGTCCCGCTGCGCCGTCCGATGGACCTGGCCCACCGGGTCTTGACCACGCATCTGGTGACGGGC
This sequence comes from Verrucomicrobiia bacterium, assembly GCA_035495415.1. GTDB lineage: Bacteria > Methylomirabilota > Methylomirabilia > Rokubacteriales > CSP1-6 > DASRWT01. The sequence goes on from DATJFY010000003.1 coordinate 49,522, forward strand.
GGGCGCCTGCGCCTCGGGGTGGGTGCGGGCTCGACCGCGGCCGACTTCGCGGCGGTCGGGGTGGATTTCGCTTCGCGCTTTCGCGCGCTCGACTCGTCGCTCACCACCATGCGACGCCTGTGGGCGGGCGAGCGCGTGGGCGACGCCGAGCTCGGGGCGCCGTGGCCGGACGCCGCGGGCGGTCCGCCCATCCTCATCGGCTCGTGGGCAGGCTCGCGCTGGATCGAGCGGGCGGCCAAAGAGTTCGACGGCTGGATCGGGTCCGGCGCGCGCTCCTCGTGGCGGCTCATCGGCGAGGGGATTCGCCGCTTCCGCACGCTCGGCGGCCGCCGCGCCGTCCTCACCAACGTCAACGTGCGGGTCGACGCGCCGGCGCCGAGCCCCTCGGGCCCCGACGATCCCTTCGATCTCGTGGCGCCCTCCGAGATCGTGCGAGAGCGCCTGCGTCACGTGCAGGCGCTCGGCTTCGACGATCTCGTGCTCGTGGCGACGCGCCACGACGCCGCCCACCTGGAAGCCCTGCGCGCCCTCGTCTGATCCCGCGCGTTCCCGCGCTTAGAGCTTCGGGACGCGCAAGGTCTTGCTGATCATCAGGCTCCCCGACAGGAGGAAGAGCAGCACCACCAGGTGAAGCTCCGCGCCCAGGATCGACACCGGCCCCAGCGCGCCCGCCTGGAAGGCGCCCATGAGAAGGGCGAGGGGCACCACGCTGGTGGGAATGGGCGTGCCCTCGAAGTACGGAACCTTGCCAGCCTCGCCGGCCATGGTCTCCGCGGTGATATTGAAGCGGGCGAGCCGGCTCAGCCCGCACCCCACGAAGTACATGAGCACGAGCTGATCGAGGACACTGTCGAGGCCGGCCGCGAACGCGATGCCCGCCGGCGCCACCCCGAAGGAGATCACGTCGGCGAGCGAGTCCAGCTCACGCCCCATCGGCGAGGCGGCGTGCCGCCAGCGCGCGACGCGCCCATCCAGGACGTCGAAGACGAGGGCCACCGGCACGAGGAGCGCCGCTCCCCAGAGCCACCGGGGGTCGCCGCTGGTGAGGAAGGTCATGGCCGCGAACAGGGCGGCGACCCCGCAGAACCCATTGGCGATCGTGAAGAGATCCGCAAGGTGGAACCCGCGGATCATCGAGAAGTGCACGCGCCGGCTCATGGTCTCTGCATCGTGCCCGGCGCCGGCGCGCGGGTCAAGGCGAGATCTAGATCACCGGAAGGTGTTGGGCATCATAGGTATTGCGGGGCGACGGGGTCGGTGGTCACATGGCCGCCATGAACGTACACATCCACTGGACTCCGGAGCATTTCGGGACCGTTCTCGCCGCGCTCGACGCGGACGCGACCCCGCGCCTCGATCCGGGGGTCGCCGACGCCGTGCGCCGCGCGGCGACGCAGCCGACGTTCGAGCTGACCCTCCAGGAGGGGCAGCTCCTCATGCACTGGTGCGAGGCGCGCCGCGATCGGGCCAGCGAGCAGCAGCCCGACGCGCAGTGGACGCGCATCGTCGCCGAGGTGCACGAGGCGGTGCAGCCCGCCGCCCCCGCGCGGGGCGCCGGACCCCGCGCGTAGCCGGCCCCCCGCTCAGCCCTCCAGGTAGGCGTTGAGCTCGGGGGTCGGGATCGAGCGGTCGACGTAGCCGAACGTGCCCTGCTCCTTCACCTCGCGCGCGGCGTCGAGGAGCCCCGTCATGGCCGCGCGGTAGAGGGACGTGGCGAGGCTGATCCGCTTCACGCCCGCATCGGCCAGCTCGGCCACGGTGAACGACCGTCCCTTGATGCCCACCATGAAGTTGAAGGGCTTGGAGAGGGACTGGCAGACCGTGCGCACCGCCGCGAGGTCGGGCAGGCCGGGCGCGAACAGCACGTCCGCGCCCGCCCGCTCGTAGGCCTGCAGGCGCTTGATGGTGTCGTCCAGATTGGGGTTGCCGCGGAGGAAGTTCTCCGCGCGCGCGGTGAGCGTGAACGGGAACGGCAGCTTGCGCGCCGCCTCCACCGCCGCGGCCATCCGCTCCACCGCTTGGCCGGCGTCGTAGAGGGGCTTGTTCTTGTCGCCGGTGGCGTCTTCGATGGACCCGCCGACCAGCCCCACGTCGGCGGCCAGGCGGATGGTCTCGGCCGCCGCGGCGGGCGCGTCGCCGAAACCCTTCTCGAGGTCGGCGGCCACCGGCAGATCGGTCGCGCTCACGATCGCGCGCGCGTGCGCGAGCGCTTCGTCGCGGGTCACCTTGCCGTCCCGCCGGCCCAGCGTGCCGGCCTGGGCGCCGCTCGACGTCGCGAGGGCGAGAAAGCCTAGTCCCCCCAGGATGCGCGCGGACGCGCCGTCCCAGGGGTTGGGGATGACGAAGTATCCCGGCGCCTCGTGCAGCGCCTGGAAGCGGACGGCCTTGTCCTTCTGCGTGGTCGAGGGCATCAGGAGCCTCCGTAGAGCTGGCGCGAGGCCAGCCCGGCGCCCTGGGCCAGCGTCTCGAGCTTGGCCCAGGCGATGTCGGGGTGGATACGTCCGCCGAGTCCGCAGTCGGTCCCCGCGATGACCCGCTCCGGCCCCACGAGACGGGCGAAGCGCGCGAGGCGGTCGGCGACGAGCTCGGGGTGCTCCACCACGTTGGTGGCGTGGCTGACCACGCCGGGGATCAGCAGCTTGCCCGCGGGGAGCTTCACCTCCTGCCAGACCTTCCACTCGTGCTCGTGGCGGACGTTGCCGGCCTCGAAGGAATAGGCCCCACAGCGCACCGCGAGCATCACGTCGACGATGTCGCGCAGGGGAATGTCCGTCACGTGCGGGCCGTGCCAGCTTCCCCAGCAGAGATGGAAGCGGATACGCTCTTCGGGCAGTCCCCGGAGCGCGTGGTTGAGCGCCTCCACGCGGATCATCGACAGCGCCCGGTACTCCTCCACGGTGGGCGCCGGATTGATCATGTCCCAGTTCTCGGCGATGGACGGATCGTCGAGCTGCAGGATGAGGCCGGCCTCGAGGATGGCCCGGTATTCCTCGCGCATGGCCTCCGCGCACGCGTAGATCAGCTCCTCCTCGGTCCGGTAGTACTCGTTGCCGATCCGGGAGGCGCTGCCTGGCGCGATGGACGTCATGAAGCCCTCGGCCACGCCCGCCGCGTCCAGCGCGGCCTTCATGTGGGCGATGTCCGCCCGGATTGCCTCGCCGCCGGTGTAGGTGATCGGCCCGCGGCACACCGGCAGCCGCATGCCGGGCCCGCCGCGATTGGTCGAGACCCCCGAGTCGGGATCCGCGTACGCGGCGGCGAACAGGGCGCGATCGCGGCGGTCGCTGAAGCTGGTCAGGCGCACGCGACCATGCGTGGAGCGCTGCGCGGGAATGCGGTAGAGCTCCATGCCGAGCTCGAGCCCACCCAGCCGCTGGAATGAATAGCTCCACCATGCGCCGTAGTTCACGCGCTGGCCCATTGCCTTGCCGAACTCGCCGTCTCCCGGGATCTCGATGCCCGCCGCGCGCTGGCGACGCACCACCTCGGTGACCGCCGCGGCCAGACGCGCCTGATAGGCGCCCTCGTCCGAGGATTCTCCCGCCTGGCGCGCGCGGTTCAGCTCGATGAGGTCGTCCGGGCGGGGCAGGCTGCCCGCGTGCGTGGTGAGCATGTGCCCGCGATGGTCCTTCATGGCGGACCAGCCTACAGCGTTCGCAGGGGAAAGGCGAGGGCGGTGGGCCCGGCGGCGCGCTCAGCGCGCGACGAGTGTCTCGACGCGACGACTGCCAGCGACGGCCGTGACGGTGAGATCCGGCGGCAGTGTGCTCGGATGGATCACCCCGCTGCGGAACATGCCGGGGCTCTCCGCCGGATAGAGCCGCGTCTCGAAGAGCGCGCCACCCGGACGCCGACCCGCCATCATCGAGACCTCGGCGTCGGACAGCGGCTGCCCGCTGAGGTCCGTGACGCGGACCATGAACACCACGCCGCCGCCGGTGGCCGAGGTGGGCTTGCGTGAGAGCTCGATGCGAAGGTCGCCGGACAACGGGGCCGGCGCGGGCGTGGGGAGCGGGGCCACCGGCTGGCGCACGGACCCTACGGCAGCCGGCTCGCGCGCGGCCGCCTTCGCCATCGGCGGGGGAGCCGACGAGGACGTTAGCGACCGGGGGCGATCGGGCAAGGCGGGCGCTGGGCTTGCGTGCGGCGCCGAGCCGGCCGTGCCCTTCGAGGCGGAGGGCGGCTCGCTGGCGGCCATCGCCTTCGGGGCCGGCGCCGGAGGCTTGGAGGGCGCGGCCGGCGCCGACGGAGCCGCCGCTTTGGCGGGCGCTTTGGTCGGGGACGCCGGCCCGTGGGGCGTCACCGGCGCCAGGACCCCCGGCGGGGCTGGAACGGGGGCCGGCGGAACCGAAGGGACGGCGACTGGGGCCGGCGGAACCGAAGGGACGGCGACTGGGGCCGGCGCCGTGGGCGGTGTCGTGATCGGCACCGGCGGAACCGCGGGCGCCGCGGTCGGAGGCGCCGGCGGAGCGACCACGGGCACCGGCGCATCCGCCTGGGGCTTCGCGTCCGGCGAAGTGGACGAGGCCACGCGGCTCAACGTGCGGAGCGGCCATCCGATCAGATCACTGTCCCGCAGGTCGTTCATCCGGAACTCCGAAGAGGCCAGCGCGACCAGCAGGGCCACGCCGGTCAGGATCGCGAGCGTCCGTCCAGCCCGGTTCCCCCACATGCGCTCGAGAACCGGACGCCGCCGGCGGCGCCGGAACGGCCAACTCCGGTCTTCCATTCCCGCGAGCAACTCGACCGTATGCTCGATCCGCGCGGCATCACGCGGCCGGAATGTCTCTCCCGGCTCGACCACGAACGCAAAGCCGCGCCGCCGCAGCTCCTCGTCGATCTGCGAGGGGCGTCGCCGCTCCACCTCGGGAGGCCTGGGGGCCTCAGGATGCCGGCGATCGATCACCAGCTCGATCTGCTCGGCGTCGACAGGACGGTCCCGGAACAAGGTCGAGAGGTAGCCGAACAGAAGCGGGTGATTGCGGGCGACGATGCACAACCGACGGGTGAGCCGTCCGATGTTCCGCTCGGGAAAGGGCAGGCTCCCGGGATCCTGGGAAATTGGAGACATCAATGTGTACCTTCTGACCTTCTGCTGAAACTCTTACACACGCAAAGGCCCCTTCCGTTGCGTTATGCGATGCGGAGAGAAGGGGACGCAAGGCATGTGCCAGAAAAATTCTGACGATCTATGAGTCCTACGGCTGGGCGCGCGTCATTCCCCGAGCAGCGCCGCGAGCTGGGCCGGATCCACAGGCTTGACCAAATGGCGGTCGAAGCCGGCGTCGATGGCCCGCTGCCGGTCCTCCGGTAGGCCATAGCCTGTCAGGGCGACCAGCCGAAGGCGCCGGCCAATGGGGTGCTCGCGTAACCGCCGGGCCACCTCGTAGCCGTCCAGGCCGGGGAGCCCGATGTCCACCAGCGCCAGGTCGGGCGCGATCGCCAGGGCGGACTCCAGTCCGGCGACTCCGTCGGCCGCCTCGTGCACATCGTGACCGAGCCCCCGGATGAGCTCGCGGAGGGACAGACGCGAGTCCTCGTTGTCCTCGATCACGAGGACGCGCCGGGTGGGGATGGGCGCTCGGGATGTTACAGGGCTGGCGCCGGCCGCCGGCCGCACGATCGCGGGCAGACGTACGGTGAACACGGTGCCCTTGCCCGGTCCGGCACTGTCGGCGCCGACCTTGCCGCCGTGCAGCTCGATGAGCCGCCGCACGAGCGTGAGCCCGATGCCGAGGCCGCCCTTACTGCGGTCGAGCGAGTGGTCCCCTTGCATGAAGAGGTCGAACACCTGGGGCAGGAGCGGGGCCGGGATGCCGACGCCGGAGTCGCGGACCTCGAGCTCGGCATCCGGCCCCTCGCGACGCACCGCCACCCGGATCGCGCCACCGGAAGGGGTGTACTTCACGGCGTTGTCGAGCAGGTTGACCACCACCTGCTCGAGGCGCGCCGCGTCCCCATCCACCCACACCTCTTCGGCCTCCACCGTCACCGCATGGCGCGGCCCGTTCTCGAGGGTGCCGACCAGCGCTACCGCGCGGCGCGCAAGCTCCGCGAGATCCAGCGGCTCGCGCTCGAGGGTGATCTTGCCGCTGGTGACGCGCGACACGTCCAGCAGGTCGTCGACCACGCGGCCGAGCTGGCGCACCTGACGACTGATGATGCCCTGGGCGCGCGCGACCAGTGGGCCGGTGTCGCCCGCCAGGCCGAGCACGTGGGCGGCATTGCTGATCGCGCCCAGGGGATTCCGCAGCTCGTGGCCCAGCATGGCAAGGAACTGGTCTTTCGCGTGATTCGCCGCCTCCGCCTCGGACCGAGCCGCCTGCTGCCGCGTGAACAGCTCGGAGTTCTGGAGAGCGACGGCGGCCTGCTCGGCGAGGCGCGTGCAGACCGCTTCGTCCTCGTCGGTGAACGCCCGGCCCGTGCGGTTGCTGACGTAGAGGAGTCCGGCCACCTCGGTGCGAATGATGATCGGGACGACCATGAGGGCGACGATCCCGGTCTCCTGCGCCAGGGTGTGATGGGCGGAGGAGACGCGGGGGTCGCGGCGATAGTCGGCGGTGCGCGCGGCGCGCGCGGTCTGCATGACGATGCCGCCCAGTCCCTCGCCGGCGCGCACGATCACCGGGGCATAGCGGGCCGGCCACTCCCCCACGCGGTAGCGGGGCTGCATGGTGTCGCCCACGCGGAGGAAGATCGCGGCGGTGTCGCTGCCGCAGAGGGCCTGCGCGCCATCGGCGATGCGCTGGAGCACGGTGCCCAGATCGAGGGACGAGGTGATCGAGCGCGCAATCTCGCCCACGAAGCCGAGCCGCCGCTCGCCGTTCTCGGCCCGCGCGCGCGCCGCGCGCTCCTGCTCGAGCAGGCGCTCGCGCTCCGCTTCGGCATCCTTGCGCGCGGTGACGTCCATGCACACGCCGCGCAGGCGCTCGGGCCGGCCGTCCTCGTCGCGGGTCAGCTCGCCGCGCGCCTCGAGCCAGCGGACGGCCCCGTCCGGCCGCACGATGCGGTACTCGAGGCGATGGGTCCCGGTCTCGAACGCCTCGGCGATGGCTTTTTCCGCGCGGATGAGGTCTTCGGAGTGAATCTCGGCGCGGAACGCGTCGAAGGTGCCGCGGAAGCCGCCCGGGGCGAAGCCGTGAATGGCCTCGAGGGCGGGCGACCAGACCACGCGTCCCGTGGCAATCGTCCACTCCCAGGTGCCCATCTGCCCGGCCTGGACGGCGAGGCGCAGCCCCTCCTCGCTCTCCCGCGCCGCCGCCTCCGCGCGCTGGCGCTGCAGCGCCCCCGCGCCCACCGGCAGCATCGTGACGGCCATCGTGGCCATGAACATCTGGAGCAGGAGCAGCGACTCGTTGGGGGAGCCCACGGTGAAGGGACCCACGCCACGCGAGGTGCCGCCGACGGCGATGGCCGAGAGCAGGGCGATCACCGTCGCCGCCTCGCGCTGGCCGAAGCGCAGGGCCGTCCACAGGAGGATCGGGATGCAGAGGAACGCGATGGGCCGGTTCCGCGGCAGCGCGGGCATGAGGCCCCCGAACACCAGCTCGCCCGCTACCAGCGCCGAGAGCCCGAGGAGCATGGCCTCCTGCCAGCGCGCGCGGAGCCGACCCAGGCTGGGTGGCCGCATCCAGAGCAGGATGAGCGGCGCCACGATGAGGTCGCCGGCGAGATCGCCGAGCCACCACGTCAGCCAGATGTATCCGTAGTCCGCCCACCGGGCGTAGCCGGCGACGGCAAGGCTCGTCACCCCGATGGTGGCGCTCAGCGCGGTGCTCACCATGCCGGCGAGCACGACGAAGCGGAAGATGTCCCGCGGCCGATCGAGTGTGTGCACGCCCCCGGCAAAGCGGGTGACGAGGTACGCGCCGACCACGGCCTCGAGGGTGTTGCCGGCGGCGATCGCCAGCGAGGTTGCGATGGAGCCGGCGGTGCTCGCGTTGATCACGAACGCGCCCGCGAAGATGATCGGCCAGATCCGGGGCCCGAGCAGCAAAAGGCCGGCGAGCGCGATGCCGGCGGGAGGCCAGACCGGGGTGGCGCTCGCGTGCAGGAAGGCGAAGGCGAGGCCTAGCTTCCCGGCCAGGATGTAGACGAGCCCGACGCCGACCGCGAGCGCCACGCGCCGCGATTGCATGCCGGGAGAATACACCAGCTCAGGGGAGTTTTCGGTCCAGCTCGGTGACCAGCTCCTTGACGTCGGTTTCTGCTTCGAGGTTGGCGCGCTCGTGCTGCACCGCCGCTTCGGGCTCGATCCCGAGCCGCTCGGCGATGCGGGCAAGCAGGCGGAGCGTAGCGGTGGATTCCTGCTCGGCCAGCAGGTTGATCTGGAGATCGAGATGGGCGCGCCGGTCACTGAGACGCGTCATCCGGTTCTGGCTGATCATGACGCCGATGGTGATGAAGATCGCCTCGAGCGATACGACCATGGTGAGGAGACTGAACGGGTAGGGGTCGAACGGGGCGATCCGAGGCCCCCAGCCTCGCAGCCACCCGAGATTCACCGCGATCCAGCCGGCGAACCAGATGACGTGAACAAGGGCGAAGGTTCCCGTGCCGGCGACCGCGACGAGCTGGTCGCCCACCCGCTCGATCGTCGACCGCTGGTTGAGCTGCGTGGCCTCGAGATCCGCGATCTTTTCGATGTTGGTCTTGTCGATCCGCTTGGTCGCCACGTCGCTTTCTCCCGGCGCCGGTAATCTTGGCCCTGTCTCTTCGACCCACCCGCGGGCTTGCGCTCCCGTGATGGTGCACGCAGCAAGGCGCATGCCCGGCGGCATGGCCCTTGCTCCCTTCTACCCGAGTGCGAATACCGGCGCAGAGCGCCGTAGGGAGGGCAGGTCATGCACAAGGAGCAGATCGCGGAGCTGCTGTATCAGGCCTACGAGACGGAGCAGGGCGGCGAGAAGGTCTACGAGACCGCGCTCAAGTGCGCCGAGAACGAGGACCTGCGCGAAGAGTGGGAGAAATACCTCGAGCAGACGCGTGAGCACATCGAGATCGTCCGCGAGGCCATGGAGGCCTTCGGGCTCAATCCGGATGTGGAGACGCCTGGCCGGCTCGTCGTCAGGCACCTCGGCACTTCACTGGTGCAAGCCATGGAGATGGCGCTTGACTCGGGCGTGCCCGGGGCGGCTCAGCTCGTGGCGACCGAGTGCGTGGTGCTCGCCGAGACGAAGGACCATCTGAACTGGGAGCTCATCGGTATGTGCGGCGAGAAGCTCAAGGGCGATGAGGGCAAGGCTCTCAAGCAGGCCCACGGCAAGGTGGAGGAGCAGGAGGACGAGCATCTCTACCATACGCAGGGCTGGACCCGGGAGCTCTGGATCGATTCGCTGGGGATGCCGGCGGAGCTGCCGCCGCCCGAGGAGGAGAAGGATGTGAAGTCGGCTATTGGCGCCGCGCGCGCCAAGGCCTCTCGCAAGCCCAAGAGCAAGAAGAGCTAGGGATCGTTTCCCCGCGCCGGGCGCGGGCGGGGCGTGCGTGCTATGGTCCCCCCATGACCAGATGGCGCTCCCGCCCGGGCCAGGCGCGGTTCGTTCGCGCCGGAGCGGCGGTCCTGCTGCTGAGCGCGGGGTGCGCCACCGCCCCGGCCGCGGTGTCCGATCGCGATCTGACCGTCTCCGAGGGCACCACGTTCACCGTCGCCCTCGACCGCCGCGCCGGCGCCGGCTACGGCTGGATGGTCGATGGCGCGGATGCCCAGACCGTCACGCTGGTCAGCCGATCGGTCGAGCGCGACCCCGCGATGGCGGGCGCGTCCGAACGCGAGGTGTTCGTCTTCCTCGCTCGGCGGTCGGGCACCGCCACCCTTCGCTTCGCCTATACCCGGCCCTGGGAGGCAGCGACCCTGCCGCCGGCCGAGGCCCGGGCCTACCGCGTCCAAGTCATCCGCTGCTGATCTCACCCCGGGAGGAGCCATGTTCGATCTCGTGCTGAAGGGAGGTCGCGTCCTCGATCCGTCCACCCGGCTCGACGGCGTCCAGGACGTCGCGGTGGAGGACGGCAAAATCTCCCGCATCTCGGCCGACATTCCCGCCGGCGAGGCAGTGCGAGTCATCGAGGTGGGCGGGAAGCTCGTGACGCCCGGCCTCATCGATCTGCACGCCCACGTGTTCGAAGGGGTCAATCGCACCGGGGTGAACCCGGACCTGGGCGGCGTGCTCTCGGGCGTCACCACCATCGTCGACGCGGGCAGCGCGGGCGCGGCGACCTTCGCGGCGTTTCCCCGCCATATCCTGCCGCACTGCCACACCGAAGTGATCCCGTTCCTGCATATCTGCCAGACCGGGCTCGCCACGCTTCCCGACATCGTCTCGGAGTCGAGCGTGAACCTCGATGACACGCTCAAGACCCTCGACCAGTACAAGGGGCTCATCCACGGCATCAAGGCGCGCATGGTGTCGCCCGCCCTCGAGATCATGGGCATGGAGATGCCGAAGCTCGCCAAGCGCGCGGCGAAGGAGAGCGGTACGCGGCTCATGGTGCACATCGGCGACACCGAGAAGCGCTACGACCCCAAGGTGATCCATCAGCTCCTCCCGCTGCTGGAGAAGGGCGACATCCTCACGCACTACTTCACCGCCAACCCCGGCGGGGTGCTCGACGCCAACGGCAAGCTCGTGCCGGAGGCGCGCGAGGCGGCGGCGCGTGGCGTCTGGCTCGACACCGCGCACGGCCGAATGAATTTCTCGTTCGACGTGGGACGGCGCTGCATCGATCAGGGACTGCTCCCGCACTGCATCAGCACTGACCTCACCGTGCCCGGCCGCATTCACACCGTGCACAGCATGGTCGAGATCATGACGCGGTTCTTGGGCCTCGGCTTCTCGCTGCCACAGGTCGTCACGATGTCCACCGAGAATCCCGCCAGGGCCATCGGCGCCGAGGGGCGGCTGGGCAGCCTGGCGGTGGGCCGGCAAGCCGATATCTCGGTGCTGGAGCTGCGGGAGGGCGACTGGGTGGTGAAGGACGTCGTCGGGGCGAGCTTGCGGGTCCAGCACGCGTTCGTGCCGTTCGTGACGCTGAAGCGTGGGCGCGTGTTCCAGCCCGACTGGGGGCCGCGCCCGTGGGGCTGGGAGCCCGACCGTGTGCTGCCCGCGGCGCCGATTCGAGGCGGGTGCTGCGGATGAGCGCGAGCGGGCGCGTGCGCGCGGCGGTCCTCGTCGAGCCGAAGACGATCGAGATGCGGGACTTCCCGCGTCCCTCGGTCGGCCCGGACGATGCCGTGTTGCGCATCGAGGCGTGCGGAATCTGCGGCAGCGACTACGAGCAGTACGAGGGCCATCTCCCGGACACCGAGGATTACAAGCAGTTTCCGGTGATCCCGGGGCACGAGCCACTGGGGCGCATCGAGGAGATCGGCCGCGCGGCGAAGGAACGGTGGCGCGTGGGCGTGGGCGATCGCGTGGCCGTCCGGTCGGGCTATGGCTGCGGGCGCTGCGACGCATGCCGGCGCTTCGAGCCGGCCGCCTGTCGCACGCGTGGGGGTACCTACGGCTACACCGACGTGGAGAAGTTCCCCTTCTTGTGGGGCGGCTACGCCGAGCACATGTATCTCACGCCCCTCTCGGTGGTGAAGCAGGCCGATCCGGACCTGGCTCCCGAGGTTGCGGTGATGTTCAACCCGCTGGCCGCGGGGATCTCGTGGGCCGGCACGGTTCCGGCGACCGGCCCGGGCGACCGCGTCGCCATCCTCGGCGCCGGTCAGCGCGGACTCTGCTGCGTGATTGCGGCGAGGGAAGCCGGCGCGAGCAAGGTCGTGATCACCGGCCTCGCGCGCGACGCGGCCAAGCTGGCGCTGGCGCGCGAGCTGGGCGCGGACGCGGCCATCGACGTGGAGCGCGGTGACGTGGTCGCTCAGGTGCGCGAGGCCCTTGGTGGCGGGGCCGAGGTCGTCGTGGATACCACGCCCTATGCGCCCCGCTCGCTCACCGACGCCGTCGCCATCGCGGTGCGCCGCGGGCGCATCGTGGTGGCCGGCCTCAAGGGCGGACGGCCCACCCAGGCGCTGCTCGCCGACGACGTGATCTACAAGGAGCTCACCATCCGCGGCGTACTGAGCATGCCGGTGGCGGAGACCTTCAAGGCCGTGGACATCATCGGCTCGCGGCGCTATCCATTCGAGCGCCTGCACTCGCTCTCCTTCCCCATCGAGCAGGCGCAGGACGCCATCCTCACGCTCGCGGGCCAGATGCGGGGGGTGAACCCGATTCACCTGGCGATCGTGCCTGGCGCTCCCCCGCTCCACCTCCGACCCTGACCCGTCTCCCCCGCCGAGGGGAGAGGGCCAGGCCGAGGGCTACTTCGCCTTGAGGGTTACGTCTTCGTAAGGCGCCGAGTAGGCATGCCCGTTGATCAGGCCGAGGCCCGACTCGCCCACCCGCGGTCCCACGCCGTTCAGGAAGGCCAGCTCCCAGATCGGCGCGTAGACCGCCTTCTCGTGCAGGATCTGCTGCATCTTGTGGAGCGTTGCCTCGCGGCGCTTGCGATCGATCTCGGTGGCCTGCTCCTGGAAGAGGCCGTCGAGATCGGCGTACGTCCCGTAGACATAGGAGCCGCCCGTCACCACGAAGGCCTCGAGGCGCGTGGCCGCGTTGCCGAAGGCCCCGCTTGCGCCCTGGATCAGTCCGCCCCGCAGCTTCTTGTCGGAATACGCGCTGAAGAACGCCGCGCGCTCGAGCGGGCGAAGCCGTGTCCGGATGCCGACGGCGGCCAGATTGTTGGCGACCGCCTCGGCGAGATTCGAGTAGGAGCCGTCGCACGAGAGGTCCCCGGCGTCGAAGCCATTGGCGTAGCCGGCCTCGGCGAGGAGGGCCTTCGCGCGCGACACCGAGTAGGTCGCGGCGGGCGGCGGCCAGAAGTAGTCGAACGTGCTGGGGATGATGCTGTTGGTGATGCGGGAATGGCCGAGGGTGAGCGCCTGGTTGATGGAGTTGCGGTCCAGCGCGAGGCTGATCGCCTGCCGCACCCGGCGGTCGTGCTGCGGGGACTTGGGGTCCCACTGGTCGGGGAAGTAGAGCCAGAACGAGGCCTGGATCACCGCCGGCTTGAGCGTGAGGCCCGGCGTGCGCTGGAGCTCCTCGGCCAGCTCGCCGCGCACTGAATAGACGATATCGACCTCGCCGCGCTTGAGGGCGGCCAGGCGCGTGGCCTCGTCGGGAATCACCCGGAAGACGAAGCGCTTGACGCTGGGCGCCTTGCGCCAGTACTGGTCGAAGGCCTCGAGGGTCAGGTCCACCCCGGGGTTGAAGGACACGAACTTGTAGGGCCCGGCGCCGATGGGGGCCTTCTTGAACCCCTCGTCGCCCACCCGCTCCACGTACTTCTTCGGCACGATCCACCCCGCTCCGGTGGCGCTCGAGTAGAAGGTGAGGAAATCCGGCCACGGCTGCTTCAGGCGGAAGCGGACATGGGTGGCGTCGGGCGTCTCGACCGCCGCGACGCGCTCCTTGAAGCCCTTGGCGGCCGCGCCGCGATAGCGGTCGAACGAAAACTTGACGTCCTCGGCAGTGACCGGGGAGCCGTCATGGAAGCGGGCGTTCTTCCGGAGGACGAACTCGTACACGAGCCCGTCCTTCGACACGGTCCACGACTCGGCCAGGCTCGGCGCCTGGGTTTGCCCCGGCATGGGCTTCACCATCGCGTCGTGTAGCGCGTAGAGGACCATGAACGGAGTGATCATGCCGGGGGTCTCGGCGGGGTCGAACCACGTCGGCGCTAACGTGACGTGCACCCCCCAGGTGAGAGTGCCCTCGGCGGCCGCCGCGGAGCGGGGTTCCCCGGGGGGCGCGGCGGTGAGGGCCATTGCGGTGATCAGAACCGGAGCGAGCGCGCGGGAGAGCCTCATGGGAGCCTCCTAGAGCGGATCCGGGATCGATCGAAACGGTGGGGGTGATTATCGCCGCGGCCGAGCGCTTGTCAACGCGAGGTCCCAGGGAGGCGGCGTGCTATCCTCATCCCGTGCGTATTCGCGCACACGTGCTACTCCTCGTGGTGGCGTCGGTCCTTCCCGTCCTGATCTTCTCCGGCGTCATGGCCTATGTGTTCTGGTGGCAGCAGCGCGCGGCCTTCGCGCAGAGCCACCTGGAGCGGGTCCGCGCCCTTTCGATCGCCCTGGACCTCAGGCAGAACGCCACGCTTGCCGCCCTGCGCGCCATGGCGGACTCGCGCCGCCTCGACAGCGGTGCTCTCCGCGAGTTCCTCGACGACACGCGCGATGTGGTGGCGGCGCAGCGGATCTGGTCCTCGGTGGTGCTGGCCGACGCAACGGGCCGGCGCCTGCTCGACACGCGACCGGGCGCGGAAGGCAAGGGAGGCAATCTCGCGGGCGAGCCGCTGTTCCAGGTCGTTCAGCGCACGAGTCGCCCCGCCATCTCCCCGCTCGTGAAGGCGCCGGACGCGGAGGGCGGCTACACGACCTGCTTCGGGGTACCGGTGATCCGCGGGGGCGCCCTCCGCTATGTGTTGATCGCCGAGATCGACCAGGCGGAGTGGCTGCGCTTCATGGCCCTCTACCCCGTGGCGCCGGACGCCACGCTCACGCTCCTGGATCAGAATGGCATCATCATCGCGCGCACGCTCAACAATGACCGCTGGGTGGGACGCCCGCCGTCCCCCATGCTGGCCCGCCGGTCGCGCGAGCTTCCCGCGGCGACGTATCAGGGCCCCGGGCTCGAGGGCCAGTGGTTCTATACCGCCCACAGCCGCACCTCGGTCTCGGGCTGGACGGTGGCCACCGGGGTGCCGGCCGAGAGCGTGGAGGCGCAGATTCGCGCCGCGCTCCTGTTGGTGGCCGGGGGTGGGGTGGCGGCGGCGCTCCTCGCCGTGGTGCTCGCGCTCCTTCTCGGCCGGCGGATCGCGCGGCCGATCACCGGCCTCGCCGAGCTGGCGGGCTCGCTCGCCCGTGAGGACACGCGGGTCAAGCCGCCTCCCGCCTCGAAGCTGCGCGAGGTCGACGAGGTGGCGGGCGCCCTCGCGGAGGCCTCCACCCGCCTCGAGCGGCGCGCGCACGAGCGGGACGACGCGCTTCGCAAGGAGCGCACCGCGCGCGCGGAGGCGGAGGTCGCCAATCGCGCCAAGGACAGCTTCCTCGCCATGCTCGGCCACGAGCTGCGGAACCCGCTTTCCGCGATCCGCGCGGCCCTCGGCCTCCTCGAGGTCGCCGGCCGGGATCCCCAGACCGCGGCGCGGGCGCGCGAGGTCATCGGCCGCCAGGTCAATCAGCTCGTCACGGTGGTCGAGGAGCTGCTCGATATCGCCCGCGTCACCACGGGCAAGATGCTGCTGGACCGGCGGCCGGTGGACCTGGGCGAGCTGGCGCGGCAGACCGTGCAGAACCTCCGCGTGAACGGCCGCTTCGTCCGGCACGAGGTCACGCTGGAGACCGAGACCGCCTGGCTCTACGGGGATCCGGGGCGCCTCACCCAGATCCTGACGAATCTTCTCGCCAACGCGCTCAAGTACACGCCGGAGGGTGGCCGCGTCGCCGTGCGGGTCACGGCGGAGGCGGACTCCGTCGTGCTCACCGTGACCGACACCGGCGACGGGATCCCGCCCGCGCTGCTCGAGCGGGTGTTCGACCTCTTCGTCCGGGGCGACCAGACGCTGGGCCGGACGGGGAGCGGCCTCGGCATCGGGCTCACGCTCGTCCGCCGGCTCGCGGAGCTGCACGGAGGCTCGGTGCTGGCGGCGAGCGCGGGGCCCGGGAGGGGCAGCACGTTCACCGTGCGCCTGCCCGGCATCGCCGCCCCCGCCGACCGCCAGCAACCGGTGGAGCCCGTCCGGAGCGGAAACGGCCCGCGGCGCGTGCTCATCGTGGAAGACAACGCGGACTCGCGCACGATGCTGCACGCGATGCTCGAGCTCTGGGGCCACGAGGTGCACGAGGCGGCCGATGGGGAGCGCGGGCTCGAGCGCGCCGTGGCGGTGCGTCCGGATATTGCGTTGATCGACGTCGGATTGCCGGGGCTCGACGGCTACGAGCTGGCGCGCCAGATCCGTGCCAGCGTGGGCGGCGTGCACATCTTCCTGGTCGCGGTCACCGGCTACGGCGACCCCGACGACCTCCGCCGCGCTCGGGCCGCCGGCTTCGACAGTCACCTCGTCAAGCCGGTAGACGTGAAGACCCTTGCCGGCATTCTGGGCGCGGCGGGTCGGCAGTCCGACCGCGCGCCCTAGCGCGGGCCGCCGATCACGCCCTTATCGCGCAGCGCCGTTACCGTCTGCTGATCCATCCCCAACAGCTCACGGAGCACCTGCTCCGTGTGCTCGCCCAGCATGGGTGAGGGCGTGCGCACCGAGCCCGGCGTCTCGGAGAGACGCACCGGCGCGCCCACCATCTGGACTTTTCCTGCGCGCGGATGGTTCATCTCGACCAGGGAGCCGCGGGCCTTCACCTGCGGATGCTCCACGACCTGGGCGATGTTGTTGATGGCGCCGAACGGAATGCCCAGGGGAAGAAAGATCGCCTCCCACTCCTCGTAGCTCCTGGTGAGGAAGACCTCCTGGAGCAGCGGAATCAGGGTGGCGCGGTTCTTCGCGCGGTCCACGTTCTTGTGGTACCGCGGGTCGTTCGCGAGATCGGGCCGGCCGATCGCAGGGCAGAAGATCTGCCAGAGCCTTTCGCTGCCCACCGCCAGGGCCAAATCACGGCTCTTGGTTCTGAACGTCTGGTAGGGGAGCAGGGCCTTGTAGGCGGTGCCCATGGGGCCGGGCATCTCGCGGTCGGCGAGGTAGCCGCCGATCATGGTGCCGAGCAGGGACATCTGCCCTTCCAGCATGGAGACGTCGATGGCCTGGCCGCGGCCGGTCTTTTCCTTCACGCGCAGCGCCAGCATGATGCCGAACGCCGCGTACATGCCGGCCGTCATGTCCGCGATCGACGTGCCCGCGCGAACCCCGCGGCCGCCCTCCTCCCCGGTCACCGAGATCATGCCGCTCTCCGCCTGCAGGATGAGGTCGAGCGCCGCGCGATCCCGATACGGGCCGTCCTGCCCGAAGCCCGACACCGAGCAGTAGATGATGCCGGGATTGCGCTTGCGCCCCTCCGCGTAAGCAAGGCCGAGGCGTTCGAGCGCGCCGGTGCGGTAGTTCTCGAGCACCACGTCCGCCTTCTCGACCAGCTTGAAGAAGAGCGCCTTCCCGTCGCGCGCCTTGAGATCGACTTCGATGCCCTGCTTGTTGCGGTGCAGGCTCACGAAATAGGCAGTCTCTCCCCCGGGAAGCGGCGTGCCCCACGCTCGCGCGATGTCGCCCGCCCCCTTGGGCTCGAGCTTGATGACCCGCGCGCCGAAGTCCGCGAGCATGGTGGAGCAGAAGGGGCCCGCGAGGGCATGGCTCAGGTCGAGCACGGTGACGTCTTCGAGGGGCAGGCGCATGCGGCTGGTCTCCTTCGAGGCGGATGCGGGTCGTGGCCGTCGCCTTGGACGGTGGCCTATAATAGCGCAGCGGTCGCCGGCGGCCGGCGCCGGCCCCCATAACGACGACTTTCCACAACGAGAGGGTGCAGATGGCGAGCGATGAGCTGTCCGACCTGAAGATGGATCCCGCGGCGCTGTACCGCGAAGATGTATATACCGATCGCCGGATGGGCACGATCCGCGTGATGACGCCGGTGACGGGTGAAGGTCACCCCGACCTCACCCGCGCCATGCTCTACGTCGGCGAGACGCAGATCCTCACCTCGGTGGGCGCGCTTCCTGTCGTGTTCGAGATCGAGGCGAAGTCGCTCGGTGAAGCCGCGGAAAAGTTCGCGGACGCGGCGAAGGTTGGAGTCGAGCGGACCATGCGCCAGCTCCAGGAGCTCAGGCGCGAGGCGGCTTCGTCGATCGTCGTGCCCGACCGGATGCCGCCCGGCCTCGGCGGGCCGGGCCTCGGCGGGCCGGGCCTCGGTGGCCCCGGCGGGATGCGCGGTGGCGGCAAGATCCAGCTTCCGTAGAACGTCACCGACCGTCAGAAAGGTGCCGGGCCGGAGCGGCCCGGCGCCTCTAACCCCTCGTCACATCAGCGCCTTCCGGTGGCACCCTGGTTGCAACCCTCCATCCCCAAGGAGGGATGACCATGTCCTATCGACACCTGTTCGTCGGGCTATCGCTCGCCGCCGGCGCGCTGTCCACGCCGGTCGCGCAGGCGGGAGTCAACGTCAATGTCAACGTGGGTGTTCCAGTGCCTCCGCCGCCCGTGATCGTGGCGCCGGCGCCGCCGCGCGTGGTGGTGGTGCCCGGCTCGCCGGTGTACTACGCCCCCGACGGCAATGTGAATCTCTTCCTCTACGGCGGCCGCTACTACACGTTTCACGAGGGCCACTGGTTCATGGGGCCGAAGCACAACGGCCCCTGGACCTTCGTCAGCGTGGATCACGTCCCCGCGCCCGTCGTCGCCGTCCCCGCCAGGTACTACCGCGTGGCGCCCGCCCCCGTGGGAGGCCCCCCGCACTGCCCGCCCGGCCAAGCCAAGAAGGGCCGCTGCTAGTCAGGAAAAGAGTCGTTGCTGACGAGGTGGAGGATGTCGGAAACGGCGAGCGCGCAGCAGGGGGCGCGGGTTCGCGGCACAATGCATTACTGAGCACGCGAGCCCGCGCCCCCTGGTGCGCGTGGGATCTTACGCGACGCGCCGCTTCGGCTACTTGCGGTCCTTCTCCTCGGGTATGTCTCGCGCGCCGACGGTACGTTCCCGATATTCGGCGGGGATCTCGCGGCCGGCGTCGGTGAACGCCCGCCGGACGGCTTCCACGTTGGGGCCGAAGATCGACTTGCGATTGCTGCGTGCCCAAGCGTTGGAGTCCTCGACGGTGGCGAGCGAGCCCTGGAAGCGCGGCATCACGTAGCGCGCGAACAGCTCGTATGAGCGGAGCGTCTGCTCGCGGTTCGCCCACTCGTGCGCCCGGAACAGCACGCCCCCGAACCCCCCGCCGCTGTACTCCTGCAGGCGTTGAATGCCCCGCACCACCGTGTCCGGTGAGCCCACCAGCGTGGTCCCCATCTTCACGCCCTCGCGCAGCGGATCGTCGGACCGCCCGGGGGGCCGGCCCAGTGTCTCCTCGAAATAGGTGACGGTCTCCCGGCGCTCACCCTTCGACACGTCACGCAGCGCTTGCTCGTCGTCCTCCGCGACGTGCGTGTTCACCACCACCCGCCACTTCTTTCGGTCCATGGTCTGACCGTGCTTGGCTGCGGTCTCCTCGCCGATCTTCCACTGGGCGGCGAGGGCTTCGGGACCGCCGGGCAGCCCCGCCCCGATCGACAGCACGCCGAGCCCGTGCTTGGCCGCGGAGATGACCCCGAAGGGCGTGATCGTGCTGGCGACCGCGATGGGGAAGTGGGGATCGGTGTAGGGCGCCAAATGCAGGCGCGCCTCGCGCAGCTCGAACCAGTCCGTCTTCATGGTGACGGGCTCCTCGCACCGCAGCAGCCGCATGATGGCCTCGAGCGCCTCGTCCATCCGCGGGCGCTGGGTGACGGGCTCGATGCCCATCATGTAGGCGTCGGATGGCAGAGCGCCGGGGCCGCAGCCGAGCATCGCACGCCCCCGCGTCATGTGATCCAGCTGCACGAAGCGGTTCGCCACCATCAGGGGATGGTGATAGGGCAGGCTCGTCACGCCGGAGCCGAGCATGATGTGGCGGGTGCGCTGGGCGGCGGCGGCGATGAAGACCTCGGGGGAGGCAATGGTTTCCCAGCCCGCGGAGTGATGCTCGCCCACCCACACCTCGTCGTAGCCCAGGTGGTCCATCCACTCGATGAGCTCCATGTCGCGGTCCATCGAGAGGGTCGGATTCTCGCCGACGCGGTGGAAGGGCGCGAGGAAGATGCCGAACTTGAGGCCGCGGTGGGCCATGTCGTCTCCTTTGAGCGGGTCTGCATCGAGGCTAGCACATCGGGTGCGGTTGACGGGGACCGCCGCCGATGCGATGGTCGAGGCCGACATGGCCGCGCTCCGCTGGGGTCAACCCGCGCCAGGATTCTCGCTCCCGTCTACGCTGGGCCGTCCCCTCACGCTGGAGGAGCATCGCGGCCAGGACGTGGTGCTCGCGTTCTACTGCTACGACTGGGGCAACATCTGAACGCCTGAGCTCACCGGCCTGGGTCAGGCCGCGGACGAGCTGGCGCGGCGGGGCGCGGTCATGCTGGCCATCAGCGGGGACTCACCGTTCTGCCACGAGGCCTACATGAAGGCTCGGCGCTTTCCGTTCCCCCTGCTGAGTGACGTCCACCGGACCGCCATCGCGGCCTACGGCGTACACGACACCGAGCGGAACGTGGCGTACCGCTCCACGTTCGTGGTGGACCGCGCCGGGAACCTGCGCTGGGGCCAGGCGGGCGACCGACAGATGGTGCGCGAGAGCGCGGAGATCTTCCGCGTGCTCGACGTGATCGCTCGGCTTCGCTGATCCGCACCTTCCCCCGGGGCGTACCATCAATGGGAGAGGGGGAAACGCTATGCCACGCGAGCGCATCGTCATCATCGGCGCATCCCTGGCGGGAGCGACCGCCGCCGCCGGCCTGCGCGAGGGCGGCTTCGAAGGCGACATCACGCTCGTCGGCGCGGAAGAGCGGCCGCCGTACAATCGTCCGCCGCTGTCGAAAGGGTATCTGCGCGGTCAGGACAAATTCGAGGACCAGCTCGTCAAGCCCGCCGACTATTACTCGGGCGAGCGCATCGATCTGCGCCTCGGGGTGCGCGTCACCGGCTTCGATCCCGCGCGGAAGCAGGTGTCGCTCGACGGTGGTGAGCGGCTTCCCTACGACAAGCTGCTCGTGACGACGGGCAGCCGCAACCGCACGCTGGAGGCGCCCGGCGCGGACCTCGCCGGCGTCTTGCAGCTCCGCACCGTGGAGGACGCGGACGCGATCCGCGCCGCCGCTCAGAAGGGACGGCGGGCGGTGCTGGTGGGCTTCGGCTTCGTCGGCTGCGAGGTGGCCGCCTCCTTGAGACAAATGGGCGTGGACGTGGCCGCCATCGATGGCCACCCCGTGCCGCTGGGCCGCGCGCTCGGCCCCGAGGTGGGCGCCGTGCTCGGGGAGATCCACCGCGACAAGGGTGTGGAGCTGGTGCTGGACGACGGCATCGCCGCGCTCGAGGGGGCCGGGCGGGTGGAGCGCGTGCGCACGAAGAAGGGCCGGGTCCTCGAGTGCGACTTCGTCGTCGCCGGTATCGGCATCGTGCCGAACGTCGAGCTGCTCGTGGCGGCCGGCGGCGGCGTGGACAACGGGATCCTCGTGGACGAGCATTGCCGCACATCGCTGCCCGACGTGTGGGCGGCCGGCGACGTCGCCAACCACATGCACCCGCTCTTCGGGCGGCTGCGCGTGGAGCACTGGAACCACGCCGACCGCCACGGCCGCGCAGCGGCCCGCGCGCTGCTGGGCGATGACACGCCCTACGACTACGTGCACTCGTTCTGGTCGGATCAATATGAGCACGTGATCGAGTACGTCGGCTTCGCGCGGAGCTGGGATCGGGTCGTGTTCCGCGGCCGGCGCGAGGAGCGGAAGCTGCTGGGCTTCTACCTGAAGGACGGTTTCGTCCTCGCCGCCGCCGGCATCGATCGCGGCGGCGACCCCGAGGACCCCAACGCGGACAGCGAGCTCAAGGTCGCAGTGGACCTGATCCGCGACCGCGTGCCCGTGGACGTCGATCAGCTCGCCGACGAGCGCGTGGCGCTGCGCACCCTCGCGTCCGCCGGTTCCACCTCCCGGTCCCGCACGTGAGCGGGGCGGGCAGGGCCCGACGCCGCCCGCTGCGCGTCGTCCTGCTCGCCCTCGCCGTGCTGGTCCTGGTGGCGCTCGTCTACTATGGCGGCCGGGTCGTCCTGGTCGGCAACGGGTACGTGGCGAAGACGGTGTGCTCCGCCGTCTTCGTGATGGGCCGCAAGCCCCAGTCGGTGCTCGACGAGGAGATCCACGCCAACGATCCCGGCATCTTCCGGCTGGTGTCGGTGGACGTGGACCGGAGCGCGGGAAGGGTCTCCAGCCGGCTGCTCGGGCTCGGCGGGCGGACCGCGGTGTATCGCGAGGGCCTCGGGTGCACGCTCGCGCTCGGCATTGCCCCGCTCGCCCTTGCCGAGCGTGGGCTGCCGGTACCCGCGGCGATGCCGGCCACCGCCCGCACGCCGTGGCCGGCGCCCACCGGCGCCCCCGCACCCCCACTCGACCCGGCGGCGGTGAAGGCGGTGCTCGACGAGGCGTTCACTGAGCCCGGCGCCATTCCCTCGCGCCGCACGCGCGCCGTGGTGGTCGTGCAGAACGGCCGCGTTGTCGCCGAGCGCTACGCCCCCGGCTACAGCGCGGATTCGCCGCTGCCCGGATGGTCCATGACCAAAAGCGTCGTCAATGCGCTGGTCGGCGTGCTGGTGCGCGAAGGGCGGCTCGCCCTCGACGAGCCGCTGCGCGTTCCGGAATGGGCGACGGTGGGGGACCCGCGCGGCGCGATCACCCTACGCCAGGCCCTGCACATGTCCAGCGGGCTCCAGTTCTCCGAGAGTTACGGCAATCCGCTCGGCGACGTGCTCTGGATGCTCTTCGGCACGGGGGACGCGGCGCGCTTCGCCGCGAGCAAATCCCTGGCGGCGCCGCCGGGCACCCGATGGTCGTACGCGAGCGGCACCACCAACATCATCGCCCGCGCCCTTCGCCACGCCGTCGGCGGCGGAGACGAAGACTACTGGCTCTTCCCGCGGCGGGCGCTCTTCGAGCCGCTCGGCATGGCGAGCGCGGTGCTGGAGCCGGACGCGGCAGGTGACTTCGTGGGCTCGTCGTTCATGCTCGCCACCGCGCAGGACTGGGCCCGCTTCGGCACGCTGTATCTCCAGGATGGGATCTGGGGCGACAAGCGCGTGCTGCCCGAGGGCTGGGTCCGCTTCAGCGCCGCGCCGGTGCCCGCCGCGCCCGACGGCGTCTACGCGGCGCATTTCTGGCGCCGCCTCGGGCGGGACGCCTACGCGCCGTCGGGCGAGGACGGCCTTCCCGCCGACGCCTACCACGCTATCGGCCACGAGGGGCAGATCATCACGATCATTCCCTCGCGCCGGCTGGTCGTGGTGCGGCTCGGCCTCGCCGTCGGTCGCGGCGCGTGGGACCAGGCGGCGTTCCTGCGGCGCCTACTCGGACTGCGCTGACTCCGCGGTGCCCATCGCGGCCACCCATACCGACTTCACGTTGACGAACTCGCGGATGCCGAACTCGGACAGCTCGCGCCCGTAGCCCGAGCGCTTGACGCCGCCGAACGGCAGGCGCGGGTCGGACTTCACCATGCCGTTGACGAACACCGCACCCGACTCGATCTGGGCGGCGAGCTTCTCCGCGCCGGCGAGGTCGCGGCTCCAGATCGACGCCCCTAGGCCGAAGGCCGACTCGTTGGCGAGATGCACGGCGTCTCCGCCGTCCTTGGCGCGGATCACCGCGGCCACCGGGCCGAACGTCTCCTCGTCGAAAGCGGGCATCCCCTTGTCCACTCCCGCGAGGAGGGTGGGGGGGTAGAACGCGCCCGGCCCCTTCGGGATCTCGCCTCCGAGGAGCACGCGGGCGCCGCGCTTCTTGGACTCCTCGACCTGCCGGTGAAGCGCGTCACGCAGCTCGTGCCGGGCCTGCGGGCCGACCTGGGTCTCGCGCGCGAGCGGGTCGCCCATGCGCCGCGCCGCCAGCTCCTTCTTGAAGAGGTCGAGGAAGCGGTCGGCCACGGCCTCGACCACGATGAAGCGCTTGGCCGCGATGCAGCTCTGGCCGCTGTTGACGAGCCGCGCGTCGGCGGCGCCGCGCGCGGTGAAGGGGAGATCGGCATCGCCGAGCACGATGAAGGGATCGCTGCCGCCGAGCTCGAGCACCGTCTTCTTCAGCTCGTGGCCGGCCTGCGCCCCGACCTTGGCGCCCACCACGTCGCTTCCGGTGAGGGTGACGGCGGCGATGCGGCGATCGGCGATGAGGGGGCTCACCGCCGCGGCCTCCAGCAGCACGGTGCGAAAGAGGGCCGGGGGAAAGCCGGCCTGGCGGAGCACGTCCTCGATCTGCAGCGCGCAGCGCGACACGTTGGACGCATGCTTGAGGATGGCCGCGTTGCCCGCCATCAGGGCCGGCGCCGTGAAGCGGAACACCTGCCAGAAGGGAAAATTCCAGGGCATGATGGCCAGCACCACACCCAGCGGGTCGTAGCGGACGTAACTCCGGAGCGCGTCCGTCTCGCGCGGATCCTCCCGCAGCATGGCTTCGGCGTGCTCGGCATAGTACTCGCAGGTCCATGCGCACTTCTCGGCCTCGGCCTCGCCCTGGACGATGGGCTTGCCCATTTCGACCGTCATGGTTCGCGCGAATTCATGCTTGCGCGCGCGCAGGATACGCGCGGCCTCGCGCATGGGCTTGGCACGTTCGGCGACGGGCACCGCGCGCCATTCCCCGAAGGCCGCGTGCGCGCCGCTCACGATGCGCTCGAGTTCCGCGGAGGATGTGGGCTCGAACTTCTCCACCACCTCGCCGGTCGCGGGATTCACCGTCTGGATGCTCATTGGCGTCCTCCTTTTCCTGATGCTGCTCCCGCGCTCGCACCGCTGCAACTCGGAGGGTAAGCTGGCGTGAGGAGGTGGCGGATGAAGGCATCCGACGTGATCGTGCGGTGTCTGGAGAACGAGGGGGTGCGCTATGTGTTCGGCGTGCCCGGCGAAGAGATCCTCGACATCATCGATTCGCTGGTGGACTCACGAATCGAGTTCGTGCCCACCCGCCACGAGCAGGGCGCCGCCTTCATGGCAGACGCGTGGGGGCGTCTCACCGGCCGGGCCGGGGTGTGTCTCTCGACGCTCGGGCCGGGCGCCACCAATCTTGCCACCGGTGTCGCCGACGCCAATCTCGACCGTGCGCCGCTGGTGGCCCTCACCGGCCAGGCCGGCCGCGACCGGGTGCACAAGGAGTCTCATCAGTACGTGGACATCGTGGAGTCCATGCGCCCGCTCACCAAGTGGAACACGCGCCTGGAGACGGCCGCGGTGGCGCCCGAGGTGATTCGCAAGGCCTTCAAGCTCGCGGAGTCGGAGAAGCCCGGCGCCTGCCACGTCGAGGTGCCGGAGGACGTGGCGGACGAGACGGCGGAGGGCCACCCGCTCTCCACCGAGCGCGCCCGCCGCCCGTCCCCCGACCGCGCCGCCCTGCAGGCGGCGGCCCAGCTCATCGAGGGCGCATCGTTCCCGCTCATCTTCGCGGGCAACGGCGTCGTCCGCGGCCAGGCCGCCGACGAGCTGCGCGCGTTCGCCCGCCGCCACGGGATCCCGGTGGTCAACACGTTCATGGCCAAGGGCTGCCTGCCGTACGACGACCCGCTCTGCCTCTTCACCGCCGGCCTCCAGGCCCGCGACTACGTCTCCTGCGGCTTCGAGAAGGCCGACCTGATCCTCTCCGTCGGCTACGACCCGGTCGAATACGCGCCGCGCTTCTGGAATCCCGAGCGGAAGAAGACCATCGTCCACGTGGACTTCACGCCCGCCGAGGTGGACAGCTACTATCAGCCCGCGGTCGAGGTGGTGGCCGACGTGCGCGAGACCCTCGAGCTCCTCGGCGAGCTCGTGAAGGGGCAGAAGGATCCCGCGCCGTTCGCGGTGCTCCGGCGCTTCATCCTGGAGCAGATCGAGGAGGGGGCGGGCGACGACACGTTCCCCATCAAGCCCCAGCGTATCCTGCGCGATGTGCGGAGCGTGATGGCCCGCGACGACATCCTGATCTCGGACGTGGGGACCCACAAGGTCTGGGTGGCGCGGACGTTCCCGGCCTACGAGGCCAACACCGTGTTGATCTCGAACGGCTACGCCGCCATGGGCTTCGCGCTGCCCGCCGCCATCGCCGCCCGCCTCGCGCGTCCGAGCCAGCGGGTCATTGCGGTGTGCGGCGACGGCAGCTTCCTCATGAACGTGCAGGAGCTCGAGACGGCGCAGCGCCTCGGCGTCGCCCTCGTCTGCGTGATCTTCCGCGACGGCGGCTACAACCTCATCGAATGGAAGCAGCAGAACCAGAAGGGCCGCACGGCCGGCGTGCGCTTCGGCAATCCGGACTTCGCCGCCCTCGCGCGCGCCTTCGGGGCCAAGGGCATCACGGTGGGCGCCTCGCGCGACCTCGTTCCCGCGCTTCGGGAAGCGATCGCGCATCCGGGCGTGGCCATCGTGGACGTGCCGGTCGACTACGGCGAGAACGCCCGGCTCACCGCCCGCCTCGGCCACCTCGTCTGCCCCATCTGAGCCCCTCACCCCGCCCTCTCCCGTGAGGGGAGAGGGTCATCGAGTCCCGAAGAGCCGGTCGCCCGCGTCGCCCAGCCCCGGCACGATGTAGCCGTGGTCGTCGAGGTGGCTGTCCACCGCGGCGGTGTAGACGGGTACGTCGGGGTGACGCGAGTGGAAGTGGCGCAGCCCCTCGGGGCAGCTGACCAGGCAGACGAACTTGATCGAGCGCGGGCCGGTCTCCTTGAGCCGGTTGACCGCGGCGACCGCCGAGTTCCCCGTGGCCACCATCGGGTCCATCACGATGGCATCACGGTCGTGCATGATCTTCGGGACCCTGGCGTAGTACTCCACCGCCTCGAGGGTCGCGTGATCGCGGTAGATGCCGATGTGGCCCACCCGCGCGCTCGGCAGAATGCGCAGCATGCCGTCCAGGATGCCCGTGCCGGCGCGAAGGATGGCGACCAGCACGATCTTCTTGCCGTCCAGCACCGAGGCGCTCATGCGGGCGAGGGGCGTCTGGACGACGGTGGCCTGAGTCGGCAGGTCGCGCGTGACCTCGTATCCCAGCAGCATCCCGATCTCCGCGACGAGGGCGCGGAACTCGGAGGTGCTCGTCTCCTTGCGGCGAAGCAGAGAGAGCTTGTGCTGGACCAGGGGATGATCGATCACGTGCACGTCGCGCGCCATGCGTGTCTCCGCCGGTAGCATACCCGCACACGGCGCGAAGTTCCGCGTTACCGTGCACGGATGCATCGCTGGTGGGTCGTCGGCTGCGCCTTCCTCCTCGCCCTGTGGGGCTGGGGGCTCGGCTTCTACGGGCTGTCTGTCTATCTGGTGTCCCTGCGCGCCGTCCGCCCCTGGTCGACGTCTCAGATCTCGGCCGCGTTCACCGCCTACTATCTCGGCGGCGCGGTGCTCACCATCTTCGCGGGCGATGTGTTCCGGCGTGTCGGCCCCCGCGCGGCGGTGACCGCGGCCTCGGTCGCCATGGCCGTCGCCGTCGTGGCTCTCCCCGTCCTCACCGCGCTGTGGCAGCTCTACCTCGCCATGGCCGCGATGGCGGTGGCGTGGTCCGGGATGAGCCTCGCCGCGGTGAACATTCTCGTGGCGCCGTGGTTTCCGCAGCAGCGGGACCGGGGCAAGGCGCTGAGCCTGGCCCTCACCGGCGCCTCGTGCGGGGGCGTGCTCGTGGCGCCCGCGCTCCTCTGGCTGATCCACCGGCACGGCTTCACGCCGGCCATGTGGGTGGGCGCCGCCGTCATGCTCGCCACGCTCCTGCCCGCGGTGGCACTGGTCCTCCGCGGGTCGCCGGCCGTCGCGGCGGGCGCCTCCCCGATCTCCCTGGCCGCCCAGCGCCGCCGCGCGATGGGCAGGGTGGGCTACTGGACCATCTCCGCGTCCTACGCCCTCGGGCTCTCGGCCCAGGTCGGTGTCATCACGCATTTGGTCGCGTTTCTCGTGCCGAAGCTCGGCGCGGGCGGGGCCGGGCTGGCCCTGAGCGTCACCACGCTCTGTGCGGTGCTGGGGCGCTTCTACCTCGCGTCCGCGGTGGATCGCCTCGGCGCGCGTCCCGTCTCCTGTCTGAACTTTCTGCAGGAAGCGGTGGGGCTGGCTCTCTTGGTGACGGGGGACGCGGCGCCGAGCCTCTATGCCGGCTGCGTGCTCGTGGGCCTCGCGGTGGGGAACATGATCACGCTGCCGGGCCTCCTGGTGCAGGAGGAGTTCGCGCCCGCGGACTTCGCCGCGGTGGTGAGTCTCATCGTGGGCGTCAACCAGTTCGCCTACGCTCTCGCCCCCGCGGTGGTCGGCGCCTTGCGCGATCGCACGGGAGGTTACGGGAGCGCGCTCGGGCTCTGCATCACGCTCCTCGTGATGGCCGCCGCGATCATCCTCGTGCGCGGCGGCCGCCGCTCGCCCTAGTCCCGCGTGAAGCGGGGCATCACCCGGGTGGCGAGGAGCTCCATCGACCGCTTCCACAGGGCGGGGCGGTCCCAGTCGTGCCCGGCCATGAGCAGCGTGCCGAACGGCCCGATCTCCTCGCGCAAGGCCACGAGCTGGTCCAGAACGTGTGACGGAGTACCGGCGATGA
This sequence comes from Verrucomicrobiia bacterium, assembly GCA_035495415.1. GTDB lineage: Bacteria > Methylomirabilota > Methylomirabilia > Rokubacteriales > CSP1-6 > DASRWT01. The sequence goes on from DATJFY010000003.1 coordinate 77,805, forward strand.
TCATGCCGCGCTTGACCGCGTCCACCGTGGTCTGAGCGTCGGGCAGGTCGACGTCCGGCTTGATCATGAACAGGGCCTTCCGCCCCAGCGAGAACGAGTGGATGAAGAACTTGTAGTAGAAGGAGAGGCCCGAGTCGGGATCGGCGAGGTACTCCTCGGCCTCGGCGTCCGACTCGGTCACGAGCACGCTCCGCGACACCCGCCACACGCCGGGATCCGGCCGGCGCCCGGCCGCCTCGCAGCCTTCCACGTACTTCTCCCAGTGGCCGCGTAGATAGCGCCGGTGGAAGAAATTGCCGGAGACGGGGATCCAGCCCTTCTCGCCCGCGACCTTCGCGGTCGAGGAGTTGGGCGTGATGATCGAGATCGCGATCGGCGGATGCGGGTGCTGGAGCGGGCGGGGGATGTAGCCGACCTTGAACTCGGGCCAGATGGCATCCTTCAGGGCGAACTTCCAGAAGCGGCCGTTGATCTCGTAGGGCGGATCCTGGGCCCAGAGTCGGAGCACGACCTCGATGGATTCTTGGACCATCTGGGGACGCAGCTCGGCCTGGCCCACGTCGAACATCTCGAGATCCGACACGAGGCCGCCGGGGCCGATGCCCATGATGAAGCGCCCCCCGGAGAGCTGGTCGAACATGGCAGCATGGGCGGCGACCAGACCCGGATGCACCTGGGGCAGGTTCAGCACGCCGGTGCCCAGCCGGATGTGTTTGGTCAGCGGGATCACGGTGGCGAGGAAGATCAGCGGCGAGGTGATGCGCTCGCTCCACGACGAGAAATGCTCGCCCACGTACGCCTCGGTGAAGCCCAGGCGATCGGCGAGGATGACCGCCTCGCGGTCCTCCTCGAGCAGCTGCGCGTAGTTCTTCCCCGGGTGATGGAACGGCATGGTGAACATCCCTAGCTTGACGGGCACGCTCATCGATTCGCCCTCGGGATCTTGCCGATGCCGGGCAGGCGGCCGAGGAAGTTGCCGGTGACGCCGCCGTCCACCACGAGATCGTGGCCGTTGATGTAGCGGGCGTCGGGCCCCAGCAGGAACGCGACCACGTCGGCCATGTCGTCCGGCCCGGCGACGCGGCCCAGGGGGACCAGTGCATCGCGCGCCCCCGCGACCTCTCGGTCGGCGTAGACGGGCTCGGTCATCCCTGTCCGCACCATTCCCGGCGAGACCGCGTTCACGCGGATGCCGTCGCGGCCGAGCTCCTGCGCGAGCACCTTCACCAGCATGATCACCGCGGCCTTGGTGGGGCCGTAGGCGCCGAGGTTCGCGTGCGCGTTGCTGCCCGACATGGAGCCGATCGCCACCATGGCACCCCGCGAAGCCTTGAGGGCGGGGTACGCGGCCTTGGCGAGGAGCCAGGTGGCGCGCGTGTTTACCGCGAAGAGCCGATCCCAGTCCTCCACGGTGTACTCCACCAGGGGCCCGGGCCGGTTGATGCCGGCGTTGCTCACGAGGCCGTCGAGCCCGCCGAGCTTCGTCACCGCCTCGGCCACCACGCGGCCCGGCGCCTCCGCGCTGCCCATGTCGCCGGCCAGCGGCAGCGCCGCAGCGCCGAGATCGGTCAGCTCGGCGGCGACCTGCTGGAGCGCCGGCGTCAGCGCGAGATCCACCGCTGCGATGTGCGCCTTCTCCCCCTTCGCCTGCGCATCGCGCGCGAGCCGCAGGCACGTCGCCCGCCCGATCCCGCTCGCCGCGCCCGTGACCAGTGCCCGCATGGACGCCTCCGGATATGTGAACTCGTGGATCCAGGAGCTGCGCGTGGCCGCCCGTCCCTGAAACGCACGAAGTGTACCGCACTTTCATGCTATTGCTGAGCGGGTGAGCCGCGTCGCTCCCGCGGCGAGCGCGGCGACTTCGCGCTTCGCCGCCCTCGAAGTGCTGTCCGAGCCGTCCTATCGGCGGCTCTGGCTCTCCGGTCTCTTCGTCAACGCCGCGCGCTGGATGGATCTCGTGGTGCTCGGCTGGCTCTCCTATCAGCTCACCGGCTCGCCCTTCATGGTGGGGCTCGCCGCCTTCGCGCGATCGGCGCCGATGATGGCGCTGGGCCCGCTCGCCGGCATCGTGGCGGATCGCGCGCACCGGGGTCGCGTGCTGCTCGCCACCCAGACGCTCGGGCTCCTCACCGGCCTCGCCCTCGCGCTGGTGTTCGCGCGAGGCGCCGGCGGCTACTGGCCGCTCGTCGGGCTCGAGGTGCTGTTCGGCGCGCTGTGGGCGCTCGACTTCCCGGCGCGTCGCACGTCGATCTTCACGCTGGTCGGCCCGCGCCGTGTCGCCCACGCGGTGTCGCTCGAGACCGTCTCGATGCAGGTGGCGAAAATCGGCGGCCCCGTACTCGCCGGCGTGGGCCTGGCGCGCCTCGGCCCCGAATCCTGCTTCGGGGCCATTGCCGTGCTCTACGCGCTCGGGCTCCTCGTCTCACTGGGGCTTCCCGGGCGGATCGGCGGCCCCGCGCTCGGGCCGCGCGCCGGCGTGCTCGCCACCCTCGTGGAGGGTGCGCGCACCGCCTGGGCCGAGCCCACCGTGCGGGCGGTGCTTCTCATCACCGTGCTCATGAACACGCTATTCTTCCCCTACCAGCACATGCTGCCGGTGTTCGCCCGCCACGTGCTGGGCGGTGGCCCCGAGTTTCTCGGCGCGCTCGTCGCCGCCGACGGCCTCGGCGCGCTGCTTGGGGCGCTCGCCATCGCGTCACAGCGCGGATTCATCTCGCACCGGCGCCTGTTCGCGCTCTCGGTGCTGAGTGCGCCGTTCCTCCTCCTCGCCTTCTCGGCCTCGCGTTGGGGCGGGCTCTGCCTCGCCATTCTCGTGCTGATCGGCACGCTCGAGTCCGGCTTCGCGTCCATGCAGAGCACGCTGGTGCTGCTGTCGGCGCCCGAAGCGTCGCGGGGCGGAGCCATGGGCATACTTTCCGCGTGCATCGGGACCCAGCCGCTCGGTACGCTCTGGATCGGGCTCCTCGCCAGCACGGCGGGCGTGCCCCTCGCGATGGCGGTCGACGCGGCGGTCGCGCTCACTCTGATCCTGCCTCTAGCGCTTTCACTGGATCGGCTGCGCAGTCGAGAAATTTGACAATCCGATGGGCGGGCGGGTCACTCCGCCCCGTAAGAGGCTGCCGCCACTGGCCCTCCCCCGTGGCACTCGCCTTGCTCGATCGGAGATCGGTGAAATCCCCACGCTCCGCGTCAGCCCGGGCGTGCTGACCTATAATGGTGCACGATTCATACGCCGATGCGATCGAGGGGAAAGTCCGCGGGAGTAGGTGAAGGGCATGGTGTATCTCAGGCGGGCGGGCGGACGATGAGGACGGAGCATCTCCTCGACCGCGTGGGTGAGGCCACGGTGACCGCGCCGGCGCCCGGACATGTGGCCATCCAGCCCATGACTCTGCTGCGCGACACCCGCATGGCGCTCGTGCAGCACCCGGACTCGCTGGTGGAGTTCCCGCCGCTCGTGCTCGGCCCGCACCCGCGACTGCTCGTCGCGTGCGGCATCCGGAAGATCGCGTGGAGCCGCCTTCCGTCGGAGATCACCTTCGAGGCGTCGATCCTCGTCGACGGCGAGGGCGAGACACGCGTACTCTCCCTCGGGCTCGATCCACACCACCGCGCGGAGGACCGTCACTGGGTGGAGCGGGACATCGACCTTGCCCGCTTCGCGGGACGCCGCGTGCGACTGGTGCTCCGCAGCTCGGTATCGCGGCGTCTCGACCCGCACCATGCCTGGGGCGGCTGGGCCGATCCGCGCATTCTCCACGACGCGCCGTCAGCGCCGCGCCGCGCGCGGCCCACGCCCGATTCCCCGGTGGTGTTGCTCGTCTCCGCGGATGCGCTGCGCGCGGACTATCTGGGATGCGCGGGACATCCAGGCTTGCGCACTCCGCATCTCGACGCGCTCGCGAAGTCCGGGGTCCGCATGATCCACGCGCGGGCTCAGGCGGGGACCCGCATGGGCTCCTATGCGAGCCTCCTGACCGGTCAGCATGTGCCGACCCACGGGATCGACGCCGAATGGGGGCGGATGCCGGCCAGCCTGGCCACGTTGCCCGTCTATCTCCGCGCCTTCGGCTATCACACCGTGTTTGCCGCCAGCGACACCGGGCTGGGCGCCCGCTCGTCGGGGGTAGGCGATCTCTTCGCCGAGCAGATTCCCTCGCTCGCGCGCGCCCGCCAGGACGGCGCGATCACGACACGGCAGTGGGTCGACTGGCTGGACCGGCGCCCGGCCCGACCGAGCTTCGTGTGGCTCGAGTACGCCGACGCGCAGCCGCCGGCGCCGCTTCCCGAGCCGTTTCGATCCATGTATTACACCGGCGATCCCACCCGGACGGCGCGCGAGCATCGGGCGGCCGACGTGGCCGGCATCCGGGCGATCGAGGCGGTGCGGGAGATCGAGCAGGCGCTGCCCGCGCTGCGGAAAGGTCGCCCCGACGCCGTCATCACCGAGACTCTCCGCGCCACGGTGGCGCAGTGGCGCGGAGCGGCCGGCACCGGCCCCGATCTGGCCGCGTATCTCGTCTCACTATCGGCGGAGGCCCGACGCGGGCTCAGCGTCTCGCGGTTGGCCGACTGGCTCGACGGCGAGGTGCGCGCGCTCCAGGAGGGCGCGGTGTCGCGGGATCTGGTGGCCTGGCTCGAGCGGCTCCTACCCATGCTGAAAGAGGCCGACACCGACGCGACGTCGTGGCTCGAGGGCGTCGTGGACTTTCGCTACGCCATCGGACAGTACATGGCCGGAATCTCGTATCTGGACCTCCAGGTCGCGCATCTCATCGAGGCCCTCGAGGACCGAGGGATCGCCGAGCGCAGCACGGTGATCGTGTGCTCACCCCATGGCGAGTGCCTCGGCGAGCGCGGCGTCTTTTTCGCTCACCACACGCTGCTCGAAGCCTCGCTCCGCGTGCCGGTGATCTGGAAGCCGGCCGTCGGCAGCCTCCACGCGCCCGGCGCGGAGATCGGGGGCGTATTCGACCTGATCGACGTTTTCCCGACGTTGGTGGAGTCCCTGGGACTGCCGGTCCCCGCCGGCCTCGCGGGTGCCAGTCGCTGGGCCAGCCTGCGGAACGGAACCGACATCCCGCTCCATCCCAGCGTGGCGGTGAGCCAGCACGGCGCCATGCTCGCGCTCACGCTGCCGCCGTGGAAGCTCCTCACCGTCTACCGCGACCACCGGGTTTCGGAGGAGTGGGCGTGGCGCGCGGGCGACCGCGCGCTCCACGACCTCCGCGACGTCCCGCCCGACCGGGTGGACGTCGCGGCGCGGCATCCCGACGTCGTGGGCCAGGTCGCCCCGCACCTCGACGCGTGGCGACGGGCGATGGGCTGGGTAGGGCGGGAGCGGGGTTGAGGTCGGCGCGCGGCGCCTCAGGCGCCGCCGAGCGGGCAGCCGGGGGGCATGGCCGCCTTCTTCTTCTCGATGATCCCGGTGGCGTAGCGCTCGAGGTAATGCGTGATGGTCTCGACGCGGATCTTCACCGAGCCCGCCGGCTTGGTGGAGTCGAGATCCTGGAAGGAGAAGAACAGCGTCCCCGAGCGCTCCACGATCTGTTGCACCGGCGTGTACGTGGGCTGGTCCATCCCGCACTCGTAGCTGGCCATCCGCACCACGCAGGCGACCCAGGGCACCCGCGCCGCCGCCTTCGCGCCCCACAAGATCTCGTTGGTGTTGGAGGAGTACGAGGAGGGCCAGACGTCGCGGATGTCGAAGGGGGATTTGATGACGCCGGCCTTGATGTCCTCCCCGAAGGCCCAATCCATCAGATCCTGGTCGATGGGAAAGTACTGAGCCCACAGCACGGGATAGCCGTACGCCTGCAGATCCACCTCGATCTCGTGGCCGATGCCGGGGTCCATGTGGTAGGGCCGGGCCAGCACGAGGAGGCAGGCGCGGTTCTCGCGCGCGCACCACTCGAGGACTTGGCGGCTCTTTTGACGCAGGCGATGATTGAAGTCCGCGAGCGCGCGGAAGCCCGCGTCCACCGCGCGGCTCGTCTCCTCGGCGGTGAGGCCGGGGATGGTGTCCCGCATGCCCTCCCAGAGCTGCTTGGGCACGAGCTTGGGCTCGTCCAGCGACACGAACGGCGAGCAGTAGCGGATGCCCTGCTCGGCGAAGACGTCCCGCTCCTTCATGAAGCCCGCCTTGATGTTCTCCGGCGCCGCCATGACCCGCGGGCAGGTGAGCGTCTTGGCTACGTGGCCGGACATGAAGGAGGGGAGGTTGTAGATCATGGGCGAGAAGACGATGTCGAGCTTCTCGCGCTGACCGAACAGGAGCTCGCCGTAGTGGCCGGTGATGCACTTGACGGGGTAGCAGCAGTCCACGGTGCCGCGGCCCTTGCCGAACTGCCGGCCCTGCTCCTCGGAGGTGTCGGAGGAGAAGACGAGCCGGCGGCCGTCGATTCCCAGCGCGCCGAAGAAGCCCACCCAGAACTGGTGGGTGGACCAGAGGTTCAGGACCCGCGGGATGCCGATCCGCAGGCTAGCCCGCGCCGGCGGCGGACTCGACTCGGGGACGGCGGAACGCGTCCGCCCGAACCATCTCGGCAACGTTAGGGTACTCACGCTTGACCTCCTCCAGCTTGGCCTTGACCTCGCGCAGCTCGTTGACGTCCTCGACCAGCCCCTTGGGACAGGAGTTGCCGCTGATGACGCGCTCCCATCCCTGGGCCAGAGGGAGCTTGCTCCAGGGCCGCCCGGCCGCGCCGGGGAGCTGGACGTCGATGAACGTGCGCGTGCAGTTGATGGGACACCACTTGCAGACGGTCTCCGGCGCGGTGGTGCTGTTGTAGACCAGCGCCGCGATCGCGTCGAAGCCGCGGAAGCGCGTGGCCCCGCCGCGGTCGCGCCAGTCCACCGCGCAGAGCGCGGCGCCGATGGCGCCGGCCTCGCCGGAGTAGGGGTGCAGCACCACGTCGGCCTCCGGCACCTTGCCGCGGATGAAGTCCACCTGGGCCTTCACCACCGCCATGTTCCGGTGGGTGCCGCCCTGGAGCACGAACTTGCGGCCGACCGCCTTGAGATTCTGGAGCTGGCCCGCGTAGATCCACACGTTGATGGGCAGTACCGCGGCCAGCGCGGCCATGATCTCCTCGGCGGCCCAGCCCTTGCGCTGCTGGTTCACGATGTCCGACTGGAGGAACACGCCGCATCCCATGGCGAGGGTCGGCATGGCCTTGGCCTGGAACGCGCGGTCGGCGTAGGCCTCGAGCGGCACCGAGTAGCGCTCGGCCACCCCCTGGAGAAAGGCCCCGTTGCCGGACGAGCACTGCGAGTTCAGGCGGAAGTCGGCCACCGTGCCCTGGCGCAGGATCATGATCTTGACGTCGGTGCCGCCCACGTCGCAGATCACGTCGGCGTCCGGGAAGAAATGCAGCGTCCCGGTGGCGTGGGCCACGGTCTCCACCACCGCGACGTCCGCGCCCAGCACGTCCTTCAGGAGATCCTTGCCGTAGCCGGTGAGGGCGAGGCCCGCCACGTCCGTGAAGCCGGCCGCGCGCACCTGCTGGAACAGCGACTGCGCGTCCTCGATGGGATTGCCCTTGGAGAGGGCGTAGCCGCTGAAGAGGATGTCGCGCGCCGGGGACACCACCACCGCCTTCGCCGTGGTGCTGCCGAAGTCGCAGCCGACCAGCACCGGGCCGCCATGGACGGGGGCGGCCTGTGGGGGTGGCGCGGCGGCGGGGCGCTTGAGGTCGTACGCGGACACGAAGCTCTCGAGGTCCGCGGCGCAAGCCACCAGCGCCTTGCCCCCATCCTTGGCCTTCTGCTCGGCCTGGCCTTCCTCGACCCACCAGCGGAGCTTGTCGCGCCCGGCGTAGACAGCGACGCCCTCCGGCTCGGCCCGGCCGATCTCCACGCAGCCGAGGCAGGCGTAGTAGAGCGCCTCCTTGGGCACCACGATGCAGTCGGCCGCGCTCTTGCCCTCGGGCAGCGCGAGTTTCCGCTGGTCCCACAGCTTGGCGAGATGGTGGCGCCAGGCTTCCTGGAGGCCGCGGAAGAAGAGGTTGGGCCCGCCCAGCAGCAGCACCTCGGGCGCGGGCGTGTTGCCCTTGGTGAGCGTGGCGAGGTTCTGGTACACCACCGCCTCGAAGAGGCTGGCGATGATCTCCTCCACCGGCACGCCAGACTTCACGAGGGTGTTGGCGTCGGTCTCGGCGAAGATCCCGCACTTGCTGCTCACCTTGTGGAGGCTCATGCCGGCGTAGGGCATCTCGGCGAGGCGCTCGCTCGCCACCGAGAGCTTGCGCGCGGTCTTCTCGATGAAGGTCCCGGTGCCGCCGCTGCAGGCCGACTGCATGTAGACCTGCTTGGTCTTCCCGCCGCCGCCCGGCGTGAAGAAGATCGTCTTCATGTCCTCGCCGCCGATCTCGGACACGAAGCGCACGTCGGGATGCTGGCGCTCCACGCAGGCGGCGACCGCCACCACCTCCTGCACCATCTTGGCGCCCACCAGCGGGGCGAGGAATCCGGCGCCCGAGCCGGTGAAGAAGATGCGGTCGCGCTCGGGCGCGAGCTGCGCTTCCTCTTCCATGCGCCCCAGGAACTCCAGCACCTTCTCGGCCTGGCGGGTGTTGTGCCGCTGGTAGTCGCGCCAGAGCACGGTTGGCGCCAGAGGTCCGCTTCGCTCCGCTCGGGAATCATTTTCGTTTCCGCTCGGCTCGCCTTCGGCTGCGTCTCGCCATTCAACCACCAACGCCTTGACGGTGGTGGAGCCGACGTCCATCCCGACGTACTTCATGCCGCCGCCTTCCTCAGCGAGCCCGTCTTCTCGGCGACGTGGAGGACCAGGTTGGCTCCCGTCCCCGCGCAGCCCATGTGCGGCACCTTGTAGTCGGCGCGCGTCATCGCCGGATGCGCGTCCAGATAGCTCCGGACCGCCTCGAGCGTCATGCCGCTGCGCTCGAGCGCGTCATCGAACTCACGCTGGGCCCGCTTCTTGGCCTCGGTGAGGATCATCTGGCAGCGCGAGAGCGCGTGGACCTCGGCGTCGCCCTTGATCTCCAGCGGCGCGTAGAGGAGGTCCGGGTACTTCCCGATCACGCCGGACATGGCGCCGATGCTCATGGTGTTGGGCAGGCAGGAATACGGTGACAGCTCGCAGATCATGTGGGCCTTCTTCTTCGTGTGGGCCCAGATGGCCTTGCCGATCAGCATGTCGCCCTCGCCCCCGTCCAGCCGCTGATTGAAGTAGGGCGCGGCCAGACGGCGCAGCTCCATCTGCTGCGGCAGCTCGTGGGCGAGGTTGCCCATGGCGCGCCGGAGCCGCCCAAACACGCCGCGGTAGAGGCCCTGCACCGCGCGCCCGAGGCCGAGCTTGAGGCGCGCGCCCTTCTCGATGCCGGAGTAGTCCTCGAAGCGCTGCAGGCCGAGCCGCAGCAGATAATCCATCCAGACCGTGATGCCGGCGGGATAGACCTCGGCTCCTTCGGCCTCGAGCCAGCGGTGGATGTTGTAGTTGGGGTCGCCCTCCACCGTCTGGAGGTAGAACTCGCCCGTGATCTTCACGGTGGGCTTGGCGCGCAGCCGGTCCACCTCGATGGACGCGAACTTCTGCCGGATCGCCCGCATGACCTTCACGAAGCGCCGCGTGGTGAGATACCACGCCAGCGACTTGTAGGGGCCCATCTGCGGACGATCGCGGAAGGTCTGGTACAGGAGCTCCACCGACGCCTTCACCACCGCGTTGGTCGCGCCCGGCACCACCTCGTAGGGCCGCACCTGATACTCGAGATCCTGGACCAGGTCGGTGGTGAAGATCGCCCAGAGACAGCCCAGAGTCACCGGCAGGTTCATGTCGAAGCCGTCGCCCATGGCCGCCTTCTGGTCGAGCTGGTCCTGGGCGAGGAGGAACATGCGGAAGGCCTCGAGACCGGAGTTGCGCAGGGCCAGCTCGTAGCTCTGGTGGTACTGCCCGAAGCGGCAGGCGCCGCAGGAGCCGGCGGTGAGGTAGACGTACTTCTTGTTGACCTCCTCCGCCCCGATCTCGCCGGACCTCTTCTTGAGGAAGTTCACGAGATTGCCGGTGGTGAAGCTGGTCGGGCAGCACTGGCCGATGTCGGCGGTCTCGCGTCCGGTGAGGAGGTCGTCCTTGGTGGCGACGGGGAGAATTTCCGCCTTGTTGCCGCCGCTCTCCAGCACCGCTTGGAGGATCCGCTCCACGCGCCAGTGCAGCCCGCCGAAGAGAATGGTGACGGAGTCCCGCTCGGCCCGCGTGAAGGGCCGGGGCGCATACGTGCGGTAGTGGGAGATCGCCCCTCGCTCAGTGGTCGCGGTGGTCATGCCGGTCTCCTTGGAGGCTCGCCGGAGCCCTGTGGCCCGCCTGGCCATGACGGCTCGCCTCATTATGGATCCACGCCTCGAGTAGCTGCACCGAGGCGAAACCGGGCAGGCGCCGGATGGTGTCGTCCACCTTCCGGGCCGCCGCGCGGCCCTCATCGCCGCCGAAGAGATAGCCGGCGAGGAACGCAATCTCCTCGTGCGGCTGCACGCCGCTGCCGACGGGCGCCCAGAAGCGGTCGACGAGCAGGCGCGCGACGCGCGCCGCCCCCGGCCGCCGCAGGCGGATGTCAGCTTGTCGATAGTAGAAAAAGAAGTGCCGGGACTCGTCAATGTTGATTTGGCGCAGGAGCTCCGACAGGACAGGGTGGTCGGCCACCGCGGCCAGCCGCCTATAGCCGGTTAGCGTGGTCAGCTCGTTGATCGCGCCCCACGTCATGTGCACCGCGCAGAAGTCCGGCCACGCCCGGGACAGGAGCGCGGTGGCGGCGGACTCCAGGCGCTTCACCAGGGGCTCGCGGCTTCGCCCGCGCGGGCGGGGATCCACGCGGTAGCCCGCGGCCTCCAGGAAGCGTGCCAGCGCGAGCCCGTGGAACGTCTCCTCGTGGAGCCAGCAGGCGAGAAACGTGGCCACCTCGGGATCGTCGATGGCGCGGGTGGCCAGAAGCGAGCGGAGATAGATGATGGTGTGGCTCTCGATGTCTTGCATGTAGCGGAGACCGCGGGCGGCGGCGGCGCTCAGCGGGTGACGCGCGACGTCGTCCCACGGGATAGCGTCGAGATCCAGCACGCCCGAGCGGCTCACCCAGGCGTCGAGATCGAACGTGTCGGGCGCCGGCATGGTATCCATCGCCTCACCCGGTACTACGCCCCACGCCGGGTGAATGGATGCCCAGTGAAGCGCCACGCTCGTCACGGATCAGGGGCCCCAGCTCGTCCGATGGCCCTGGAAGGGACTGGGAATGCGGCGGATGTCCTGGACGAGATCGGGCGGGAGAAAGGCGGCGTCGCCCTCCGCGGCGCGGGCATAGATGCCGTCGGCGATACCGCCGAAGCGGCGGGCGATCGCCGGCGCGATCTCGGCGTGCGTTCCGACGGCGGCGAAGAGGTGCACGACGTCGTCGGAGACCTGGGCGGCGATGCGGTCCCATTGCCCGGCCTTGGTCATGGTGTTGAGCTTTGCGCCGAGATCCTCGAGACCGTGGGGCGCCAGCACCGGCCGGTAGGCCGGGGTCGAGGCATAGAAGGCCACGCGGTAACGCACCCACTCGAAAGCCTTGGCCACCGCGGCGGCGTCGGGACCCGTGGCGATGAATCCGCCGCCCGTCACCTCGAAATGCTCGCGCTTGCGTCCGCTCGCCCCCATGCCCTCCTGGAGCCGCGGTAGCACGGCGTCGTCGAGGTACTTGCGCGTGCAGAAGCCGTGGAGCCGCACACCGTCCGCCACCTCCCCGGCCAGACGAAGCGCGTGCGGCCCGACTGCCGCGATGGTCACCGGCACCATGGGCTGGCCCATCGAGCGAGGCGTGAAGTTGGGGGTCATCAGCGTGAAGCGGTAGTGGTGACCCTCGAAGCGCAGCGGGCCCCCGTGCTCCCAGGCCCGCCAGATCGCGCGCAGAGCCTGCACGTACTCGCGTAGCCGGGGCACCGGGGGACTCCAGGGCACGGAGAACCGCCGCTCGTTGTGAGCGCGGATCTGGGGCCCCAGCCCGAGCACGAAGCGGCCGCGCGAGGCGATCTGAAGGTCCCACGACGCGTTCGCCACCACCATCGGGCTTCGCGGGAAGGCGATCGCCACCGCGGTGCCGAGGGTCACCCGCCGTGTGTTCACCGCGGCCACCGCGAGAGCCAGGAAGGGCTCGTTCTGGTTCTCCATGGTCAGGAGGCCGTCGTAGCCGGCCTCCTCGGCGGCGCGCGCGGCCGCCGGTACCTCCGTCAGATCGTACTGGGGCAGCGCGCTGAGCACGCGCATCAGGCGTGAGCGGGCTGGTACTCGTCGCGCACCGTCACCGAGAGCGCGCCGGTCTGGCACGTGGCGACGGTGTAGGTGGCATAGACGGCCCGGCAGGGGGCGCCCTTGGCCGCGTGAAGCTCGAGGCGGCCGAGATCGCCGATCACCGAGACCACGGTTTGCACGTTGCGTCCGGGGAAGGGGTGCGCGCAGAGGCTGTGCGGCGCGTTCGCGTGATCGCGATAGGCGTGCCGCACGTCGTTGACATCGAGAGGGTCGGCGCCGGCTGTGAGAAGGGACTCCAGGCGCTCACGGCGGCGGAGGGAATTCTCGCTGGGCGTCTCGTATCCTTGGAGCTCCGGCGCCTCCAGGTGATTGGCGTGCACGAGCAGGCCGTCCCGCCCGCGGATGATCCCCGCCTCCTTGCGCAGCAGCTCGGCATCCAGCATCTCGCCGCGGGCGTCGGCCACCAGCAAGTTGCGCGAGGCCGCCCGGGGCGGCCGCATCGCGGCGGCGAGGGCGGCCTCCGCGCTCTCCTCGCGGAGCGCCAGACGGGAGAGGAGATAGCGCGGGAGCCCCTCGCCCCAGCCGGTCGGGTCGTCCACGAAGTTCGCGCACACGCCCACGCCGGCCTCGTTCAGGCCGTTGTGCCCGAGGAGGCCCGCCGTCATGTACATGAGCGTGGCGGGCGCCTCTCGCGGGTGCTGCCGGACGATCACGCCGTACGCCTCGAGGAACGGGATCAGGTCCACGTTCTGGCCGAAGAGGACATGGCCGCCCTCGGCGCGATGGCCACTCAGCGCGAAGGTGGTGCACTCGGCCGGAGGCTCGACGGGCGGTGCCTTGGGCGGCCGCTTCCCGCGCAGCACCTCGGCGCGCGCTTGCAGCACGAGCAGCTCGTCCAGTGGGATCCCGGATCCCCGGGCCATGCCCTCGAGTTCTTCCCATAGGAAAGGCGCGTGGGCCTGGATGGGCTCGGCGTAGGGCTGGGCTGCGGTCACCACCGCATGGCGCGGCGCGCCGGTCTCGCGCATGACATGCGCGATCCAGGCGTCGAGATGGTCGCCGATGAGCGGGGCGAAGATCTGGCCGACTTGCTCGCCCATCGCGCCCCACGAGCCTCGCACGCTGGCGAACGGGAGAATGTCCGGGGTGGCCATGGCGCGAGCCTACCATTTTCTTTTGACTAGTGAAGACCCCCTGCTAGCATGAGTCGCACAGATGGTTAACGTCTTCGGGAGATTTTGAGGCCCGGGTCGTGACGGACATCCCGCCTGAGAAGGCTCCTGTCGCTCGCTCCTATTGCCCCGGCTGCGAGCCGTTTGCCGACAGCCTCCTTGAAGTCCTCGACGTGCAGTGGTGCGACGATCATCTCCCTGCGCGCGAGGGGGCGGACGACGCGCTCGTCTCGTCGAACGGCACGCTGTTCGGGAGCGCGGAAGCCGGCGGCGACGGAAACCGGGCCTGGTGCGAGCTACTGCACCGCGCGGAGCGCGAGCCCGTGCGGCGCGCGCGCCCGCGCCGCGCACGTCCCCTCGAGAACTGAGCGGCCGACCGGCTGAGCGGTTCGACGCCCTAGCTGCGCTCGAGCCGCCGGAAGGCGGCAAGGGCCAGGATGGGCGCGGCGATCGAGATCCCCGCGAACGTCATCGGTGCCGATGCGCTGCCCGAGTGGTCGCGCAGCATGCCCGCCAGCCCGGGCGCGACGGTCATCGCCGCGTAGAACACCGTGTAGTAGACGCCGAGCCCGGTCGCGAGCGCGGCAGCCGACAGCGCCTTCGGCAGGAGCGTCATCACCGCGCCCGGCGGCGCGCCCGCGAGCACGCCGACGAGGAAGCACGTGAGCGCCGGCATGCCCGTGTAGGGCAGGGCCACGATGGCGACCATGGCCAGCAGCGAGCCGACCACGGTGAGCCGGTCGGGGTGCCGCATGCGGTCGGCGAGCAGGCCGCCCAGCGGCACCGACGCCAGCGTGACCCAGATGGCGAGGCTGGTCACCGCGCCCGCCGTGCCCACGGCCAGGCCCGTCGACACGAGGAAGCCCGGTGTGAAGCTCAGGAACACGATGTAGGCCGCGTTGAAGACGCCCCAGACGAGGCCCGCGAGGATGGCCAGGCGGAGCTCGCGCGGCTGGAGCGCGGCGCCCGCCGGCGCGGAGGTCTCGCGCTCCGGGGGATCGCGATAGACGGTGAGCATCAGCACGAAAGCGACGATGATGAACAGCACGGTCAGGTGCAGCGCAGCGCGCCACGACGTGGCGGCGGCCAGCGAGCCCAGCGTCGCCAGCGCGACGCCGATGCCCATCGGCCACGACGTCAGCATCACGCTCATCGCGGTGGCGAGCTCGCGGCCGGCGAACCAGTCCGCGACCATTTTCGTGAGCATCACGTTCAGGAGCACGCCCCCCGTCCCGCTGACGACGCGGCCCACGGCGGCGAGCAAGAAGCCGTGACTCGACGCGGTGGCGAGCCCGCCCAGGCTCATCAGCGCCAGGCCCAGGAGCACCAGGCGCCGCTCGCCGAAGCGCCGCCCCAGCATGCCCCCGGGATAGGCAATGGCCGCGCCCGGAAGCATGAAGAGCCCCATGAGCCAGCCGACCTTTCCGTAGCCGAGGTGGAGCTCGCCGAGAAGGAGTGGCGAGACCGACGCGATGGATTGAAACTGGATACCCATGGACAGGCGCGTGAAGAAGATGACGCCGAGCATTGCCCAGCGGAGAGTCACCGGGGGAGCATAACTCGGCGGAAGGTCATACCGTTCCAGTAAACAAACGTCAGAGGCGTTACGTCTGGTGGGTAGAGGCCCCGGATCGGCCTCGAGGAGACTCCATGGCAACGAAACGCGTTCTGGCAGCACTGTTGGTGCTGGTCATGGTCCTTCCCGGACTGGGCCCGGTCCTCCCGGGACTGGCCGCTGGGCTGGCTGCTGCCCAGACACCTCCACCTCCCCCTCCGCCGCCTCCCCCCCCCGCCGCCGCCCCCGACGCGTCCACGCCGCCGCCCCCGCCCACGCCGGGCGGCCAGGCCCAGACCGCCGAGAGCACGACCGCGCCGGCGGACGTGACGCCGATCCGCATCAGCTACCTCAACGGTGAAGTGTCGTTCTGGCGTCCCGGCGCCACCGAGTGGGCGGCGGCGGCCATGAACACGCCGCTCGCTCCCGGTGACGTCCTCTATACGGCCAACGGCGGCACCGTCGAGGTGCAGCTCGACTCGCGCTCGTTCGTGCGCGCCGCGCCCGGCACCCACCTGAGCCTCGACAATCAGGAGCCGGACTTCGTGCAGTTCCGCGTGACCGCGGGGCACGCTGCGCTCGATGTCCGCGAGCTGGCTCCCGGCCACACCGTGGAGCTGGCCACGCCGGGCGGCGCCTTCACCGTGGAGAGGGCCGGCTACTATCCGCTCGACGTCAACGGCGACACCACGACGTTCCGCGCGTATCGGACGGGCGCCGCGACCGTGACCCCCGCGGGCGGCGCGGCCACACCGGTGGCCGCCAACCACGAGGTGCGGCTGGTGGGCACCGAGGCCGCGCAGGTGGAAAGCGCCGGCGCGCCCGAGCTCACCGCGTGGGATCGATGGAACTATCAGCGCACCGACTACATGGTCCAGTCCGCGAGCACACAGCACGTCGGCAACGGCGTGTACGGCGCCGAGGAGCTGGATCGCCACGGCTCGTGGCGCACGGTCGAAACGTACGGCTCGGTATGGGTGCCGAACGGGGTGGCCGCGGGCTGGGTGCCGTACAGCACCGGACGCTGGATCTGGGATCCGCGCTTCGGCTGGACCTGGCTCGACGCCGCGCCATGGGGCTGGGCGCCGTATCACTATGGGCGCTGGGTCTTCGTGAACAACTACTGGGCGTGGGCGCCGGGCCCGGTAGTCGTGCGGCCCGTGTACGCTCCGGCGCTGGTCGTGTTCCTCGGCGGCGTGACGCTGTCCTTCGGGCGTCCCGTTTGCTGGGCGCCCCTCGGCTGGGGCGAGCCGCTCATCCCGTGGTGGGGGCGGCCGGGCTTCGTGGGCCACGCCACCTGGCGCGGCTGGGGCGGGCCCCGCGTGGTCAATAACGTGGTCGTGAATCGCAACACCACGGTGAACGTGACCAACATCAACGTCTATCGCAACGTGACCGTGAACAATGCCGTGGTGGGCGTGCGGTCCGATCAGTTCGGCCGGGGCGCGGCCCGGGTGGAACGCGTGAATGGGAACGAGGCGCGTGAGCTCCGGCCCGTCCGGGGCGCGGTCGACGTGCGCCCGGTGGCGGCGAGCGTGACGCCCACCAACGGCTCCGCGCCGCGCCCGCCCGCCGCGATGGAGACGCGCACGGTGGTCGCCACGCGCGCGCCGCGCGACGTGACGCCGACGCTGCGGGCCGAGGGCTTGACCAGTGCCCGGCCTTCGGCCGAGGCCGCCGCGCCCCCGCGCATCGTCCCGGCGCCACGCCAGTCCGTGCGGCGTGAGCCCGAGTCGAACGCCACCCAGGCGCCGCGTGCCACCACGCCCAATCAGCCGGGCGGCGCGCCTGCGCTGCCGCGCGCCACCACGCCGCCGCAACCCGGCAGCGGCACCCAGCCCGGGGCGCCTGCGCAGCCGCGCGCCACCACGCCGCCGCAACCCGGCAGCGGCACCCAGCCCGGGGCGCCCGCGCAGCCGCGCGTGACCAATCCCGAGTCGAGCCCGCGCCAGGAGAACGGACAGCGTGGCGAATCGGCGCGACGCGGGCATCCGCAGGGTCGTGAGGCCGAGCGGAGCACGGCGCCGCCCGCTCCCCCGGGTCCAGGCGGTGCGCCGCCGCAGGGTCAGGCGCCGCGGGTCACCACGCCGCCGAGCCCGTCCCAGGGCCAGGCGCCGCGCGCGACCACGCCGCCGCCGAGCCCGTCCCAGGGCCAGGCTCCGCGGACGACCACGCCGCCGCCGGCGCCGTCGGCTCCCCCGGCGGTGAGCGCTCCCCAGCAAGCGCCACGTGACCAGGGACGCCCCGAGCCGCGTCAGTCCGCGCCGCCGCGCCAGCCGACGCCCGCGCCGCAGGCTCCGCCCAGCATGCAGCCGCAGCCGGGGGGGTCGACCCCGCCGGGCCAGCAGCAGAGGCAAGAGCCACGCTCGCAGCAGCCGTCGAGGCAGGAGCCGTCACGCGCGCGGGTCGAGGCGCCGCAGCCGGAGCCTGCGCGCGCGCGCATCGAGCCACCGCTCCCGTCGTCACGCGCGCGAATCGAGGCGCCTGCGCAACAGCCACCGCGCGCGCGTATCGAGGCGCCGGCGGCGCAGCCCTCCAGAACTCGCATCGAGGCGCCGCCGCAGGAGCCGTCCCGGGCGCGGAGCCAGCCCTCGCCGCCGCAGGAGCCGGCGCGCACGCGCATCGAGCCGCCGCGCCAGGAGCGCGTGCCCGAGCGGGTGCAGCCGGCCTCGCGTCGTGACCCGGTGGGCGAGCGTGGCCGACCGGACCGCGGGCCCGATCGCGACGGCCCGAGCCGTGGCCGTCCGGACCGCGATCGTCAGAGCTAAGTCCGCCCTGCCTCGCGCGGCTTGACGCCGGCCGGGATCCCGGCGGACACTGCCGCCCCGTGACCGCGCGCGTCCTCGGCCTGGACATCGGCACCACCGCGGTCAAGGCGATCGCGCTCGACGAAGTCGGCCGCGCCGTGGCGACTGCGAGTGTCGCGCACGATGGGCACACGCCGCATCCCGGCTGGGCCGAGGGTGATCCCGAGCGCTGGTGGGCGAACGCGGTCGAGGCGATGCGGCGCCTCCGCGCCGAGACGCCCCTCGACGGCGTGGGCATGGTGGGAGTGAGCGGGATGGTGCCAGCTCTCATCTGCCTCGATGCCGCGGGCCGCGTGCTCCGCCCCTCCATCCAGCAGAATGACGCCCGGACCTCCGCCGAGATCGTCGCACTGCGCGCGAGCCTGTCCGCCGGTGACTTCCTCGCGGCCACGGGCCAACCCATCTCGCAGCAGCTCGTGCTCCCGCGCCTCCTCTGGTTGCGCCGCCATGAGCCCGATGTCTACCGGCGCATCGACCGCCTCCTCGGCTCCTACGACCTCGTGACGCACCGGTTGACCGGTGAGTGGAGCCTGGAGCGGAACTGGGCGCTCGAGTCCGGTTTCTGGGACGGGCGCCGGCACGGCTGGTACGAGCCGGCCTTCGCGGCGGTCGGGACGCCGGAGGCGTGGCTCCCGCCCGTGCGCGCGGCGCACGAGGTGGTCGGCGCGGTGACGCCGGCCGCTGCCGCGAGCACCGGGCTCCGGGCGGGGACGCCGGTGATCGCGGGAAGCGCCGATCACGTCGCCGCCGCGCTGGCCGCGGGGTCGGGGCCCGGCGAGCTCGTGCTGAAGATCGGCGGCGGCGGCGACGTGCTCTACGGGGTGGATCGCTTCGCGCCCGATCCGCGGCTCTTCATCGACTATCACGATGTCCCCGACCGCTTCTTGCTGAACGGCTGCATGGCGGCGAGCGGGCTCCTGGTGAAGTGGTTCGCCGAGGTCTTCGCGCCTGACCTGGGATCCGGCGAGGACCGCTACGCCCGCCTCGACGCGGAGGCGGCGCCCACGCCGCCCGGGGCGGATGGCCTCGTGGTGCTGCCGTACTTCCTCGGCGAGAAGACGCCGATCTTCGATGCGGACGCGCGGGGCATGATCTCGGGGTTGACGTTGGGCCACCGCCGCGCCCATCTCTTCCGCGCGATGCTCGAGGCGGTCGCCTACGGCTTCCGCCATCACGTGGACGTGCTGGTGGAGGGCGGGCACGCGATCCGCTCGATTCGCATCATGGACCGGGGCGCCCGGAGCCCGCTCTGGCGGCAGATCGTGGCCGATGTGCTGGGCCGCTCCATCGAGTATGCTCCGGGGGCGGACCTGGGCAGCGCGTTCGGCGTCGCCTGGGTGGCCGGCGTGGCGCTCGGCGCCTGGGGCTGGAGCCGGCCGCGCGAGCCCGCGGGCGCGGTGCACCACGCGGTACCCGAGCGCACCGCCCGCTACGACACGCTGTACCGGCGGTATCGCGAGCTCGGAGGCGTCAGCACAGGAGGTCACACATGACCAAGCACAAGATCGCCGTGATTCCCGGCGACGGCATCGGCAACGAGGTGGTGCCCGAGGGCATGCGGGTGCTCGAGGCGGCGGGCCGCCGCTTCGGCTTCGAGTGCGCGTTCACCACGTTCGACTGGAACTGCGAGCGCTTCACCAAGACCGGGCGGATGATGCCCGAAGACGGGCTGGAGCAGCTCCGGCAGTTCGAGGCGATCTTCCTGGGCGCGGTGGGCTTTCCCGGCGTGCCCGATCACGTCTCCCTCTGGGGACTCTTGATCCCGATCCGCCGCGGCTTCCATCAGTACATCAATCTGCGCCCGGTGCGGCTGCTCAAGGGCGTGCGCTCGCCGCTCGCGGGGCGGACCTCCGCCGACATCGACATGCTGATCGTGCGCGAGAACAACGAGGGGGAGTACTCGGAGATCGGGGGCCGGCTCTACCGTGGGGCGGACAACGAGATGGCCATTCAGCAGGCGATCTTCACGCGCATGGGCTGCGATCGCGTGATGCGCTATGCGTTCGAGCGGGCGCGGCGGCGGCCGCGCAAGCACGTGACCTCCGCCACCAAGTCCAACGGCATCATCCACAGCATGCCGTACTGGGACGAGCGCTTCGCCGCGATTGGCAAGGACTACCCCGACGTGAAGACCGCGCAGTTCCACATCGACATCCTCGCCGCCCACTTCGTGCAGCATCCGGACTGGTTCGACGTGGTGGTGGGCAGCAACCTCTTCGGCGATATCCTCTCCGACCTCGGCCCCGCCATCGCGGGGTCCATCGGCATCGCGCCGGGCGGCAACATCAACCCCGAGAAGGAGTACCCGTCGATGTTCGAGCCCGTGCACGGCTCGGCCCCGGACATTGCGGGCAAGGGGATCGCCAACCCGGTGGCGCAGGTGTGGACGGGGGCGATGCTGCTCGAGCACCTCGGCCATCAGGACGCGGCCGACGCGGTGGTGAGGGCGATCGAGAAGCTCGTGGAAGAGGGCAAGACGGTGACGCGCGACCTCGGCGGCAAGGCGTCCACCAAGGAGGTCGGGCAGGCCTTGGCGTCGATGATCTGACGTCTCGATCGGGAGCTCTGGTATCGTGAAGCATCGCGGGTCACCGTCTCTCGAGGGAGGACACCATGCGACGTCTGGGGCACATGCTGGTGCTGGCGTGGGTGTTCTGGTCCACGACGTCGCTCGACAACGATCCCCGGCTGCTCCTGACCGACTGGCTGTTCCGCGTGCAGCCATTCCCGGCGGACTCTCGGCCCGCCGACGCGTATGCGACCGAGAGCGACTGCAAGGCCGCGCTGGAGCGCCACATGGCCTTTCTCAAGACGGCCAACGACAGCTATACCCCGGGCCAGTGGAGGCGCGAGGGCAACGACAGCGTGTCGCCGTACTTCCCCACCAAGATGATCACGATGCGCAACCACTTGGAGTGCCGCGAGCAGAGATAGCGCGAGCGGTCTAGGCGCCCAGCACCCGCGTGAGCCACGCGCCGATGTCCGCGATCTCCTCGGCGCACACCGCATGTTGCATGGGGTACTGCCGCCACTCGACCGGATAGCCCAGCTCCTCCAGCGTGCGACGCGAGAACGAGGCGCGCTCCAAGAGGATCAGCGGGTCCTGAGTGCCGTGCATCAGCATGATGGGCACGTCGCGATTGGCCGGGCTGGCCTCGAAGTCCACCGCGTCGGCCAGAGGCAGGTAGGTCGAGAGCCCCAGGATCCCCGCGAGCCGCTCGGCGTGGCGCAGCCCGGTCTGGAGCGCGATGGCCCCGCCCTGGGAGAAACCAGCCAGCACGAGGCGCCGCGCGGCGATTCCGCGCGTCCGCTCGCGCGCGAGCAGCGCCTCCACGCGGGCCTGCGAAGCGCGAATGCCGGCGTCGTCCTGCCGCCGGTCGTTGTAGATGTCGTACCAGGCCCGCATCACGATGCCGCCATTGATGGTCACGGGCTGCATCGGCGCGTGCGGAAAGACGAAGCGCACGCGCAGCGTGGCGGGCAGGCCCAGCTCGGGAACGATCGGCTCGAAGTCGTGGCCGTCCGCGCCGAGGCCGTGCAGCCAGACCACCGCCGCGTCGGGGGCGCCCCGGCCGCTCTCGATCTCGATCGCGTCCGGATGAATGGCCACGCTCAGAGCCGCAGGCGCGTCTTGATGCGGTCGACCGCCTCCACCGTCTGCTCGCGGCTGCCAAAGGCGGTGAGACGCAGATAGCCCTCGCCGCTGGGCCCGAAGCCGGCTCCCGGGGTGGACACGACGTGAGCCTCGTTCAGGAGCTTGTCGAAGAGATCCCAGGAGCCGAGACCTTTCGGTGTCTTCACCCAGATGTACGGCGCGTTGGTGCCGCCGTACGCGGTGAGCCCGGTGCTCGTCACGCCGTCGCGAATGATCCGCGCGTTCTCGAGGTAGAAGTCCACCGCCTCCCGCACCTGCTTCTGCCCCTCGGGGGAGTACGCGGCGGCGGCGCCTTTCTGGATGATGTAGGAGACGCCGTTGAACTTGGTGGACTGCCGCCGGAACCATAGCGCGTGCAGGCTCACCGTCTCGCCGGCGGCCGAGCGGCCCATGCACGCCTTCGGCACGACGGTGTATGCGCAGCGCACGCCGGTGAAGCCCGCGGTCTTGGAGAACGACCGGAGCTCGATGGCCACCTCCTGCGCGCCTTCGACCTCGTAGATCGTCCGCGGGATGGCGGGATCGCGGATGTAGGACTCGTACGCGGCGTCGTAGAGGATCACCGCCTGCTCGCGCCGGGCGTAGTCCACCCAGCGCTTGAGCGCGTCCTTGCCGAGCACCGCGCCGGTCGGGTTGTTCGGGTAGCAGAGATAGATGAGGTCCACGTGCCGGTCGGGAAGGGCGGGGTTGAAGCCGTTCTCCGCGGTCGCGGGCAGATAGACCACGCGCTCGTAGCGCCCGTCGCTGGTGGCGCGCCCGGCGCGCCCGGCCATGACATTGCTGTCCACATAGACGGGGTAGACGGGATCCACCACCGCGATCACGCAATCGGGAGAGAAGATCTCCTGGATGTTCGCGGAGTCCGTCTTGCCGCCGTCGGAGATGCAAATCTCCTCGGGGGTGAGGTGCACCCCGCGCGGCGCGTAGTCGTGGGCCGCGATCAGCTCGGTGAGGAAGGAGAAGCCCGTCTCCGGGGGATACCCGCGAAAGGTCTCCACGCGGCTCATCTCCGTGACCGCGTCCTGCATGGCCCGCACGATGGCGGGCGCCAGCGGCCGGGTGACGTCCCCGATCCCCAGGCGGATCAGCTTCGCGGCGGGATTGGCCTCACCGAAGGCCTTCACCCGCTTGGCGATGTCGGAGAAAAGGTAGCTGCCCTTGATCGCGAGGTGGTGCTCGTTCACGCGCGGCACGGCGGTCTCCTGTATCCGGCGGTAGTGGGCCGGCGCGTGCTCATCCGGCCAGGGGCAGATTGTAGCAGACGGGAGGCGTGGACTACCGGCGCCGCACGATGCCCGAAACGGACCAGAGAACGGCCAAGGCGAAGACCAGGAGAAGGCATTGTCCAATCAGCACGCTGTGATCTTCGAGCCTCGGGGGCAGGGGGATGACTTGCTCGATGACCCGCAAGAACCCGTCGCCCAGACGCTCCGCCAACGCGTCCATTGCACTCGCCTCTCCGGGGTCAGGCCACTCCGTCCGACAGGCCGTACTGTCGCACCTTCCGCGCGATGGTCGACTGCGTGACACCGAGATGCTTGGCCGCGCGCGCCTGGGTCCCGAAGCGGCTGAGGGCGTCACGGAGGAGCTGCGCCTCGACCTTCTGACGCGCCTTCCGCAAGCTGGGCCGCTCATGATCCTCGCTGCGCGCCGGGCTCGTGAGCTGAATGATCTCGGGCGGCAGATCGCCGGCGGTGATGGTCTCACCCTCGGTCGTCACCACCAGGCGCTCCACGATGTTCCAGAGCTCGCGGATGTTGCCGGGGAACCGATACGCGGCGAGCGCGTGCAGGGCGTCGGGCGTGAAGATCCGCCGCCGACCCACCTTGCGCTCGAGCTTGGCGAGCATCATGTCGACGAGATCGGCGATGTCCTCCGGATGCTCGCGCAGTGGGGGGATGTTTATGGTGAGCACGTTGAGGCGGTAGAAGAGGTCGCCCCGGAACGTTCCCTCGTGGATCATCCGGCCGAGATCCCGGTTGGTCGCGGCCACGATGCGGACGTTCGGCCGCTTCGGCTTGACTGCCCCAATGGACCAGACCTCGCCGTCCTCGAGGAAGCGCAGGAGCTTGACCTGGAGCCCGATCGGGAGGTCGCCGATCTCGTTGAGGAGGAGCGTGCCCATGTGCGCGAGCTCGACGAGGCCGGTCTTACCCTTGGCATCCGCCCCGGTGAACGCGCCCTTGACGTAGCCGAACAGCTCGGCCTCGATCAATCCCTCGGGGATCGCGCCACAGTTGACCTCGACGAACGCGCCGGCGTTGCGGGGCGACGCGTGGTGAACCAGCCGGGCGAAGACGCCCTTCCCGGTGCCGGTCTCGCCCAGCAGCAGGACCGGGGAGTCGACCGCCGCGTATTGAAGTGCCTTGTCGTGCTGCGCGCGCATCACCGCGCTCCGGAGCACCGCCTCCGGCGCCGCAAGGTCTCGGACGGTGGCGGCGGTCGGCGGGCGGTAGGCGTCCGCGGGGCCCAGCGTCTCCTGGAGCTTTCGCATCACGCGACTGAAGCCGGTGGCGTCGCGCAGGTTCAGCACGATGTGCCGAATTTCCCCGAGCTCATCGACGACCGGCGTGCCGGAGAGGAGCACGCGCCGGCCGTCGCCGAAGGTCTCGACGCCGGTGACGGTGAGCTTCTGTCTCCGGACATCCGCGAGAACCGAGCACTCGGCGCCCGCTCGAGCGAACACGGCGGTGGCCGACCTCCCGATCACTTCTTCCTGAGCAACCCCCAACATCTCGAGCGCCAGCCGGTTTGCCTTGAGCATGACGCCCTCGGCGGTGAGGAGACATACGCCGTCGATCGAGCCTTCCACGACGGCGTCGAGCAGACCCGCGTCCGTCGCGCTTCCCATCACGGCCAGCAGCTCTCTCATCGTGCGGATCGCTCCTCGATAGTTCTCGTTCTTGTTCCGGAGCACATAACGTTACCGCTGCCGGGTAAATCCTCAGCACACTTAATGCCACAGGGTCATGATGCCGTGATTGCCGCCTTTTCAACCACTTGAGTCGGGGTTGGGGCTTACCTTACCGGGGGTCGACAAGCGGGGACTACACGTTTTGCGGTCGCTCGACAGATTTTGTCGCATGAGCGAGATCTGCATGCCCTTTTGCGCCAGAGTTGCATAGCAATAAGCGAATGGCCGATGCAATACTGCATGATGACGATTTGAGGCTATGAGTTCGCGGCTTTAGGGACCATTGAGCCCATCCCGCAGGCCCGTGACGATCGGGTTCTGCATCGAGGAATTGGGCAAATCATTCCGCTAGGTTTTCCGACATTGGCTCGAACCTCCTGAGTTATATCGGGCCGAGCACAAGCCGGAAACGCATACTCCGACGCGGGTTCTCTGGCACGATGCGTGCTCTATGTGCCCCCGACACCACGGACTCAGGCCCACAGTTAGGGACCGAAATGCACCGAGAAGACATGCACGGAGATCCGACTCTGGGACACGCGATCGTGGTGGTGCTGGGCACCGACCGGGATGACAACTTCCCATCGGTGCAGGAAATACTCGGCCAGCTGGGACTCGGATTCGACGCAGCCCAGCCGCCGTCCGGACCGCTTGAAGGCGACGGCGTCGCCTTCCGAGTTCCGCATGAGCGCTTGGCCGAGGTGGTGGTCGGGCTCGAGAGCTGGGGATTCACCGATGTGCGGGCGTACGAGGGCCGGGATGTCCACCCGATGCGCTGAGCGTCGGGCGGTCTGAACGGGAGCGGGGCAGGACGAGCGGAAGATGGGCTTCCGCCGACAACGCAGTGCACGGGCGAGCCATTGAGAAA
The DNA here is from genome assembly GCA_035495415.1 of Verrucomicrobiia bacterium. Lineage (GTDB taxonomy): Bacteria > Methylomirabilota > Methylomirabilia > Rokubacteriales > CSP1-6 > DASRWT01. The sequence continues at coordinate 103,011 of DATJFY010000003.1, forward strand.
AGGGGAGAAGCAGATGAAGCGACTGATCGGGTATTTCAAGGACCAGCGGGGTGTGGAGACGCTCGAGTGGATCGTGGTCGGCGCGCTCATCGTGGCGGTCGGCATCGCGGTGTACCAGGG
>DATJFY010000004.1:0-161549 GCA_035495415.1 Verrucomicrobiia bacterium
GACATCTAGTAGCCGGCCCCCTTTCTCTGTTCAAACGTTGCAGCGGCCCGATTCTACATCGGCGATAGTGGCCCTGGCCGTTGTCCAGCCTGCGCCGACCGGCACGGATGGCGCAGTGGTAGCATTTCAGGTAGCAAAGACCCAAATGCTGTATGCGAAGTGGCAGAACTGGCGCAAGTTCCTTGAAGATACCGGACGGCAAGTGGCTGAAAAAAGGAGCCCAGATGACACAGCCCGTGACGATGAGGATCTTCTCCGACTACGTCTGACCCTGGTGCTATCTCAGTACCGTGCGTATTGAGAAGCTCAAGAAGGAGCACGGTGTGAAGGTCGAGTGGGTGCATTTCCCGCTGCACCCCGAGACGCCGGCGGAGGGGCAGTCACTGGAGGAGCTGTTCAAGGGACGCGGCGTGGACCGCACGGCCATGCACGCGCAGATGAAGGCCCGCATGGACGCGGAGGGCCTGCCCTACGGCGAGCGCACCATGACGTACAACAGCCGGCTCGCCCAGGAGCTGGGCAAGTGGGCGGACACCCAGCCCGGCGGTGGCGACGCGTTCCACGACGCGATGTTCCGCGCCTACTTCGTTGGCGCGCGCGACATCTCCAAGCCAGACGTGCTGCTCGAGATCGCCGCCAAGGTCGGCCTCTCGGTGGAGAAGGCGCGCGAGGTCCTGGAGCAGCGCACCTTCAAGGCCGCGGTGGACGAGGACTGGAAGCTCTCGCGCCAGTTTGGCGTGACCGGCGTGCCCACCTTCGTGGTGGGCCGCTACGGCGTGGTCGGCGCCCATCCCTACGAGACGCTGGAGCAGCTCGTGGAGAAGGGCGAGAAGAACGAGGAGGACGGACACGACGGGGACGACGAGTAGCGCGCGTCGCCCTCACGCGTCGGGCGGCCGCCTGGGCAGCCCGAGCGAGATCAGGATGCCCAGGACATTGCCCGCCGCCGCGATCAGCATGGCGGTGCCGTAGCCCTGCGTCAGGTCGTACAGCCGGCCCGCGACGATCGGCAGCACGATGGCGGCGGCGGACCACGCGATGTAGAGACGGCTCGCCATGCGGCCGTAGAACGCGCGGGACCAGTAGACCGCGATGGCGCCGGCGGTGATGCCGGAGATGAGCCCGTAGCCGAGCCCCACGAGCGCCAGCGCGAGCACCGCCATCGCGGGCCCGGGCCAGAGGATGAGCGCGAGCGCGCCCGCGAGCGAGACGGCGTGGGCGCCGGCCGCTACCCTGGGGATGGCGAGCGCGTCCACCATCCAGCCGCCGGTGATGCGGGCGGCGGCGACCACCGCGGTGATCAGCGTGGTGCCGTAAACCGCCACCATGGCGGCGCCGCCGTAGGCCGCGATCATGCCCGCGCCCTGGCTCAGCACCATGAGCCCCGCGGAGGCGGCGAGGAAGAACACCAGCCAGAGCCGCCAGAAGACGCCGGTGCGGCGCTGGGCGGGGGTCATGCGCCCGCGCGTGGTCGCGGAAGCCAGCGACACGCCCGAGCGCCAGGTGAGCCACGCGCTCAGCACGCCGAGGGCGGCGAGGACCGCCGCGAACCACCCCAGCGCCGCGCGCACGCCGATCTGGGGAATGACCCACCCGAAGACGGGCGCGGTGAGCATGGCGCCGAGCGGGAGCAGGCTCACGAGGTAGCCGTTGACGAGCCCGTGACGCGACTTCACGGCGAGGTTCACGATCTGCTGGAGGAGCACATAGGCGCCGCCCACGCCCGCGCCGAAGAGGGCGCCGTAGCCGAAGGCCAGCTGGCGCAGGCCGCCGGCGCTGGCCGCGACCGCGACGCCTCCGGCGCCGAGCGCCGCGCAGGCGAGGACGAGCATGGGCGCGGACGCGCGCCCGAAGGTGAAGGGCGTCACGTTCATGCCGACGGCGAAGACGCTGGCCGCCACCGCGAAGACGAAGGCCAGATCCGCGCGCGAGAGCCCGAGCAGCGCCTCCAGCGGCTTGAGGAACACGCTGTAGGCGTAGATCGAGCCCAGCGGCGCGTTGAGCGCGGTGGCGGCGGCGATGGCCCGCCACGCGCTCGTCGACGCGGAGTCCGCCACCGGGCCCGATCAGCTCGGGATGCAGGCGACGACGGTGATCTCGATCACCAGCTCGGGCTGGTTCAGCGAGGCGACCGTCACGGTGGTGCGTGCGGGCTTGTTGGTCGGGAAGTACTTCGCCCACTCCTCGTTGTAGGCGGGCACATCCTCGCGCCGGGTGACGTGGGTCATCGCGCTCAACACGTTGTCGAGCGAGGTGCCGGCCGCCTCGAGGATCACCTTGATGCGCTCGAGGATGAAGCGGGTCTGCTCGCGCACCTCCTTGCCCACCTGGCCGGTGACGGGATGCCGCCCGGTCTGGCCGGACACGAACACGAGATTGCCGAACTTCGTGGCGAGGGAGAGATTCGGGTTCGGCTGGCCGATCTCGACCTGGACGACCTCCTTGCGGGGCATCAGCGGAGCCCCGCCGTCTCGCGGAAGCGGCGCAAGGTCTTCACGTGCTCATCCGGCGAGCCCAGGCCCATGCCGGTGGTGTGCACGCAGAGATGCGAGATGCCGCGCATCGCGCGCCAGGCCTCCAGCTCCTTCGCCCAGTCGCTTTCCGGGATCTGGGCCAGCGTCATCCGCCCCTCGACGCCGAACTTCGCCGGATCGCGGCCGGCGTCGCGGACGAGGCCGTGGATCTTGTCCACCGCGGCCTGGCCCACGTCGCCCGCGCGGAAGTGCGGCATCCAGCCATCGGCCAGCCGGGCCATGCGCTTCTGCACGGGCTCGCTCTCGCCCCCCATCCAGATCGGAATGGGCCGCTGCACCGGCAGGGGGTTGAGCCCCGCGTCGGGGATCTGGTGGAACGCGCCCTTGTAGGTGATGAGCTCACGCGTCCACAGCGCCCGCATCACCTCCACCTGCTCCTCGATGCGGCGGCCGCGGTTGTGGAAGTTCTCGCCGAGGGCCTCGAACTCCACCGCGTTCCATCCCACGCCCACGCCGAGGCGCAGGCGTCCGCCCGAGAGCACGTCCACCGCCGCCGCCTGCTTGGCCACCATCGCGGTCTGGCGCTGCGGGAGGATCAGGATGCCGGTGACCAGCTCGAGCCGCCGTGTGGCCGCGGCGAGAAAGCCGAAGAGCACGAACGGCTCGTGGAAGGCGTGGCGATACGTGTAGGGACCTTTCCATCCGCCGGGCCGCTCGGGATTGGCGCCCACCACGTGGTCGAACACGAGCGCGTGGGCAAAGCCCATGCCCTCGACGGCCTCGGCATACGCCTTGATGGCGCCGGGGTCGTTGCCGATCTCGGTTTGCGGCAGCACCACGCCGATCTTCATGGCTGGCCTCCTCGATGCACCGTCGATCGATGCACGGTCATTTGCTGCCCGGGACCACGCCCGGCGGCAGCGACTCGATGTGGGCGCAGATGTCGCGAGGCCGCGTGATCCACACGCGGTCGCGGTGGGCCAGAATATGCTGGAGCGCGCGGCGCAGCCGCCGGATTCGATACGGCCGCCCGATGACGAACGGGTGTAGCGAGATGGGACACACCACGGGCTGGCGCGCGGACTGGGACAGCATCTCGTCGAACTGGTCCACGATCATCTCGGCGAACTCCTCGGACGTGTAACGGTACCAGACGATACCGCGCGTGTCGTTCACCTCGATGGGATAGGGGATCGAGAGGATGCGGCCTTTACGGGTTCTTAGCCAGATGGGCTGGTCGTCCATGGTCCAGTCCATCACGTAGCGGTAGCCCGCCTCCTGAAGGAGGTCCATGGTGACGGCGCTGTTCGAGAGCCACGGGCTCATCCAGCCCACCGGGGGCTTGCCCTCGTGCCGGGCGATGGTGGCGGTGACGCCCTCGATGAGCGCGCGCTCGGCCGTCTCGGCGAGATGTCCCTGCTCGTCGGAGTTGGTGACGCCGTGGCCGAGGATCTCGTCGCCGCGCGCGCGCAAGCGGGCGGGGATGTCCGGCGCCGCCTCGTAGATAGCGGTGTTGATCTGGGCCTCGGCCGGCAGCCCCAGCTCGTCCAGGAGCTCGAGGAGGCGCCAGATTCCCACGCGGTTGCCGTAGTCGCGCCAGGAATAGATGCTGTGGCTCTGCGCCTGGTCGGGCGGGGCAATGGCCGCGCCCTTGCCCACGCCGAAGCCGAAGGCCTCGATGTTGAGGGCGACGTAGACGGCGAGCCGGCGGCCGCCGGGCCAGGCGTAGTCGGGACGCGAGACGATGCTGGAGTAGTCGTAACGGCCGTGGCCGGGCAACATGGCGGTGGTGGCCCTCCCGGCCCGGTATCGTATAGCATCCAGGCGATGACCGACAGCTATCCCATCGTCCGGCACCCCGCCGCGGGCGCCCGCGCGCCCATCCTGGTGAGCGTGCCGCACTACGGGACGCGGCCCCTGCCGCACATCACGCGCGAGCACTACGGTGAGCCGTGGTTCGAGACCTTCGCCTATGGCTTCGCCGATCTCTTCGCCAGCGACGTGTACGGCGACCTCCACGATCACGGCGCCACCGTGCTCGCCACCCCGTTCTCGCGCATGTTCGTGGACGTGAACCGCCGCCGCGACGACTACGAGCACCGGGACGGCGAGGTGCGCTCGCGCCGCGGCGTGGTGCGCACCCACACCATGAAGGACGTGCCGATCTTCGCGCGCCCCCTGGGTCGCGACGAGCTGGAGACGCGGCTGCGGGCCCTCTACGATCCCTACTACACGACGCTGGGGTCGTTGCTCGACGGGCTCCGCGACGACTACGGACACGCCCTCCTCATCGACGGGCACACGGGTAGCCCGCGGCGCATGAAGGACCATCAGGTCATCCTGGGGACGCGGCACGAGACGACGTGCGGGCGCGCGATCGTGGACACCGTGGCCCAGACCTTCACGCGCCACGGCTTCGAGGTGCACCGCGACGTCTCGGGCTACACCGGCGGCAACATCGTCGCGACGTTCGGCCAACCGGGCGCCAGGCGCGTCCATGCCCTCCAGATCGAGATCAACTCGGCGCTCCTCATCACCATCAGCCGCGAGGAGCTGATCGCCCACATCTCACGGGGCGGCATTCCCGAGAAGGCGGACGCGACCTTCGTCCGGTTGCGGCAATGCCTGGGCGAGGCGCTGAACGAGCTGCCGGCGGTCGTAGCCGCCTGTCACGCGGCCCCGAAGGAGACCCGGCGTGGCGCGCATTGACCTGGTGGACGTCTGCAAGACGCTCCGCGATCCCGGCGCCGGCGCGGGCCGCCCGTCCACCTTCGCCATCCGAGACCTGTCGCTCCGCGTGCCCCACGGCAAGACCATGGTCATCCTGGGGCCGAGCGGGTGCGGCAAGACCACGCTGCTCAAGATCATCGCGGGCCTGATCCGGCCGGACTCGGGCCACGTGCGCTACGACGACGTCGACGTGGATGACGTGCGCCCGGGCGACCGGCGCATCGGCATGGTGTTCCAGAACTACGCGCTCTACCCGCACGTGACGGCGCGGACCAACGTGCTGTCCTATTTCCTGTTCCGGAAGAAGACGCCCGAGATGGATGCGCTCGAGCGCGCCAAGTATCAGCGCACCAGCGAGCTGATGGGTGTGGAGCTGGCGCATCTCCTCGACCGCATGCCACCGACCCTGTCCGGCGGGGAGAAGCAGCGGGTGGCGCTGGGTCGCTGCATCACGCGGGACGCCGCGCTGTTTCTGGTGGACGAGCCCTTCGCGAACCTCGATCAGGCGCTGCGCGAGAAGTACCGCGTGAACCTCAAGACCCTCCTGCGGCAGTTCGACATCACCACCGTCTACGTGACCCACGACCACCACGAGGCGCTGATCCTGGCCGACCTCATCGCGGTGATGGACCAGGGGCGCATCGCCCAGGTCGGGACGGCGCGGGAGATCTACGACTCGCCGGTGAGCGCCTTCGTCGCGGGCTTCCTGAACCTCCACGTGGGCGCGCCGCCCATCAGCCTGCTGGGGGGCGCCGCGCTCCCCGACGGGACGGGCGGCGAGGGCGGGCTGATCGGGGTGCGCCCCGAGGATGTGACGGTGACACGCGAGCGCACCGCCGGCGCCGTGGCCGCGCGCGTGGCCGAGGCCGTCCGCTATCCGCTGGGCGACTCCACCCTGCTCACGATGCGGGTGGGCGAGCACGAGGTGCACGCGCTGGCGGCCGGCGACGCCTCGTATGCCGCCGGCGATTCGGTGTGGCTGAGCTTCCGGCGTTATCACGTCTTCGAGCGCCAATCCGGCCGCCGGCTGTCGAGCCACCCGATGGCCGCATAGCCCATACCCCAGGAGAGAGGATCCCACGATGCCCGACGGAGGACGGCTGGCCGGCAAGGTCGCATTGATCAGCGGAGGCGCGCGAGGGCAGGGCGCCGCCGAGGCGGAGACGTTCACGAAGGAGGGCGCCCGGGTCGTCTTCGGCGACATCCTGGACGCGGAGGGACAGAAGGTCGAGGCGGCCATTCGTGCCAAGGGCGGCGATGCCACCTATGTGCATCTGGACGTGACCCGCGAGGCCGACTGGGAGAAGGCGATACGCACCACCGTCGATCGTCACGGGAAGCTCGACATCCTCATCAACAACGCCGCCATCGTGATCCCGCGCGTGCCCATCGAGGAGCGCACGGAGACGGAGTGGGACCGCGTGATGGCCGTGAACGCCAAGGGCGTGTTCCTCGGCACCAAGCACGCCATTCCCGCCATGCGGCGGGGCGGCGGCGGCTCGATCGTGAACATCTCCTCGATCGCCGGCATCGGCCAGTCGCTCCAGCAGGAGCCGGCCTATGCTGCGAGCAAGGGCGCGGTCCGCATCTTCACCAAGGTCACGGCGGCCCAGCACGCCAAGGACGGCATCCGCTGCAACTCCGTGCACCCGGGCCCGGTGGACACCGAGATGTTCCACGCCGCCTTCCAGGACAAGAAGCAGCTGGCGAAGCGGCTCGCGCGCATCCCGCTGGGCCGCATGGGCACGGTGGCCGAGATGGTGAGCCTGGTGCTCTATCTCGCGTCCGACGAGTCGGCCTACATGTCGGGCAGCGAGATTCTCATCGACGGCGGGGCGATGGCGCAGTGAGGGACGCGGCGAGGGCCCGCGCGCTCGCCGCGCCCCGCTCCGCGAACTGGCGGCAGAGCCCGGTGTAGCGCGCGGGGTCGAGCAGCGTGTCGACCTGGTCGGCGCCGAGCCGCTCGCGCACATGCGGGTCGGCGGCCAGCATCGCGCGGAACGGCCGCGACTCGGTCACCGCGCCCTGGGCCGCGTCGTAGACCGCGTCGTGGGCGCGCTGGCGGCCGATCTGCTTGCCCAGCTCCAGCATCAGGGCCTCGGCCATGATGAGGCCGCCGGAGAGATCGAGGTTCTCGCGCATGCGGGCGGGGAAGAGCTGGAGCCCCTCGAAGAGCGCGACCATGCGCGCGAGCATGTCGCCGGTCAGCTCGCAGGCGCCCACCAGCGCACGGCTCATCATGATGCTCGTGGTGCGGTCGGCCTCGTGCTCGGTCTGCATGGCTTCGAGCGCCAGCGGCACCAGCGCCCGGATCTGTGCGGCGGCGGCGATGATGTCCTGGGAGAGCTTGGGGTTGCGCTTCTGGGGCATCGTGCTGCTGCCCACCGTGCCCGCCGGCACCGGCTCCTCGACCTCGCCGAACTCCTGCTTCATCAGCGTGTAGATCTCGCGGCCGATCTTGCTGCAGGTGGCGGCGAGCATGCCGAGAAGGCACACGTACTCAGCCTGATGGTCGCCGATGGTGCGGGCGGGGACGGGCATCGGCGCCAGCCCGAGCCGGGTGCCCATCTTCGCCTGGGTGGCGAGGCCGGGCTCGCCCAGCGAGGCGAGCGTCCCCGCCCCGCCGCCCAGCATCACCACGAAGACGCGCGTCTCGCAGCCGACGAGGCGCTCCGCGTGGCGACCCAGCTCGTCGATCCACACCGCGACCTTGAAGCCGAAGGTGGCGGGCACGGCGTGCTGGCCATGGGTGCGGCCGGGGAGGAGCATGTCCTTGCTGCGCTCGGCGAGCGCGGCCAGCGTGGTGAGGAGAGCGGCAAGCTGGCCGAGGAAGATCTCGTGCGCGCGGCGCGCCTGGAGGAGCTGGCCCGTCTGCGTGACGTTCTGGGTGGTGGCGCCCCAGTGGACGTAGCCGCCGGCGTCGCCCGCGCACGCTTGGTCGAGGGCCCAGACCAGCGGCACCAAGGGATGGCCCGTCTTCGCGAGCCCCGCGCGCACCGCGTCCATGTCGAGGAACCGGAGCTGGGCCTTCGCGACGATCTCGCGCGCCGCCGCCTCGGGAATGATGCCGAGCTCGGCTTGCGCGTGCGCCAGCGCCGCCTCGTAGTCCAGCCAGGACTGGAAACGCGCCGCCTCGGTGAAGAGCGCCCGCACGCCGGGATCGGGGATACGGAGGGACGTGGGCTCGTCCTGCATGGCGAGGTCTCCGCGCCCACGGGGGGCGCTACGAGGTGACGAGGGAGCCCAGCCGCCAGCGCAGCCGCTCGAGTCCAGGAGCCGGCGGGGGGTCGATGACGAGGGTCAGCGTGCCCGTCGCGTGGAGCGAGCAGTTGTACTTGAACGTGCCGGGACGGCGGAAGGGGATGCGATAGGTCTGCCGCGAGCCGAGGATGATCGGGCCCACCTGATGCGGGACCTCGTCGTCATTGGTGAGCACGAGGACGTCGCGGACGCCAACTGTCAGGTGAACGGGCGAAGGTAACACGCTCAGGGGCTCGCCGGCCTCGAGGCGCGCCGCGGTGCCCGGCGGGATCACGAACGTGAGGGCGGCGCCGCGCTCGGGCATGGGGCCGAGGGCGGCCCAGGCGAGGCCGGCCAGGCCGAGGAGCGCGACGGCCAGCGCGGCCGCGACGGTCGCCGCGCGCCGGGTCATCGCACCTCCGCGCGGGTCCGGATCCTTCCCGCGCGCTCGAACTCGAGCGTGAGGTCCACGGACTGGCCCGGCGTGAGCGTGCGCTTGAGCCCGATCAGCATGAGGTGATACGCGCCGGGCTTGAGCTCGACGCGGCCGCCCGCGGGCAAGGCCACCGTGTCCACCTTCTCCATCATCATCATCCCGGCCATGTTCCGGGTCTCGTGCACCTCCACCCGCTCCGCGGCGTCCGAGCTCGCCCCGATCAGCGCGTCCGCCGTCTTGCCGCGGTTGCGCAGGAGCGCATAGCCCGCCGCGGTGTTGGGCACGTCTGGTTTCGAGTCGGGCATGACGGCGGCGCGCCGCACCCACGCCTTTTCGACGAGGACCGGCGCCTCCGGCGCGGCCTCGGCCGCGTCGGCGAGGAGGAGGCGGACGTCGTGGAGCACGTCCTCCGAGGGGGTGCCGAACGGGGCCATCACGCGTAGCCGGCCGGCCGCGTCGATGAGGAACACGGAGGCAGTGTGGTGGACGAGATAGGTCGCGGGCGTGCTGCCGGGCAGATCCTTTCGCACGACCGAGATCCCGTAAGCCTTCCAGACCGGGGCCAGCTCGGCGGAGGGACCGGTGATCCCGACGAAGGTCTTGTCGAACTGCTCGGTGAACGCGCGCAGGCGCGCGGGCGTGTCGCGCTCGGGATCGACGCTCACGTAGACGACCTGCACCCGCTTTGCCGCCGCGCCCAGACGTGCGCGCACCTGCGCCAGTTCGGCCAGCACGGTGGGACAGACGTCGGGGCAGCTCGAGTACCCGAACGTGAGGACCACGACCTTGCCCCCCTGGCGGCGCAGCTCGAACGCGCCGCCCCCCGCCGCGGGCAGGGTGAAGGCTGGCGCGGCGCGCGGCGGATCGAAGGCCCCGCTGCGGAACGCGGGCGCGGACGCGGCCCGGGCGGGCCCGACCGAGGCGGACCCCGCCAGCAGGAGAACGGCGAGGGCGGCGCCGCGGCGCACGCCGCTCACAGCGCCACCCCCAGCTCGCGCAAGAGCGCGGTCTTCATCGCCGCCAGGTCCGGATCGGACAGGATGCGCGGGCGCGGTTGCTTGATCTCGATCACGTGCTGCACGCGCGCCGGACGCGGCGACAGCACCAGCACGCGGTCGGCGAGCTGCAGCGCTTCCTCCACGTCGTGGGTCACGAGCAGCACGGTGTGCCGCTCCACCGAGAGGATGCGCGAGAGCTCCGCGCGCATCCGAAGCCGGGTCAGGGCGTCGAGGGCACCGAAGGGCTCGTCGAGGTAGAGGATCCCGGGCTTCACGATGAGCGCCCGCGCCAGCTCCGCGCGCTGCTGCATGCCGCCGGACAGCTCGCGGGGGAAGGCGTGCTCGAAGCCCTGGAGCCCGACGAGCTCGATGTAGTGCGCGGCCCGCGCGCGGCGGGCCTCCGCGGCCTCCCCGTCGAGGCCGAAGACGATGTTGTCGGCGAGGTCGAGCCAGGGGAACAGGGACGGCTGCTGGAAGATGAAGATCGCCTCCCGCCGGGGCCCGCGCACCGGCTGATCGTCCACGCGCACCGCGCCCGCGTCCGGCGTCTCGAAGCCCGCCAGCACGCTCAAGAGCGTCGACTTCCCGCAGCCGGAGGGGCCGACGATGGCCACGAACTCGCCATCGCCCACCGTGAAGCTGACGTCGTCGAGAACGGGCACGGGGCCATTTCTCGGATGGAAGGTCTTCGTGAGGCCGCGCACGTCGATCTTGGGCGTCACCGTCGCTCAGCTCTCATAGCGCCAGCGGACCTCGTCGAGCCGCTCGAGCCGGCGCATCACGATGTCCAGGGCGAAGCCCACCACGCCGATCACGAGCATGCCCGCGACGACCAGGTCGTAGCGGTTGCCGGCGTTCCGCGAGTCGATGATGAGATAGCCGAGGCCGGAGCTCACCGCGATCATCTCGGCCGCCACGACCACGAGCCAGGCGACGCCGAGACCGATGCGCATGCCCGTGACGATCTGGGGGAGCGCGGCGGGCAGCACCACGGAGCGGAACAGGCGCAGCCCCGAGAACTCGAAGTTGCGCGCGGCGCGGAGGTACTTGGCGTCGATCGTCATGACGCCCGCCGCCGTCCCCACCACCATGGGGAAGAACGACGAGAGGAAGATCAGGAAGATCGGGGAGAGATCCCCCACGCCGAACCAGAGGATGGCGAGTGGGATCCACGCGATGGGCGAGATCGGGCGTAGCCCCTGGACGAGCGGGTTGAGGAAGATATGCACGCCGGCGAACCAGCCCATCAGCATGCCGATGGGCACCGCCAGGGCGACGGCGAGCAGATAGCCCACGGTCACCCGGAACAGCGAGGCCACCACGTGCTTGAGCAGCAGGCCCTGGCGGGCGAGGTCGACTAGGCCGGCCGCGACGTGGGCGGGCGTGGGGAAGATGAGGCTCCCGCTCAGCACCACCGTCAGGTGCCAGATCACGAGGAGCGCCAGCACCGGGACCAGCGCGACCACGCCGCGGGCGCTAGCGAGCGACATGGATGTCCACCGGACGGGCGTTCCGCTGGAACGACTCGTCCACGTAGCGCTCGTAGGCGATGCGCTGGCGGATGACGCCCGCCTCGAGCGCGGCCTCCATCAGCTCGTCCACCTCGGAGCGGACCAGGCGGAGGTCGGCATAGGTCACGCGGTCGCGGGGATTCGACAGCACGTGCTTCAAGATGTCCGCCCGTTGATTGAAGACGCCGGGCCCGGCGGCGAGGTCCGCGGCGAGGTCGCGATTGGCCTGGGCGGCCTCGAGCCAGGTTCCCGCCGAGAGCACGTGGCTCACGAGCTGCTGGACGGTGGCGCGGTCGCGGTCGATCAGGTCCTGGTGCACGGTGAGGACGCAGCACACGTAGTTGGGCCACTTGTCGCGCGTCATGTAGAGAATGCGCGCGTAGCCGCCCACCTCCGCCACCGCGCCGAAGGGCTCGCCGGTGGCGTAGGCGTCCACCTGCCGCGCGTAGAGGGCGGCCGGCATGTCGGGCGGCGCCATCTCGATCAGCTCGATGTCGCGGACGGTCATGCCGTTGTCCTTCAGCATGCGGCGCACGAAGAGATGATCCACCGCGAAGCGGCTGGGGATGGCGACGCGCTTGCCGTGGAGGTCGCGAAAGCTCTGCGCCGGCGAGTCCGCACGCACCATGATGACGGCGCCCGAGCGATGGCCCAGCGAGACGATCTTGGCGGGGACGCCGCTCTCCACGAGGTCCATGACCATGGGCGCGAGCAGGTACGCGGCGCGCACCTTGCCCGCCATGAACGACTCCTTGAGCTCGGGCCAGCCGCTGTACTTCTGATATTCGGCGACCGACTCGGCGAGGGTCACGTCGACCACCGAGCGCCCCTCCGCGTCCCGCGACATCGCCACACTGGCGATCGGCAGGGTGAGGTTTCACGTGACGGGGAGTCCACCGACGGCGAGGGCGCGGGCCTCGGCCCGCGGCGCGAGGGCGGGCCGATGATTGATCGTGACGTGGAGGACGGTGATGACCACCACCCACGCGGCGAGCAGGGCGAGGACGCGCCCGATGCTGGGTCGCGCCGCAGGGCTCACGCCAGCGCGGGGATCACGTCGTGCGTGAGGAGACGCAAACTGCGCGTCTCGAGCTCCGCCGGAATCAGACCGCCCGGGTTCGGCTCGGCGATGATGCCGTCGAGGCCCAGCTCGGCCGCGAGCTGCTTCAATCGCTCGACGACAGCCGGCGCGGTGCCGAAGACGACCTTGCGGGCCAGGACATCCTCGTAGGTGAGGCTCGCCATGCGCTCGGCCTGCATGCGCCGCTTGTCGGCGGGGCCGGCGCCGGCGCGGCCCACCGCGGCTCGCGCCAGCTCGGTCTGGCGCGCGAAAAAGGCCGACATGCTCGGGCGCGGTTCCTCGCGCGCCCCCTCCGCCGTGGGCGAGACGTAGACGGGGATGCGAAGGTAGACACTCCCGGCCCCCGGATGGCCCGCGTCGCGCCACGCCCGTCGATAGGGCGCGAGCTGCTCCTGAAGATCTTCCAGCTCGGTGGTGCGCAGGCCCACGAAGATGGGCAAGCCCAAGCGCCCGGCGGCGGGGAAGGTTTCGTCGCTGGTGGTGGCCATGCGGATGGGCGGATGCGGCTGTTGCACGGGACGCGGCACCACCACCGCGCCCTGCACGCGGTAGAACTCGCCCTCGTAGCTGAAGGGCTCGCCCCGCCAGGCAAGGCGGATGATGTCCAGCGCCTCGCGGAAGCGCGCTTGGCTCTCCGCGTACGCGATGCCGTAGACGTCGTAGGTGCGCACCACGCCGCTGCGCCCGATGCCGAACTCGAAGCGCCCGCCGCTGATGTGGTCCACCGTGGCCACTTCCTCGGCGATGCGCAAGGGGTGGTTGAGGGGCAGCACCTGCACCGCGGTGCCCACGCGGAGCCGGCGCGTACGGGCGGCGATGGCGCTCGCGACCTGCAGCGAGGCCGAGATCACCGAGCGGGTCGGCGTGAAGTGAATCTCGCCGAGCCACACGCACGGCACGCCCCAGGCCTCGCACCGGTCCGCGAGCTCGAAGATGTCGCGGAAGGCCTCGGCCTGGCTCGCCCCCTGGCGCAGCTCCTCGATGAAGATCCCCACGTGCACGGCGGGCTCTAGGCGCGCTCGGCGGGAATCTCCTCGCCCCACGGCTCCATGGCCGGGCGCAGCGGCGTGAACTCGCGCACCCGGCCCGCCACTCCGGCGAGGATCGTGTCGATGGTCGCGAGCTCGTCCTGCGTCAAGGTCAGCTCGGCGCCGGCATCGTTGGCGTCCACCTCGGCGGGCGTGCGCGCGCCGACGAGCGCGGTGCTGAGGGCGGGATTGGCGAGCACCCAGGCGAGCGCGATCTGGGAGAGCGGTACGCCGCGCGGCGCCGCCACCTCGCGGCGCAGGCGCTCGACCACGCCGAGGTTCGCCACGAAGTTCTCGCGGCGGAAGATCGGCTGGCCGAAGGCAACGCCGCCCCCGCGCCAGTCGTTCTTGAGGTCGAAGGCGGTGTCGGACGAGAACGCGCCGGTGAGGAGACCGTGGCCCAGTGAGCCGTAGCCCATCACGGCAATGCCTTCGTCGCGGCAGAGCGGGAAGGTCTCCGTCTCCTGGCGGCGGTCGAACATGTGATAGCCCACCTGCGAGACGTCGACCCGCCGCGTACCCAGGCACTCACGGAGCATGGCCCCCGTGAAGTTCGATACGCCGACGAAGCGCGCGCGCCCCGTGGCCACGACCTCCTCCAGCGCGCGCATGCTCTCCTCGAACGGGGTCTGGGCGTCCGGCCAGTGCACGAGCAGCACGTCCACCCAGTCCGTGTTCAGGCGCCGGAGGCTGGCGTCGACCTCGCGGAGGATGTTGGCACGGCTCGCGTCGCGCAGCGGGCCCGGCTGCCCGGGCGGAGGCGCCTTCACTCCGCACTTGGTGACGAGGATCACGTCCTTCCGCCTGCCCTCCAGCGCGCGGGCGACCACCTCTTCGGAGTGGCCGGCGCCGTACGCCGGGGCAGTGTCCACGCAGTTCATCCCGCGATCGAGCGCGCGGTGGATAGCCCTGACGGCCTGGTCATCCTCGATCGCGCCGTAGCGGTCGCCCGCCATGGGCCAGCAGCCGAATCCCACCGCGGAGACCTTCAGGCCGGTACGGCCGAACGGTCGGTAGCGCATGGCGTGAGCCTTTCAGCGGCCGCCCGCGATCGCGGGCATGATGAACACTTCGCTCCGCGGCCCGATGGGCTCGAAGAGCGCGTCCTGCACGATCTGACCGTCGATGGCGACGGCCACGCCGTCCTCGAGATGGCGCTCGATGCCGGGGTGCAGGGCGGAGAGCTGCTCGAAGAGCTGCTTGACGGACGTCGCCGAGAGATCGAACTCGGCGACGCCCCCCGTCAGCTGCGCGAGGTTGCCGATCAGCACGACTCGCGCCACGCGGCGACTCCCTAGGAAACCTTGTTCAGGCCCTTGTCCGTGAGCGCCTTGAGCACCTTGGGCGGCGACATCGGCAGCTCGGTGAAGCGGATGCCGGTCGCGTTCTCGATGGCGTTCGCGATGGCTCCGAGCGGCGGCACGATGGGCGTCTCGCCCACCCCCCGCACGCCGTACGGGTGCTTGGGATTCGCCACCTCGACGAGCACAGTGTCGATCATTGGCACGTCGGACGCCACCGGCATCCGGTAGTCGAGGAAGCCCGCGTTCTGGAGCTTGCCGTCCTCGCCGTAGATGTACTCCTCGTTGAGCGCCCAGCCGATGCCCTGGACGGCGCCGCCCTGATACTGCCCCTCGACGTAGGCGGGGTGGAGCGCCTTGCCCGCGTCCTGCGCCACCGTGTAGCGGAGGATCGTGACGCGGCCCGTCTCCGGATCGACCTCGAGATCGACCAGGTGCGTGCCGAAGCTCGGGCCCGCGCCCTGGGCATTGATGCGCCCGAGGCCGGCGATGGGCCCGCCGGTCTTGCCCGCCACCTTGGCGAAGTCGGCGACGGTCATGGGCTTCACTTTTTCGGCGAGCGCGCCGAGCGGTCGCACCGCGCCGTCCCTCCACTCGACCTGGTCGGGCTTGGCCTCCCAGAGCTTGCCGGCGCGCGCGATGAGATCGGCCTTGATCAGCTTGGCCGCCTCCACGATGGCCATGGAGCCGGAAAACGCCGAGCGGCTGCCGCCGGTGAGGAAGTTGAATCCGAGCGAGCCGGTGTCGCCGATGATGGGCCGCACCTTGTCGTAGGGCACCCCCAGCTCGTCCGCGGCGACCGCGGCGAGCGAGGCGCGCAGCCCGCCGATGTCCGGCGTCCCCGCCATGAGCGAGATCGTGCCGTCCTCGTTCACCGTGAGCGACACGCACGTCTCGCCGCCGATGTTGAACCAGAAGCCGGAGGCCACGCCGCGGCCCTGCCACTTCCGGAGCGGGGTGTTCCAGTGCTCGGTCTTCTTGATCGAGTTGAGCGTTTCCTCGAGGCCGATGGGCCCGAACTTGGGCCCGTAGGCCGCCTTGGTGCCCTCGCGGGCGGCGTTCATCATGCGGAGCTGGATAGGGTCGATGCCGAGCTTCTTGGCGATCTCGTCCACCACGCTCTCGACCGCGTACTCCGAGATGGGCGCGCCGGGAGCGCGATAGGCCGCGACCTTCGGGCGATTGGACACCACGTCGTAGCCGATGACGTGGACGTTCTCGATGTCGTAGGGCGCGTAGGCGCACATGACGCCGGGCTGCACGGGCGAGCCCTGGAAGGCGCCCGCCTGGTACTTGAGCTCGGCGAACGCGGCCACGAACTTGCCATCTTTGGTGGCGCCCAGCTTCACCCGAACCGTCGCGCCAGAAGTCGGGCCGGAGGCCTTGAACACCTCCTCCCGCGACATCACCATCTTCACCGGCCGCTTGGCCTTCTTGGACAGCGCGATGGCGAGGGGCTCGAGGTACACGACCGTCTTCCCGCCGAACCCGCCGCCGATCTCGGTGGCGGTGACACGCACCTTGCCGATGTCTAGACCCAGCAGACGGGCGCAGTGCGCGCGCACGATGAAATGACCCTGGGTCGTCGTCCAGCACTCGGTGGTGCCGTCCTCGGACACGGTGGCCAGCGCGGCATGCGGTTCGATGTAGCCCTGGTGAACGGGAGCGGTCTTGAACTCGCGGTCGACGACGAGATCGGCCTTCGCGAAGCCCGCGTCCACGTCGCCCAGCTTGATCTCGATGCGCTTGGCGATGTTGGAGGGCTTGTCCGGCTTGGGCTCGACGCCCGCGGTGAAGAGATCGTCGTGGAGCAGGGGCGCGTTCGCGGCCATGGCCGCTACCACGTCGATCACATGAGGCAGCACCTCGTACGTCACGTCGATGAGCTTGAGGGCCTTGCGGGCGATGGCGACGCTGGTGGCGGCCACCGCGGCGACCGCGTGGCCCTCGTAGAGCGCCTTCTCGCGGGCCATGACGTTCCGCACCACGTCCTTGTAGTTCATCATCATCTCGCCGGCGGGGATGAACTCCGACGGCTGATCCGGGAAGTCGTCCCGGGTGATCACGGCCTTGACGCCGGGCAGGGCCTCCGCCTTCCGGATGTCGATGGAGACGATGCGCGCGTGCGCATGCGGGCTGCGGAGCACGCGGCCGACGAGCTGGCCGGGCAGGTTGTAGTCGGCGCCGAAGCGCGCGCGCCCGGTGACCTTGTCCACCCCGTCCGGACGGATGGTGCGGGTGCCGACCGCGTGCTGACCGTTGGTCCCGTTGGCGTGTCCGTTCGTCTCGGCCATGTCGGTTATCCCTTTCTCATCGCCGCGGCGGTGTCCATCACCGCGGTCACGATCTTGTCGTACCCCGTGCACCGGCAGAGATTGCCGGCCAGCCAGTACCGGACCTCGGTCTCGCTGGGGCTCGTATTCCGATCGAGCAGAGCCTTCGCAGCCACGAGGACGCCCGGCGTGCAGATCCCGCACTGGAGCGCCGCGTGCTTGAGGAACTCCTGCTGGAGAGGATGGAGCGTCTCGCCGGTGGCCATGCCCTCGATGGTATCGACCCTGCGGCCCCCCACCTCGGCGGCCAGCACCAGGCACGAGCACACCAGCCGTCCGTCCAGCATGACGCTGCACGCGCCGCAGTCGCCGGACGCGCAGCCTTCCTTGCTCCCGGTGAGATGGAGCGTCTCACGCAGCACGTCCAGCAGGGTCTCCTCCGTCTCGCAGAGGAACTCCACCGGATCGCCGTTCACGATCGCCTCGACATGATGCTTGGCCATCTAGTTGCTCCTCGCACGGTCGAGCGCGATCAGGGCCGCTCTGCGCGCCAGCACGCCCGCGACCTGGATTCGGAACTCCACGGTGCCTCGCTTGTCGTCGATGGGCCGGCACGCGGCCTGCGCGGCCGCCTCCAGCCGGTCCTGCGCCGGCTTGTCGAGCCGGCTGCCGATGATGGCCTGCGCCGCCTCGGGCACCAGCAGCACCCGCGCCGCGACCGCGCCCAGCGCCACGCGCGCGGCGGTGATGACGCCCGCGCCGTCCACCGTGAGGCTCACCCCGGCCCCCACCACCGCGATGTCCATTTCGGTGCGGGGGATGAAGCGGAGATATGCGTCGCTCGAGCGCGGCGGCCGCGGGGGAAGGAGGAACGAGGCCACGATCTCGCCCTTCTGGAGGGCGAGCTTGCGGGGCCCGAGCATCACGTCCTCGACGGGGAGATCGCGTTTGCCGTTCGGGCCCGCCAAGGTGGCGACGGCGCCCGCGGCGATCAGCGCGGGCACGCTGTCCGCGGCCGGCGAGCCGTTGCAGAGGTTGCCGCCCATCGTGGCGCGGCCCTGCACCTGCGTCGAGCCGATGAGGTTGGCGGCCTCGATGACCCCCGGCCACACCTTCTTGAGCCGCGGGTGCTCCTTCAGCTCGGCGCCGGTGACGGCAGCGCCGATGCGCCAGCCGCCCTTCTCTTCGGCGATCGCGCGCGTCTCGGGAATCTTCTTGATGTCGACGATCAGATCGGGCTCGACGATGTCCGCGCGCATCTGGACGAGGAGGTCGGTGCCTCCCGCCAGAACCCGCGTCTCGCCCTTCGCGCCCGCGAGGAGGGCTACCGCCCCCTCGAGCGATTCGGGTGCCTCATAGCGCATGTGGGGTTCGCTCACCTTTCCTGGAATTTGGTGATTGTACTACCGCGCCCGCCGTCGCGTCACGCCGTCGCGGTCTTGAGATCGTCCAGGTGCTTCTTCACCCCCGCCATCATGGACGCCAAATCGGACGTCACCATGACGAGGTCGTAGCCGCGCTTGACCGCGCCCGCCGCGAAGGTCCCGCTCGCGCAGTGCATGCAGGCCTTCTTGCCGTGCTTGTGGGCGGTGTCGCGGATCTTGTCGCAGGTCGCCATGTGGACGGGATCGGGGTTGTCGGGGCGCGGATTCATGCCGATGGCGAAGGCGAGATCGGAGGGCCCGATGTAAATGGCATCGAGCCCCGGGGTGGCGCAGATCGCATCGAGATTGGCCAGCCCTTCCTTCGTCTCCACCATCCCCATCACTACGATCTCGTCATTGGCCTTGGCCACGTAGTCCGGGCCGCCATAGTGGACGGCGCGCACGGGGCCGGACGACCGCATGCCCACCGGCGGATAACGGCAGGCCGCCACCGCCTTCGCGGCGTCCTCGGCAGTGTTGATGAGGGGCACGAGGATCCCGTACGCGCCGAAGTCCAGCGCCTTCATGATCGTGGGCGGATCGTTCCACGGCACCCGGACCACCGGGACCGTGTCAGTCTGCGAGATGGCCTGGAGCATCGGCCACACGTCGTTCATGTCGGTGAGCCCGTGCTGCATGTCCACGACGAGCGCGTCGAAGCCCTGGCGCGCCATGATCTCGGCGGTGAAGCCGTGGGACACCGAGAGCCATCCCATGGTGACGCATTTCCCCTCGCGCCAGAGCTGCTTCATCTTGTTGGGTCGCACGGTTGTTCCCCTTTGTGAGTGGTGGCTCGGGCGGCCTGGGCCCCCCGCTGCGCCAGAGATCATAACGGGAACCTCGCCCGGCCGCCACGCCCACGTCGGACCGCCCGGTAGGGGTAACCGGGGAGAGAGTGCATGGGCGATCGTTGACGCGAGGGCCGCTCGAGCGCAACCATGCGAATCCTCGACGTGAACCCGCCTGGCACCCACATTGCTCCTCTCCAGGGCACCGGCGTCGCCGACATCGGCGGCGACTCGATGAAGAGGAGGACTGCACCTATGAAGCGTAGCTACTGGGTGTTCGCAGCCTGCTTGAGCCTGCTGCTGCTGGGCGGGCTCGCCTACGACGTGAGCGCGCAGCAATCCGCTCCGCCGGCCGCCGCGCCGTCCGCGCCGCCGACCGAGCCGACCAAGCCCGGCGCGGTGACGCCGCCGTCGACGAACGCGCCCGCCCCGAGCGGCCAGATGCGGCAGGATACGCCGCAGCCCCCCACCAACACCATCGAGCGGAGCACCGAGAAGACCACGGTGGTGGACCATGACAGCAGCCGCATCTTCGGGATGCAGCCCACGGTGGCCCTGATCATCGGCGCCGTGCTCCTCGTCATCATCGTGCTCGGCCTCGTGGCCATGAGCCGCGGCGGCCGCGACACCGAGGTTCACGAGCACCACCACCGGGTGTGATCGCGCGGTGATCTAGGTTCAGCGATTCCCGTTCACCCCCGGCGACACCGCAAGGCGTTCCCCGGGGTGGAAGGCAGCCTCCCGGTCCCCCCGGCCGGGAGGTTGTTCCTTGTTAGCGGCCGCGAAACGTCGGCTTGCGCTTCTCCCGCCACGCCGCGTGTCCTTCCGCCTTGTCCTCGGTGAGCTCGAGCGTCGCGAAGCGATAGAGGTCGACCAGCGAGGCGTCGGCGAGGTTCGGCACGTCGAGGCCGCGGAGCAGCGACTCCTTGGCGAGCCGCGCGGCCAGCGGGGGCAGGGACGCGATGTGCTCGGCCACCTCGAAGGCCTTGTCCATGAGGCGCGCGTGAGGCACCACCCACTGGGCGAGGCCGATGCGCTGCGCCTCCTCCGCGCCAAGCGGGATGCCGAGGGTGAGGCGCATGGCGTTGCCGCGCCCCACCCAGCGCGCAAGGCGCGCGGCGCCGCCGTAGGCGGGCAGGATGCCGAGCTTGACCTGGGGCAGCCGCCACTCCGTGCGGTCGGAGGCCACGAGCAGATCGCAGCAGAACGTCACGATGCAGCCGATGCCCACCGCGTAGCCGTTCACCGCGCCCACGATGGGCTTGGGGAAATTGCCCAGCACCTCGAAGGCGCGGTCGCGGCGCTTGGGCAGGCTCTTGATGAAGTCAGCGGCGGAGGCCATCGTGTGTGTCTTCGGGTCCTTGAGATCGGCGCCCGCGGAGAAGGCGCCGCCTGCCTCGTCCCCGGTGAGGATTGCGCAGCGGATCTCGTCGTCGTCCTCCATGGCGAGGAAATATTTCGCGAGGCCCTCGTTGAAGTCGGCGCCCCAGGCGTTGCGCGACTTGGGCCGGCTCAGCGTGACGAGGCCGATGGGGCCGCGCTTCTCGAAGACGACGGGCATGGGCGAATCCTCTCCCTCACTCGGCGGACGCGCGCTTGAGCAGCACCCGGGTGAATCGCTCGGGGTTGTCGAGCCGCCAGCCGTCCGCGGTGGGGCGCACGACATAGCAGCGCTCGCGCCCGCCGTCCGAGACGTGCCAGGTGCGGCAGAAGCGCCCGTCGTCGGTGATGCGCCACGTGCCCACGTCCACGCCCTCGGGCCAGCGGCTGTAGACGTGGCCGTCCGGGGTGTAGGTGATCCGGGAGGGGCCCACGGTGTACGCGCGGCCGACCACGTCCGCCGCGATCTGCGCAGCGGTGAGGGGCGGCGCGGCGGGCGGGGTCGGCCCGGCGGATGTGCAGAGCGGGCGCAGCGCGTCGCCGGCCAGCACCATCGAGTCGACGTCGAGATTGCCGCCATCGGAGAAGCGGAAGGTGGAGATCCCATTGGGAAGGAGCATCACGACGTTGCCGCCGTAGCCCAGCGCGAACGGGACGCGCACGGTGCAGCCGGCGGCGGCTCGATAGGGAATCGACCAGAAGGAGAGGTGATAGCGCCCGTCACCGAACTGATTGATCCCGCCGGTGGGCAGCCCCGCGCCGGCGTCCTTCTGATAGAGCGCGTCGGCTAGGCGGGTGGGGCTCAGGAGCTGCACGCCCCCGTGGCGTCCGCCCGCCTGGAGCAGGTCGGCGAGCTTTGCCGCGTCGTCGACGGTGAGGTACATGCCGTAAGCGAGAATGGGCAGGCCCGGCCGGCCCTCCCGCTCGAGGGTGCGCATGATCGGGGTGTCGAGGATGCCGATGGGCCGGAGCACTTCGCGGCGCATCATGTCCCAGAGATTCGCCTGCGGCCCCTCGCGCCGCTTGAGGTAGGCATCCATGGCCCAGGCGAGGACATAGGTCTGCGTCGAGTTGTAGCGAAGCACCTCGCCGGCATTCCAGGGATAGCGGTGGTACGCGAGCGCAAGGTCGAGCTTCTCGCGCGCCGTCGGCTTCCCCAGCCACTGGAACATCTTCGGCCGGTTTTCGTCGGCGAGGATCTCGTTGGGCACGCGGACGGGCTTCTCGTCGCCGATGGCGGTGGCCATCCCGAGCGCGTGGGCGAACGTGACCTTGTTCCAGCCCGCGTGGGCGCCGGCGGGCAGGTAGTCGGTCAGCTCGGCGTCGAAGACGCCGTCGCCGTACTTCTGGGCGAGGCGCAGCAGGGCGACGGCGGCGCCGAGCGATTTCGTCACGGAGAAGACGCCGTGGCGCATTTGGCGGCAATAGGGATACGGACCGTAGCGCGTGTTGCAGCCCCGCACGTAGAGCACGCCGTCCATCACGAGGCCGCTCGCGCTCACGTCCTCCGTCCGGGAGTCGCCGTCGAAGCCGGCGAGGGCCGGCCCGTTGCCGAGGGACGACCACGGGCGCATCGGCAGCTCGGCAGCGACGGCGGCGCGGAGTTCGGCGCGCTGCGCCGCCTCGTCGGCAATGGGACCGGGCGTGTAGGTCATGGGGAGGCGCGCGGCGTAGTCCAGCTTGGCCCAAATCGCCGTCTCCTGTACCGTCTGCACGGCGAGGCTCGACACGCGCGTGTCGTCGTAGACGAAGGTCGCGATCGTGTTGTGGGTGAAGTTGTTGATGTCGTTGATGGCCACGAAGGGAAACGACGCGCGCGAGAGGCCGCCGTCGCCCGGCTCGGTCCACACGCGCCCGCGCGAGAGAATGATGCGTGCGCCGGGGATCACATCGCGGAGCACGGGCACGAGCTGGTCGCCGTCCGTGAAGAAGGCGACGGAGAAGCCGGGGATGTCTTGCGGGCGCGTATCACAGCCGAGTTGCGTGGGCGCAGCGGTGAAGGGCGGCACCGTCAGGATCCCACGAACGGTGTGACGTGGTGGGTCAACGGGGCCGATGGGGAGGAAGTAGTCGTTGTGGATCGGCCGCCCTGAGTCGTCCGGCGTCGCCAGCAGCTCGGCGGCCGTGAGGCGGTCGCGAGTCGCACCGGGTGCGGCAACGGGCGTGCGGTAGGCGGTGCCACACTCGAGCGCGGCCAGGTCCGGCACCCGCGTCAGGATCACCTCGGCGCGGTCGCCGTTGAACGTGCCAAGCAAGCGGTCGCCGTCCAAGCGATACGCGAAGGCGGTGGGCAGCTCGATGGGAAGGGTGAACCGCAGGGTTCCATCGGCGATGCGTCCGGCTATCTTGAAGAACGTTGGCGCCGGGTTGCCCGGTGCCTCGGCCATGCCCACGCTGTACACACCGCGTGCGTAGCCGTTCGCGTACACCTCCTGCACGACCAGCACCGCGCACTCCCACTCCTGCCCGCGCGCGGTCCAGGTGCCGCTCCACTCACCCAGGAAGGCGGCGATCTCGGGAGGGACGCCGGGGGCGGCGTGGACGACCGCGTGATCGGCGGGCAGCGGGGTCTCGCCGCGGCAGTCCTTGGCGTGGGCGGACGGTGCAGGGAGTGACAGCAGCGCCAGCGCGACGACGAGGCGGAGGGCGGCGGCGCGCATCGGCTCAGCCGACCTTCACGCCGTACTTCTGTAGCGCTTCGTCGCGCAGCTCGAGGCCGAGCCCGGGCGTCTCGGGCACCGCCATGAAGCCGTCCACGATGGCCGGCCGCTCGCGGAACAGCTCGAACCACAGGGGATCGCGCGTGGGATCGGCGAACGATTCCAGGATGAAACCGGTGGGGCTGGCCGCCACCGCGTGCACGTGGATCTGCGGGTCGTGATGCGCGGCCATGGGGATCTGATGGAGCTCGGCCAGCACGGCAGCCTTGCGCCACGTGGTGAGCCCGCCGGCCCAGGTGGAGTCGATGATGAGGTAGTCCACGAGGCCCTCCGCCAGCAGCGTGCGCAGGCCGAACGGGCTCACCTCGGTCTCGCCGGCGGCGATGGGGATCTTGGTCGCGGCCTTGAGCCGGCGGAGCGTCTGGCGCTCGTCGTACCAGGGCATGGGGTCTTCCAGCCAGAAGATGTCGTGCTCGGCGAGGAGATCCGCGGCGCGCAGCGCGTCGGCGAGGCTCCAGCCCTGGTTGGCGTCCACCATGAGCTGCACGTCCTGGCCCACCGCCTTGCGGATCTTGCCCACGCGCGTGGCGTCGGCCTCCGGCGTGAGGCCGCCCACCTTCAGTTTCAGCGTGCGATAGCCCGCCTCGAGGTACCTCGCGGCCTCGCGGCGGAGATCGTCGTCGGTCTCGCCGTTGCGGTAGTAGAAGCCGGTGACGTAGGCGGGCACGCGCGGGCGGAGCGCGCCCCCGAGGAGCGCGTGCACGGGCCGCCCGATCGCCTTGCCCTTGAGATCCCACAAGGCGATGTCGATGGCGCTCAGGGCGGTGATGAGCGGTCGCTGCTGGCGGGCGAGGGTGGGGATGCCGCGCACGCTCGTGTAGGTGAGCGCGAAGAGGTCCTGCCAGATGCGCTCGGTGTCGAAGGGATCCTGCCCGACCACGAGCGGGGTGATGGCGCGTAGGATACTGCTCACGGTGCGGAGGCCCTCGGGCCCCTGCTGGAAGAGGAAGGGCCCATGCCCTTCGCCGATGCCCACGTGCCCGGCATCGGTGGTGAGCCGCACCACGACCTCGCTCACCGCGGAGATCACGTGCGTGGAGGTGCGCACTGGCTGAGGCAGGGGCGCGGAGAGGCAATAGGTCTCGAGCCCGGTGACCTTCATGGCGGGCGGCTCAGCGCGAGACGGCGCGGGGGCTGGCCGCCGACAGCTTGGGGGCCACGTGGTCCATGAACATGCGCATCGACCGGAGCGCGTGCTCGGTGGCGATCCCGGGCAGCGCCATGAGGAGGAGCAGCCGCCGGATGCCGGTCGTCTCCATGTAGCGCTCGAGCCCCTCGCGCACCTCGTCGGGCGTGCCCAGATGCGTCCAGCCCGCGTTGAGATAGTCCGCGAACGGGCGCAGGCGGAGCAAGTTGCGATCGAACGAGTTCGGCACGGAGCCGCCGGTGCGGTCCGAGCGCAAGGCCGCCATCTTCCCCTGATAGCTCATGAAGGGCGCCTCCACGGCGGCGAGAGCCTCGGCCCGGCTCGGCGCCACGTGGACCACACGCATGCCCCACCCACGCGCTTCCAGGGCGGCGATCTCCGTGTCCGAGCGGCCGGCGCCGCGGGCGGTGTCGCGGTAGAGGTCGCGCCGGCGCTCGAGCTCAGCCACCGGCACGAAGAAGGAAGCCAGCGTGGGCAGGCCCAGGCGCGCCGCGGAGAGCACGCTGTCTTCGCTGTTGGCGGCAATGTAGAGGGGGGGATGCGGGCGCTGCACCGGGCGGGGGCGCACGTGCACGCCTTCCGCGGAGTGGAAGCGCCCCTGGAAGTCGAAGGGCGCGCCCGTCCACGAGCGCGTGAGCAGATCGATGCCCTCCTCCACCCGCGCTCGCGCGTCGTCGCGGTTGGACTGGAAGGTCTGGTAGTCCTGGAGCGTGCCGCCGCGTCCGATCCCCACGTCGAGCCGGCCGCCGCTCACCACGTCGAGCACGGCGAGCTGCTCGGCGAGATCCACCGGATGATGGAGCGGGAGGAGCGAGACGCCCATGCCGAAGCGGAGCCGCGTGGTGCGCGCGGCGAGGAAGGCGGCGAGCACCGGCGGGGCCGGGCAGAGCCCGTAGTCGTTGAAGTGATGCTCGGCGATCCATACCGAGTGATAGCCGAGCCCCTCTGCGGCCAGCATCTGTTGGAGATCGGAGGAATAGACGGCGTCCTCGCTCCAGGCTTCGTCGCGCTGCATGAGGTAGAAGAGCCCGAAGTCCATGCCGCCTCCGTTCACGATGCTATTCCTCGATGAAGGGTCCGTCGGGCAGCTTGGTGCCACACCATGGACAGTAGACCGCGAAGGCGTTTTGCCCATCGATCTGCCAGCATGGATCCTCGCCGCGAAACATGTCGAAGCTGAATCGTGGCGACCCCCGCACGTCATGCTCCTCGACGGCGCAGAACATGCCGGCGCAGCAATACCGGACCAAACGCGCCTGCCGATGATACTGCGCTTCGGGGACGATGGTGGAGATCCAGGCACGGCAGCGTGGGCACTTGCGCAGGTGCTTCACGGACCGCTCGTCCTCCGCGTGGTCCTTCTTGCGAATCGGCACGGCATCCGAGAAGTAGCGAAGGACGACGCCGTCGGGGCCCTTGTAGTAATCGATCAGCCACTCCCGATGCCGGCGGCAGATCGGCAAGGGCTCCTGGCCATCGGCGTCCACGAGCGGAACTGCGCTCACCGTCAGATGACACCGCGCTTGGCGAGGTCCTTGATCTGGTCGGGGCCGAAGCCCAACTTGCCCAGGATGCCGTCGTTGTCCTGACCGAGCTCGGGCGCCGACTTCCGGATGGGGAGGCGCTTCGGCCCGTGCGAGACGGGATGGCCGAGGATGGTGAGATCGCCGAGGACGGGCGATGTCACCGGCTGCGCCATCTGGAGATGCTGCACCTGCGGGTCCGCGAAGGCCTCGTCTATTCTATAGATTGGTCCACAGGGCACGCCGGCGTCGTTGAGGATCTGAATCCACTCCGCGCTCGTCTTCAGGCGCGTGATCGGCATGAGCACCGCCATCATCTCATCCCGGTTCTTCGAGCGGGCTCGGGCGGTCGAGAATCGCGCATCGGTGCGGTAGTCGGGCCGGCCGATCGCGTTGCAGAAGCGGCCGTAGAGGTCGTCCCCGGCGGCCGCGATATTGATGTGGCCGTCCTTGGTCTCGAAGACGCCGGTGGGGATGCCGGTGGGATGATTGTTTCCCGCCTGCGGCGGCACCTCTTTCGCCACGAGCCAGCGGGAGGCCTGGAAGTCGAGCATGGACAGCTGCGCCTCCAGCAGCGAGGTGTGCACCCACTTGCCCTGCCCGGTGGTCTCGCGCTCGATCAGCGCCACGAGAATGCCCTGGGCGAGGAAGATGCCCGAGCAGAGATCGGCGATGGGAATGCCCACGCGCACGGGACCCTGCCCGGGAAGCCCGGTGATCGACATGAGCCCGCCCATGCCCTGCGCGATCTGGTCCACGCCGGGGCGGTCGCGATACGGCCCGCTCTGGCCGAAGCCCGAGATGCTGCCGTAGATGATGCGCGGGTTCACCGCGCGGATGTCCTCGTAGTCGATGCCGAGCCGCCGCTTCACGTCCGGCCGGTAGTTCTCCACGATGATGTCCGCGTCCTTGGCGAGACGCTTGAAGATGGCCACGCCCTCGGGATCGCGGAGGTTCAGCGTGATCGCGTCCTTGCCGCGGTGGAGATTCTGAAAATCGAAGCCGTGGCGATTGCCACCCATGCCGTCGCCGTCGCGGCCGCCGGGCATCTCGACCTTGATCGCGCGCGCGCCCCAGTCCACGAGCTGGCGCACGCAGGTGGGGCCGGCGCGCGCGCGGGTGAGGTCGAGGATCGTGTAACGGGCCAGGGGAAGGGCGGTGTTCTCGGCCATGGCGCTGGGTCTCCGATCGGGTAAAGGATCGACCGGGACGTATCATAGAGCAAACTTCATAAAAGGGCGACTGGCATGCATTCCACGCGGCTTGAAATGACCTTGGCCTGTGCGTCAGAATGATTCGTAATCGAGCTCCGAGGAGGTTTCCCGGTGTCCAGCGCAGAGCAGATTCAGGGCCCGTTCGACGGGACGGTCACGTTCATGCGAGTTCCGTTCTCCCGTGACTTGACCAAGAGCAAGGCGGCCATCCTCGGCATTCCGTACGACATGGGCACGCACCCGGTGCGTATTGGCTCTCGACAAGGGCCTGCCGCAATCCGCGAGCAGTCATACCTCGTCCGGCCATACGAGCCTCCTGCCTTCGACTTCAATCCGCTCACTCAGCTCAACGTCGTCGATTGCGGCAACGTGCGAGTGACCGCGAGCCAGGTGCACGACGCCTTTGAGCAGATCGAGATGGCGGTCGGGGCCATCGTCAACGCCGACACGGTCCCGGTCACCATGGGCGGCGATGGAAGCGTCACCCTGCCGCAGCTCCGGGCAGTGCACAAGCGATACACCGACCTCGTGGTGCTGCACATCGATGCGCACACCGATACGTTCCCCGGCACCGACACCGATCGTTACAACACGGGGACGACCTTTGCGCGCGCTGCTGAGGAGGGAGTAATCGATCCCGCGTACTCTATCCACATCGGCGCTCGCGGCCCCATCCCCGCACAGGGGAATTTCGAGTACACGCGGAGCAAGGGCTACGAGCTGATTCCCGCCGTCGACCTGTTCCGCCGTGGCGTCCCGGACGTGCTCGCGTACGTTCATCAGCGGCTTCGCGGCCGGCCGGTGTACCTCTGCTTCGACATGGACTTTTTCGACCCCAGCTGCGCGCCAGGGGTGTGCGCGCCGACCTGGGGAGGAGCCTCGTCCCGGGAGGGCCTTGAGCTGCTTCAGGGGCTGGCCGGCTTGGACTTCGTGGCCTTCGACGTGAACACCGTGAGCCCGCCCCATGACGTGGGGGGCATGACCGCATTTCTTGCCGCGACGGTGATGCTGGAGTGCCTCTATCTGATCTGCCGGCGCCCGGTCCAATAGGACGAGGCGCCGGCACGCGCCAGTCAGGCCAGCTGAAGTCGCCGCTCGAGAAACCGGATAGACATTGACAGCGGCCAGCAGATGAAGAAATACACCAGCGCGATGAACGTGAAGATCTCGATGGGACGGAACGTGAACGAGGAGAGCTCTGTCGCCTTGCGCGTAATTTCGCCGACCGCGAACGTCGAGGCAAGCGAGGAGAACTTGATGAGGGCGACGAAGTCGTTGCCCATTGGGGGCAGCACGACCCTGATCGCTTGAGGGAGCACAATGCGACGCATGGTGAGCGCTCGGCTCATGCCAAGGACACGTGCGGCATCGAGCTGTCCCCGGGGCACGGCCTGAATGCCCGCCCGGAAGATCTCGGCAAGAAACGCCCCAGAGTTCAGGGAGAGCCCGATGACCACCGCCGAGAATGCCGAAAGGCGAACCCCGGTGAGAACCGGAAGAACGTAGTACACCCAGAACAGCTGGACGAGCACGGGTGTATCTCGGAAGAGCTCGCAGTATGTTGCGGCCGGGAAGCTGATCCAGCGAGTGGACGACCGCCGACAAATGGCAATAAAAAGCCCGATGGCGACGGACACAACCAGGGACAGGAACGAGATGAGCAACGTCATCCCGAGTCCTTCGAGCAGGAAGCTCAGGTTGGAGGTGACGACGTCGAAGCGAAATCGGTAGTCCATGGCGCGTCGGGTAACTACTCGAGCATCGACTCCAGCCCGTTCTTCTTCGCGTAGGTCGTGAGGCGGCCGTCACGCTTGATGGTGTCGACGAACAGGTTCACCCAGTTCAGCCAAACCTGATCCCCCTGCGCGATGGCATACGCGTAGGGCCAATTTCCGAGCTTGCTCTTCGGGGCCAAGGTCTTCGCCCAGGGATGGATGGACTCGAGCTTCTTCGCCACCGCGAGGTCGGTGACAAGGATATCCGCGCGCCCCGACATCACTTCCTGCTCGCGGGTGGCCGGGGGCTGGACGGCCAGCACCGTGGCGTTCTTGAGATAACTGCGCATCAGCGGCTCCGCGACGCTGCCGAGGGACACCGCCACCACGAGACCCTTCTGGTCGATATCCTCCCACCGCTTCAGCTTGGGATGGTCTTTCCGGGTCACTCCGACGCTGCTTGCCACGAGGTACGGATGACTGAACTCGACCGCCTGGGCACGAGCAAGAGAGGCGGCGAGGCCGAACATTCCGATGTCGCACTTGCCGGTCTGCAGATCCGGAATGAAGGTCGCGAAGGTGGTCTCCACCCATTGGATTTCAGCCTTCAATTCCTTGGCGAGCTCCCGGGCCAGATCGATGTCGATGCCTTCGAGCTCGTTCGTCTTGGGGTTCTTGTAGGAGATCGAATAGTACTCCGGCCAGATGCAGATTGCCGCCTTGCCGGACTTCGTGATCTTCTCGAGCTTGGACACCTGCGGGTGAGCGTCGCTAAAGGTCCCGTACGCGAGCAGTAGCGAGGCACAAAAAGCCGACAACATGAGAGCTGCTGAGCGGGTCAGCCTCGTGGAACGAGTCATCGCAAGCCTCCTATGTGGAAAGTAGGTTGAGGAACCGCTTCGTCCGTTCGCTTTCCGGATTCGAGAACACCTTCTGAGGAGGGCCCTGCTCGACCAGCTGCCCCTGATCCATCACCACCACTCGGTCCGCGACCTCGCGCGCGAACCCCATCTCATGGGTGACGACGAGCATGGTCATTCCTTCCTGAGCTAGCTGCTTCATGACCAGCAGGACTTCGCGGACGAGCTCGGGATCCAAGGCGGACGTGACCTCGTCGAAGAGCATGACTTTCGGATTCATCGCCAGCGCTCTGGCTATGGCGACTCGCTGCTGCTGACCTCCCGACAGCCGCCCGGGTTGCTCGTTGCGCTTCTCGGTGAGCCCGACCTTGGCGAGAAGCGCGTCCGCCTGGGCCTCCGCATCGTCTCTCCGAAGGCCTTTGACTCGGATCGGCGCCTCGACGATGTTCCCGATGACCGTGAGATGCGGCCATAAGTTGAACTGTTGGAACACCATGCCGATGTCCGCCCGCGCCCGGCGACGGAGCTCGCGACCGCCTGATGCGATCAGCTCGTCCTCGATCAGGATGCGCCCGCCGGTAAGGGGTTCGAGCAGCGCGATACACCGCAGGAGCGTGCTCTTGCCGGAGCCGCTGGGTCCGATCACACAGATGACTTCTCCCCTCGCGACATCGAGGTCGATGCCCCGGAGCACCTCGAGTGTGCCGAAGCGCTTCTGGACGCCCTCTGTGCGGAGCATGGCTATTCGATCGCGACCGCACGAATGGGCGACGCGGTGAGCCCCCGGATCTTCAAAGGGAGTCCGATGAACTGAAAGCGCGGGGCTCGGACGCTGTCGAGATTCGTGAAGTTCTCCATGATCGGGATGTTTCGATTCAGTAGGCGTACATGGGCGGGTCGAGTCGGGTCGCATGGCAGCAAATCGTCGAGCGTGGCGATGTCGATGCCCACTGCCTTGACGCCGTGCTCGATGAGCCAGTCCGTCGCCTCCCCGTTGATGCCCCGACATTCGTAGAAGCCCGCTTCCAGCCATCCACGGGGCCACGCCCGAATGAGGGCGATGTCTCCGGGCCGGAGATCGGCTCCCCGCTTCTTGAGCGATGCCTCGAGGAGGCTCGGCGTGATCACGGTATTGTCGCCGCGATCGCTGACGTCGAGCAACACGGCCGGCCCCATGAGGTCCTCGACGGGGATCTTCTCCACCGAGATGCCGTCGGGGTGGATGTGGCTGGGTGCGTCGACGTGTGTTCCATAGTGATCGATCATCATCAGGAATTTGGTGTCGAAGCCTCGGGACGGCGGTTGGAAGGCCAGATGATTCCACGTGCGCTGGTGGTAGTCGATGACGGTGAGCGGAGGATGGACATAGTGCGCGAGACCGTTGTACGTCTCGCAGGAGATATCGATCACTCGATCAGTCATTGGGCACCTCGTTGGGGAGCGGCCGCTGCGACTGCGCCAGGCAGAAGGCGTCGAGGAAGGGTTCGAGCGCGCGCGACATGGCGCTGCGGCTCAGGATGCCGGGGGTGAGACGGTCCACCGCCTCGGCCACGCGCGCACGAAGACGGTCCTCGTCCACGGTGAGCATTCGGCCGTCTCGCAGGATCCACTGCCCGGCGACCATCACGGACTCGATGGCGAGACCGCTCTCGCCGTTTACCACCTGCAGTAGCGGATCGCGCAGCGGCAGATAGCTCACATGGCGGAGATCCAGCACGAGCAGATCGGCCTGATGGCCCGGGGCGAGATGACCGAGGCCGGGAAGGCCGAGCAGGGCCGCGCCGTCGTGCGTGGCCATGCGGAACACGTCGTCCACCGAGAGCCACTCGCGCGCGTCCACCGTCCGCCCTCGCGAGAGATACGCGGCGAGCCGCATGGCCTCGAACACGCTTTGCGAGTCGGACGTGTTGGCGCCGTCGGTGCCGATGGCGACGGTGACGCCGGCCGCCTGCATGGCATGCGCGCGTGCGATGCCCGCGCCGAGGCGGAGATTGCTCAGCGGGTTGTGGGAGACGGCGCCGCCGCGATCGGCGAGCCGGCGCATATCGTCGTCGCTGAGCCACACGCCGTGGGCCGCGCTGAAGCCGGGTGCGAGCAATCCGAGCGTGTCCAGATGGGCGGTGAGGCTCTTCCCGTACCGCGCGGGGCCGGCGACCGCCTGGACGCGCGACTCGGCGAGATGCGTCTGGAGCGGCGCGCCCCACTCGCGCGCGAGGTCTCGGCATCCGGTGAGGAGCTCATCGGTGCAGTGCAGGGGAATGGTGGGGCCCAGCGCGGGGCGCAGCCGCGCGCGGTCGAAGGGCCACCGACGCAGCACCTCCGCGCACGTCGCCAGCGTGGTCTGAGTGGGCGCGGCCTGGATGCGACGCAGGCGCTCGCGCGCCGGCTCCGGCACCGCGTCGACGAGCCCGGGGATCGCGGCATACAACGTGCGGTCGCTGATCATGGGCGCAATGACCGCGCGAAGGCCGACGTCGCGATAGCCTTCCGCGACCGCGAAGACTCCGTCCACGGTGGGCGCCGGGAACTCCACGAAGAGATCGAAGCACGCGGTGGCGCCCTTGCGGATCATTTCCACCGCGGACAGCATGGCGGAGACGCGCTTGTCGTCAAGCGTGCGGTCGGCGGCGATGCTGGGATTGGCGTTGAGCAGGAGCTCGAGAGACCAGCGGTCACCCGCCAGCCCTTTGCCGAGCGTGCCGTGCGCGTGGGTGTGCGCGTTGATCAGCCCGGGCATGAGCAGGCGCTCGCGCGCGTCGACGACCTGGGCCTCCGCGGGCGCGGCGAGGCCGGGCGGCCCGATCTCGCGGATCACCGCGCCCTCGAGCAGCAGGTCCGCGGGCTCGCCGCGATGCTCGGGCGGGCTGAGCACGCGGCCGCCGCGGAAGACCTGGAACGGGCTCGCGCCGGCCACCGGGCTAGGCCTCCGGGGCGAAGGCGCGGCAGTCCTCCGCATCCCACGCCACCACGATGGTGTCGCCGCGCTTGAAGTTCGTGTCCGCGAAGCGGATGGGCACTTTCGCGATGAGCTCGAGTCCGTCGAGCACTTGGAGGCGAATGCGCGCCACGTCGCCCTGAAAGATCAGGTCCTCGACGCGGGCGTCCAGCCGGTTGGCGTGGGCGCCCCCCACGGGCGCGAGCGCCAGGTGCTCGGGCCGGATGGCGACGAGCGCGGGCGTGCCCATCCCGCCCGCGTTGGCGGCGAGCGCCTCGATCACGCCACGCTCCGCGACGCGCACGCGACGGCGGTGGGCCCGCACCTCCACCACCGTGCCCTGCAGGCGATTGCTCTCGCCGATGAACTGGGCGACGAAGGCGTTGGCCGGCTGCTCGTACACCGCGCGCGGCGGCCCCACCTGCTGCAGGCGCCCGGCGTTGAACACCGCGATGCGGTCGGACATGGTGAGGGCCTCGGCCTGGTCGTGGGTGACGTAGACCATGGTGACTCCCAGATCTTCGTGGATCTGCTTCAACTCGTACTGCATCTGCTCGCGGAGCTGCTTGTCCAGCGCGCCCAGGGGCTCGTCGAGCAGCACCAGGCGCGGATTGAATACGAACGCGCGCGCGAGGGCCACCCGCTGCTGCTGTCCGCCGGAGAGCTGGGCGGGGCGGCGCTGCTCGAAGCCGGTGAGCTTGACCACGGCGAGTGCCTGGGCCACGCGCTGCGCGACCTCGGCGCTCGGCGTCGAGCGGATGCTGAGCGGGAAGGCGACGTTCTGCCACACCGTCATGTGGGGGAAGAGCGCGTAGTTCTGGAACACCATCCCGATGTCGCGCTTGTGCGGGGGCAGTCGCGTGATCGAGCGGCCCTCGAGGAGGATCTCTCCCTCGGTGGGGCTCTCGAAGCCCGCCAGCATCATGAGGGTGGTGGTCTTGCCCGACCCGGACGGGCCGAGCAGCGTGAGGAACTCCCCGGGGGCCACGTCGAGCGAGAGGTCGCGGACGACGAGCACGCGCCCGTCGTAGCTCTTCTGGACCTTCTCGAAGCGGACGAGCGGGGTCACGCGCCCGGCCAGGGGCGGATCGCGGGCGGGAACTCCTCGTCCACCCGGCGCCCCGCCCAGTGGTAGTCGGCGAAGCCCGCCCACACCCGCTCCGCCGAGCGCCGCCCGCCCTCCAGGATTTCCCTCTCGTCGGCGATGACCAGGCGCTTGTCCTCGAGCAGCGTGCGGCCGTCGCAGATCACGGTGTGCACCATGTCCGGCGAGGCCTGGTAGATGAGGGCGCGGATGGGGTCCGTGAAGGGGCCGATGTGCAGGTTGTCGAAATCGACCAGCACGATGTCGGCCTTGGCCCCCGGGGCCAGCCGGCCGAGATCGTCGCGGCCGAGCGCCCGCGCCCCGCCGAGGTTCGAGGCGTTGAAGACGGCCATGGCCGGCGCCGCCTCGTGGTTCTGCTCGAAGAGCTTGCACGCGAGCGCGGCGGTGCGCATCTCGGCCAGCATGTCGAGCGGGTAGACGTCGGTGCCCATGACCATGTTGATGCCGGCGGCCCGGTAGCGGTCGAGCGTCTCCATCGAGATGCCGCGCCGGGCGAAGCCGGCGGGGGCATGCACCACCGATGCCCCGCCGGCGGCGAGGATCTCGAGGTCCCCGCCGTGCGGATACGCGGAGGCGCGATGGCCCGCCAGGTAGACCGCGTGGGCGAGCAGGACGTCGCGCCCCAGCACGCCCTCGTCACGCAGCACCGCCGCCGGCGTCTTGCCCGTCACGCGGACGGTGTCGAGGAACTCCATGACCTGCTCGCAGAAGTGCATGGTGAGCCCCACGCCGAGGCGGGTCGCGAGCGCGCGCGCGTCGCGGAGGAGGCGCGGCGTCGCGTTGTAGAACTCGTCCACCGTCACGATGCCTTGGACGCGGCCGTCCGCCTTGCCCCTGTGCTTCTCGATGAACGCCTGGGTGGTCTCGAGGCCGCGGAGCCCCTGCGCCTCGTCGAGGACCCGGTGCAGATGTCCCTCGCCGTCGAAATAGTAGCGCCCGCTCAGGACCACGGGGGCGTGATAGACGCGCACACCGAAGGCGCTCGCCTCTTCCACCATCGCGGCGCCGGCGTCGCCCCCCGCCGGCGCGAACGGCACCACCGTGGTGATGCCGTGCCGGATCAGCGAGGCCAGCCCGAAGCGCAGCGAGGCGCGCCCGTCGGCGTCGCGCATGAACGAGACGCCGCCGTCGCCCTTGGTGGGCAGATAGTTCGGGAAGCCGGAGCGGAAGAAATCGCGGCGGCCCCCGTCGACGAGCAGGCGTCCGCCCTCCTGCGCGGAGACGTGGGCGTGGCCGCTGATCTGTCCGGGGATGACGAGTTTGCCGCGGGCATCGACGGTGCGGGCGCGCGGCCCAGCGTAGGTCGGGCCGACGTAGACGATGCGGTCGCCCTCGTAGACGAGGACGCCCTCGCGCAGCAGGCGATGCTCGGTGCCGTCGAAGGCAACAAGGAGGCCGCCTTCGATCGCAGTGCGGGACGTGGAAGTCATGGACGCGTCACTCCGCGGAGGCGCTCGCCGCGCCGCCGCAGCAGCTCGACTACCGCCATGAGAAGGAGGGATACCGCGATCAGAACCACCGCGGCGGCGACCACGGCAGGGCTCATGGTCTCGCTGACGCCACTCCAGATTTGCCGGGGCAGCGTGCGTTGCTCCGGGCTGCCCACGAAGAGGATCACGAGCAGCTCGTCGAACGAAGTCACGAAGGCGAACACCGCGCCCGAGAGCACGCCGGGCAGGATGAGGGGCAAGGTCACGAGCCGGAACGTCTGGAGGGGCGAGGCGCCGAGACTGGCCGCCGCGCGGGGCAGATTGCCGTCGAAGCCCTGGAGGGTCGCGGCGATTGTAATGACGACGAAGGGGAGGGCGAGCACGGTGTGTGCCATCACCAGGCCCGTGAAGGTCCCGACCAGCCCCAGCCGCGCGTAGTAGTAGAACAGCGCCACCGCGACCATGACGAGCGGAATGATCAGGGGCAGCGCGAGCAGGCCGTAGAGCGCCGGCTTGAGCCGGGTCCGGAGCCCCTGGAGGCCGAACGCGGCGAGCATGCCGAGCGTGGTCGCCACCGCCGTGGTCACCACCGCGAGGACGAGACTATTCCAGGTCGCGTGCGTCCAGGTCGCGCCGGTGACGAACTCGCGGTACCAGCGCAGCGACCACGCCGGCAGGGGATAGACGAGGAGCTCGCCGGACGTGAATGACAACGGCAGCACGATGACGATGGGCAGCACGAGATAGCCCAGCACGATGACGCTGAGCGCGCGCACGCCGACGTGGCTCACGCGCTCGAGGGGGGTCGCGTGCGGCGGCAGGGCCATCTCAGCGCACGGCCAGGCGGTCGAGCCCCACCACGCGTCCCAGGGCGAGGTAGATCAGCGCGACCACGAGGAGCAGGAGGGTGCCGAGGGCGGAGGCCATGCCCCAGTTCACCGCGGTGTTGGTGAAGTAGGCGATGAAGTAGCCGATCATCTGATCGCCGGGCCCGCCCACCAGCGCGGGCGTGACGTAGTAGCCGAGCGCGAGCACGAAGACGAGGCTGGCGCCCGCCACCATGCCGGGGAGCGCCTGGGGGACGTACACCCGCAGGAACGCG
Organism: Verrucomicrobiia bacterium; assembly: GCA_035495415.1. Taxonomy (GTDB): domain Bacteria; phylum Methylomirabilota; class Methylomirabilia; order Rokubacteriales; family CSP1-6; genus DASRWT01. The sequence continues at coordinate 36,416 of DATJFY010000004.1, forward strand.
GTGCCCGGCGCCGCGCCCAGCGACGCCGCCGCCCGCATGAGCTCGGGCGGGATGCTCTTCAGCACGCTGTAGAGCGGCAACACCATGAAGGGCAGGAGGACGTGGACCATGGCGATGTAGAGGCCGACGCGGTTGAAGATCAGCGGGATGGGCCGGGTGGTGAGCCCGAGCCCGATGAGGAGCTGATTCACCACGCCCTGGTTCTGGAGGAGGATCACCCACGCGGTGCTCCGCACCAGCAGCGAGGTCCAGAAGGGGATGAGGACCAGCACGAGCAGCAAGTTCGCGCGGGCGGGCGAGGCGCCGGCCATGGTGACGGCCAGCGGGAACCCGAGCAGCACGCAGAGCACGGTGACCACGAGGCTGATGCCGAGCGTGCGGCCGAGGAGGCCCAGGAAGATGGCGGACTCCCCGGACGCGAGCTCGATCCCGCCGCCCGGCGCGTAGCGGAGGTCCAGCGCGGTCAGAAGGTAGAAGGTCGTGAGCCGGTGCCGCTCGCGCCGTATCGTCTGCCAGTACACCGGCTCGCCCCAGCGGGCATCGAGCGCGAGGAGCTGCTCGCGCATGCGCCCGGGCCGCGCGGGGTCCACCCGGCTGCCGGTGCCGGTGATGAGCCCGCGGAAGCCGGGAATGTTGTGATTGAGCCGGCGGCCCAGAAGCGGGAGCGCGGTCGTGCCGTTGAGCGCGGCGAGGTCCTCCGCCACCGCGCGAAACGCGGCCTCGTCCGGCAGGCCGTCGCCGGACCATGCGGAGAGGGCGTCCGTTGTTCGGGGCAGCCAGCCCGGCACCTCGAAGTTGTCGATGCTGCGATAGAGGAACAGGCCGAGGGGCGCGACGAAGAAGAGGGCGATGAACAGCACCGACGGCGCCACCAGGGCGAGCATGGTGACCTGGTGGCGCCGCCGCGTGCGACGGACCTGGAGGGCGAGGTTTGGCGTCCTCACTGAGCCGCGAACTTGACGAATCGCTGCAGCAGCGAGTCGCCGTTCGCCAGCCAGAATCCCAGATAGAGCTTGCCGAGCTGGAGCGAGGCCTTGTCCAGGTGCTGGCCGGGCAGGGTGGCCTTCTCCTGATCGTTGAGCAGAGCATAGGCGTCGCGGTTGGCCGGCCCGTAGCTGATCACGCGGACGAAGTCGGCCTGGTGCTGCGCGGTCACTGCGTACTGGATCAGCTTGATGGCGAGGTCCTTGTTCTTCGACCCCTTCATGATCGCCCAGTACTGACAGCCGGAGACGTGGCCGGCGCCCAGCTCCATCTTGAGATTCAAGTTGTTCGTCTTGTTGGCGGAGGCGACCCGCCCGTTCCAGGCGTAGGCCATGGCCACTTCACCGGTGGACAGGAGGTTGATCGACTCCGCCCCGTTCTTCCACCAGTGGACGTGCGGCTTGAGCTCCTCCAGCTTCTTCAGGGCACGGTCGACGCCGCCCGGCGCCGACAGCACCTCCATCGCCTTGGCCGGCGGCACCCCGTCCGCCATGAGGGCCACCTCGAACGTCTGCTCGGCCCGGTAGAGCAGGCCCCGCTTGCCCGGCCACTTGGTCACGTTCCAGAAGTCGGCCCAGGTCTTGGGCGCATTGTCCTTGATGCGGTTGCCGTCGTAGGCGAGACCGCCCGAGACGAAGAGGTACGGCACGCCGCACTCGCTCACGCCTCCCACGTCGCGGAAGACCTTGGTGTCGAAATACTTCGACCAGTCGATCTTCTCAAGGAGCCCTTCCTCGCAGCCGGTGGCGACGTTGATCGCGGTAGTGCTCACCATGTCCCAGATGAGATTGCCGGTCTCCACCTGGGAGCGGATCTTGGCCAGCTCCTGGTTGAACGACTCCTCCTGGATCGTGATCTTGTTCGCAGTGGCGAACGGCCCGTAGAACACCTTGCGCTCGGCGTCCGCGCTCGAGCCGCCGGCGTTGCCGACGACCAGCTTGCCCTGCGCGCGCGCCTCCGGCGCGAGGGCGCCCAGGCAGAGGACGGCGGCGAGAGCGATCCAGCATCGCGACAGGTTCGGCATTGAGATCCTCCGACGAACGGGTGGGTGCGGAATGGCAGCCAATCTCGGCGAACTGTTCCTCGATGTCAAGGCGCCGGGGTTCGCGCGCTGCGCTAGAATCCTCCGCCATGAGCCCTTCCGCGCCGCCCGCCGCCCGCCGTCCCGTCGATACGATCGTGCTCGGCCGTGTCCTCACCCAGAACGCGCAGCGCGAGCTCATCGCCGACGGCGCGGTGGCGGTGGCGGGCGGGGACATCGTGGCGGTCGGATCGCGCGACGCGGTGCTCGCTACCCACGAGGGGCGCCGCATGCTCGGCGGGCCGCGCGCCATCGTGATGCCCGGGATGATCGACACGCACACGCACTGCACGCAGTGCTTCGTCCGCGCTCTCACCGCCAACGAGCTGCCGATGATCCCGCGCATCTACGTCCCGGCACAGCGCGCCTTGTCGCCCGCGCAGGCACACGCCACCGTGCGTCTCATCGCCGTGCAGCTCATCCGCGCGGGGGTCACCACGCTGTGCGATGGCACGGTGATCGGCGCCCACGAGACGCCGACCCTCGAGGCGCTGGAAGAAGTCGGCATCCGCGCCTGCGTGGCCCGTGGCGCGCCCGACCAGGACTTCACGCACGCCGCCCTCTACAGCCAGCTCACCGAGCGCTCGTCCGTGTCGCCGCGCGCGGGGGAGGCGGAGGCAGAGCTCCGGCGCACCGCCGCCTTCCTCGACCGCTATCCGGCGACCGGGCCGGCGCTGATCCGCGGCGCGGTGAACGTGTCCGCGCTGCCGAGCTTCTCGGAGACGTACTTCCGCCTCGCTGCCGCGCTGGCGCGCGAGCGCCACGCCACCCTCCAGGTGCACGTGGCGCGGGACCGCGAGGAGGTCGAGCTGGCGCTGTCGGTCTGGGGCCGCCGGCCCATCGAGCGGCTGGCCGACCTGGGGGTGGTGGATGCGCATCTGGTCGCGGTGCACGCGGTGCTCGCGACCGGCGGCGAGATCGCGCTCCTCGGCAAGGCCGGCGCGTCCCTGACGCACTCGCCGATGGAGTGCGTGTACAACCTCAACGCGATCCCCGACGTGCAGCGCGCCCGGCAGGCCGGCGTTACCGTCGGCCTCGGCTGCGACAATCAGGGCAACGACATGCTCGCGACCATGCGCGCCGCGCTACTGATCCAGGGGGCGGTCTGGGGAATCCCGCGCTACGAGCCCGACTACCTCACCGCGGACGACGTGCTCGACATGGCCACCCGCGATGCGGCGCGGGTGCTGCGCTGGGACGACCGCATCGGGTCGCTCGAGCCCGGCAAGGCCGCCGACATCACCGTGCTCGACGGCGGGGCGCCCCACCTGTTTCCCACCCAGGACCTCGTGACCGAGCTGGTGCGCTTCGCCTCGCGCGCCGAGGTGACCCACGTGCTCGTGAACGGCCGCCTCCTGCTGGACGACGGCCGCCACACCACGGTGGATCTCGAGCGACTGCGCGGCGAAGCGGAGGCGGGCGCCGCCTACGTGAACCGCGTGGTAGGAGGCAAGCGCTACCGCCCGCTCCGCTGAACCGTCTTCGGCCCGCCGCTTGGCTTATGATGGGGGCCATCCAGCGTCGGGGAGGGGCACATGAAGCCACGGCTCGGCTTGCTCGCTCTCGTCCTCCTGCTCCAGGGGGTCTGCGCCGCGCCCGCCGCCGCCGCCGATCCACCGCCCGCCGGCCAGATGACCTGGGCCGTGCACTTCACGCTCGCACCGCGCTGGCTCGATCCGGGCGAGAACGAGGGCACGATCACGCCCTTCATGGTCTTCTACGCCGTGCACGACGCGCTGGTGAAGCCGATGCCGGCGGGCCCGACCACCGGCAGCCTCGCCGAGTCGTGGACGGTCTCGCCGGACGGGCTCGTCTACGACTTCCGGCTGCGGAGCGGCGCGCGCTTCCACAACGGCGAGCCGGTGACGGCGGACGACGTGAAGTTCTCGTTCGAGCGCTACAAGGGCGCCTTCGCCGACGTCCTGAAGGACCGGGTGAAGGAGGTGCGCGCCGTCGACGCGAGCCGCGTGCAGTTCCGATTGAAGGAGCCCTGGCCGGATTTCCTCACCTTCTACGGCACCACCGCGAGCAGCGCGGGCTGGGTGGTGCCGCGGAAGTACGTGGAGAAGGTGGGCGACGACGGCTTCAAGAAGGCGCCCGTCGGCGCGGGCCCCTACAAGGTGGTGAGCGTCACGCCCGGCATCGAGATGGTCTTCGAGGCGTTCGAGGGGTACTGGCGGAAAACTCCCCGCGTGAAGCGGCTCGTTCTCAAGAGCCTGCCCGACGAGACCACGCGGGGCGCCGCGCTCAAGAAGGGCGACGTGGACATCGCCTACTTCCTCAACGGCCCGGTGGCCGAGGAGGTACGCCGCACGCCCGGCCTCAAGCTCATGGCGGTGCGCAGCAACGCGATCTTCTTCCTGGACTTCCGCGACCAGTGGGATCAGAGCTCGCCGTGGCACGATCCGCGCGTGCGCCGGGCGGCGAGCCTCGCGGTGGATCGGCCGACCCTCAACCAGGCCGAGCAGCTCGGCTACGCGGGGCTCACCGGCAACGTGGTGCCGCGCTCGATGGAGTTCGCGCTGACCATCGAGCCCGATCCCTACGATCCCGCGCGCGCGAAGCGCCTGCTCGCCGAGGCCGGCTTCCCGCGCGGCTTCGACGGCGGTGAGTTCACCATCGCCCCGCCCTACGAGGGCGCCGGCGAGGCCATCGTGGCCAATCTCAGCGCGGTCGGCATCCGCATGAGGATCCGCACCATGGAGCGCGCCGCCTTCTTCTCGGCCTGGCGCGAGGGGAGGCTCAAGGGCGTGGTGTTCGGCGGGCTCGGCCCCGCGGGCAACGCGGCCTCGCGCCTCCAGATCCTCGCGGTGAAGGGGGCGCCCTACGCGGCGGGCGTGCTCCCCGAGGCGCAGGACCTCTACGAGCGGCAGGCGCGAGAAACGGATCGTCGTAAGCGGGAAGACCTGCTCCATCAGATCCAACGCCTGCTCTACGAGCGCGCGGTGTATGCGCCCATCTGGGAAAACGGCTTCATCCGTGGCGTGGGGCCGCGGGTGGAGGAGCCGGGGCTGGCGCTCATCCCCTACTTTCCCTATTCCGCGCCGTACGAGGAGCTGAGGCTCAAGCCATGAACTACACGCGCATCTCCGCCGACTGCCACATCGACATGCCGTGGATTCCCGCCGACCTCTTCACGACCCACGCCTCCGCCGCGCTCAAGGACCGCATGCCGTACGTCACCGACGGCCCGGATGGACCGCGCTGGACGGCGAAGAACGGCGCCGCCTTCGGGCTGGTGGGCGGGGTGGGGCCCTCGGGGCAGAAGTACGTGCCGGGCATGCACTACCGCGCGGACGTGATGGCCTCGACCGGCCTCTACGAGGACGGCAAGCGCGGTATCCGTCGCCCCACCGATCCCCACCTGCGACTTCACGATATGGAGCGCGACGGCGTGCAGGCGGAGATCATCTTCGGGATTCTCGGCGCGGCCACGCGCCTGGGCGACCACGAGGCGGCGGCGGAGATGTTCCGCATCTACAACGACTGGCTGCGTGACTTCTGCCGCCACTACCCGGACCGGCAGATCGGGCTGGCGTGCCTGCCCTACGGCGATATCGGGGCGGCGGTCGCGGAGATCCACCGCGTGGCCAAGCTCGGGCTGCGCGGGCTCGAGCTCTCGTGCTCCTGGGACATGGAGCCCATGTGGCATCCCGCCTGGGAGCCGCTCTGGCAGGCGGTGAATGAGGTCGAGCTCCCGCTGCACTTTCACACCTTTCCCACCATGCCGCCCAGCGTGCGCGAGAAGGCCACGGGGCTCACCCGGCGCGCCGCCATGTTCACCAGCGTGTCGGGCTTTCAGATGAACCTGATCAACATCCTCGCCGCCGTCATCGGCAGCGCCGTGCTCGAGCGCTACCCGCGCCTCCGCATCTCGTTCGGCGAGAGCGGGATCGGGTGGCTCCCCTACGCGCTCGACCGCATGGACTTCGAGTGGGAGGACCGCTTCCACGACCTCGGCCTCACGATGCGCCCGAGCGACTACTGGAAGCGGCAGTGCAAGGCGACCTTCCAGTTCGACCGCATCGGCACCCGGCTCGTCGAGGAGATCGGCGAGGACACGCTCATGTGGGGCTCGGACTATCCCCACGGCGACGGCGTGTGGCCCGAGTCCTCGAAGTACATCGAGGAGCAGTTCGGGCATTTGCCGCCTGCGACGGTGCGGAAGATCGTCTGCGAGAACGCGGGGAAATTCTACGGGCTGATCAGGTAGCGCGACTCCACGAACAGGAGGTCGCGCTCGCGCTGCGGCACGGGGTAGGCGGCGTAGCCCACGGCGCCGCGCGCCCGCGCCAGCGCCACCGCCTCCTCCTCGAAGAACAGCGCGACCGCGGCCAGGTCTTCCTGGATCTCCGCCCGCCGCGCCACCGCGCCCGGATGCTCGAGCAGCTCGAGCGCGAGCGACTCGAGGACCTCGCGCGAGGCGCCCCGGAACAGCTCGGCCCAACCGCCGGACGCGCCCGCGGGCAGGCGGCGGAAGCCCACCACGGTGGCCCGCGCGCCAGCCGCGGCCTCGCGGCAGCGCGGGCGCGGGATCGGGTGCCCCACGAAGCGCAGGAGCCGCGCGAGGGCGTCGAAGGCGTCGCGCGTGATTGCGCGCGAGCGGTAGGCGCCGTGGAGGGCGAAGCCGGACGCGCTCTCGGGGCGGGTGGTCAGGCAGAGGAAGGTCTCGTGCCCCTCCACCCGGAGCCCGATGAAGGGGTACAGGAAGGAGAAGGCGCCGGAGACGTTCTTCCGCGGCCGCAGCGTCTGGATGAGCCGCAGCTCCTGCAGCGAGGCGGCCAGGTCCGACTCGCACACCTCCCACGTGAGCGCCGAGGCGGCCTTCACGAGCGCGCGCCGCTTCCGCTCGCGCTTCTTCCGCCCCGCCGTCCGGTACTGGGCGAGCCGCCGCCGCAGGCTCGCCGCCTTGCCGATATAGAGGAGGGCGCCCGCCGCGTCGACAAAGCGATACACGCCGGGCGCGGCGGGGACGTTGACCAGGAAGCCGGGGCCGAACTTCCGGTCGAAGAGGCGCACGGCCCATGGTCTCAGGGACGGCCGCGTGCGCGAAATTTTGGTATGGTGCAGAGCGCGAAAGGATCCGCCATGAAAACCCTCGCGACCACCCGCTTTCCCACGATCACCCCCGAGGCCCTCGCCGAGCTGCAGGGACGTCTCGGCAAGCCGGTGCGCCGGCCGGACCCCTACATCGAGGTGGCGACGCGCGACGCCATCCGCCACTGGGCGCACGGGATCGGCGACCGCAATCCCTACTGGCTGGCCGAGGGGGTGGCGCCGCCGACCATCCTGTTCGCCATGGACCGCACCGTATCCGGCTACGTGGGCGGGCTGCCCGGCATCCACGCCATGTACGCGGGCACCGATTTCCGCTGGGAGCGGCCCATCACGCTGGACGACAAGGTCGTGGGCGAGAGCGTGCTCCACGGGCTCGTCGAGAAGCCGTCCAAGTTCGCCAAGCGCGCCATCCAGCAGATCTACCGCACCACGTTCACCAATCAGCGCGGCGAGCGCGTGTGCGAGGCGGACTCGTGGTGCTTCCGCACCGAGCGCGAGACCGCGCGGGAGCGGGGCAAGTACAAGTCCGCCGGCCCGCACCGCTACTCCGACGAGGAGATCGAGCGGATCAAGCGCGCCTATGCCACCGAGACGCCGCGGGGCGCATCGCCGCGCCGCTGGGACGACGTCACCGTGGGCGAGGCGCTGCCCGAGGTGGTGAAAGGGCCGCTCACCGTGACATCGGTGGTGGCGTTCGTGCAAGGCTGGGGAAGTCTCTACGTGCGCGCGCACGGGCTGGCCTTCGACCTCTTCGAGCGCCACCCCGCGCTGGGCATCCCCAACGACTTCGGCGTGCCCGAGCCGCCGGAGCGCGTGCACTGGGACGAGGCGCTCGCCAAGGCGGTGGGCGTGCCCGGCCCCTACGACTATGGCCCCGAGCGCGTGGCCTGGCTCGGCCACGTCGTCACCAACTGGATGGGCAACGCGGGCTTCCTGCGCCGGCTCAACGTCATGGTGCTGCGCCACAATCTGATCGGCGACACCACGTGGTGCCGCGGCCGCGTGACCGCGAAAGCGCCCGGCGGCGTCGTGTCGCTGGCGCTGGACGGCACGAATCAGCGTGGGGAAGTCATCGCCTCCGGCGTCGCGGAGGTCGTGCTTCCTACCCGGTGAGGGTCCGGCCGTGACCGCCTCCATCCTCGACATCCGCCGCTACCCGGACGTCCGCGAGGGCTTCCGCTGGGAGGCGCTCTGGGAGCTGTTCGACGGCGACCGTAGCCGGCTGAACCTCGCCCACGAGTGCGTGGACCGGCACGTCGGTAAGGGGACGGCGTTGCGCATCCAGTTCGCCGACGGCCGGCGTGAGGAGCACGACTTCGGCGCGCTCGCCGAGTGGTCGTCGCGCTTCGCCCACGTGCTCGAAGACGCCGGGGTCGCGCGGGGCGACCGCGTGGCCATCATGCTCGAGCCCTCGCTGGCCTTCTACGGGGCGCTGTTCGGCACGATGAAGCGGGGCGCGGTCGCGGTGCCGCTCTTCACGCTGTTCGGCCCCGAGGGTCTCGCGCTCCGCATCGACGACTGCCATCCCCGGCTGCTCCTCGTCGAGCGCGACGCCGCGCGCTGGTGCGACCGCTTCCCCGCCGTCACCGTGCTCGGCATCGACGAGCTGGGCGACCGCCTCCGGGCCGCCCCGCCGCGCTACACGCCGGAGACCGCGCCCGACGATCTGGCACTGTTCCAGTACACCTCCGGCACGACCCGCGCGCTCCCCGAAGCGGTGCGGCACACGCATCGCGCGGTGGTGACGCTGATGGTCGCCGCGCTCTACGGCATCGGCCTCGCGCCGGGCGACCGCTACTTCTGTCCCTCCTCGCCCGCGTGGGGCCATGGACTCTGGCACGGGACGATTGCGCCCCTGGCGCTCGGCATCGCGGTGGGCTCCTACTCGGGCAAGTTCGACGGCCACCGCATCGTGGACGCGCTCCATGCCTTCGGCATCGGCAATCTCGCCGCTGCGCCCACCGTGTACCGGATGCTCCGCGAATCGGGCGCGGTGGAGGGCCGACGCTTCGCGCCGAGCAAGCTCTCGTTCACCGGCGAGCCCATGGACGCCAAGACCTGGGACTTCGTGAAGGAGGCCTTCGGCGTCGCCCCGTGCAGCATGTACGGAAGCACCGAGGTGGGCGTGATCATCGTGGACTATCCGGGCTTCGCGGGCTACGAGGTGCGGCGCGGCGCGCTCGGGACGGCGGCGCCCGGCTGGGAGGTCGCGGTGGTGGGCGACGACGGCCCGCTGCCGCCCGGCGAGCTGGGCGAGATCGCGGTGCGGCGGCGCGGCGACTGGTTCCGGGTCAAGGACCGCGGGCACATGGACGCCCACGGCTACTTCTTCCACGCCGGGCGCTCGGACGATGTCATCATCTCCGCGGGCTGGACCATGAGCGCGCTCGAGATCGAGCAGGCGCTGCTCGCGCATCCCGACGTGCGCGAGGCGGCGGTGATCGGCGTGCCCGACGAGCTGCGCGGACAGGTCCCGAAGGCGTGTATCGTGGCTCCGGGCAAGGGGCCGGCGTTCGCCGCCGAGCTCCAGGAGTTCGTGAAGAGCCGGCTCAGCCAGCACGAGTACCCGCGGGCCATCGAGATCGTGGGAGATCTGCCGAAGACGCCGGCGGGCAAGATCGACCGCAAGACGCTGCGCGACCGCAAAGGAGCCTGACCGCATGAGCCAGCCCGTCCGCGTCCACATTCGCGTGCCCGGCACCGCGCCGATGCCGGAGCTGATGAAGCTGATCCAGGGTATCGAGGCGGCGGGCTTCGACGGCGCCGGCATCCTCGACAGCCAGCTCCTGAGCCGCGACACCTTCGTGGTGCTGGGCCAGGCCGCCACGCATACGACCCGGATGGCCCTGTTCCCGGCGGTGACGAACCCGTTCACGCGCCACGCCTCGGTGCTGGCCAGCGCCATCCAGACGGTGGAGGAGCTGGCGCCGGGCCGCGTGCGCTTCGTCATCGGCACCGGCTACACCTCCGCGAGCACCATCGGGCGCCCGCCCGCCACGCTGGCGGAGATGCGCGACTGCATCAGGACCGTGCGCGGCCTCCTTGCCGGCGAGAGCGTGACGTTCGGCGCGGCGGCGGGACGGCTGCCCTACGCGTCGAAGCGCCGCATTCCCGTGATCATGGCGGCGTCGGGGCCCAAGGCGATCGAGGTGGCGGGCGAGGTGGCCGACGGGGCACTCCTCCTCGTGGGGTTCAACCGCGGCATCGTGGAGACGGCGCTCGGGCATCTCGAGCGCGGCGCCAAGCGCGCGAGGCGGACACTCGAGGATCTGGAGATCATCTGGGCGGTGCGCGTCTCCACCATGGCGAGCCGCGCGGAAGCCCTGCGCATGGCCCGGCCCACCGCCGTGCACTGGGGCATCCTCCGCTGGGGCGGCTACTGGCTCGGGCCGGCCGGGTTGCGCCTGCCCCCGATGGAGATTCCCGAGGCGGTGAAGCAAGTCTATCCCGATCTCTCGCATGCCCACGACTGGGAGGCCGCGATCAAGGCCACCGCCTTCGTGCCCGACGACATCGTGGCCCAACTCTGCGAGGCGATGGGCCTGATCGGCACGCCCGCGGACGCCGCCGCGCGCATCGCCGAGATGACCACGCTCGGCGTGCGCAACCTCTACCTGATGCCGCTGCTCACCTTCGCGCCGCCCGAGGGGGAGATCGCCGCGTTCCGCGACACTGTGTTCCCGCGCCTGGCCGAGGCGGGGTTGCGGGCCCGGCCGTGATGCCGGCGCACCGGCTCCCCACCACCGTGGTGGGAAGCCTGCCTCAGCCCGAGTGGCTGGTGGACCGCGCGACGCTCGCCAAGGGCGTGCCGCGCGTGCGCCTCGAGTCGATGTGGAAGGTGGCGCCCGAGATGCTCGTGGAGGCGCAGGACGACGCCACCATCCTGGCCATCCGCGAGCTCGAGCGCGCGGGCATCGACATCGTGACGGACGGGGAGCAGCGCCGCGAGAGCTACTCGAACCGCTTCGCCACCGCGCTGGAGGGCGTGGACGCCGCCAATCCCGGCATGATCCGCGCCGCCAACGGCGCCGAGACGCCGGTGCCGCGCATCGTGGGTCGGATCCGGCGCGCGCGTCCGGTGGAGCTGCGTGACATGCAGTTCCTCCGCCGCCACACCGACCGCCCGGCCAAGATCACGCTGCCCGGCCCCTTCACGCTCGCCCAGCAGGCGCAGAACGAGGCGTATCGCGACATCGAGACGCTGGCGATGGACTTCGCCGTCGCGGTGAACGAGGAGGCGCGCGATCTCGAGGCCGCCGGCGCCGACGTCATCCAGCTCGACGAGCCGTGGCTCCGCAACGATCCCGAGGCAGCCAAGCGCTTCGCCGTGCCCGTGATCAACCGCGCCCTGGAAGGGCTCCGGGTGCCGACGGCGCTCCACCTCTGCTTCGGCTACGCGGCGGTGGTGCACGGGCAGAAGCCGACCGGCTATCGCTTCCTGCCCCAGCTGGCCGGCACCACCGCGCAGCAGATCTCCATCGAGGCCGCCCAGCCCAAGCTCGATCTCGGCGTGCTCGCCGATCTCGCCCCCAAGACGGTGATGCTGGGCGTGATCGACCTCGGCGATCCTGCGGTGGAGACGCCCGCGCAGGTGGCGGAACGCATTCGCGCCGGGCTCGAGTGGCTGCCGCCGGACCGGCTGGTGCCGGCGCCGGACTGCGGGATGAAGTACCTGCCGCGCGAGACCGCGAGCGGCAAGCTGCGCGCGCTGGTCGAGGGCGCGCGGTTCGTGCGCGCGACGCTCTAGACTCGCGCGCCGGTCACACGCGCGACGGGCGGAGCCGCCGAGGATCGAAGGCGGCGAGGTCCAGCAAGGACGCGCCCGTCGCGATCAGCTCGGCGAGAGCGTGGCCGGTGGCCGGCGCGTTCAGCATCCCCCACGGGCCATGGCCGGTGGCCACGAAGGCGCCGTGGGCGCCGGGCACGGGGCCGATCAGCGGCAGCCCGTCGTCGGTGACCGGCCGGTAGCAGGCCTGCCGCTTGGTGACGGTCGCTGCGGCCAGCGCGGTGGACACGCGGCCGGCCGCACGCGCCAGCACGTCGCACATCGCCGCGTTCACCGTCACCTCATCCGGCGAGTCGGGCAGGGGCGCGGGATCGGCCATGCCGCACACGTAGACCTCGCCCTTCTCGCGCGGGAAGATCTCGGGCTCGAGCGCCCGGCCCTCCGCGGTGCGATAGTCCACGAAGAGCGCGTGCGCGGGCATGTCGCCCGCGGCCAGCGTGACGCTATAGCCCTTGAGCCCGTAGACGCGCGGGAGCCGCACGCCCCCCACATGGCCCGTCCACGGCCCAAGCGCGAGCACCACCGCGTCGGCCTCGAGGCTCACGCCGTCCACCACGACGCCGCGGACCGCCCCGCTGTCGATCGCGACGCGCTCCACCACGCCCATGCGGAGCGCGGCGCCGCGCGCCTGCGCGCCCGCCACCAGCGCCTCCGTGAAGCGCGCGGGATCCACCTGTGCGGTGGTGTCCGTCGTGCCGAGCGCCGCCGTCACCACGCCGGCGCCGTCCAGCCACGCGGGCGCGGCGAGGCGATGGCCGCCGCCGACCGCGCCACGCTCGCGCGCGGCCAGCATGAAGGTGTCCATGCGGCGATAGCCGTGATCGCCGGGGAGCTCGGTCGCCAGCTCGGCGTGGAGCGCGAAGCTCGCGCGCGCGAGGGGGCCCAGGGGCGAGTCGTCGCACCAGTCCAGGGCGAGAAAGCCGCCCGACTTGCCCGAGGCCGCGCAGGCCACGCCGGAGCGCTCGACGAGCGTGACGCGGACGCCGTGCTTGGCGAGGAAGTAGGCGGTGGCGGCGCCCACCACGCCGGCGCCGCACACGATCGCGTGTTTCACACTCCCCGAGAGGGAGCGGGTCAACGGGGCAGGAGATCCGCGACCGCGATGCGGATGGCCGGGAAAGCCGCGGGAGTCACCGTGGCAGGAGGAGCGACGCGGGCGGTGGAGCGGAAGCTCCAGCCGTGGACCGCGGCGGCGTCCGGCACGGGCTCCCGATACAGCTCCACGAGTCGATCGACGAGATTCACGATCCAGTAGTCGGCGACACCCGCGCGCGCGTAGAGGCTGCCCTTGACCCGTCGGTCGAACGAGAGGCTCGAGTCGGCAACCTCGATGAGAAGAGCCGTCCCGGATGGGTGGACTTCGCGATAGTCGTCCGGCGCGCCCGGCACCACCACCAGATCTGGCTCGGGCTCGGACTCGTCATCCAGCCACACCGGGGCTTGCGTGCGGACCAGCCAGCCCGGCGGCAGCGCCGCGCGAAGGGCGTAGTCGACCTTGACGACGGCCGACGTATGATACGTGCCCTTGGGCTCGGCCACCACGAGCTGGCCGCCGATCAGCTCGAGGGGCTCGCCCTCGAACACACCGAGCTCGACCAGGCGGTCGTATTCCGCCCGCTGCCAGCGGCGGATGGTGAGGGGAATCTGCCCCATGGCCACACGGTAGCCGTCCATCTCATCGCCGTCAACGTCCGCGGCCGGATACGCCGCGCGCCGGCGCAGTGCTAGAATTGTCGCAGGTCATCGGCCACCGAGGAGGCCTCTCATGGCGCTCGATACCCGCCCGCTGCATCCGCTGTTCGGCGCCGAGATACTCGGCGTGGACGTGAAGCGCGTCGACGACACGACGTTCGACGAGATCGTCGCGGCCTTCAACGAGTACTCCGTGCTCCTCTTCCGCGGGCAGTCGCTCACGGACGGGCAGCAGATCGCGTTCAGCGAGCGCTTCGGGCCCCTCGAAGTCACGATCCGCAGCATCAACACCCAGGCGCGCACGCTGCCCGAGATCGCCAATCTGGCCAACGTGGATGCGGAGGACCAGATCATCCCCAGGGGGGATCGGCGGAACCTCTTCAACGCGGGCAACCAGATGTGGCACACGGACAGCTCGTTCAAGCGCGTGCCCGCCTTGGCGTCACTCCTGTCGGGCCGCGAGGTGCCGCCGGAGGGCGGTGAGACACAGTGGGCCAGCCTGCGCGTGGCGTGGGACCGCCTCTCGCCGGAGCTGCAGGCGCAGCTCGAGGGCAAGGTGGCGATCCATAGCTTCGCCTACTCGCGCGGCCTCGTCGGCGGGGATCTCCTGCCGCCCGAGCACGCTGCCCAGGTGCCGCCCGTGCCGCAGGCGATGGTGCGCGTCAACCCGGTGAACGGGCGCAAGGGCTACTACGTGGCGTCGCACGCGTGCGAGATCGTGGGGATGCCTTCCGTCGCGGCGCGGCTCCTCATCCGCGAGCTGCTCGAGCGCGCCACGCGCCCCGAACAGGTCTACACGCATCACTGGCAGGTTGGCGATCTCGTGATGTGGGACAACCGCTGCACGCTGCATCGCGGCCGCCCGTGGGACGAGAGCCGGTATCGCCGCGTCATGCACCGGACCACGGTGGCCGGCGAGGGGCCGACCGCGCCCGAGTTGCCGGACGCGGTGGTGTGCCCCCCCAGCGAGGACGATCTCGCCTGGTGCCGGGCGCAGCTGGAGCTGGTCAGCGCCTAGCGGGCGCCGCGCCGCCCGCTAGCGAATCGCGCGGAGGCGCGCCGAGCCGAACAGCAGCAGCGCATTCGCCGCCACCATCCCGCCGCCCACCAGCACCGCGAAGCGCGCGTCGACCAGTGCGGCGAGCACGCCTGCGAGCAAGCCTCCCAGCGGCATGAGATTCCAGCAGAGGGAGTAGAGGCTCATCACGCGCCCGCGCAGATGGTCGGGCACGCGCTGCTGCAGATAGGTGCTGGTCTGGGTGAGGTAGAACGTATTGCAGAAGCCCACCAGCACCAGCAGCGGCCACGCCACGCGGATGTGCGGCGAGTAGGCGAAGCCCATGAGGACGAAGCCCAGCGCGGCGGCACCCGCGAAGAGCCACGGCCCGCGCCGCGTGATGCGCGGAGCGACTGTCGCCACCGTGAACGTCGCGGAGAGCGCGCCGATCCCGTGCGCGGCCTGGAGGAGCCCGTAGCCGGTCGGCCCCATGCCGAAGTAGGTGTCGGCGAAGATGGGCAAGAGCGTGAGGTAGGACATCGCGAAGAGACTGTTGAAGAGCGAGAGCCCGATCAAGCTCGCGAAGACGATGTTGCCGGCGACGAAGGTGAGGCCGGCGGCGAACTGACGCAGCACCCGCTGCCCGTCGGGCGTGAGGGGCGCGCTCTCCAGCTTGATGCGGCTGTAGAGCGCGAGCGCCGCGTAGGAGCCCGCGGCGGCCAAGGCGAAGCCCACCCAGCCCCCGAACGCGGCGATGAGAAGGCCGGTGATGGAGGGCCCGATCATGCGCCCGGCCTGCCAGGGGATCGAGCCGAGCGCGATCGCATTGGCCAGCCGCTCACGATCGATCAGCGACGGCACGAGCGACATGCGGCTCGGCTCGTCGAAGGCGCGAAAGATGTTGCTCAGCGCGGCCAGGGTGAGGAGCGTGCCGAGCCGCGCCCCGCCCGATAGCGTGAGCGCGAGGGCCGCGCTGAGGGTGAGGGCGGTGAGGATCTGGGTGACGATGAGCAGCCGGAGGCGATCGACCCGGTCGGCCATCACGCCGCCGAAGAGCTGGAACACGACCAGCGGCACGCCCTGGGCCAGGCCGAGATAGGCGAGCGCGAGGGGATCGCGCGTCACCTCCCAGACGATCCAGGCGAACGTGACGTACTCGGCCCGGTGGCCGAGCACGTAGCAGACGAGCCCGAGCCAGTAGTGGAGGTAGTTCCGCCCGCGCAGCGCGGAGAAGGTGGACGCCCGGGCGGTCGTCACGGACGCGGGCGCGGCCGGGGCGCTAGACGCGATACGCCGCGTGATCCACCGTCCACCGCGCGAGGAGATCGGGATCCGGCGCCTGCGCGATGCCCGGCACCGTCGAGGTCGCGACCTCGCCCCGCCCGCTCAGCACGATCTCCGGCTTGCCGAGGTCGTTCGTGTAGAAGTACGAGGATGGGAAGATGTCGCCGGGATAGGTGAAGTTCGGCAAGGTCGCCAGCTCCGCGCAGATCTGGCCGCCCACACCGCTCTCCAGCATGCCGCCCACCCAGCAGGGGATGCCGTGCTCTGCGCAGAGGGCCTGGATGTCGCGCGAGGCGGCGAGGCCGCCCACGCGCGCCATCTTGATGTTGATCACGCGGCAGGCGCCCAGCGCGATGGCCGCGCGCACGTGGGCGAGGCTCTGGGCGCTCTCGTCCAGGCACACCGGCGTCTCGATCTGCTTCTGGAGCGCGGCGTGGTTGACGAGGCTCGCGCCGTCGTCCTGGAGCGGCTGCTCGATCATGGCGAGGCGGTAGCGGTCGAGCGAGCGAAAGAGCGGCGCATCCGCGATGGTGTAGGCGGCGTTGCAATCGATGTGGAAGGTATGGTCGGGGAAGGTCGCGCGCACCGCGTCCACCATCTTGACGTCCCAGCCCGGCCGGAACTTCAGCTTGATGCGGGGGAAGCCGGCGTCGATGGCGCCCTGGATCTTCGCCATCAGCTCGTCCAGCGTGTCCTGCACGCCGAAGTCCGCGCCCACCTTCACGCGGTCGCCCTTGCCGCCGAGGGCCTCGTGGAGCGGCACGCCGAGGCGCGTGGCCTCGAGCACCCACCACGCGATCTCGAGCGCGGCCCGGGCGAATTGATTGCCCTTCACGAAGGCGAGCCGCTCGAGCAGCGCCTCCGCGGAGTCGACACGCTGGCCGATGACCTTGGGCGCCATGAGCTCGCGCACGGTGAGGAACGCGGCGGCGGTGTACTCGGAGGAATACCCGGGGAACCACGGCGGGCAGGACTCGCCCCAGCCGTGGACGCCGCCCGACTCCATGCGCACGAGGATGGTGTCGGTGGCGAGGTGGTCCCCGTAGGACGTACGGAAGTTGATCGCGGTGGGGATGCGCACGCGGTAGAGGTCGAGACGCTCGATCAGCATGGCGATCCTTTCGGAATCAGATGACCCCCTCGCGGCGGAGCGTATCCAGCTCCGCGCGGTCCAGGCCGAGGTGCTTGCCGTAGATCTCGGCGTTGTGCTCGCCGAGCAGCGGCGCCCGGGTCACGTCGGTGGGCGACTCGGACATGCGCACCGGATTGCCGGGCATGGGATACGGGCCACGGCGCGGGTGCTCGAGGTCGGTGATGAAGCCGCGGGCGCGGAGATGCTTGTCGGCGAGCACCTCGTTGGAATCGAGCACCGCACCGCAGGGGATACCCTGGCCGGCCAGGATCTCCAGCACCTCGTGCTTGTCGCGCTCCCGCGTCCACGCCTCGATCATCGGGTCGATCTCGTCGATGAACGCCACGCGATCGCGCCGGTCGGCGTAGCGCGGGTCGGGCCCGAGCTCCGGCCGGCCCACGATGCGGCACAAGGTCTTCCACATCTCGACGGTCGCCACGTGGATGAACACGTAGTCGTCCGGTCCGCCGCCCTTGCAGCGGTAGAGGTTCGACGGCGAGGCGGTGGCCGAACGGTTCCCCTGGCGGCGCGCGGGCTTGCCGCTGGCGTAGGACTCGCGCAGATGGATGCGCAGGAGATTCACCACCGCGTCCTGCTGGGCGACCTCGATCTGCTGGCCCACGCCGGTGGCCTGACGCTGGATGATCGCGGCGAGAATGCCGATGGCGGCGTGCAGGCCCGCGCCGGTATCGGCGAGGCCGCCGATGGCCTTGGTAGGCGGGCCGTCGGGCGAGCCGGTCATGCTCATCGCGCCGGCCATCGCCTGGGCGATCCACTCGAAGCTCTTGTAGCTCTCGTAGGGCCCGCCCGCGCCGAAGCCCTTGACCGACACGCTGATGAGGCGCGGGTTCAGCTTCCGGAGCGCCTCGTAGCCGAGGCCGAGGCGCTCCATGGAGCCGGGGCCGAGGTTCTCCACCACCACGTCGGCCGACTTGGCCAGCTCCTCGAACATGGCGCGGCCGCGCGGCGACTTGAGGTTCAGCGTCACGGCCTTCTTGCACGAGTTCAGCAGCAGGAAGAACCAGGCGTCTTCCCCACGTTTATCCGACAGTGCCGTCCGTCCCGGCTCGCCGTCGGGCGGCTCGATCTTGACGACTTCTGCGCCCAGCCAGGCGAGCATCTGGGTGCACGAGGGGCCCGCCTCGTACTGGGTGAGGTCGAGCACGCGGATCCCGTCGAGGGCTCTGGACATGGCCGGCCTCCGCGCCCTACGTCGTGTAGGCCGAGAAGCGCACGGTCTGGGCGCGCGCCTTCGAGTCCGTGATCACGTTGACCACCGCGGGCTTGCCGGAGGCAAAGGCGCGCTCGAGCGCGGGGCGGATGTCGTGGGGCTTCTCGACGAACTCGCCGTGGGCGCCCAGCTCCTGCGCCACGCGGTCGTAGCGCGTGTGGCCGAGGTTGCGCCCGGGCTTGGGGAGGGGGCGGGTCCACGGCGCATCCGCGGTCCAGCCACCGTTGTTGCTGATCACCACCACCACCGGGATCTTGTGGCGCACCGCGGTGTCGATCTCCATGGCGTTGATGCCGTAGGAGCCGTCGCCGTGCAGCACCAGCACCTGGGTGTCGGGCCGGGCCACCTTCGCGCCCACCCCGAAGGGCAGCCCGACGCCCATCGTGCCGAACGCGCCCGAGTTCAGGCGATGCCCGGCGGTGTAGGTGGGGATGGCCTGACGGCCGTAGTTCAAGATCTCCTGGCCGTCCACCACCAGGAGGCCGTCGCGCCGCATGAAGTCGCGCACCTCCTTACAGAGGCGCAGCGGGTGAATCGGCGTCTGCTCCACCGACATCGCCTTGTCCTGCTCGGCGCCCTTCTCGGCGTCGAGCGTGCGGAGCTTGCCCGTCCAGGCGGCGTAGCGCTTGGGTGAGAGCTTACCCTCGGCTTCCGCGCGGAGCTGCTCGAGCACCGCCTGGGCGTCGCCCGCGATCGGCACGTCCACGGCGCGGTTGTGGCCGAGCTGTGTGGGATTGATGTCGACGTGAATGACCTTCAGATCGTTGGCGAAGCGCGGGGGCCGGCCGAACTGGATCATCCAGTTGAAGCGCGTGCCCACCACCAGCGCCACGTCGGCCTCGGTGAAGGCCTTGCTCCGCGCATTCAGGAATGCGAGGGCGTGATCCTCGGGGATGAGGCCTCGCGAGATCGGCGTGGTGTAGAAGGGGATGCCGGCCGCCTCCACGAAGGCCTGGAGAGCGGCGGCGCCATCCGACCACCACACCCCGCTGCCCGCGATGACGACGGGCCGCTCGGCCTTGGCGAGGAGCGCCACCGCCTCGCGGATGGCGCCGGGATCGCCGAGCGTGCGCGGCGCGGGCTTCCACGGACCGGGATAGTGCATCTGCTCCTCCTCGACCTTCTCGCCGAGGATGTCGCCGGGCATGTCGATGTACACGGGGCCCATCCGGCCCGTCGTGGCCTGGCGGAACGCGGTGTCGACGATCTCGGGAATGCGCCTGGCGTCGTAGATGCGCTCCGTCCACTTCGTGATGGGCTTCATGAGCGCGACCTGATCCACTTCCTGGAAGGCCTCCATGCCGAGGAACACGCGGGGGCTCGAGCCGCCGATGGCGACCAGCGGGGCGCAGTCGGTCCAGGCATTGGCCACGCCAGTCGCGAGGTTGATGGCGCCAGGGCCCGAGCACGCCATGGCCACGCCAGGCCGGCGGGTGACGCGCGTCCACGCGTGCGCGGCGAGGGCCGCCGCCTGCTCGTGGCGCGTGTCGATGGCGCGGATGCCGAGCTTGATGCAGGCGGCCTCTGTCTCCAGCATGGGCCCGCCCATCAGGTAGAACATCGTGTCGACACCCTGCGACCGCAGGGACTGCGCCAGCACCTCGGATCCCGTGATCGTGGCCATGACCGGTCCTTTCGGAGGTTGGACGGGCACCGCTCGGACGAAGGCGATTCTACGGGGGCGCGCGGTGGGGGTCAATGCGCGGGCGGTCCGCTTTCGCGTACACTCGGTGCGGGAGGACGGCATGGAACAGCGCACCCACGAGAAGATTGCCGCGCATTTATGCGGAACGCCGCTCGCGATTTCGGAGGGCGGGGCCCGCGTGGCCCTGGAGGTGAGCGCCGAGATGGCAGCCGACGGCCGCGGCCTCGCCCACGGCGGCTTCACCTTCGGCCTCGCGGACTACGCGGCGATGCTGGCGGTGAACGAACCCACCGTGGTGCTGGCCGGCGCCACGCTGAAGTTCCTCGGCCCCGTGGTGGTCGGCGACCGCGTGGAAGCAGAGGCCGTCGTCGATCGGCAAGAAGGGAAGAAGCGCTGGGTGAAGGTGACGGTGCGGCGGGCGGGTCAGCCGGTGCTGGAGGGCGAGCTCTTCGCGGTGGTGCCGGACCGGCACATCCTCGACGGGAAGGGCTAAGCCTGTGCGCCTGACGACTCGAGGGTTCGTCGCGTCCTTCCTGGCCACTCTGATGGCAGCCTCACCGGCCATCGCTCAGACGGTGAAGATCGGCTTCATCACCACGCTGTCGGGGCCGCAAGGCATCATCGGCGAGCACATGAAGAACTCCGTCGAGCTGGCCCTCGACCACCTGGGCCGCAAGATGGGCGGGCTGAACGTCGAGGTGATCTACGGCGACGACCAGGTCAATCCCGAGGTCGGAAAGCGGCTCGCCGGCGAGATGCTCAAGAAGGACCGTGTCCACTTCGTGAGCGGGGTCATCTGGTCGAACGTGCTGCTGGCCGTCGCCCCCACCGTCACCCAGGCCGGGACCTTCATGATCGGCACCAACGCGGGACCCTCCGAGCTCGCCGGTAAGATGTGCAACGAGCTGTTCTTCTCGACGTCCTGGCAGAACGATCAGACACCGGAGGCCATGGGCAAGTACATGTACGACCGGGGCATCACCGGGGTGTATGCGATGGCGCCCGACTACAGCGCGGGCAAGGACGCGGTCGAGGGGTTCAAGCGCTACTTCAAGCGGAAGGTGGTGGCCGAGGTGTACACGAAGCTCGGCCAGCAGGATTACAAGGCCGAGATCAGCCAGCTCCGCGCGGCGAAACCCAAGGCCGTCTTCATCTTCTATCCCGGGAACATGGGGATACAGTTCCTCCGACAGTACGAGGAGGCCGGGCTCCGGGAACGGATTCCCGTCTTCTCCGTGTACACGGTGGACGAGATCTCGCTCATCGACCTGAAGGAAGCGGCGGACGGCCAGTGGGAGACTCGCAACTGGAGCCCGGATCTCAAGAACGAGGCCAACCAGCGCTACGTTGCGGATTTCCGGAAAAAGTACGACAAGGCGCCAGTCTTCTACGGCGCCCAGAGCTACGACGGCATCATGCTCATCGACTCGGCCGTCCGCGCGGTGAACGGCGACCTGTCGAACAAGAGGGGCATGATCGCCGCGATGCGAAAGGCCGACTACCGCTCCGTTCGCGGCAAGTACACGTACAACGTGAACCACTTCCCGATTCAGAGCTTCTATCTGCTCAAGGCGGTCCCCGGCTCGAGCGGAGCGTTCGAGATGCAGATCCAGAGAACCGTCTTCGAGAACCACAAGGACTCCTACTACGAGGAATGCGGGATGAAGTGGTAGGAACCGCGGGCGGCGCCGGCTAGAAGCCGGCGAACTTCATCGTGAGCTCGGCGACCTCGCCGTCACGCAAGATGGTGACGCGCAGGTCGTCCCCCACCTTCACGCCCTCGAGCTCCTTGAGGACCCTGGCGCGGTCGGCCGCGCTGGCCATGGTGATGCCCTGGACCTTCAGCAGGATGTCGCCCCCCACGACGATGCGCTGACCGTCCACGATGGCGACGCGGTTTCCTCCCCTGAGCCCGAGCCGGTCGGCCACCGAATCCTTGGCCACTTGCTTTACCAGGAACCCGCCTGACTGAGGCACCTTGAGAGCCTGGGCCATGTCCCCCGCCACCAGCATGGCGTCGAACCCCCAGAACCGGCGGTTTCGCTCCACGAGCAGGCTTTTCACGGTATTCGCGGTCACGGCGAACCCGAGTCCTTCGCTCCCGCCCGACTTCGAGATGTTGTGGCTGACGATCCCGATCACGTCACCGGCCCGGTTGAACATCGGCCCGCCCGAGTTGCCGGTATTGATCACCGCGTCGGTCTGAAAGAACTCGGCCAGCGGGAACTCCTTGGTGACGGTGTCGGGAGCCCATCGTGCGCTGATGACCCCCTGGCTCAGCGAATAGCTGAGACCGTAGGGGGCGCCGACGAGGAACACGGGGTCGCCGGTGAGAACGGGCTCGGAGTCGACGAGCTTCGCCACCGTGGCGCCGCGAGGCACCACCGCGAGCTGGAGGATCGAGACGTCGGCCCATTGCTCGGACGCGTAGACGCGCGCGGCCACGGGCTCCTCGCCGAGGAACTCGACGGTGATCTCCTCCATCTGCTGCACCACATGCGCGGCGGTCGCCACCTTGCCGTCGGCCGAGATCAGCACACCCGAGCCGACCTCCTTGAAGCCGACGATGCCGTCCTCGGTCACTTCCTGGCCTCGGGCACGGATCACCACCACCGACGTGCTCACGCGCCGATAGGTGTCCCCCAGGGACTCGCCCTGCGCTTGAGCCAGCGCGGGCGCCGCGAACAGGAGCGCGAGCGCCAGTGCCCCCGCGGATCGTGACACGGTGCTGAACATGCCCACTACTTCACCGGCCCGGCTTCGAGGTGATCCTGTTGATCTTGCCGCTGAACCGCGTCTCCAGGCCGATGCCGACGTCGGCGGCGAAGATGTTGGACTGGGTCTTCTCGACGCGCCGCTCGGCCACGGGCTTTCCGTTCACGGAGAGCGCTGCCTGCAGGCCGGCTTGCCATCCTTCATGTAGAGCGGCCAGCCGCCGAAGCGCCCGCCCTGCGACAGGATCGTGCCGCTGCCGCCGCCGGCGGGGATGTCGCGCTGGGCGGTGATCTTGCTCGACCGGTTCTTGATGTCCATGAAGGTGTTCTCGATCATACTCTGCATCCCCTCGTAGAGGAGGAGCGACGTTCGCCCCCCTTAGCACGTCCGGGGTGTGGGTGTCGGGGGAAGACGAAGCGGAGAGGCGAAGGGAGCTAGGTGCCGGCGAAGGCGCGGTCGAGGGCCTGCGCAAGGTCGCCCACCAGGTCGTGCCTGCCGCCACATCCTCGACGGGAAAGGGTAGCCGTCGCCTGCCGCGGCGAGCCTCTTCACTCCGCGCCGAGCGCGAACAGCGGCCACTCGCCGGGAACGCCCTTGAGCGCGTGAAGGCCGCGATCCTGGAAGCGCAGACCCGACCCGATCGCGAGATCCTTCACGGTGCCGGAGACGAGAATCTCGCCCGGCGCCGCTTGCGCCTGGATGCGGGCGCCGATGTGCACGGCGAGCCCCGTGAGCGAACGCCCCTGCACCTCGCACTCGCCGGCGTGGACCCCGACGCGTACGTCGACTCCGAGACGCTTCACGCTGTCGCGCACGCCACGGGCGCACTCCAGCGCGCGGGCGGGCGAGTCGAAGCGCACGAAGAACCCATCGCCCGCGGTGTCGATCTCGACGCCCTCGCAGCGGAGGATGTGACTCCGCACGTCGCTGCGATGCTCGGCGAGCAGCGCACGCCAGCGCGCATCGCCCAGATTAGCGGCGCGCTCGGTGGAGCCGACGATGTCGGTGAACAGGAGGGTCGCGAGAACGCGTTTGGACTCGGCCGACTTGCGCCGCTGTCGCCGGGACTCGTCGATGATCTGGCCGGTCCCCTGCGCGGAGGCGGCGAGCGCCCCAGCGGCGTCGTAGAGCTGCACGTCGGCGGTCACCAGATTGCGATCGCGGAGCCGCCCGGTGACCTCCGCACGCAGCCGCCTACCGTCGGCGGGCAGCGCGCGAAATAGGTAGTTCGAATGCGTCAGACCGACGAACGACTGGCCGGGCTGCAGGAGCCTCCAGGCGGTAGTCAGCGTCGCCGTGTTCGCCAGCGCCGCGATCGCTCCCGGCGCGATCGAGCGTGAGAACCCGCACAGCCACTCACTCGCGGGCATGCTCATCGTCAGGCTCTGCTCCGTCTTTGATTCGACGCGGACCCCGATCAGCTCGGAGAAGGGCGGGATCAACCGACCCTCGAGGTAGGCGTCGAGCAGCGCGAGGTTGTCTCGGCCGTCCGTCGACGTGACCTCGCCCTTCACCGCCCTCAGATACGGATCGGGAGTCGCGTAGGCCGCCTCCTCCACCGGGCGGAGCACCTCGGGCGGGGGCGGCGGCGGGGGCTCGACCGCTCGTATCTCGCACTGGCTGCTGCCCTGGGCGACTCGGCGACCCTGCGGATCCTCGATCTCGACTTCCACGGCGATGAAGAACCGGCTTGCGTTCGCCACGCGCGCGCGGACGAGCAGGTTGCCGGGTTGAACACGGGCCGGCCGGAAGTAATTGAGCGCCAGCGTGATGGGCTGCGCGTCCAGTCCGGGCGCCAGCGTGGTCGTGGCGGCGCCGGTGACGGCGGCTTCGGTGAGGATGGAAATCTCCAGCTCCCCTGAGGCCAGCCCCAGCCATCCCGTGGCCGGCATGATCCAGGTTCCGGAGCCCGGTCCCACATGCGCCGGCCGGATCCCCAAGAGGCGCGTGAGTGGAGGGGACGGCAGCTGACCGAGGCTGAGGGCGCGAATACGCTCGATCCCCGGCAATGCCCAGAACCACGCCGGGGGAACTTGCCCTCGCGCCGGCTCCTCGATGATCACGGCGGGCAGGGTGTGGGCGAGCGTTTCGCCGTCGTGAGGCTAGGCACCCGTGAACGCGCGATCCAGGGCCTGCGCGAGGTCGGCGACGAGGTCGTCGGCGTCTTCGATGCCCACGGAGTAGCGGATCAGGTTGTCCTTGATCCCGATCTCCAGGCGCTCCTCGGTCGTCAGCTCGTAGAAGCTCATGATGGCGGGCTGCTCGATGAGCGTCTCGACGCCACCGAGTGACACCGCGAGGTGGGGGATCCGGCAGGCGTCGACCACGCGCGACGCCGCGTCCAGATCGCCCTTCACCTCGAAGGACACCACGCCGCCATAGCCGCGCATCTGCCGCTTGGCGACCGCGTGCTCACGGTGGCTCGGCAGGCCGGGGTAGTGGACAGCGGCGACCTTCGGATGCCCGGCGAGGAACTCCGCGACAGTCTGGGCGTTGGTGTTCTGGCGCTCCATGCGCAGCGCGAAGGTCTTGATGCCACGAACCAGGAGATACGCGGCGAAGGGATCGACGATGGCGCCCGTGATGCCCTGCAGGGAACGTACCGCACCCACCAGATCCCGCGAGCCCAGGACGGCGCCGGCGAGGAGGTCGTTGTGGCCGCCGAGATACTTGGTGGCCGAGTGCATCACGAGATCCACACCCCACTCGAGCGGCCGCACGTTGTACGGCGTGGCGAATGTCGCGTCGATCACCGTCTTGACCCGGTGCTTGCGCCCGATGGCGGCGAAGCGCTCGAGGTCCAGGACGCGGTTGTAGGGATTGGTGGGCGACTCGCTCAGCAGCACCCGGGTCGTCGGGCGGATGGCATCCTCCACCGCCTCGTAGTCACCCGCGGGCACCGTGGAGACCTCGATACCATAGCGCGCGAGCGTCTGGTTGAGGAACTGCCGCGTGCGCCGGTAGCTGTCATCCGTCACCACCGCGTGCGTCCCGCGCGAGAGCATGGCAAAGAGCGCGGTGGTCATCGCCGCCATGCCGCTCGAGAAGAGCAGACAGTCGCCCGCGCCCTCCAGCGCGGCCAGCTTGGCCTCGGCGATCTTCTGCGTGGGATTGCCGTAGCGTCCGTACTCGACGCGCTCGATCTTGCCGTCGAAGTGGTCCTTCAGCTCCTGGGTATTGGCGAAGGTGAAGGTCGCGGTCTGCACGATCGGGGTGGCGAGGGAGTTGGCGGGCTTGGGCCGGGGCTCGCCGCCGTGCACGGACAGCGTGCTGGGGCCCAGGGGCTTCTGCGGCGGCTCGACGGGCTCGGGCATCAGGACACCAGCTGTCGCGCCTTCTCGACGTGGCGCGCGATGGCCCGGGCCACCCGCTTGGGATCGGCGGGCAGCTCCACGGGCTTGTTCCGGTGGGTGGGCTTGATGCCGGCCAGCTCGCCCATGTGATAGGCGGCCTTCTGATCGGCGAACTTGAGCCCGTTGGCGGTGGAGATCACCACCACACGTTCACTCGACCGAATGACCTTGCGGTCGACGAGCTTCCGGAGCGCGGCCAGGGCCACGCCCGTGTGCGGGCAGTTGAACATGCCGGTGCGGTCGGCGCGCGCGGCCTCGTCGGCGAGCTCCTGCTCGGAGGCCTGCTCGACCACGCCGTTGAAGCGCTGCAGCGTGCGGATGGCGCGCTTGACCGACACCGGGTTGCCGATCTGGATGGCCATGGCCAGCGTGGACTGGGCGGTGATGGGCTCGAAGGTCTTGAAATCGTTCTGGAAGGAGCGGTAGAGAGGATTGGCGCGCTCGGCCTGCGCGAGGCAGATGCGCGGCAGCCGGTTGACCAGCCCCAGCTCCTGCATCATCACGAAGCCCTGACCCAGCGCGTGCACGTTCCCGAGGTTGCCGCCGGGGATGATGATCCAGTCCGGCACTTCCCAGTCGAACTGCTGCACGATCTCGATGGCGACGGTCTTCTGCCCCTCGATGCGGAGGCTGTTCATCGAGTTGGCGAGGTAGATGCGCTTCTCCTTGGTGATCTCCTGCACCACCGCCATGCAGCCGTCGAAGTCGGTGTCGAGCGACAGCACGAGCGAGCCGTTCGCGAGTGGCTGCACGAGCTGGGCGATGGACACCTTGTCCTTGGGGAGGAGCACCACCGACGGGATGCCGGCGAAGGCGCAGTAGGCGCCGAGCGCGGCGGAGGTGTCGCCGGTCGACGCGCACGCCACCGCGTCGACGGGCACGCCGCCCGCGATCATCTGCTTCACCACCGAGACGAGCACGGTCATGCCGAGGTCCTTGAAGGACCCGGTGTGCGAGTTGCCGCACTGTTTCACCCAGAGGTCTTCGATCCGCAGGCTCTTGCCGTAGCGGTCCGCCCACAGGAGGTTGGAGCTGCCCTCGTACATCGACACGATGTTCTCGTTGTCGAGGAAGGGCACCACCCATTCCTTCTTGCCCCACACGCCGGAGCCGTACGGATAGGCGTTGCGGCGATAGCGGTCGTCGAAGAGCTGGATCCAGGCGGCGGCGGAGCGGGACTTCAGCGCCTCCATGTCATGCTGCACCTCGAGGAGGTCGCCGCAGGTGGGGCAGCGATAGATCACTTCCCGGAGATCGTATTCCCCCGGGCAGCCATTGATGCAGGAGAACCACGCGTTGTACGCCATGGGCGCGTCCAGTATAGCGCCTTCCCCTCGGTGAGGTGTCAGGCGCGCCAGGGCTCCACGATGATCTTGGCGTGCCGCTCGGGGGAGGCGAGCTCGGCGAAGGCGCCGGCCACGCCGTCCAGGCCCACGTGCCCGGTGATGAGCGGTGCGGTGGGGATGGCGCCCGCGGCGATGTGCGCCAGCGTCTGCTCGAACTCGTCGGCGGTGTAGCCCAGCACGAACTGGAAGGCCAGCTCCTTGCTGATGCCGAGCATGGGATGGATCGTGTCGGGCTCCATGCACACGCCCACCACGACGATCCGGGTGCCTCGCGGCGCATGGCCCATGAGCTGATCCAGCACGCCGGGCACGCCCACGCACTCGAAGACCACCGCGGGACGCCGCGCGGGGCCGGAAACCCACGGCGGGAGCACCGGCGCGCGCGTCGTGTCTCGCCACACGGCGGCCTCCGCCCATGTGGTCCACGGTGACGTGGTCGCGGGATCGACGACGGTGTCGGCGCCGAGGGCCGCGGCGAGCGCGCGCCGCCGCGGCGAGAAATCGGCAGCCACGATGGGCCGCGCCCCGGCCAGGCGCAGCGCCGCGATCACCGCCAGGCCGACCGGGCCGCAGCCGATCACGAGCGGCGCGTCGTCCGGGCTGAGCCGCGCCATGTTCACCGCGTGGAGCCCCACCGCCATCGGCTCGGTCAGCGCCGCCCGATCCGTCTCGAGCGCCTCGGGCACGGGTAAGAGGCGCGACTCGGTGAGGCGCATGTACTGGGCGTAGCCGCCCGGAGTCTCGTTGGAGTAGCCCACCGTCCGCACGCCGTCGGCGCGGATCAGCCCGGGCATCGAGCACACGCGCGCGCCGAGGGGCAGGCGCCGCGCCGTGTCGGGTCCGAAGGCCACGATCTCGGCGCAAAACTCGTGTCCCATGACGATATCCGCCCGCAGATCCATCACGAAGCGGCTTCCGATCCGGCGCTGGTGCTCCACGAACCGGTCGGCGTGCTTGAGCGCGTGGAGATCCGAGCCGCAGATCCCGCAGGCCAGCGTTTTCACCAGCACCTCGCCCGGGCCGGGATCGGGGACGGGGATGTCCGCGACGAGGATCCGGCGGTCGCGCATCACGGCGGCGCGCATGGCGCTCTCATGGTGCACGGGCCGGCCTGTCTCGTCCAGCCCCCTCGCGGGGAGTCCGCGCCGTCGCGGGGGGATCGCCCCCCCCATTGGCCACGGACACGGCGACAGGTAGAATGCCGCCATGCCCCGCTTCCCTGACCTCTCCCCCGACGGGATGACGGACGCCCAGAAGCGCGTGGCCGAGGCCATCAAGTCCGGGCCCCGGGGCGGGATCCGCGGCCCCTTCGCGGTGCTCCTGCGCAGCCCCGAGCTGGCCGATCGCGTGCAAAAGCTGGGCGAGCACCTGCGCTTTCATTCCTCGCTGCCCGCCCGCCTCAACGAGTTCGCCATCATCATCAATGCCCGCTTCTGGGAGTCGAAGTACGAGTGGTTCGCGCACCGGCCTCTCGCCGTGCAGGCCGGCCTCGCCGATGCCATCGCGGACGCGGTGGCGAAAGGGCAGCGGCCGGAGGGCATGAAGGAGGACGAGGCGCTGGTCTACGACTTCTGCACGACCCTGCACCGACGGCACTTCGTGGATGACGCATTGTTCGAGCGCGCGACCAGCGTGCTGGGCGATCAGGGTGTGGTCGATCTGATCGGCGTGAGCGGCTATTACACGCTGGTTTCGATGGTGCTGAACGTGGCGGAGATCCCGCTGCCCGCGGGCACGCCGCCACCGTGGTAGTGACCCGGTAGCGAGGGAGGAGCCGACCCATGGCCGTGATCGCGAAGGATGCCGCGCTGTACGCCAAGCTCGAGGAGCGCATCCTCGCCCGCGATCAGGTCGGGGCCACTCAGGTCTACTACGATCTCGTGCGCGCGGAACGACCCCTCGCCGAGATCATCCGCGAGACCGTGCGCATCCACGCCCCGTACACGCACGTGCCCTATCACCAGCGAATCGACGCGGGCTTCGTGCGGTTCGTCAACAACGACCACTGCCTGCTCAGCTCGCGCACGAGCGTGCGCCTGCCCGCGTATCTGCCCGCGTCCCACCGCTACCTGCCGATGGCGCAGACGATCTGGTACGTGCCCACCGGGCTCGACCCCTGGAATCAGCTCCTCGGGCGCGCTCCCGGGCACTACGGCCGCCGCGCCTACAAGCCCGATCCCAACCGCCCGGTGGTGGCGCCCGAACGGCACTGGGCCGACCAGGAGCCGCTCCGCCTCGAGGGCCCGTTCGCCGAGCGGCTCAATCACTGGCTGACCCTCGTGCAGCGGGGCGACGTGGTGACGGCGTATCGCGTGTTCCTCGGGCTGTTCGAAGAGCGCGAGCGCCGGCGCGAGCTGCTCGCCCACCTGGTCTTCGCGGGGCTCATCGACGTGCAGGACCGCGTGTTCCTCAACCGCTCCTACACCACCGGCCACAAGTCCTATCGCGCCCGCGCCACGGTGGAGCTGGGGGACGCGGTCGGCTGGGACGATGCGCACGACGTCCTTTACGCGGGCGTGCCCGACATGGCGGTGGGGCCACGCTGGCACTCCGCCTACGAGATGGCCTGCCAGGTCGCGTGGACGCGGCTGGCCGAGCCCGAGGCGCGGCCGAAATCGTCGATGGAGCCGTCGCCGGGCCGGGTGGTGGAGGCGCGCGTGCTGGCCAACGACGCGCCCCTCGCGCCGGCCGAGGCCGAGGAGCTGATCGCCGCCATCATGGGGCCGTCGGAGAAAGCCTGGATCGAGACGCTCACCGCGCGGCTCCTCGCCGGCGCGGCGCCGCGCCACATTCTCGACACCATCCAGATCGCCTCCGCGCGCGTCATCCTGAGCGCCGGGCTCCCCGACAACTTCTCGATGCCGCAGCACAGCTACGAGTACGTGAACACGATGGGGTGGTTCTTCGACAACTTCGAGCATCCCCACCGCGTGAAGCTCCTCTACGTGGCGTGCTCGTTCGTGCATCAGGCCGCGGGCTGGGTGCGCGACACCCCGGGCAATGCGTGGAACGACGCGGCGGCGCCGGCGAACGCGGGCGCGCTGACCGCGGTCCAGATCCTCGAGCGCCTGGATGCCGCGCAGATGACGCTCAAGACCGACGAGAGCGTGGCGTGGACGCGCGCCTATCTCGCGGCGGGGCACGACCGCGCGCCGCTCGTCCAGACCCTCGCCCTCGCCGCGGTCAAGGAAGGCAATGACCCGCACAACCAGGAGATCGGCCTGTGTCTCCTGGAGGACTACGGCCACACGCGCGCGCACGACAGGGACACGCTGCTCCTCGCGTGCGCGCATCACACCGCCGGGCACGTGAAGTTCGGCGATCCCCTCGAGCCCTACAAGCGCTTCGCGGAGGCCTTTGGCGTCTAGCGTATGAGTGACTTCACCTTCAACCCGATGGCCCCGGAGTTCGTCGAGGATCCGTATCCGACCTATCGCCGCCTGCGCGACGAGGATCCGGTGCACCAGAACCCGCTGGGCTTCTGGGTGCTCACGCGCTACGAGGACGTGGTCGCGTCGCTCAAGGATCCCCGAATGGTCAAGGAGCCCATCGCCGCCTTCGTGGCCGCGCGCTTCGGGCTGCAGGCGCCGCCCAGCGGGATGGGCCTCTCCATGCTGGACCGCGACCCGCCCGATCACACGCGCTTGCGCGGGCTCGTGAGCAAGGCGTTCACGCCCCGCGTCATCGAGCAGCTCCGCCCGCACATCCAGGGCATCGTGAACCGGCTCCTCGACAAGGTCGAGGGCGAGCCGGGCATGGATCTGATCGAGCAGTTCGCGTATCCGCTCCCCGTCATCGTGATCTGCGAGATGCTGGGCGTGCCCGTCGCGGATCACGAGCGCTTCAAGGGCTGGGGCCTCGACATCGCGCGCGGCCTCGACGCCATCCTGCTCCCGCCGGACTCCCCGGTGGCGGAACGGAGCATGCACGCGCGGCACGCCCTCGCCGCCTACTTCCGCGAGCTGATCGCGGAGCGGCGCGCCGCCCCCCGGGACGACATGCTGTCGGGACTCATCGCCGCGGAGGAAGCGGGCGACAAGCTCACCGAGGACGAGCTGCTCGCCACGTGCATCCTCCTGCTGGTGGCGGGGCACGAGACCACGGTGAACCTGATCGGCAACGGCACGCTCGCCCTGCTGCGCCACCCCGCGCAGCGGAAGCGGCTCCAGGAGGACCCGGGGCTCATCACCACCGCCGTCGAGGAGCTGCTGCGCTTCGACGGACCGGTGCAGCGCACCGCGCGCATCCCCAGCGAGGACGTCACCTTCGGCGGCAAGACCATCGGCAAGGGCGAGATGGTGATGCCCTTCATCGGCGCCGCCGACCGCGACCCCGCGCAGTTCCCCGACCCGGACCGGCTCGACCTCGGGCGAACCGACAACCGCCACATCGCCTTCGGCTGGGGCATCCACTTCTGCATCGGCGCCCCGCTCGCCCGCGTCGAGGGGCAGATCGCGCTCAATACCTTGCTCAAGCGGCAGCCGAAGCTGGCGCTGGGCGGCACGCCGCAGCACCGGCAGAGCCTGACCCTGCGCGGGCTCACCACGCTGCCCGTCGCGTTTTGATGAACATCGGCGTCTCGGTTCCGCTCCCGGCGTATCGCGTCGACGTGGGCGCGATGGCGGTCAAGGCCGAGGCCCTCGGCTTCGAGTCGTTCTGGTGCGCCGAGCACCCATTCATCCCCGTGCACGCGAAGAGCCGCTTCCCCGGCTCCCCCGACGGCGTGATCCCCGAGACCTACTCCCACTTCGTCGACCCCTTCGTGGCGCTGGCGCGCGCCTCGGGAGCGACCACGCGCATCAAGCTCGGCACCAGCATCGTGCTCGTGCCCGAGCGTCACCCGCTGCTGCTCGCCAAGGAGGTCTCGACGCTCGATCACTTCAGCGGCGGGCGCTTCCTCTTCGGCATCGGGGCGGGGTGGCTGCGCGAGGAGACCGAGATCATGGGCGGGGACTTCGACCATCGCTGGACCCAGACGCGCGAGTCGGTACTGGCGATGAAGGAGCTCTGGACCAAGCCGGAGGCCGAGTTCCACGGCAAGTACTACGACTTCCCTCTGGTGCGGTCCTATCCCAAGCCCGCGCAGAAGCCGCATCCGCCGGTCATCCTGGGTGGCGGCGCCGCCAACGTGTTCAAGAGGGTCGTGGCGTGGGGTGACGGCTGGCTGCCGACGGCAGTGGGGCCGGACGTCGTGCGCGCGGGTCGCGCGGAGCTCGATCGGCTCGCGCGCGAGGCCGGGCGCGACCCAGCGTCCATCACCATCACCGCGCACGGCCAGCCCGCCGATCGTGACCGGGTGCGATGGCAATTCGAGGCTGGCGCGTCGCGCGTGGTCATCCGTCCGGCCACCCAGAAGACCGACGCCGACATGGCGGCGGAGCTCACGCGCATCGCCGAGATCGTCCTGCGTTGACTGAGGGGGAGTAGTCCCATGGCGTCGCCGAGCAAGTTCGCCCACGTCGTCTTCAACACGCACCGGTACGAGGAGATGATCGCCTGGTACCTGCGGGTCTTCGAGGCGCGCGTGCAGCATCGCGGCGACCGGCTCGCCTTCCTCACCTACGACGACGAGCATCACCGCTTCGCCTTCGTGAACCTGGGTCCCGCGCCGGCGGACCTCGTGCCCCGCGCGCCGAATCAGGTGGGCGTGAACCACCTCGCCTACACGTGGCGGAATCTCGAGGAGCTGATCGACCTCTACAAGGGGTTGAAGGCGGACGGCATCCTGCCCTACCGGCCCATCCGTCACGGGCCGACCCTGTCGCTGTACTATCGCGATCCCGACGGCAATCAGCTCGAGTTCCAGATCGACCTGCTCGCGCCGGAAGCGGCCAACGACTTCCTGCGAGGCGAGGCCTTCAAGGCCAATCCGATCGGCGAGCCCTTCGATCCCGACGAGCTCGTGGCCCGCGTGGAATCCGGCGCCTCCGCGGGCGAGCTGAGCTTCCGCTCGGACCAGCAGCCGGCCGCGCCCGCGGCCCGCTAGCCCTCCGGCCTTTCGCGCCGCCGCAGGAGGTCGCGCGCGGTGAAGAGCAGGATGAGGGCGCCCAGCCAGGACAGCGCCCCGTCGAGGAGGTAGGCGCCGCGCAGCGTGGCCGCGGCGAGCGCCCCGGTGAGGAGCGGGCTCGCCGCGGTGCCGATCTGCACGCCCATCGCCAGCCAGCCGAAGGCGGCGCCGCGCGCCTCGGGGGCCACGATCATCCCGCCGAGCGCGTAGGCCAGCGTCAGCGCGCCGCCGAGGCAGAGGGCGACGAGCACGCGTAGCACGAGCAGGCTCACCCAGCCGCCGGCGAGCGCCATGGCCCCGCAGAAGAGCCCGCCCGCCATGAGCTGAATGAACAGGAGCTGCCCCGCGGGCACCACCGCGGAGAGCCGGGCGGCCAGGCTCGCGGAGACGGTGGCGCCGACCGCGGCCGCGGAGATGATGATGCCGGAGGTGGTGGCGGGCGCGGCGATCTCGCTCATGTGCGCGACCTGCAGCGGGATGACGAGGGCGAGGCCGCGGTCGATGAACTGGGCGATCATGAGCAGCCCCATCACCGGGAGGAAGTGCGCCTGCCCCAGGAATTCCCGCAGCGGCGCGGAGCGCGGGCGCGCCGCCGCGTCCCCCACGGGCGCAGCGCGCTGCTCCTGGAAGAGGAAGATCAGCGCGACCAGCGAGACCGCGCAGAGGATGGCGGTGACGTAGAAGGCGGGGCGGATGCCGAGATGCGTGGCGGCGAAGCCCCCGATGGCGGGGCCGACGGCCACGCTCAGGAGCTGGGCGCCCTGCACGCGGGCGATGGCCGACGCCACCTTCGCGCGCGGCGCCGACACGCTGGCCACGGCCATCGCCATCGGGGTGAAGCCCGCGAAGAGTCCCTGGAGAAAGCGCGCGGCGAAGAGCTGCCACACCGAGGTCACGAGCCCCATCGCCGCGATGATCACGGTGAAGCCGGCGAGCGAGCGGATCAGCATCATCTTGCGGCCAAAGCGGTCGGCGAGGCGGCCAAAGAGCGGTGCGAGGAATCCGGACACGGTAGGCGTGACGGCGGCGAGCACACCCGACCACAGCGCGATCGCCGAGGGATCGGTGACGCCCAGCTCGCGCACGTAGAGAGGCAGGAACGGCGAGAAGAACTGGAAGCCCACGAAGGCGATGAAGACGGACAGCGACAGGGCCCAGACATTGCGCTGCCAGCCGGACGGCGCCCGCACCCGACGACCATACCCCAATGGCCGTGTTCAGGGACGGCGAGTTCGTCTACACTCCCGAGGAGGAGGACGCTCGATGGCGCGCCGCAAAGTCGTGGTGGCAATGATGATGCACGAGACCAACACCTTCTCGCCGGTGCCCACGCCGCTCTCGTCCTTCCGGCCGCTCGCCGGCGAGGCCGCCATCGCGGAGTTCACCGACACGAACACCCAGCTCGGCGGCTTCCTCGGGGTCGCGCGCAAGGCGGGGGCGGAGATCGTCGTGCCGGTGGCGGCGGGCGCGCACCCGTCCGGCTACGTCGAGAAGGGCGCCTACGAAGACATGGCCGACGCCATCGTGGGCGCGATCCGCGGCGGCTGCGACGCCGCCTTCCTCGCGCTGCACGGCGCGATGGTGACCGAGCACCTGGACGACGGGGAAGGCGAGCTCCTCCGCCGCATCCGGATGATCGCGCCGCGCCTGCCCATCGCGGTCGGGCTGGACTTCCATGCCCACATGACCGCGCCCATGATCGAGCACGCCACCGTGGTGACGGGCTACCGCACCTATCCCCACGTGGACATGGCGGAGACGGCGGAGCGGGCGGGGCGCACGCTGCTCCGCGCCCTCGACGGCGAGGTGCGCCCCCTGATGGTGTGGGGCACGCGGCCGATGATGACGAGCACGCTGGTCCACACGCCGTCACGCCTGCCCATGAAGGAGATCATGGACCTCGCCATCGCCGCGGAGACGCGCGGCACCGTGCTCAATGCTTCCGTCTTCGGCGGCTTCCCCCATGCCGACATCCCGCACATCTCGTGCTCGGCGGTCATGGTGTGCGACGGCCAGGTCGACGCGGGACGCGCCCTCCTCGACCGCCTGCTCGACATGGCGTGGGCCAAGCGCAAGGACTTCCTCTACGAGGGCGCACCGCTCGCCAGCCAGATCGCCCACGCGAAGACCTTGGGCGAGGGGCCCATCATCCTGGTGGACCATGGGGACAACACCGCATCCGGCGGCACGCAGGACGTGATGAGCGTGATCGCCGAGGTGGAGCGCCAGGGGCTCACCGACGTGGCGGCGGGGCCCATCTGCGATCCCGCCGCGGTGGCCCGCATCCTCGCCGCCGGCACCGCGGCGAGCGTGACCCTCACCCTGGGCGGCAACATCGACATGCCGCAGATCAACCTGCCGGGCAAGCCCCATGCCGTCACCGGCAAGGTCGCGCGGATCACCGACGGCGAATTCGTGGTGACCGGGCCCATGGCCACCGGCACGCGCGTGCGCATGGGCCGCACCGCCGTGCTCGACACCGGCGCGCTCCAGATCGTGATCTCGGAGCGGCGCAGCGAGCCCTTCGACCTCGGCGTGTTCACCCACTGCGGCATCGACCCGCGGCGGAAGCGCTACGTGCTGATCAAGTCCCGCCAGCACTTCCGCGCCGGCTTCGAACCCATCGCGCGGCACATCGTGCTCTGCGACGGGGACGGCTGCACGTCGAGCGATCTCCGCCTCTTCACCTACCGCAAGCGGCGGCGGCCGCTCTATCCGTTCGAGGAGGCTTAGCTCGAGCGCCGGATCGGAAACGCGGGGGGAATGATGCGGTCCACGGTGGCGCCGTCCCAGCGCCAGCGGGGCACCTGCTCCCAGTAGTACTGCGTGGCCTCGCGCGCCTTCGCCAGCACCTGGTCCTCGTCGACCCTGGTCAGCCGGCCCTCCCTTACGAGGACCTGGCCGTCGACGATCACGGTGTGAACGTCGCGGCCGGTGCCCGCGTCCACCAGCGCCTTGATGGGATCGGCGTAGATCGGGCCGCCGAGCCGGTCGAGGTCGATGAGGAGGATGTCGGCCTTGGCCCCGGGCGCGAGCCGTCCGAGGTCACTCCGGTTGATGAAACGCGTCCCGCCGATCGTGGCGGCGTTGAAGACGTCGCGCGCGAGCCCCACCTGATAATTCGCGTCGGTGATCTTGGCGAGGATGGACGCCCAGCGCAGCTCCGACACCATGTCCATGGGATAGGTGTCGGTGCCGATCGCCACCGTCACGCCCGCCTCGAGATAGCGGGGCAGGGAATGCAAGGTCATCGCCATCTTCGCGTACTTGTACGGGCAGTGGCCCACCGTGGCGCCGGTCTGGGCGAGGATCTCGAGATCGTCGCCGAAGGGATACCTGGGCCACGGGTGCGCGGTGGTGAAGACGGCGTGGCCGAGGAGCGTGCGCTCGTCGAGGAAGCCGATGTCGGCGAGGTACTGCACCGGCGTCTTCCGGTGCTCGGCCATGATGCGCTCGAACTCGATGAGGTTGCCGCCGGCGTGGGTGTGGATGGGCGCGCCGAGCGCACGCGCGGCGTCCTTGCCGGCGCGGAGCAGCGATTCCGTGCACGTCTCCACCTGCGCGGCGTTGAGCAGCCCCCTGAGCCGGCCGCCCGCGCTGCCATCGAACTTGCGGACGAAGTCCACCGCCTCCTGCAGGCGCTGCTTCCCCACCGCCACGTCCTCCTCGTAGACGAGGCGGCCCTTGGCGTCCATGAAGGTGTCGCGGTCGCGGAAGGGCGGGCTCGCGTAGACGCGGAGGCCGAGATCGTCCACCATCCGCGCGTAGCCGTCCCAGTCACCGCGGAGGCCGCCCACGTCAATCACGGTGGTGGTGCCCCCCTTGAGCGAGTGGAGGAAGGTGTAGGCGCGAAGCGCGGCCGTGGCCTCGGGCGGCGGCGGCTTCATCGCGCCCTTGAGAGGCGCGGCGAAGGCCATGTAGTTCGACGTGCGGTAGTCGTTCTTGGCCATGTCGAGCAGGAGGTAGTCGCCGCCTCCGCCCGCGGTGTGCACGTGGGTGTTGATAAAGCCGGGGCAGACCAGCTTGCCGCGGGCGGAGAGGCGCATATCCACGGGGCCCGCGTAGGCGCCGCCCGCGTGCACCACCGTGTCCCCCTCGAAGACCACGTGGCCGCCCTCGTGGACCTCGTGCGTGCTCCCGTTCCACGCCACCACCCAGCCGTGCTCGAGCAGCGTCTTCATGGCGTCCTCACGTCTTCTCGAAGTCGATGCGCTCGACCACCGGCAAGCCCTGGAGGTGTCGTCGCAGGCAGTCCATGCCGAGCTCGGTGGCGCCGAGCCGCACCCACTCACGGCCGCCGAGAATGCGGCTGCGGCGCGATTCGACGCCGTCCGCGGCGGCGATGGCGAGGTTGATGGTGCCGCCGAACTCGATACGGTCGGGCCCGTCGTCGAGGTCCACGAGCACGGCGAGGGCGTGCGTCGCGCCGCACAGGCGTCGGGCCGTGCCGGCCACCGCCTCGGCGAGGGCGGGCGTGATCTCCGCGGGGCCCGGGCCGTCCAGGCCCACCGCGGCCCGCACCTGGGCGATGTCGCGGGAGACGATGCCGCGGGTGACGACCTTCTCGGCGCCGACCTGCGGCGCGAGACGCGAGGCGATGAGCCCGCCGGTGAAAGTCTCGACCAGGGCGAGCGTGGCCCCGCGCGCCGCAAGCGCCTGGAGGATGACGCTCTCCATGGTCTTGTCGTCCTCGGCGAGGATGAAGTTGCCGAGGCGCTTGCGGATCTCCCGCTCCACCGGCTCGAGCTTCCGCCGCACGTCGGCCATGTCGGCGCCGCGCACGGTGAGCTTGGTCTCGAGCTGCGGGTAGTGCGCGCGGAAGCCCAGCTTGAGGCTGCCGTCCGGAACCAGCGCCTCGACACCGGTGAGCAGGCTGTCCACGTGCGACTCGCCGAGCCCGTAGGAGTGGAAGCGCTTGAGGACGATCGTCGTCTGCTCACCGCTCCGCGCGAGCAGGCGGGGAATGATCTGCTCCTCGAGCATGCGGCGCAGCTCGCGCGGCACGCCGGGCGTGAAGAAGAAGCGCGCCTTGCCGATGTCGAGCGCGAACCCGCACGCGGTACCGATGGGATTGTCGAGGATCTCCGCGGTGGCGGGGAGCATGGCCTGCTTGCGGTTGTTGGGGGGCATCGTGCGGCTGCGCTTCTTGAAGAAGTCCTCCATCTTGACCAGCCACTCCTCGTTCAGCACGAGCGGGACGCCGGCGGCCTGGGCGGCGATCTCCTGGGAGAGGTCGTCGACGGTGGGACCGAGGCCGCCGTTGACGATCACCGCGTCCGCGCGCTCGGCGGCGAGGAGGAAGGCGCGCCCCAGGCTCTCCCGGTCGTCCCCCACCGTGGTCTCCCAGGCCACCGCCAGGCCCACGTCCTCGAGCTTCTGGCTCATGTAGGAGAAGTTGGTGTTGACGATCTTGCCCGTCAGCACCTCGTCGCCGGTGCAGATGATCTCCACTCTCATGATTTCCTCCCCGGGGATCATACACGTAATCTTGACAGGCGGCGGAGGGGGGGCGGATGATGGGCGCATGACGACACTCGAGCGCGCCGAAGCTGCCGAGCACGCCCTCAGTCAGGAGCTGGACAAGATCGCCGTCAAGTCGGTGATCTACACCTCGGGCGAGCGTGATCCGCGCGAGCCGATGACGCGGCCCGACGCCAAGGGCCGGCGCTTCCTCATGGGGCACGACGCGCGGCTGCCCAAGATGCCGGACAAGCCCACGCTGATCGACTTCTTCCGCCTGCGCTTCGGGCCGTCCATGCACATGCTGCAGAGCGCGCGGCTCGCGGCGAAGTCCGGCGCGCCCGAGAAGGTCGTCGTCGCGTGCCTCCTCCACGACATCGCCATCACCGGCTTCATCCGGAGCGACCACGGCTACTGGGCCGCCCAGTTAGTGGAGCCGTACGTGGACGAGGAGGTGGCTTGGGCCATCCGCTATCACCAGGCCCTGCGCTTCTACCCCGACGAGTCGGTGGGCTACCAGTACCCCGAGCTCTACAAGACCCTGTTCGGCGAGGACTATCAGCCCGACCCGCACATCGCCCGGGCCTATCAAACGGCGCGCGAGCACAAGTGGTACATGACCTCCCGCCTCATCACGGTGAACGATCTCTACTCCTTCGACCCGAACGTCACGGTCCAGCTCGAGGAGTTCACCGACGTCATCGGGCGAAACTTCAAGCAGCCCAAGGAAGGGCTGGGCTTCGACGCGAGCCCGTCCGCCCACATGTGGCGGACCATCAACTGGCCGACGCGGTACCTGTAGCCGCCGCGGGCGGACCTACCCGGTCGGAAGCGCCCGTCCCGCAGGCGCGCCCCCGCTCGATTCCCCCGCACATCCTCTGATTCGACCCGCGCCGGGAACAATGCGCGGCGCGTATTGCGTGGCATGTCGCTTGCCTGACTTCGGAACATGCGCAAGCGGACGACGACGCGACACCGACGGCGGACGCGACGGCCCGCGCGGGACAGCAAGCGGTGGGTCCAGACGGTCAAGACCGTCTCCACGTTTCCGCCCGAGGGACTCTTCACCAAGGATGCCGACACCATCGCCCGCGTCCTCGCCACCAAGCGCGTGAGCCCCAAGGGCATCGGCTCGGGCTACAAGATGCTCCTCTATTTCATCAACCGTGGCGGACGTGGGATCCCTTCCCGCCGCCGAGCCGAGCTCGAGCGCGCGAAGCGCATCATGCGCCGCCGCATGGCCGAGCGACGGCACTGACCCGCTCCCCAGCGAGGTGTCCCCATGAACGGCGAGTGCATCCGAGACGTCATGACCCCTGATCCTGTCACCGTGCCCTCCACGACCCCGCTGGAGCAGGCGGCGCGCCAGATGCGCGACGCCGGCATCGGCAATGTGATCGTGCTGGAGGGCGAGCAGGTCGCCGGCATCCTCACCGACCGTGACATCGTGGTCCGCGCGGTGGCCGAGGGCCGGGACAGCCGGACCCCGGTCGGCGACGTGACCAGCCGCGATCTCACCACCATCGCCCCCGACGCCACCCTCGAGGACGCGGTGGAGCTGATGCGCGAGCGGTCGATCCGGCGCCTCCCCGTCGTGGAGGCGGGGCGTGCGGTCGGGATCGTCTCGCTGGGCGACCTCGCGCTCGAGCGCGACCCGGACTCCGCTCTGGGCGACATCAGCGCGGCGCCGCCCAACGCCTAGCGGATCGCCCGCCGCCGAGGCGGCGGCGTCACCGGCGGGCTCCGCCTCGCAGGCGGCGGAGCAGGCGCTGGAGTGCGCGCCAGCGGACGCGCGCGAGGCGAGCGTCGATGATCGGCGCATCGCCCAATCCGGCGCCTTGTCGCACGCTCAGCGACCGCGTCTTCGGCACGCCGAGCACCTGGCTCGGGTACACGCTGCGATGGCCCGACATCGTGAACGCCACGATGGCGCTGATGGCGGCGTAGGGGCCGATGCCCGGGCCGAACAGCTCGATGGCCATGACCGACGCGGCGAGCGGCGCATTCGCGGCCCCGGCGAGCAGCGCCACCATGCCGATCGCGGAGAAGGTGGCGGGGTCGAGGCCCGCGACGTGCGCGAGCGCGCTGCCCGTCGTGGCGCCGATGAAGAAGATCGGGGTGACGATGCCGCCGCTGCCGCCGACGCCGAGCGAGACCGCGGTGAAGAGTATCTTCATCAGGGCGGCCTCGGGCGGCACCCATTCCCCGCGTACGGCGCCCTCCAGCGTCGAGAGGCCGAGCCCCAAGTAGCGGGTCGAGACGAGCAGGCTCGCCAGCGCGAGCGCCGCGCCGCCGCCCGCCGCCACGGCCCAGCGCGGTCCCGGGATTCGGCGGGCCAACGTGTGCGCCCCTCGCAAGGCCTCGATCAGCGCGAGCGCGACCAGGCCGAACACCACGCCTGCGAGTAGCGTCGCGCCGAACATGCGCTCGGAGGGCAGTGGCACCGTGGGCAGCGTCTGGTGAAAGTACTGGACGCCGAGCTGGCTCGCCATGTGATAGCCCACGATGCCGGCCACGAAGGACGGATACAGCACGTCGTACATGAGCGAGCCGAGCACCAGCACTTCGAGACCGAAGATGGCGCCGGCAATGGGCGTGCCGAACACCGTGGCGAATCCCGCGCCGATGCCGCAGATGACGATTTTTCGCCGATCTGTTCGACCCAGACGCAGGAGCGACGCCAGACCCGAGGCGAGGGAGGCCCCGATCTGAGCCGCCGGGCCTTCCTTGCCGACCGAGCCGCCCACGCTGATCGTGAAGACGGTGGCGGCGAGCTTCGCCGGCGCGACCATCAGCGGGATGCGGCCGGAGCGCTGATGCACGGCCTCGATCACGCGATCCGTGCCGTGGCCTTCGGCCTCAGGGGCGAGCCAACGTACGAGCGCGTGCGCGGCCACGAAGCCGAGGGGGAGCCACAGGAGGGGCAGGGGGGCGTGCGTCATGGTGTCGATGCCCCACCTCAGCACCCGCAGGAACAGCGCGGTGCCAGCTCCGGCGAGCACGCCAACCGCCGCCGCGAGGAGCGTCCACTTGACGAGGCTCGCGAGCAGCGTGCCGTGCTCCGCCATCATGCGGGCCCAGCGCTGCTCCTGGGGCGAGGTGTCCACGCCCCCAGTGTGCCGGGTTACAGCACTTTGTCGAGCGTGATCGGAAGATCGCGCACCCGCCGGCCCGTGGCATGGAAGACGGCGTTGGCGATGGCGGCGGCCGTCCCGGTGATGCCGAGCTCGCCGAGGCCTTTCGCGCCCACCGCGTTGACGTGCTCGTCCGGCGCGCCGATCCAGGACACGTCCAGATCCGGCACGTCGGCGTCGACCGGCACGTGGTAGTCGGCGAGGTTGGCCGTCACCACGCGGCCGAGCCGGCCATCGATCACCGTGTCCTCGGTGAGCGCCATACCGATGCCCCACACCATGCCACCGAGAAGCTGGCTGCGCGCGGTGCGCGCGTTCAGGGCGCGGCCGACGTCGAAGACGCCGACCATGCGGCTCACGCGGACGATCCCCAGCTCGTGGTCCACGCGAACCTCGGCGAACTGGGCGCCGAAGGCGTACATCGCGTAGCGCTTCGCTTCCGGGCCTGGCGCGGCCGTCGCGCGCGTCTCCACGTGCGCGCGGCCCTGGCGGACCAGCAGGCTCTCGAGGCTCTCACCCTTGCCGAAGACGCGGGAGTCGAAGATCCGTCCGTCCTCGACGCAGACGGCGTCGGCGGGCGCGCCGTGGAGGGGGCTCGCGGCGTCGCCGACGGCCAGGCGCACCAGTTGGGCACGGAGCGCGCAGACCGCCTCGTGCACGGCGGAGCCGGCGCTGGCTGCGGTCTGGGAGCCCCCCGATAACGGGCTCTCGGGCAGCCGTGTGTCGCCGAGGCGCACGCTGACGCGGCCGGGCGACGTCCCCAGCGCGTCGGCGGCGATCTGGGTGAGGATGGTATAGGTCCCCGTGCCGAGGTCCTGGCTGCCCGTCTCGACGAGGAGGGTGCCGTCGTCGTGAAGCCGCGCGAGGGCCGAGGCCTCGCTGCGGTGGGTGGGATACACGGACGTGGCCATCCCCCAGCCGATCCGCCGGCCACCCTCGCGCCACACCCCGGGCTGCGGCGGCCGCTGGTGCCATCCGAAGCGCGCGGCGCCGATCCGGTAGCACTCCCGCAGGTGCTTGCTCGACCACGGCCGGCCCGAGGCGGGATCCTCGTCGGCGTGATTGCGCAGGCGCAGCTCCACGGGATCCATGCCGAGGGCCCACGCGAGCTCGTCCATCGCGCACTCGAGCGCGAACGTGCCCGTCGCCCAGCCCGGCGCGCGAGCATAGGACGGCGTGGCGATACTGGCGCGCACCAGCCGGTGGGTGGTCACGCTCGTGCCGGAGGAGTAGAGCATACGCGCGGGCAGGCCGCAGGGCTCCATGAAGGAGTCGAACGTCGAGGTCTCGGCGAGGGTGTGGTGCTGCACGGTGGTAAGGGTGCCGTCGCGCTCGGCGCCGAGCGCCACCGTCTGGCGCGTGCGTCCGCGCCAGCCGACCGGCCCGAACATCTGCGGACGCTCGAGTGCGAGCTTGACGGGCCGACCCACGTGCTTTGCGGCGAGGACAGCAATGATCACGTGGGACCACACGGGCCCCTTGCTGCCGAAGCCGCCGCCGAGATAGGGCGACACGACCCGGACGTCGCCCGGGCGGAGCCCGAAGATCTTCGCCACCCGCGCGCGGCAGTCGAAGAGGCCCTGGGTCGCGTCGTGCAGGGTGAGCTCCCGCGGCCCGTCCCAGCTCGCGATGGTCGCGTGCGGCTCCATGGGATTCTGCGTGAGACGCGACGTGGTGTAGACGGCCTCGAGCCGGACGGGGCTTCGCTCGAGCGCCGTCTTCGCGGCGCCCCGCGCGGTGTCCGGCTTCTCGTAGGCAACGTGCCTCGGCCGGAAGGAACGCCCGCGCACGGGGTCGAGGCCGAGCTGCGGCGCCGTCTCTTTGTACATGAGGACGACGCGCCGCGCCGCCTCGCGCGCCTGCTCGAGGGTCTCGGCCACCACCACCGCGACGGGCTGGCCCGCGTAGCGGATCTCGGCGTCCTGCAGCGCCTGGATGGCGTGATTGTCCTCGGCGTCGCGTCCCAGACGGCCGCGGGCGCGTGGCGCGTTCTCGTGCGTGAGCACGGCGAGGACGCCGGGTACCGACGCGGCGGCCACGGCATC
Source organism: Verrucomicrobiia bacterium (assembly GCA_035495415.1). GTDB lineage: Bacteria > Methylomirabilota > Methylomirabilia > Rokubacteriales > CSP1-6 > DASRWT01. Next base: position 80,366 of record DATJFY010000004.1, read on the forward strand.
GATGCTCTCGATGCGCCCCTGGGCGATCGCGCTCGTCACGAGGACCGCGTGGGCGAGGTGCGGGAGCCGATGATCCGCGGTGTACGTCGCCGCTCCCGTCACCTTGGCCTGACCGTCGACCCGCTCGAGTGGCGTTCCCACGACGTCTGGCATCTCGCCCTCCTCAGCCGCGGGTCGCCGCGACGGTCAGCGCGCGCACCACGGTGCGCCGGGCCAGCTCGATCTTGAACGCATTGTCGCGGAGCGGCCGCGCACCTTGCAGGAGGAGGTCGGCCGCGTCGGCGTACGCGCGCGAGTCGGCGCGCCGGCCGATCAGGGCCTCCTCCGCGGCCGGGACACGCCACGGCTTGTGCGCGACGCCGCCGAGCGCAAGGCGCGCCGCCCGAATCATCCCGCCGCCGTCGAGACCGACGGCGGCCGCCACCGACACGAGTGCGAAGGCGTAGGAGGCGCGGTCGCGCACTTTCACATAGTGAGAGCGGCGCGCGAACGGTGAGGCGGGGAGCCGCACCGCCACGATGAGCTCGCCCGGGCGGAGGTTGGTCTCCACGTGGGGCGTGGCGCCGGGCAGACGATGGAAGTCGCCGATGGCGAGGGAGCGGTCGCCATCTGGCCCCGTCACGTCGATCATTGCGTCGAGCACGGCGAGGGCCACCGCCATGTCGCTGGGATGGGTCGCGATGCACGCATCGCTCGCGCCGAGGATGGCATGCATGCGCGTGTAGCCCTGGCGCGCGGCGCACCCCGAGCCGGGGCGCCGCTTGTTGCACTCGGCGAACGCGGGATCGGTGAAGTAGGGGCACCGCGTGCGCTGGAGGAGATTGCCGCCGACGGTGGCCATGTTGCGAAGCTGCGGCGAGGCGCCGGAGAGGAGCGCTTCCGCCAGGGCCGGATAGCGCATGCGGATCACGCGATGCGCGGCGACGTCGGAGTTCCGGGCGAGGGCGCCGAGGGTGACCTCGCCGCGGGCGGTCTCCTCGATCGCGGTCAGGGGCAGGCGGCTCACGTCGACGAGCTGCTCCGGCTCCTCCACGCCCTGCTTCATGAGATCGATGAGGTTGGTGCCCCCGGCGAGGAACCGCACGCGGGCGCCGTCGCCGGCCGCACGAACCGCCGCGGGCACGTCGTCGACCCGCCGGTAGGCGAACGGCTTCACCGGACGCGGCCGTGCGCGTTCTGCGCGCGCGCCGCCGCCCGCACCGCGGCGACGATGTTGGTGTAGGCGCCGCAGCGACAGAGGTTGCCGCTCATGCGCTCGCGGATCTCGTCGTCGGTGAGCACGATGTCGGCCACGCGCTCGACCGCGGGCGTCACCGCGCTGGGCTCGCCCAGCGCGAGCTCGTCGAGGAGGGCGGCGGCGGAGCAGAGCTGCCCCGGGGTGCAATACCCGCACTGGAAGGCGTCGTGCTCGAGGAACGCGGCCTGGACGGCATGGAGGCGGCCGTCGGGGCGGGCGAGGCCCTCGACAGTGGTCACCTGATCGCCGGCGACGGTCACCGCCAGGGTCAAGCACGCGTTCACCCGGCGTCCGTTCACGATCACGGTGCAGGCGCCGCACTGTCCGTGATCGCAGCCCACCTTGGTCCCGGTCAGGCCGAGCTGCTCGCGGAGGAAATCCAGCAGGGTGACCCGCGGGTCGTCGGGCAGAGGGTGGGGGACCCCATTGATCCAGGCAGGCGCGAGGGCTCGTTCGCCTCCGATCGGTTCGGTGAACGCGGGATCCGGCATCGGCCGCTCTCCTCGCCGCCGAGTTTTGCAACGGGGGTGCCACGCAGCGAGCACAAGAAGTCGAGACCTTGTCGGACGGGCCAGGGGATCGGCGAACCCCCGTGCATCGAGACTGCCGGGTAAAAAACGTGGGGCGCTCAGTTGAAGTGCGGCATGACCTCGCGGGCGAAGAGCTCCATGGATCGGCGGATCTTGTCCTGGGGCAGGCCGCCGAAGTTCATCCAGCAGAGCACATGGCCCACCCCCATCGCGCGCATCTCCTCGAGCTTGCCGATCACGGTGTCCGGGGAGCCGAAGGCCAGCGTCTCCTCCACCAGCCCTTCCCACGTCACCTTGGCGAAGCGCTCGGCGGCGGCGCGGAACCCGGGCTGCAGGCTCGGGTGCGCGTCCTCGATGCGCTCGGGGACCTGAAAGCGTCGCAGCGAGTCCTGGTACCACATCTCCGCGTCCTTGGCCTCGGCGAGCGCCTGCGCGTCGGTGGACGCCACGTAGATCTGTCGTGACACCCCCCAGTCCTTCATCAGCGTCGCGATCTCGGCCTCCGTCCGACCATGCTTGCGGAGGGCGGTGAGATACGCGTCACGCCGCTTCACGAGCTGGCTGACCGGCCCGGTGAGGATGGAGTTCAGCATGGGCCAGCCGCGCGCGGCCGAGCTCTCGATGCCGTCCTCGCTGCCGCACACCTGGTAGATGGGCGGGTGGGGGCGCTGCCACGGCTTGGGAATGAGGCGCGTCTCGCCGATCGTGAAAAAGCGGCCCGCGTACGAGAAGCGCTCCTCGGTCCACGCGCGCAGCATGATGTCCACCGCTTCGTCGAAGCGCTCGCGGTTCTCCTGCTGGGGCACGTGATAGCCCCGAAACTCCGCGGGACGGTTGCCGCGGCCCACCCCCACGTCGAGCCGGCCCTTGGAGATGATGTCGATCAGCGCGAGCTGCTCGGCGAGGCGCAGCGGATGGTGGAACGGCATGATCGCGGCGGCCAGGCCGATGCGCACGCGGCGCGTGCGGGACGCGGCGGTGGCGGCGAGGCTGGCGGGATCGACGGCGAGCCCGTAGTCGATGAAATGGTGCTCGGTGAGCCAGATCTGGTCGAAGCCGAGGTCCTCCGTCCACTCCATCTGCTCGAGCTCGCGGTGCACGACCTCGGCGTGGCTCAGTCCCGGCGCCGCCTGGAAGAAGAAGAATGTCCCGAAGCGCATCGGCCCCTCCGGCCCCCGATACTACACGGCCATCGCGGGGTGTACGCTGGAGTTGTATCGGCAGGACGAAGGAGGCTACCGCATGAACATTCCTCGCAGTTGGATCTGGGTCGCCTTGATCATCCAGTGGATCGGCTGGCTCTACGACGCGGTGTGGCACGAGCTCATCTCACCTCACTTCGAAGCCGCCACGAGGCCCGAGATGGCGCATCATCTCCGCACCGTTCACGTACCCCTCTACATCGGCGTGGCGGCTACGCTGCTCGCCACGGCCTGGGCGCTGCTCGAACACGTTCGCCACCGCGAGCACGGCATGGCCATTCCCATCGCCTTCGCGGGGGCCGTGATCCAGGTCGTTGGCGAGATCTGGCACGCGTACTCGCATCTCCAGCTGAGCGCCCACGTCTTCCCGCTCACGTACGCGCTGTCCTTCGTGGGCATGCTCATCGTGCTCGGCGCCCTCGTCTTCGGACGCCCGGCGCGGGGAGACGAGCGGCTGTTGACTCATTCCTGAGGCGCCCCTAGAGTAGCCGCACTCTCGCGGCACTCAAAGGAGGCCCTCCATGAGCCACTGGCGTAGCGCGGTCGCGGCCCTCACCCTGTTCTTGGTCCCGGTGGCGGCCGCCGCCGCGCCCGAGGGCAAGGTCGTCATCGCGCAGGGCGTGGATCCGACCACGCTCGACATGATGAACCAGTCCGAGCAGCCCGCGTCCAACGTGGGCGCCCAGATGTTCGACATGCTGGTGGCGCGCGACCAGAGCCTGACGCTGGTGCCGGAGCTGGCGACCGAGCTGCCCAAGCTCGTGGCCCCGACGGTGTGGGAGATCAAGCTCCGCAAGGGCGTGAAGTTCCACAACGGCGAGACCTTCGACGCGGAGTCGGTGAAGTTCAGCCTCGAGCGGCTCGCCAACCCCGCCAACAAGCTGCGCGGGTCGCCCACGTACGGCCCCATCGACCGCGTCGAGATCGTGGACCCCTACCTCGTCCGCGTCCACACCAAGAAGCCCTGGCCCACGTTCGTGGCCCAGATGGCGCTGCGCCAGGCCTCGATGTACCCGCCCAAGGAGTACGCGGGCAAGGACCCGGCGGCGATCTCGAAGAACCCCATCGGCACCGGCCCCTACAAGTTCGTACGCTGGTCCAAGGACGAGGAGATCGTGCTGGAGGCGGTGCCGAATCACTGGCGCGGTCCCGCCCGGATCAAGACGGTGGTGTTCCGGCCCATACCCGACGATGCCGTGCGTGTGGCCGCGCTCCAGAACGGCGAGATCGACGTGGCGGTGAACATCCCGCCCCACCTCGCCGGCATCATCGAGAAGCACCCCAAGCTCTTCCTGAGCAGCGCGCCCTCGATCCGCACCATCCAGCTCATGGTCTACACCCACCAGATGGACCCGACCACCCACAAGGCCACCGGCCCCTACGCGGGGCCCACCATGGACAAGCGGGTGCGCCAGGCCATGGTGTCCGCGATCGATGCCGACGAGATCATCCGCGGCGTGATGGACGGCAAGGCGGTGCGCATGGCGACGATGCTGACCAGCATGCACTTCGGGTTCGACCCCACCCTCAAGCCCGCGAAGCAGGATCTCGCCCGCACCAAGAAGCTCCTCGCCGAAGCCGGCTTCCCCAACGGCGTCGACATCGTGCTCAACGGCCCGCAGGGGCGCTACGTGCGCGACCGCGAGGTCGCGGAAGCGGTCAGCGGGCAGCTCACCAAGGCGGGGATCCGCACCACGCTCCGCACGCACGAGTTCGTGGCCTACCTCAACACCATGGTCTACGTGCACAAGGCGGGGCCGGTGTGGCTGATCGGCTGGGGCCATCCCGCGATGGACGCCGAGGCCATCTACGTGCCCCTGTTCAAGTCGCCGGGCATCTTCGTCAACTGGGACAACGCCGACTTCAACGGCATGGTCGAGGCGGCGCAGAGCGAGATGGACGAGAAGAAGCGGCTGGCCCTCTACCACCAGATCAACAAGCTCTGGATCGAGGAAGTGCCGGCGGTGCCGCTCTACCAGCAGATCGACCTCTACGGCGCGAGCAAGCGCCTGGGCTGGAAGGCGCGGAGCGACGAGCTGATCCGCGCCTACGACATGGCGCTCAAGCCCGGATCCTGAGATGAGCTGGCGCTTCCTTCACCCGACCGACTTCTCGGAGGCGAGCGAGGTGGCCTTCGCGCACGCGCTCAAGCTCACCGTGCTCACCGGCGGCGAGCTCCGCATCCTCCACGTGGCGCCGGATGCGGGGGGGTCGGGCTGGAAGCATTTCCCTGGCGTGCGTGAGGCGCTCGAGCGCTGGGGGGTCCTACCCGTCGGCAGCCCACCCTCGGCGGTGGCGGGGCTCGGCGTCGACATCGAGAAGGTCCAGACCGCCGGCGCCGACCCGGTGGCGCACACCGCCGAGTTCCTTCGGCGACACCCAGCGGACGTCATCGTCATGGCCACGCACCCGCGGGACGGCCTCGCCGCCTGGCGGCAGCCCAGCGTGGCCGCGGCGATCAGCCAGCACGCGGGGGAGATCGCGCTCTTCGTGCCGGAGGGTGCGGCAGGCTTCGTGTCGCCGGACACGGGCGCCCTCGACCTCCGGCGGATTCTCATCCCCGTGGACCACGAGCCCGCGCCGCAGCCCGCGGTCGATGCGGCGATGGCTCTCGCCGGCATCGTGGGCGACGACCCGGTGACGTTTCGCTTGCTGCACGCCGGCGCGGGCCCGTTCCCCGTGGTCACGACGCCCGAGCGCGGCACCTGGAGCTGGGAGCGGCAGACCGAGCTGGGCGACGCGGTCGACCGGCTCACCGGCGCCATCGGGACATGGCAGCCGCAGCTCGTCGTCATGACCACCGCCGGGCGTCACGGCTTCATGGACGCGGTGCGGGGGAGCACGACGGAGCGGGTGCTGCGCGAAGCCCGCTGCCCCCTGCTCGCGGTGTCGGTGAGCGCGCGGGCCCTGCCTCGGCTGCGCGGCGCGGGGCGCTGAGGAGCGGCGCTACCGGGCTTTCTGGCGGTACCGCTCGACCTCGTCCACCGTGAGGAACCCGTCGGCGTCGGTGTCGGCGGCCTCGAAGTCCTTGAAGAGCGCGCCCACGTACTCCTGGAGGGAGATGCGGGAGCCGTCCTTCCGCCTGACCGCCCGGAGGGACTCGGGGCTCGCTTCCTTCAGCTCGGAGATCGCCAGGTAGCCGTCCTTGTCCTTGTCCCGAAAGAAGAAGGCGTCGACCACCGCCTGATAGAACTCGCCGCGGTCGAGCTTGCCGTCGCCGTTCCGGTCGTACTGCTTCATCCACGAGCGCACGTCCCACACCGGGGACGTCTGGGCGCTCGCCGACGAAGGGGCCAGACCGAACCCCAGCGCGAGCGCCACCGTCAGCATGCCGAAGCCCTTGCCGATCATGGCGCGCCTCCTAACCCTGCATCTTCCAGCTGCCGTCGGGCTGGCGGCAAGCGGTGCCGTAGGCTCTCTCGGGCTTGCCGTCGATCGTCACGTCGCTCTGAATCTCCCGGCAGTAGGTGCCCTGGGACTCATACGTGCGCACCGGCGTCACCGTGCCTCGATGTCCGTTGTCCGGATTGGTCCACTCGACCGGCGCGCCGGTGGGCGCGTTCTCCAGGGCCCGCTGCTGCGCCTGCGCCGCCAGCTGTCGATCCCGCTGATCGAGGTAGCTGCCCGCCGCGCCGCCGAGGAGCGCGCCGCCGATGACGGCGCCCGCGATGGCCGCCCCGCCGCCGCCCGCCGCCGCCGCGATGAGGCCGCCGAACGCGCCGCCGCCCAGGGCGCCGACGGTGGTCTTGGGATTGGCCTCCATCGTGGCGCATCCGGTGAGCCCGATGACCACGAGCATGACGACCGCGGCGGCCCGCACGACCGATCTCGACATGACGTGTCCTCCCGAGCGCGCATGATACCTCACCGGCCTGGCGGCTCTCCCATCGTCTGCAGCCGCGCACCCATCAGGCGCGCGATCATCGCGGCGACAGCTGGCCCCCGACCGCCTCGACCGCGTTCTGCCGACTACCGCTCGCCCCGTTCTCGCGGCTCACGCCTGAGGGGGGGAGCCTCCCCGTGTCTGGAGCTGAGCGCCGACCAGACGGGCGATCATCACCGCGACGTAGAGCTGTCCGCCGACCGCCTCGAGCACCGCAACGCCGCGGGCCATGTCGCTCTTGGGCACGACGTCCCCATACCCGAGCGTCGCCAGGGTCACGAAGCTGTAGTAGATCGCGGTGGACATAGAAAATCGAGCCCCGGGGCCGGCGGCCTCGCCGAACGAGCCGGGCCAGGTGTTCTCGATCACCCAGTGGAGGACGCCGAAGCACAGGCCGGCGAGGAGATAGACGCTCAAGGCGGCGTAGATGTGCTCGGCATCGACCGCGTCCGTGCGCATCACGAACCGGATCGCGCTGGCCGCCGCGAGCAGGGCGACGGCGCAGCCGACCGCCAGGGCGCCCCTCGAGAAGGCCGGGGCGATCGCCCAACTGGGAGCGGCGTGCAGTGCCAGCGCAACCGCGGCGAGGAGCATGAGGAATATTCGCCAACGATGGCCGGGGACTCCGAGCAGTGCGGCCAGCAGGCTGAACGCCAGAAGAATCTGGAGGAAATTGGTGGTGAAATGCAGAGCCGCCAGGAGCGGAGCCGCTCCGAGCGTGAGGAGCAGCGTATAAAAGAGGACGCCGTAGCGGTGGGCGCCGTAGGCTCTCATCGGCCGCCCGGCGACAGGCTGTCTCATGGTGCGACGACCGGCATCCAGTAGAGCGCGCCCGCGATGATGAGATACACCGCGAGCAGCTGAATGCCCTTGAACCAGGTCGCGCGCCCGTCGTTGGCGGTCGTGACCACGATGAGGGTGCCCAGCAGGAGCGTCCCGACCTCGAGCCGGCTGAATGCGAGCCCCAGCGGGATCGGCGCGATGATCCCGCTCAGGAGCACCAGCACGGGCGTGACGAAGAGCGCGATCTGGATCGAGCTGCCCATGGCGATCCCGACCGCGAGATCCGCTTTGTCTTGACGCCCCATCGCGATCGCGGAGCCGCTCTCGGCCGCGCCGCCGATGACCGCCAGCAGCACCATGCCAAGAAAGACGGGCGACATCCCGAGCGCGTGTCCGGTGGCTTCGGCGGCGCCCACCAGGACCTCGCTCATCCATGCAGCCCCCGCGGATGCGGCCAGCAGGGTGCCGAGGGCGCGCGCGGCGCTCCACTGCGCGCCCCCATGCCCGGCGTGGCCACTGTCCTTCCCGGCCGCGAAGAGATCCGGATGGGTCCAGATCATGTACACGAGGTAGCAGACGTACGTGGCGAGGAGCACGAGAGACGTTCCCAGGTCCACCGGCCGGCTCAAGGCCGGCTGCGGCGCGCCCAGGAAGCGATGGAACGCCGCCGGCATCGCCAGGGTGATCACGGCAAGCATGAGCATGCTCGCGTACGTCCGCGCCCCGGCCGGATTGAAGTCCAGGACATGGTGCCGCCGCCCCCCCAGGATGAACGCCACACCCAGCGCCAAAAGGACGTTGGCAAGGATGGCTCCGATGAGGGAGGCGCGCACCATGTCCACGAGGCCCGCGCGGAGGGCCACGACGGCGATGATGAGCTCGGGAAGATTGCCGAACGTGGCGTTCAGCAGCCCGCCCACTGCCGGCCCGGTGCGCTCAGCCACCTGCTCGGTGCTCTGAACGATCAGCGAGGCCAGCGGCACGATGGCCAGCGCCGCGACGAAGAAGACGAGCGGCGCAGCGGCGCCGGCTCGATCGAGAAGAGCCGCGACCGGGACCAGCACAAGCAGCCAGTTCATCGACGGACGCAGCGACATGACGGCGGGCCTCCCGTGCGTTATCCCAGGCGGGTGCGGATGCGCGCCACGGCTTCCTCGGCGTCGGCCCGCGAGCCAAACGCGGTGAGGCGGAAATAGCCCTCGCCGCTAGGGCCGAAGCCGGCGCCGGGCGCGCCCAGCACCTCGGCCTGCTCGAGCAGGCGGTCGAAGAAGTCCCAGGACGGTAGGCCCCCGGGAGTGCGGAACCAGATATAAGGCGCGTTGCGGCCGCCGTACACCTCGAGCCCCGCGCCACGCAGGCCCTCGACGATGATGCGGGCGTTGCCCATGTAGCCGTTGATCAGCGCCCGGACCTGCTTCTGTCCCTCCGGCGTGTAGACCGCGGCCGCCGCCTTCTGGATGAGATACGGCGGGCCGTTGGACTTGATGCCGACACGGCGTGTCCAGAGCTGGTTCAGGCTCGTCGCGCTGCCGTCGGCCGTGCGCCCGCGCGCTTCCTTGGGCACCACGGTGTAGGCCAGACGCATGCCGGTGAAGCCGGCGGTCTTGGAGAAGCTCCGCGACTCGATGGCCACCTCGCGCGCGCCCTCGATCTCGTAGATCGAGCGCGGCAGCTCCGGGTCCGCCACGTAGGCCTCGTAGGCGGCGTCGAAGAGAATGGTGGCGTCCTCGGCCCGCGCGTAGTCAACCCACCGCCGGAGCGCCTCGCGCGTGGCCACCGCGCCGGTAGGATTGTTCGGATAGCAGAGGTAGATGAGATCGACGTGCCGGCTCGGCAGCGCGGGCTGAAAGCCGTTCTCCGCGGTGCAGGGGAGATAGACGAAGCCGGGGTAGCGTCCGCTCTCGTCCGCGGGGGCGGAGCGGCCCGCCACCACGTTGCTGTCCGCGTAGACGGGATACACGGGGTCCATCAGCGCCACCACGCACTCGGGCGCGAAGAGCTCCTGGAGATTGGCGCTATCGCTCTTGCCGCCGTCGCTCACGAAGATCTCGTCCACGCCGAGGCGCACGCCGCGCGCGCCGAAGTCGTGGGCGGCGATCTCCGAGAGGAGGAACTCGTAGCCCGCATAGGGCCCATAGCCCTTGAAGGTCTCGGCCCGCGCCATCTCGTCGGTGCTCTCGTGGAGGGCCCGGATGACCGCGGCGGGGAGCGGCTGGGTCACATCGCCGATGCCGAGGTTCACCAGGCGCGCGCCGGGATGCGCCTCGCGATAGGCCTGGGTGCGCCGCCGGATCTCCGCGAAGAGATAGGCGGCCCGGAGGCTGCGGAAGTGCTCGTTGATGCGCGGCATGGAAAGATCGAGACCGAGGGAAGGATCGTGACCCGGGGAGGGCACCGCCGTCAAGAGACCCGCCGCTTGACGCCATGCGCCCCCGCGGGGCAGCATGGCGCCCATGCCCGTCAGCCTCGTCACCGGCACCAGCACCGGCATCGGCTTCGCCACCGCGCTCTACCTGGGGCGGCACGGTCACACCGTGGTCGCCACCATGCGGAATCTCGCCAAGGCCGCCCCGCTCGAGGCCGCCGCGCGCGAGCAGGGGGTGCGGCTCGCCGTGCGCGAGCTGGACGTGACCAGCCAGGCCTCCATCGATCGCGCGATGGCGGAGACGCAGGCGCGCGAGGGTGCGGTGGACGTGCTCGTCAACAACGCAGGGATCGGCGGGGCGACGCCCCTCGAGCTCACACCCGAGGCCGAGCACCGGGCGATGTTCGAGGCCAACTACTGGGGGCCTATTCGGATGATTCAGGCCGTGCTGCCGTCGATGCGCGAACGGCGGACGGGCTGCATCGTGAACGTGACGTCGATCGCGGGGCGCATCGCCACACCGAACCAGATCCCGTACTCCGCCTCCAAGCACGCGCTGGCCGCGGCGAGCGAGGCGCTGGCCCACGAGGTGGCGGCTTTCGGCGTGCGCGTGGCCATCATCGAGCCCGGCGTGATCCAGACCGCCATCTTCGAGAATTCGGCGAGCGCCACGCGCTACGACAAGACCTCGCCCTATCGCCAGATCATGCGTCGCAACGGCAAGCTCTTCGCCGCGGGGTTCCGCAACCCGGGTCAGCCCGACACGGTGGCCGCCGCGATCCTCGAGGCCATCACCACCGACCGGCCGCGTCTCCGCTACCCGGTGGGCGTCGACGCGGAGGGGATCGCGGCGGGGCGGGCACGCATCAGCGACGAGGAGTGGGTGGCCATGGGCGGCGAGCTCTCCGACGAGGAGTACAACGCCCGCTTCAAGCGCTACTTCGGCATCGAGCTCCGGTAAGTCAGCGCCCTTCCTCGCCGCTGTCGCGCTGCTTGCGCAGGAAGTCCTCCAGCTCGCGCATCAGCTGGTCGGAGTCGACGCCGTCGGGCAAGCCCTGCGGCTTCTGCCCCGCCGCCTCGTCGTAGTCCTTCTCGAGCTGCTGCACGTGCTCGCGCGTGGCCTTGTTCCGCGCCACCGCCCGATCGCACTGGGCGCGGAAATCCTTGATTGCCTCGGGAAAGGTGGACATGTCCAGGCTCAGATCGAGGAGCCGCGCGGTGTGGGTGAGGAGCGCCTCGATTGCCGCGGGGTTCTCGGCGTTCTGGAGGTAATGCGGCGCCTGCCCCATGAAACCCAGATGCGCGATGCCCCGCTTCTCGGCGGCGTCGAGCAGCACGGTGGAGATCCCGGTCGGGCCCTCGTAGGTCGGCGGGCGGTATATGCCCCAGGCCTCCACGAGGGCGCGCCAGCCGGGGTCGGTGCAGCGCGCGGTCACCGGTACGGGCCGGGTGTGCGGCGCGCCGGCGAGGAGCGCCCCGATCGAGACGATGCGCTTGACGCCGCAGTACTCGGCGAGGTCGATGAACGCCTTCGAATACGTGCGCCACCGCTGATGGGGCTCCGGGCCGGAGAAGAGGAGCAGGCCGTCGGGCCGATCGCTTCGCTGCCACGCGAAGAACTCGCTTCGGGGCCAGCGGATATCGCGCGTCTCGTCGGGCCGCATCTTCACCTCGGGCCGCTCCTGCGTGAACACGAAGAAGTCTTCGGGATTGATGCTGGCCACGCGCTCCGCGGGCAGGTCACGGACGAGATGGCGCAGGGCGCCCGTCGCCGCCTGACCGGCGTCGATCCAGCCGCCGAAGGCGATGACCAGCGTGGAGAGGTTCCGGGGCGGCTCGTGGTCGAAATCGATGTGGTCGATCATCGGGCTGCTCATCTTACACCCGCGCCATCACGCGGTCGGCCAGCTCGCGGCTGAAGCGCCACTTGTCCTCCGTGCCCGTCGCCCACATGAGCTCCTTGAGGCCGCCCCGCTCCAGATCCCGGATCCGCTCGACCAGCTCCTCCGCGGTGCCGACCAGGCAGGTGTCGCGGACGAGCTCGGCGTCGATCAATTCGGCCTCGCCGGGGTGGAGATAGGTGTAGTGGCCCTCGTGCGTGCGGAAGTGCCGGTGGGCCGCCGGCGTCTGCTCCACGAGGGCGACGTAGCGCTTCCAGATGCGGCGCAGGAAGGCGGGCGGCTCGCCTCCGCGCTCGTGCAGCGTATCGTAGAAGTAGTAGACGCTCGCCATCACGTTCGGCCCCACCGCGCGGATCACCCGCTCGGAGTTCGCGGCCTCCCCGGGCTCGAGGACCACGATGTTGGTGAGGGCGGCGAGGTGGAAGTCGCTTGCGAGCTCGCGGCCCTCGCGCTGGGCCCCGATGCGCGCCCGCTCGAGCGCCTCCTGGGGCGCCAGGCCGCGCGGCGGGATCGCGATGACGAGGCCGTCGCCGTATTGACCGCCCACTTCCATCGCGCGCGGCCCGAAGGCGGACACGTAGAGGGGGATGCGGGGCTGGAGGCTCATGTACTTCTTCTCGCGGATCAGCATCTTGATGGGCTGCGGCTTGCCCTCGAAGGCGTAGTCCACCGTCTCGCCACGGAGAAGACCTCGCAGCACGCGCAGGTATTCCGCATAGTCCGCGATGCGCATGGGCGGCTGTCCCATCGTGCGCATGGCGGTGTTGCCCGTGCCCATGCCGAGGTGCACGCGCCCAGGCGCGAGCCGGTTCAGCGTGGCGAGCGCGGCCACGTGCACCGGCGGAATGCGCGTGCCGCAGATGGCCACCCCGGGCCCGAGGCGCAGCCGTGACGTCCGCTGCGCGGCCAGCGCGAGCACCGCGTAGCAGTCGGAGAACAGCATCTGGCTATCGGTGACCCACGCGGAGTCATACCCCAACGACTCGACGTGTGGATAAAAGTCCATCTCGTCGATGTCGGCCATCACGCAGACGCTGAGCCGCATGGAGCGTACGATACCTCAAAGGCTACGCGTTGTGGTGAGCTTGGTCGGGGTTGTCGAAGGGGAGAGGCGATGAGCGCGCTGCCGCGCGCGCTTCCTCGCGGTGTCGGCGCCGCGCTCCTGGCGGCGGCGCTGTTCGGCGCCAGCACGCCGTTCGCCAAGCTCCTCCTGCGCGAAGTCGACCCCTGGCTCCTCGCCGGCGTGCTCTACCTCGGATCGGGGCTGGGCCTGCTGGGCCTGGTCGCCATCCTCCGGCGTGCGCGCGGCGCACGGGCCGAGGCACCCCTCCAGGGTCAGGACTGGATCTGGCTCGGGCTCGCCATTGCGGCGGGCGGCGGCGCCGGCCCCGTCTTGCTGATGCTGGGCCTGTCGCGCACTGCCGCCACCACCGCCGCGCTGCTCCTGAATCTCGAGGGCGTGTTCACGGCGCTCCTGGCCTGGCTCGTCTTTCGCGAGAACCTCGACCGTCGCATCGCGCTCGGCATGGCCGCCATCGTCGGCGGCGGCATCGTGCTGACGGGAGGAACGCTCGCTCCGTCGGGCGGGATCGCGGGACCGCTGGCGATCGTCGCAGCCTGCCTGGCCTGGGCCATCGACAACAACCTGACACGTCGGATCGCCAGCGCCGATCCACTGCGTATCGCCATGCTGAAGGGGTGCGCTGCGGGCGTGGTGAACGTGGGCATCGCGCTCTCGCTGGGCGCGGCCTGGCCCGCGTCGGTGCCCCTGGCTGCGGGCGCGCTGCTCGGGCTGGGCGGCTACGGGATCAGCCTCGTCCTCTTCGTCGTGGCGCTCCGGCACGTGGGCGCCGCGCGCACCGGCGCCTATTTCTCTCTGGCGCCGTTCTTCGGAGCCGCGCTCGGCGTGGCGCTCCTGCGCGAGCCGATCACGGGGGCGCTGATCCTCGCCGGCGTGCTCATGGGGTGGGGCGTCTGGCTCCACGTCACGGAGGAGCACTCACACGAGCACGAGCACCACGCGATGGCGCACGCCCACCGGCACGTGCACGACGAGCACCATCAGCATGTCCACGAGGACGCGGCGCCCCCCGGCGAGCCCCATTCGCACTGGCACGTGCACGAGCCGCTGCGCCATCGGCACCCGCACTACCCGGATATCCACCACCGGCACGACCATCCCGGCTGAGCTTCATCCCAGCATCCAGTGTCCGCCGTCCACGCTGATCGTCTGGCCGGTGATCCACCCCGCCTCCTCGGAGGCGAAGAACACCACGGCGCGCGCGATGTCCTCCGGCGTCCCGAGACGGCGGAGCGCGATGGACTCGAGCAGCGCCTGCTGACCTTTCTCGCCCATGGCGTGCCACTGGGCCTCGGACGCGGGGTTCGAGCGGAGAAAGCCGGGCGCGATGCAGTTCACGCGGATGCCGTGCGGGCCTAGCTCCCGCGCGGTCTGGCGGGTGAAGCCGATGAGGCCGGCCTTGGCGCTGGCATAGGCCTGGATGCCGGTGAGGCTGTAGGAGCGCCCGGCGCCGGACGAGATGTTGACGATGGCCCCGCCCCCGCCGCGCTTCATCAGGGGGACCACCGCGCGGGTGAAGTGGAACGCGCCGTCGAGGTTGATCGCGAAGATCACGCGCCAGTCCGCGTCGGAGACGTCTTCGACCGGGCGCATCACCTGGCCCGCCACGCCGCCGGCGGTGTTCACGAGCACGTCGAGGCGCCCGGCCTCGGCGGCCGCGCGCGCCACGAACGCCTGCACGGCGGCGGCGTCGCGGACGTCCACGACCTCGGCCCGCCCGGCGCCCGCCCGCGCGCCCTCGATGGCCGCTCGGGTGGCCTCGAGCTCGTCGACGCGCACGTCGCACCCCCACACCGTGGCGCCCTCGCGCGCGAGGGCCACCCCGATCCCGCGGCCGATGCCGTGGGCGGCACCGGTGACGATGGCCACGCGCCCGGTCAGTCGGGAGAGAGCAGTCGTCATCGGGCCCCGGCATAGCACAGCCGCGGTGCAGGCGTCAAAGGCGCCGCGATACGATGTCACCAAAGGTGCCGCGAACCCAAAGTACCCAGGACGCTCGCTCCCGCGCGGAACGAGTAGTACCTTCTCTACATGGCAAAGGGCGACAAGAACGCGAAGCTGACCCTCTCCCCAGACGTCGTGGAATCCCTCGTGGGCGGCCGTCATGGCGACCCCTTCGCCGTGCTCGGACCGCACGAAAAAGGTCGAACGAACGTGGTGATCCGGACGCTACAGCCCGGCGCCGCGAAGGTCTCGGTGATCGTGGGCGGGGAGCCCGTCGACGAGCACCCGATGCAGGAGCTGCACCCCGCGGGCCTCTGGGAGACCACGCTGCCGGGACGGCGCGAGCTCGACTACCGTCTGCGCGTCACCGACCACGAGGGGCGGACCCGCGACGAGGACGATCCGTATCGCTTCCCCTCGACGCTGTCGGACTACGATCTGCACCTCCTCGGCGAAGGCACGCACTACCGCGTGTACGACAAGCTGGGCGCCCATCCCGCCCGGCTCGACGGGGTCGACGGCACCATCTTCGCGGTCTGGGCGCCCAATGCCCGCCGCGTGAGCGTCGTCGGCGACTGGAACGGCTGGGACGGGCGTCGCCATCCCATGCGCCTCCACCCGAGCAACGGGATCTGGGAGCTGTTCCTTCCCGGCGTCCGGGCCGGGGCGCACTACAAGTACGAGATCCTGGGGCCGGCGGGCGATCTGCAGGCGCTCAAGGCGGACCCCATGGCCTTCGCCTTCGAGCGCGGTGGCGAGCGCACCGCCGCCGAGGTGGTCGACCTCGATGGCTACAGCTGGGGCGACGCGGAATGGATGACCGCGCGCGACCGCCGACAGTCGCTCGGCGTGCCCATGAGCATCTACGAGGTGCACCTGGGCTCGTGGCGGCGTGTCCCGGAGGAGGGACAGCGCTGGCTGTCATACCGCGAGCTGGCGGTCCAGCTGGCGGACTACGTGAGCGAGATGGGATTCACGCACGTCGAGCTCATGCCGGTCATGGAACACCCGTTCTACGGCTCCTGGGGCTACCAGGGCATCGGCTACTACGCCCCCACGCGGCGGTATGGCGATCCCCACGACTTCATGGCCTTCGTCGATCATCTGCATCAGCGCGGCATAGGGGTCATCCTCGACTGGGTACCCGCCCACTTCCCGCGCGACGCGCACGGCCTCGCGTTCTTCGACGGCACCCATCTCTACGAGCACGAGGATCCGCGCTGGCGCGAGCATCCCGACTGGGGTACGCGCGTCTTCAACTACGGGCGCCGCGAGGTCGTCAACTTCCTCATCGGCAACGCGCTGTTCTGGCTCGAGCGCTATCACCTCGACGGCCTGCGCGTCGACGCCGTGGCGTCCATGCTCTACCTCGACTACTCGCGCCGGGCGGGCGAGTGGCGCCCCAATCGCTTCGGGGGCCGGGAGAACCTGGAGGCCATCGCGTTCCTCAAGCGGCTGAACGAGGTGGTCTACGGACTCCACGGCGACGCGATCACGGTGGCCGAGGAGTCCACGTCATGGCCGATGGTGTCGCGGCCGGTCCAGGTGGGCGGCCTCGGGTTCGGCTACAAGTGGAACATGGGGTGGATGCACGACATTCTCGACTACTTCCACCAGAATCCCGTGCACCGGAAGTACCACCACGACCGGCTGACCTTCGGGCTCTTGTACGCGTGGAGCGAAAACTTCATCCTGCCCCTCTCCCACGACGAGGTCGTGCACGGCAAGGGCTCGCTCAAGGCCAAGATGCCGGGCGACGACTGGCAGCGCTTCGCAAACCTGCGCCTGCTCTACGCCTTCATGTGGGCCTATCCCGGCAAGAAGCTCCTGTTCATGGGCGGAGAGTTCGGCCAGTCGAGCGAGTGGTATCACGAGACGAGCCTGGAGTGGCATCTCCTCGACCAGGGCCCGTACCACCGGGGCCTCTCGTCGCTCGTGCGCGATCTGAATCATCTGTACCGGGAGGAGCGAGCGCTCCACCAGCTCGACGCCGACCCGGCGGGATTCCTCTGGATGGACTGCCGCGACAACGAGCAAGGCGTGATCGCCTTCGTCCGGTTCGCGCTCGAGCCGGGCCAGATGCTCCTCTGCGTGTGCAGCTTCACGCCCGTCCCGCGCCGGGAGTACCGAGTGGGGGTCCCGAGAGCGGGGACGTGGGTGGAGGTGTTGAATACGGACAGCGCGCACTACGGCGGCAGCAACCTCGGCAACAGCGGCGGCGTGCAGAGCGAGCCCGTACCGTGGCACGGCCAGCCCCACTCGATCCGCCTCACCCTTCCCCCGCTGGCCGCCGTCTGGCTCCGCTTCATGGGGGCATGAGCGGCTACGTGGCCGAGGAGCCCTCGCGGTGAGCGCGCCGAGCATCCTCGTAGGCCACGAGGGTGCGCTCCGCGATGCGCTCCCAGGCGAAGCGCTCTTCGACGCGGCGGCGGCCGGCGCGTCCCATCGTGGCCCCGCGGCCGGGATCGGCGAGGACGCGGTCGAGCGCGACGGCCAGCGCCTTGGGGTCGCCGGGCGCGACCAAGAAGCCCGTTTCGCCGTCCACGACCACCTCGGGGATGCCGCCGACCGCGCTCGCCACCACCGGCGTCCCGCACGCCATCGCCTCGAGGTTGATGATCCCGAAGGGCTCGTAGACGGAAGGACAGACGAAGCACGCGGCGTGGCTGTAGAGCTGGACGACCTGGTCCCGGGGCACCATGGCATTGATCCAGCGCACGCTGGGGCGGCCGGCGACTTCCGCGGTGAGGCGGCGCTCGAGCTCGGGCGTATCGGGGGCGGCGGCGCAGAGAACGAGCTGGACGCCGGCGGGCAGCCGCCGGCTGGCCTCGAGGAGATGGAAGATGCCCTTCTGCTCGCTGATGCGGCCCACGAACAGCACGTAGGGCGGTGTCACCCCGAGGCGCGCCAGCGCGTCGTGGCGCTCGGTGCGGCGGAAGCTCTGTGCGTCCACGCCGTTGTGGATCACCACGACCCGCTCCGCGGGCACCGCGAAATGCGTCAGGATGTCCGCGCGCATCTGCTCGGACACGGCGATCACCCGCTCCGCCTGCTCGACCGCGAGCCGCTCGAGCCAGGTCGACACACGGTAGCCGGTGCCCAGCTGGTCCTCCTTCCACGGGCGGAGCGGCTCCAGACTGTGGAGCGTCACCACCAGCGGAATGTCGAACAGCGCGCGCACCAGCACGCCGCCGAAGGCCGCATACCAGGTATGGCTATGCACGACGTCGGCCTCGACGGGATCGGAGGCCATGGCCAGATCCACCGCCAGCGCCTCGAGGACCGGCCGGTGCCGGAACGCCGCGGCCGCGCGGCCGATCTCCGCGGTGGGGGCGTAGCCCTGCACGCCAAGCGGGGGGCCTGCCGCCCGCTGGTCGCCGAAGCAGCGGACCTCCACCCGGGCGAGGCGTGCCAGGGCCCGCGACAGCTCATCGACCACCACGCCCGCCCCCCCGTAGATGTGGGGTGGGTATTCTCGACTCAGCATCAACACGTTCATGGCACCCTGGTCCTTCCTGTCGAGGCAGTGTAAACGATGACGCTCATGCCGTTCGTGTTCCATGGCTGCTTGGCGGTCCGGGAGCTGGTCGGCCCCGAAGCCTGGGACGCCCGCGCGCTGCTCGAGGGGATCGGGCAGGTCTCCGACGAAATGCTGTTCACCCACACGGCGGGGACGATGCTACGGCGCACGGTGCAGGGCGACGCCTGGCCGAACGACTTCGCCCTGTGGGCGGCCACCGAGCTGGGCGATCAGGCGCTCGCCGAGCGGCTGGCCATGGTCGACGTCTTCGACGCCGGCTCGCTCGATGCGCTGCGCGCCAACCTGGTCGCCGTCTTCGAGGACCATCTGCACCGGGGCCCGGTGGCGCCGACCCCGGCCCGCGAGCCCTTCGTCTTCCTGCGGACGCACGTCGTGCCCGTGCCGCTCGGCGTCACCGCCTCCACGCTGCGCGAGTTCCGCGACGGGCTGGCGGTGGTGGACGCGAGCGCGCTCTTCTACCACGTCGTCGAAGTGCGCTACCGGCTCGGGCGTGATCGCGGCGACTTCGCGGAGTGGACCGAGCACGGGCTCGGGCGCGCCGACCTCGCCGAGCGGCTGGCGCGCATCGACGCCCACGTGGGGAGTCTCGAACGCATCCGCGATCGCTGCCTCGGCGTCCTCGAGGACGGCCTGGTGCCGGGGAGCTAGCCGTGCCCGGCCCCGTGCGCATCACGCTCGATGACTACCGGGCGGTGGCCCCGCGGGGCGCCGTGGATTTCGTGGTGCGGCTGGCCGAGACGGTCCGTGGCCGCCGGCTGGTCCATGTGACGGCGTCGCGCTACGGCGGCGGCATCGCCGCGACCCTCAATCGGATGCTGCCGGTGGTGAACGCCCTCGGTGTCGAGACCACGTGGGAGATCATCGTGGGCACGGCCGAGTTCGACGCCGGTGCGCGCAGCCTGGCGCTGGCGCTTCACGGCACCGAGCAGGTCGTGACCGAGGCCATGCTCGAGCGCCTCCATGCAACGTGCGTGGACAACGCCACGCGCTTGCCCCTCGACGGGGACCTCGTCATGGTGCACGGCGGCGCGCCCTTTCTCCTCGTGGATCGGCGTCCCGACGCGGGCCGCTGGGTCTGGCGCGGCCACGGCGACCTGTCCGCGCCGCAGGCCCAGGTGTGGGGGTTCTTGCGACGCTTCCTTCCGCGCTACGACGCGGCCGTGCTCTCGCGCCGCTCCTTCGCCCCGCCCTTGCCGATCCCGCGCTATCTCATTGCGCCGGCCGTCGATCCACTTGACGACCGCAACCGCGACATGTCGCGGCTCGAGCAGGCGCAGCGGCTCGATCGCCTCGGGGTGCCCCGGGACAAGCCCTACCTCGTGCAGGTGGGGGAGTTCACGCGCACCCAGGACCCTCAGGGCGTGATCAACGCCTACCGGCTGGTGAAGAAGCGGCACGACGTGCGGCTGGTGCTCGCCGGGGCGGAGCCAGCCGACGGCACCACGGTGCTCGACGAGGTGCGCGAGGCGGCGCATGCCGATCCGGACGTGGTTCCCATCGTGCTCGGCGGCGCCCCCGACGCCGACTTGAACGCGCTCGAGCGGGGCGCCACCGTCGTCGTGCAGAAGCCGCTGCGGGCGGACTTCGCCCTGGATGTGGCCTGCGCCATGTGGAAGGGCAAACCGGTCATCGGCAGCCCGGTCGGCGGCATCCCGGACCAGATCGTGAGCCAGGCCACGGGCTTCATCGTGAGCACGGTGGAGGGCGCGGCGTTCCGGCTCCGGCACTTGCTGAACAGTCCGGAGCTGATCGGCCGCATGGGGGCCGCCGCGCGAGAAATGGTGCGCCACCGCTTCCTGATCACGCGGGACCTGGCCGATCATCTCGGCTTGCTCGCGCACCTGACGAAGTGAGCGGACGGACATGGCGAGGCTCCTGAGCGATCCGGCGGTGCAGGCGGAGCTGGAGGCCCTGGGCACGGCCGACGTCGTCGTCGGTCTGCCCACGGTCGGCCCCACGCCGTCCGCGGAGACCGTTGGACGCGCGGCCCTCGAGGGTCCCCTCGGCAGCATGGGCACGGTGGTGGTGGTCCACGTGGATCCCACCGGCTCCAGCGAGGCGCTCGACACCCTGACTCGCGCCGGCGCGCCCTGTCCGGTGGTGCATCTCGAGGGCTCCGGCCTTCGGCGAGCTCCCGCCGCGCCTGAGCGCGACGATGCCAGCGACGCCATCCGTACCGTGTTCGCCGTGGGCCGACACCTGCGCGCGCGGGGCGTCGTCTTGCTCAACGCGTTGGTCGATCCCGGCGCGCCCGACCGTGCGGCCGCGCTCGCCGAGCCCGTGCTCAAGGACAGCCACGACCTCGTGCTGCCGATGTACACGCGCACGCGCTACGAGGGCACGCTCACGCACGCGCTTGTCGTCCCGCTGGCCCGCGCGCTCTGGGGCCGGCGGCTCGCCCATCCGATGGCGGAGGAATTCGCGTGCTCGGGCCTGGCCGCTGCCGCCTTCCTCGATACCGATGCATGGGACACGGAGATCGTGCGCCAGGGGACGGAGTTCTGGCTCCCGGTGATGGCGATCCAGGCGGGCCTGGTCGTGAGCCAGGTTCCGGCGGGGCAGCGGCGGGTGGCCGTGGAGGGCCGGCCGTCCCCGCTCGGCGCCACCGTGGGACGCGTGGCGGGCGCCCTCTTCGCGCTGGCCGAGCAGACGGAGGCGCACTGGCTGGAGGTCCGGGGCTCGGAGGCTGTGGCGGCCAGCGGGCCTGAGCCTGCCCCACGCGAGGGGGGCGGAACGGTCGATCCCGCCCGCCTCCTGGCCGGCTTCCGCCAGGGCGTGCGCGACCTCCTGGAGATCTGGGTCCGCATTCTCGCCCCGGAGACGCTGGCCGACGTGCTAGCCCTGGGGGAGGCGGATCCCGACGACTTCCGCTTCTCCGATCGGCTCTGGACGCATGTGGTCTACGACTTCCTGCTCGCCTGGCGGTTCCGGGTGGCGCATCGAGGACACGTGGCGCAGTCGCTGGCGCCCCTCTATCTCGGACGCACCGCCTCGCTCGTTCTGGAGACGCGCGGCAAGCCGGCTGCGGCGGTCACCGCCGTGGGTGAGCGGCTGGCCCGCGGCTTCGAGGACGAGAAGGCGTACCTGGTGGACCGATGGCGATGACGAAGCCGCGGCAGCCGATCGTGATCGAGCGCGTGGCCCCGGCCGTGGACGACGGCCGCCATCCGGTCAAGCGCGTCGTCGGGGAGCTGCTCGTCGTGTCGGCCGATATCTTCAAGGAGGGCCACGACGTGCTCGCGGCGGCCGTGCGGCTCCGGGCCCGGGGAGAAGCCGAGTGGCGAGTCGCCCCCCTTGTCAAACGCGACGGGGACCGCTGGACCGCCGAGCTGGTGCTGCAGGAGAACACGCGGTACACGTTCACGCTGGAGGCGTGGACCGATCGCTTCGGCTCCTGGGTGCGCGAGATCGAGCGGCGTGTCGCCGGGGGCCAGGGGGACCTCCGCAGCGAGCTGCTCGAGGGCCGGGCCCTGATCGAAGAAGCGGCCGGGGCGGTGTCCGCGGTGGACGCTGAGCGGGTCCGACACGCCGTCGGCGCCTTCGACGCCGCACCCGATCAGGAGGCGCGCCTGCGGCTGATCCTCGAGCCCGGCCTCCGGACCCTGGTGGCGCGTGCGGCGCCGCGGCCGGATCTGACACGCCACGACCGCGAGTACGAGGTGGTGGTGGACCGCCCGCGCGCGCGCTTCGCGGCATGGTACGAGTGCTTCCCGCGCTCCCAGGGCCGCGTGGCCGCCCGCCACGGGACTTTTGAGGACGTGATCGGTCGCCTCCCTGACATCCAGGCCATGGGCTTCGACGTGCTGTACCTGCCTCCCATCCATCCGATCGGCCGCACCCACCGCAAGGGACGGAACAACGCCCTGGTCGCGGGCCCCGACGATCCGGGCAGCCCGTGGGCCATCGGCGGTCCCGAAGGCGGCCACGACGCGGTGTCGCCGAGCCTCGGCACGCTGGACGACTTTCGGCGTCTCGTCAAGTCGACCGCCGATCACGGAATGGAGATTGCGCTCGACCTGGCCATCCAGTGCTCGCCCGATCACCCCTGGGTTCGCGCGCATCCGGAGTGGTTCCATCACCGCCCGGACGGCAGCATCAAGTACGCGGAGAACCCGCCCAAGAAGTACCAGGACATCTATCCGCTGAATTTTGCCGGCCTCGCGTGGGGATCGCTGTGGGACGCCTGGCTTCGCATCGTGCTCTTCTGGGTGGAGCAGGGCGTACGAACCTTCAGGGTGGACAACCCACACACCAAGCCGCTCGATTTCTGGCGGTGGCTGATCCGCGAGGTCCAGGACCGGCACCCCGACGTGATCTTCCTCTCCGAGGCCTTCACCCGGCCCTCCGTGATGCGGGCCCTGGCCAAGATCGGGTTCTCCCAGTCCTACACGTACTTCACATGGCGGAACTTCAAGGAGGAGCTGACCGAGTACCTCACGGAGCTCACGCAATCCGACATGGCCGAGTACTACCGGGGAAACTTCTTCGTGAATACCCCGGACATTCTCCCCGAGCTGCTCCAGCGCGGCGGCCCGCCCGCCTTCCGGCTGCGCGCGGCACTGGGCGCGCTCCTGTCCTCCCTGTGGGGCCTCTATAGCGGCTTCGAGCTGTGCGAGAACGCGGCGGTGCCGGGCACCGAGGAATATCTGGACTCCGAGAAGTACGAGATCCGCGTGCGCGACTGGAATGCGCCCGGCCACATCAAGGACCTCATCGCCCGGCTCAATCGGATCCGCCGGGAGAATCCCGCCCTGCACGAGTACCGCAACCTGCGCTTCTACGAGGCGCAGAGCGAGCACATCCTCTTCTTCGGCAAGGCCACCGCGACTCGGGACAATGTCATCCTCGCCGCGGTCAATCTCGACCCCTTCCAGGCGCACGAGGCGCGGCTCACCCTCCCACTGGCCGCGCTGGGCGTGGCGCCCGACGAGGCCTACGAGCTGACCGAGCTCCTCAGCGGGACCCGGCGGCTCTACCGCGGGCCCCAGCAGACCGTGACCCTCGACCCCCAGCTCGGGCCCGCCGTCATCTGGCGGCTGGGCCGCTGGCGCCGCCGGGAGCAGGACTTTGACTACTTCGCCTAGGAGCGCTCGCGCGCATGACTGACCCGTTCTGGTACCAGGACGCCGTGTTCTACGAGCTGCACGTCCGGGCCTTCCAGGACGGCAACGATGACGGCATCGGGGACTTCGTGGGGCTGACCCGTCGGCTCGACTACCTCAAGGACCTCGGCGTGGACTGTCTGTGGCTGCTCCCGTTCTATCCCTCGCCGCTCCGCGACGACGGCTACGACGTCGCCGACTACCGCACCGTCCACCCCGACTATGGGACGTTGGCCGACTTCGAGCGCTTCCTCGAGGAAGCGCACGCGCGAGGACTTCGCGTCATCGCCGACCTCGTGGTGAACCACACCTCCGACCAGCACCGCTGGTTCCAAGAGGCGCGCCGCGATCCCGCCTCGCCCTTCCGCCAGTACTACGTGTGGAGCGACACCGATCAGCGTTACAAGGACGCGCGCATCATCTTCCTCGATACCGAGCGCTCGAACTGGACGTGGGATCCCGAGGCCCGGGCGTACTACTGGCACCGCTTCTTCAGCCACCAGCCGGATCTCAACTTCGACAACCCGGACGTGCAGGCCGAGCTGCTGGCGGTGATGGAGCACTGGCTCGACCGAGGTCTCGACGGCTTCCGCTGCGACGCCGTGCCCTACCTCTTCGAGCGGGAAGGGACGATCTGCGAGAACCTGCCGGAGACGCACATCTTCCTCCGAGCGCTCCGGCAGGCCATCGATCGAAAGTACGCCGGCCGCATCCTCCTCGCCGAGGCCAATCAGTGGCCGGCGGACGTCCGCCCGTACTTCGGCGCCGGCGACGAGTTCCACATGGCCTTTCACTTCCCCCTCATGCCGCGGATCTTCCTCGCCGTCCGCCACGGCGACCGGCGCCCCATCACCGACATCTACCGGCACACGCCGGAAATTCCCGCCGGCTGCCAGTGGGGCCTGTTCCTGCGCAACCACGACGAGCTGACCCTGGAGATGGTGTCGGGGGACGAGCGGCGGGAGCTCTACTGGGCGTATGGCCAGGACCCGCAGATGCGTCTGAACCTGGGGATCCGTCGCCGCCTCGCGCCGTTGCTGGACAACGACCGGCGGAAGATCGAGCTCCTCACCAGTCTCCTCTTCACCCTGCCGGGCAGTCCCATCCTCTACTACGGGGACGAGCTCGGCATGGGCGACAACATCTATCTCGGCGACCGGAACGGGGTGCGCACGCCCATGCAATGGTCGGGCGACAAGAATGCCGGCTTCTCGGGCGCCGATCCCGCTCGCCTCTATCTCCCGCTGATCACGGATCCGGTCTTCGGCTACGGGGCCATCAACGTGCAGGCGCAGGAGCGCCCGCCGTGGTCGCTGCTGAACTGGATGCGGCGCCTCATCGCCACCCGGAAGAAGTCGCGGGCCTTCGGGCGCGGCACGCTCACGTTCCTCCGCGCCAAGAATGACAGCGTGCTCGCGCATCTCCGGGTATGGGAGGGCGAGACCGTGCTCGCCGTGCACAACCTGTCCGGGGCGGCCGAGCCGGTCGAGATCGACCTCGCGCGCCACGCGGGCTGGACGCCGGTGGAGATGCTGAGCGACAGCCGATTTCCCGCCATCGGGACCCAGCCCTATTTCCTGAGCTTGGCGCCCTACGGCTATTACTGGTTCCGGCTCCAGCCGCCCGCCTCCGAGCAGGTGCTGTATGGCATCGAGGACATCTCCCTCTGAGCGCCTGCCCGCGCTCATGGCGTTCCTGGAAGGCGTGGGAGCGTCCGGGCTGGGCGCGTTCATGGCCCGCCAGCGGTGGTTTGCCGCGCGCGGGCGGCGCCCCACGCGTCTCGCGGTGCTGGCCGCCGCCGCCCTCGACGCGCCCTCGGCCGACTGGCCGGCCGAGCCGCTCGTCGTGCTGCTCCTGGTGGAGGCCGACGCCGACCGCTACTACGTCCCCCTGGCGGCCCACTCGGGAGGCGCGCCGGGCGAGGGCGAGGTGGTGGGCACGGTGGATGGCGTCACCATCGTGGACGCGCACGGCGAGCCGGAGTTCGGCCGCCGTCTGCTCCATGCCTGCGCGACCGCTCGTATCCTCGACGGCGTGCGCGGGCGCTTCGTCGGTCACTGGTCGGGAGCGGCCGCAGCGCCCGACTCGGCGGGCTGCCGGGACCTTGCCGTCGTCCCGCTCAAGGGAGAGCAGAGCAACACCTCGCTCCTGCTCGGGGGCCGGCTGATCGCCAAGTCCTTCCGCCGCCCTCGGCCGGGCGCCAACCCCGACTTCGAGATCGCCCACTTCCTCACCACGCGCACCGGCTTCCCGCACACGCCCGGGCTGGCGGGCTGGCTGGAGCATCGGGCCCAGGGCGAGGAAGCGATGACGATCGCTCTCCTCCAGCCGTTCGTGGAAAACAGCGGGGACGGCTGGAGCCACGCCCTCGCGAGCCTCGAGACCCTCGCCAATGTGCTTGCCGGAGAGCCGCCGCCCGCGCACGTGGAAGCGGGTGAGCACCGCCTCCGCGAGCTGGGCAGCGAGCTCCTCGACGACCTCCGTACGCTCGGGACCGTGACCGGCGAGCTGCACGTGGCCCTGGCTGCGGCCGACGCCCCGCCGGCCTTCCGACCCGAGCCGATCAGCGACGCCGACGTGGCGGCGTGGAGCGCGCAGGTAGCGGCCGAGACGGGGGCCGTGCTGACCGAGGCGGCCCGGCGCCTGGATACCCTGTCCGATCCCGCGCGCGCCGCCGTCGCCGCGCTCGTCGCGCGATGGCCGACGCCGGCCCGTCGGCCGATCGACCTCTCCCCGCTCGCGAGCGACGGGTCCCGCAAGATCCGGATCCACGGCGACTACCATCTGGGCCAGGTGCTTCGCACGCGAACCGGGTACGTCGTGATCGACTTCGAGGGCGAGCCGGCGCGGCCCCTGGCCGAGCGGCGAGCCAAGAGCTCGCCGCTGCGCGATGTGGCGGGGATGCTGCGCTCGTTCGACTACGCCGCCCGGACGGTGCTCGCGGGCCGCGCCGCCGGTGAGCGGAGCGCGCTCGCGGCGTGGATGGAAGCCTGGGAGCGGCAGGCGCGCGGCGTGTTCCGGCGCGGATATCTGGAGGCCGCGCAGCGGAGCCCCGTGCCGCTCGTGCCCGCGACGAGCGCCCGCGTGGAGCAGGTCACCTCCGTGTTCGAGCTCGGCAAGGCCGTGTACGAGCTGCGCTACGAGCTCTCCCATCGCCCGGCCTGGGCCGGTATCCCCGCGGACGGCATCGGGCGTATCCTCGGCGAGATGGGAGATCGTCCCTGATCGCTCGAGCCCGCCGGCTTCTCCGCGTGGGGCGTGTGCTGATGGTGGGCGCCCTGGCGGTCGGCCTTTCGAGCGGGGTGGCCGGCTGCGCGGTGGATACGGCTTCGATCTGCAAGGCGTCGGGCGGCACCCCGTCCGGGGGCACGTGCTCGCAATACGGCCCGAGCCAGCAGGCGGCGAGGGACCGCTGCCGAGCAAGCGGAGGCGTCTATTTCGTCGGCAGCGACGCCTGCATGCTCGGCAGCGGGGGACCGTGACGCCGGGAGGCCGCTAGGCTCCTGGCGCCTCGGGCGCCGTGTCGTAGGCCGGAGCGAAGTCGGCCCGCTCTCTGATCGTGTCGGTCAGCGCTTCGCCGCCCAGGATCGTGGCCAGCTGCGCGCTGTCCTTGATGGGGCCATGCTCGGCGCGGTACCGCACGATGGACGCCACCTGCGAGTGGCCCAGGCCCAGCTCGAGCAGCTCGTCTCTATTGGCCAAGTTGATGTGCACCTTGGTCGGCATGGTCCCTCCGACGCCTACTCTCCGTAGACGATGGTCGTGTACTTGGCCCAGATCCCCAGGAAGTTCTGGGTCTCGTGGTCCACATGATGAATCCGCGTGATGCCGCCGTTCTGCATCGCCGCCGAGATGCTGGCATCGCCGGTCGAGAAGACGAGGACCCCCCACGCGTCTGCCCGCCCGACTTTCGGGCTGGTGGCGGCCGGGCCGGCTGACACCGGTCCCTTCATGTTGATCGTGACGGGCGCCACGACGGGGCCGTGCGCGAGAGCGCAGCCGCCAAGCATTGCCGCACACAAAAGGGTAGCGACGACGTGGCTTCCGATTCTCCTCATGATGTCCTCCTTCGCTCGGGTGGGTGCATGGCGTCGACGACACGCGGTATGCCACTCACGTTGGGGGGCGTCGCCGCACGTGTCAACGGGCGAAATGACTCGACGCCTCCCCCCTCGCTCCCGTCGCGTGCGCCCCGCGGGCAGTGGCCACACTCCTCTTCGCTGATTTCTCGGTGAGTTAGCAGCCTGCGGCGCTCGTCATCATCGTGATCTGCTCGTCGCGAAGATCGCGATACCTGTTGACGGGCCGACATGGGTCCTGTACTGTTCGAGTGGTTTCAGGTTCACTCGGTTGCCGATTCGTAACGTTCGAGATCAACGCCGCGAGGACCTCTGGTCCCGCGGTGTTTTTGTTTTGCCCTCCATTCGGAGGGCGCCCCCGCCATGGTGGTGGGGTTCACCGGGGCGCAAGCCCCAGAAGAAAGAGGTCGGTTCAATGGCTCAAGGTACGGTCAAGTGGTTCAACGACGCGAAGGGCTTTGGTTTCATCACCCAGGAGGCGGGCGAGGACGTGTTCGTGCACTTCAACGCCATCCAGGCGCAGGGTTTCAAGAGCCTCGCCGAGGGCGATAAGGTCGAGTTCGAGGTGACCAAGGGCCCGAAGGGGCTTCAGGCCGCCAACGTCCGCAAAGTCTAGCGGCGCTTCGCATCGAGGCGGCAGGCCGGGCTTCCTCGGGGCCCGGCCTGCTGCGCGTTCCCCGGGCGTGGCTGCCTGGCCGACCCGCCGCTGCTCCCCGTGGTGACATGTAAACGCCTGGTCACCACGGTGGCGGCCCCCTCGCGGGATAACATGGGTGACGCGGCGGGGCCGGGCAGCGCCGGCGCGTGGAGCGCTAGATGCCGCGAGCGGGGGAGCGAATCGGCGAGACAGAAGGGCGCCACTTCGCCCCCGGCGCCGTCGTGCGGGATCTCCCGCGAGCGAGCATGGGCGCGGCGAGGCATATCCCCACCAAGAGCGCGAGGGCGGCGACGGTGCCGCCCACCACCGCCCCGGCATGGCCGATGCCGGCCAAGCCGGTGGGAATGATTCCGCCGGCAACGCCGAGCCCGATCAAGCCGATTGCGATTCTCACGGGAATCACGGTAGCAGCCGCGGCGTGGGGCCGATAGCTGGACCAAAGTCCATCTTCGCGTTGTCGCACCCCGCGGATGCGGACACACCGAAACGTCGGAGCCCGCACCGGCTTGGTTACACACTCACCTGTCACTTCGGCCGCTTTCGCGTCGCCAGTCGTACACTCAAACGCTGCGAAGATACCCACGGAAGCGTTTGCGGAGCCGGTGCACGCCCCGGACTTCAAAAGCCGCCGAGCGGATCTTGTTCCTCGTCGTCGTCTCGCGGTCTTGGGCGCTTACCTTCCGATCGCGCAACGTGCGCCAAGTGCGCGTAAGTTGCATCTCGTTGCCGGCCGTTGGTTACACTTTGGTGACACCGTCGCGTTGGGGATCCGACTCGAGTCGATGTCAGATCTGATATAGTGGACTGGTGACCGAGGGCCGTGACCGGCCTCTAGTATGGCTGCACGGCGAGGTAAAGACTCCGCCGTTTTCGTCGTCGGCCCGGATCGAGGCGGGAGTTCTACTCCGCCGACTTCAGCGGGGCGAGAGGCTCGGGCTTCCGCACTCCCGACCGATGCCGGTAGTCGGCCCGCGTTGCCATGAGTTGCGAATCCAAGATGAGCGGGCCAGCTGGAGGGTGGTCTACCGGATCGATCCGGACGCGATCGTAGTCGCCGCGCTGTTCGCGAAGAAGACGCAGCACACTCCGCAAGACGTGATCGTGCAGTCTCGGCGTCGGCTGGGGCGATATGACGCCGTGACGGGGAAAGGAGACCGCGATTGAACCGGACAAAGCGGGCCAGACTTCAGGCCAAGGGGTGGAAGGTCGGCTCGGCAGAGGACTTCCTCGGCTTGTCACCGGAGGAAGGGGCCTTCGTCGAGTTGAAGTTGGCGCTGAGCGACGCGCTTCGCGCGCGGCGGGCCTCCTCCCGGCTCACGCAGGCCCAGTTGGCCAAGCGGTTGCAGTCGAGCCAGTCTCGCGTAGCCAAGATGGAGAGTGGAGATCCGTCCGTGTCGGTGGACCTGCTCCTGCGATCCCTTCTCATGCTGGGAGTCAGCTCCCGCACCATCGCCAGGGTGATCGGCACACGGTCACGGCGCGCATTGGCCGGCTAACGAGGCTGGGCCTAGGGGAGCATAAATCCTGCACGCGCTCTCGCTGCTCACGTGAGGGAGTACTCCACCGTACGCAAGTCGGCGCTTCGCCAGATACTGGAGATCATGCCTGTCTCCCGCGATGAGTCCGCCCGTGCGATGTAGCGGCTGCGGGGCTGACAATCGCGCGGGGCGCCGCTCGCCCTCGCGTGCCCGTCGTGCGGGTTCGCCAACGAGCCGGCCGACGAGTTCTGCGCCGGGTGCGGGCAGCGACTGACGCCGGCGGTCGCCGAAGTGGGTCACGATTTCTGAAGCATCGAGTTCGTCTTCGGCAACCATTCTTTCGAGGCGGATCGCGATCTTGACAAGGCCCGGTCGCTGAGCGCAGAGTCACGGCACTCGTCCTGACGCTTCCGTCGCACCAACGACGGTGCGAGGGGGATCGATGCGAATTGGCGCCCTTGTCCTGAAGCGCAAGAGCTGGGAGCCCCTAGCGTTCGCGTCGCCGTCGCTGGCGCTCATCGCGCTCGTGATCGTCTTCCCGCTCGCCTACTCCTTCTGGCTCTCGTTCAGGAACTTCGACTTGGCGGTCGGCCCCGACAGCGAGTTCGTCGGCGGCGCCAACTACGTCGAGGCGCTGGTCAGGGACAGTCGCTTCCTCAACTCCATCTGGAATACCGCGATCATCATCGGGCCGTCGCTCGTGCTCGAGCTGCTGCTCGGTCTCGGCCTCGCCCTGCTCCTCACGCGCATCGGACGCGGGCGCCCGATCATCACCGCGCTCCTCGCCATCCCCGCCATGGTGTCGCCGGTGATGGCGGCCATGACATGGCGGATGATGTTCGGGGTGAAGTACGGCGCGATCAACAACCTCGGCCGCCAGCTCGGCGTGATCGACGTGTACTTCGACTGGTTCTCGAACCCCTTCATCTCGATAGTCGCCATCGTGATGGTCGAGGTGTGGCACAACACAGCGTTCATGACGCTGGTGTTGCTCGCCGGGCTCCAGTCGATCCCCACGGAGCTCTACGACGCGGGCAAGGCCGACGGTGCCGACGGCTGGCGGAGCTTCTGGTACATCACGCTGCCGCTCCTGAAGTTCACCATGGTGGTCGGGCTGATGATCCGGCTCATCGACCTCACGAAGCTCTTCGGCCTGATCTTCGTCCTGACGTATGGCGGTCCGGGCGGGGCGACCGAGACAGTGGCCTTCTCGACATACCTGGCCGGCTTCAACGACTTCCGGATGAGCTACGCGGCCGCGCTCTCGTACGTCATCGTGGGCGGCGTGCTCGTCCTCACGCTCGGGTTCATGTGGATCCAGCGATACCGCGAGATGCGGGCGGCCTGATGGCCATCGCGCTCGACCGGCCCCGGACGGTGAGTCGAAGCGCGCGGGCCCTGCGGGTCCGGCGCTGGGTTGGCACGGCACTCACGTGGGTGGCGGTCGTCGCCGCGTTGCTCTTCTTCCTCGGGCCGTTCTTCTGGATCCTGACGACGTCCCTCAAGGGCAACGAGGATTACTTCGCGTACCCGCCGGTGTGGGTGCCGGCGGACGCGTCGCTCAAGCACTATGGCGCGCTGTTCACCCGCTCGAGCGGCGCGCGCTACTTCACCAACAGCCTGGTGGTCTCCACGCTCAGCATGTTGGCGGCCCTGCTGGTGAGCCTGCCCACGGCGTACTCGATCGCGCGCTGGCGTTTCGGGGGCGGTTTCTTGTCCCTGTTCCTCCTCGTGCTTCGCATGCTGCCCGCCATCGCGCTCATCATCCCGCTCTACATCATGTACAAGCTGCTCGGGCTCACCAACAGTTACCTCGGGCTCGTGATCGTCTACACGGTCCTGTACGTCCCCTTCGCGGTGTGGCTGCTCGTCGGCTTCCTGCGCGACTTCCCGGTGGAGATCGAGGAAGCGGCTCTCATCGACGGCTGCTCGCGGCTGCGCGCGCTGGTCTCGGTGGTCGTGCCCATCATCGCGCCGGGTCTCGCGGTGGTGGCCCTCTTTTCGTTCATCGCGACCTGGAACGAGTTCCTGTTCGCGATCGTGCTCACCGGCATCGAGACGAAGACCATGATGGTGCTCGTCACCTCGTTCACCAGCGGCGGCACCGACATGTTCTACGGCGAGGCCTCGGCGTCCGTCGTGCTCGGCGTGCTGCCGGCGTTCATCGTGGCGTTCGTGCTGCAGCGCTACCTGGTCAAGGGACTGGCCCTCGGCGGCACCAAGGGCTAGGCTCCTTGCCCCAACGGAGGAGGCTCCGAATGAGAAAGCTGTCGATCCTGGCGGTAGTGCTCGCGGTCGGCGCGCTGGCGGCGTGGCTCGGCCTGCCCGTGAACGAGGTCAAGGCGGCGCGGCCCTACGAGGGCACCACGATCCGCGCCGTGGTGAACGCCGAGTACGTGAAGTACTCGCTCTCCCTCGTCGAGCAAGCGGTCTACGACAAGCTCGGCATCAAGATCGAGACCGAGGTGATCCCGCTCGACCCCTACGTGGCCAAGACGCTGCTCGAGTTCAACAGCGGCAAGAGCCCGTGGGATCTCATCATGTTCGGGCCGTCGTTCATGCCCGACTACGGCCGGCACCTGGAGCCGCTCGAGCCCTGGATCCAGAAGCTGAAGCTCGACTTCGTCATGGACGACATCCCCGATGTCTACAAGAAGCTGATGCTCCGACACGAGGGGAAAATTGTCAGCATGCCGTACGACGGTGACGTCCACATCATGTTCTGGAACAAGGTCGCCTTCGAGCGGCCCGACAACAAGAAGAAGTTCAAGGCGAAGTACGGCTACGAGCTGGCCCCGCCGCAGACGTGGAAGCAGTGGGACGACCAGGCCGAGTTCTTCCACGGCTGGGGCTGGGACGGCACCGATCGCAAGCTGTTCGGGGCCGGCGCTTCGTACAAGGGTAACAACTACTCCTACTACTGGTGGCGGCCGCGGTTCTTCTCGTACGGCGGCCAGTACTTCGACGCCCAGATGAAGCCGCTCATCAACGGCCCCGCCGGCCTCCGCGCCCTCGAGGAGATGGTCAAGACCATCCAGTACTATCCGCCCGGGGTCATGCTGTTCGAGTCCGAAGAGCCCAAGACCATGCTCATCAAGGGCGAGGTGCCGTTCCTCTTCTCGTGGACGTCCACGGGCAAGCGGGTGGGGAATCCCAATGAGTCGGTGATCGTCGGCAAGGCGGGTTTCGGCATCGTGCCCGGCGCCGAGATCGACGGCAAGATTGTCTATCGGCCGGACCTCACGCCCGGCCGGTCCATGGCGGTTTCCAAGTACTCGCAGAAGAAAGAAGCCACCATGAAGGTGCTGGAGCTCATCTCGGACCCCGAGCAGAGCCTCAAGATCGTCATGGACCCGAAGACGATCATGGACCCGTGGCGGGTCTCGCACTTCAAGTCCGAGAAGTTCCGCAAGTCGTTTCCGGGCGCCGACGAGTATCTTGACGCCATCCTCAAGACGTTCCCGCATGTGGTGCCGGACCCGATCCTCCCGGGGGCCTCGGAGTACATGCGGAAGCTGTCGTTCGAAATTACCGAAGCGCTGGCCAAGCGCAAGTCGCCCCAGGAGGCGCTCGATTCCGCTGCCGCCGAGTGGGACAAGATCACGGACCGGCGCGGCCGCGACAAGCAGACGGCCCTCTGGGGCGAGAAGATGAGCGAGATGAAGCAGGTCGGCATCGAGTACCACCCGGACTGGGCCAAGAAGGCGAAGTAGCCGAGGCGAGTGCCCAGCGCTCAACGACCTTAACCTCGCGGTGACGTCGGCGACGCTCTAGCGAGCTCGCCGAGCGTCACTGCTGCGTGCGCGGGCCTGCGGGTCACCGTCCGCCGCCACCTCGATGCGACCCACTCCGTCTGGCGTGGCACCCAATGTCTCGGGCGCTACGATGGCGCCTGGCGGCCCTTCCCTGGGCCCCGACCGAAAAACGCGCGCGCATTTGCTTTACGAGCGACGTTGGCGCCGTCAGCCATATCTGGATACCCTGGAAATCGGCCCGCCTCCCGCCGCCGCCCGCCTCGACTGCCACCGCCCCCCGAGAGTGACCGGACAGGCCACTTGTAAAAACTGAGCGGAATTTCACTTGTCAGCAACATGGCGGCTCACATTGGCGCGATGACAGCGGACGCGCCTGGCATCCTGGCAATTTCACGGCTGCTTTGGACGCGCACCGGATTTTTCGTCCGATGGCGGCGATCGCGAATGCGCAGCGTCGAAGACAGGCCATAGCGTTAACGAGATTGGTTGCGGGTGGTGACATCTCGGCCGATTCCGGTCTCTGGTGGTACACTCTTCCCGCTGATTTCTCAGGGAGTTAGACTCCCGGAAGCGTTTGCGGCGCCGGTGCACGCCCCGGACTTCAAATCCGGTGTTCGGCTCTAGACAAGTCGAAGGTGGGTTCGACTCCCACACGCTTCCGCCACCCGGGCGACCACGAGGAAGGGGACGAGGCACGCATGGCGAGGAAGAGGGGGCAGGACACGAAGGTTGGCAAGGCGGTGGCGGAGAAGCCGGCGCGTGGCCGCTCCCGCGCGGCGCGGCGGCGGCGCAACATGGCCGTCGGCATCGCGGCGGCTGTCGTGGTCGCGATCGTGATCGGCTACTTCGCGTATCAGGCGCAAGCCAACCGGCCGGGCGTGGAGTTCACGGACCAGGGCAACCTCCACATCCAGACCGAGGCCGAGCCGCACGTGCCGTATAACTCCGACCCGCCCACGTCGGGGCCGCATCTGCCCTACATCGCGCCGTGGGGCGTCCACAACGTGCCGATCGTGCGCGAGCTGCAGGTGCACAACCTGGAAGACGGGGGCGTCGTGATCCAGTACAACTGCCCCAATGGCTGCGCGGACCTCGTGACGCAGCTCGAGGCCATCGTGAAGGGCTATGACCGCCAGGTGCTGCTCGCCCCCTATCCCGGCATGAAAACACGCATCGCGCTCACGGCCTGGACGCGCCTTGATGCCTTCGACGAGTACGACGAGGGGCGCATCGTCCGGTTCATCCGGACCTATCGCGGGATCGACCACCACAAGCGGTAAAATGCCGTCATGATCCGGGCGCTTCGCTCGCGCGCGCTGGGAGTCGTGGCCGCCGGCCTCGCCCTCGCCGGGCTCGGCGCCTGCTCCCGGCCCTTCGTCTCGCCGATCCTGCCGCCGCCCCACCGCGACCAGATCGCGGCGGCCTACGACGCGACCTGGAGGGCCCTCATCCGCGCGCTCGCGTTCGAGAACGTGTCGCTGCGGGCGGTGGCGAAGGATTCCGGGGTGGTGTCGTCCGACGAGATGGTGTCGCCCATCGGCGTCTTCGCCGACTGCGGCCGCATCGGCGACGACGTCATCGAGGGCGACGCGGTGGTGTCGTTCACGGTGTTCGTCCAGCCCAACGGCTCGGGCGCCACCGACGTGCAGGTCAACTCCAAGATGCGCACGCAGGCGTGGCGCCGTGGCGACTCGGGCAAGCTCAAGTCGGAGACGGTGTACGTCTGCGCCTCCACCGGCCGCTGGGAGGCGAACCTGATGGACAGCATCCGCCGGCTGGTGAAGGACTGAGGATGCCGCCCCGGCTGCCCGAGCTGATCAAGCGCGCCCGCCGCCTGGCGCACGAACGAGATCGCCTGGTCGACGAGCTGGCGCGGGAGTGGACCGGCGCGCTGCGCGGGCAGGGCTTCTCCCCGAGCGACCTCGACGAGCTGTGGGCCGGCCTCACGGAGGAGGCGGTGCGCCGGCTCCTCAAGAAGAGCCCCGAGGGGGCGAGCGTGGAGGCGATACGCCGGGAGGCCAACGAGGTGATCGCGCGGGTGAAGGAGCGCGTGGAGACCGGCCTTGCCGCGGGCGGATGAGCGGGGCGCGCCCGCCGGCGTCTCCGGCGCGCAGACCCTGCTCCGCGGATTGCCCTCGGTGGACGCGGTGCTGACCGCGCTGGACGGGGAGGCCGCGGTGGCCGCGCTGCCCCACGCCCGGCGAGCCGAGGCGGTGCGCGAGGCGCTGGCCCGCGAGCGCCAGCGCCTGCTCGCCGCGGCGAGCGCCGGCGCGGCCGGCGGCCCGGCGCCCGCGCCGAAAGACGCCGCGCGCCTCGCCGCGGAGGTGGCCCAGCGGCTCGGCGGGGCCGGCGCCTTCTCGCTCACGCGGGTCATCAACGCCACCGGCGTGGTGCTCCACACCAATCTCGGCCGCGCGCTCCTGTCGAAGCTGGCGCAGGAGCGCCTGCAGGCCGTCGCCGCCGCGTACTCCAACCTCGAGATGGACGTGGCGCGCAAGGAGCGGGGCTCGCGCTACGCGCACGTGGAGGCGCTCCTGCGGCGCCTCACCGGCGCGGAGGCGGCGCTGGTGGTGAACAACTGCGCCTCCGCGGTGCTCCTGGCGCTCGAGAGCCTCGCGCGCGGCAAGGAGGTCATCGTCTCCCGCGGCGAGCTCATCGAGATCGGCGGGGAGTTCCGCATCCCCGACATCATGCGCCGCTCGGGCGCGGTGCTGCGCGAGGTCGGCGCCACCAACCGCACGCACCTCAAGGACTACGCCAACGCCATCGGGCCTGAGACCGGCCTGCTGCTGAAGGTGCACACCTCGAACTACCGGGTGGTGGGGTTCACCGCCGCGGTGTCGTCGCGCGAGCTGGTGGAGCTTGGCCGGCAGCGCGGCATCCTCGTGATGGAAGACCTGGGCTCGGGCTCGCTTCTCGACCTGCGCCCGTACGGCTTTCCCTACGAGCCCACCGTGCCCGAGGTGGTCGCCTCCGGCGTGGATCTGGTGTCGTTCTCGGGCGACAAGCTCCTCGGCGGGCCGCAGTCCGGCATCGTCGTGGGCAAGGCGAGCGCGATCGGGCTCCTCGCGAAGAATCCGCTGAACCGGGCGGTGCGCATCGACAAATTCACGATCGCCGCCCTCGAGGCGACGCTCTACGCCTACGAGGCGGGCGACGCGCTCGAGTCCATTCCGACGCTTCGCCTGCTGACCGAGCCGCTGGCGGCGATTCGTCGGCGGGCGCGCGCGCTGCTGCGCCGTCTGCCCGCGGAGGCACAGCGCCGGCTGGGCGCCGCGCTCGTCGAGACCACCTCGCAGGTGGGTGGAGGCGCGCTGCCCACCGTCGAGCTCCCCACCGCGGCGGTCGCGCTCGGCACGGCGCAGCACGCGCCCCAGGCCCTGGACGAGGCGCTGCGCGCGGGCCGGCCCCCCGTGCTCGCGCGCCTCGCCGACGATCGGCTGCTGCTCGACCTCCGCACCGTGCTGCCCGCCGACTTGCCCGATCTCGCCCGCGTCCTCGCTGCGCTGTAGGGCCTCGCGGCATGGCGGATTCCAAGCACGTCGTCATCGGCACCGCCGGCCACATCGATCACGGCAAGACTTCGCTGGTGAAGGCGTTGACCGGCACCGACACGGACCGGCTCCCCGAGGAGAAGGCGCGCGGCATCACCATCGATTTGGGCTTCGCATTCCTGGAAGAGCCCGACGGGCTCACCATCGAGATCGTGGACGTGCCGGGCCACGAGCGCTTCGTGAAGAACATGCTGGCCGGGGTGGGGGGCATCGACCTCGCCCTGCTGGTCATCGCCGCGGACGAGGGCGTGATGCCACAGACGCGCGAGCATCTCGCGATCTGCTCGCTGCTCCGCATCAAGAGCGGACTGGTGGCGCTGACCAAGACCGACATGGTCGACGCCGACTGGCTCGAGCTGGTGCGCGACGACGTGGCGCGGCTCCTCGACGGCACGTTCCTCGCCGGCTGCCCCATCGTGCCCGTCTCGTCGAAGACGGGGGAGGGGCTGCCTGAGCTCCGCGCCACCATGGGCCGCCTGGCGCGAGCGGTGCCGGCCAAGCCGCTGGATCAGACGGCACGGCTCCCCGTCGATCGCGTGTTCACCGTGCGCGGGTTCGGCACCGTGGTGACCGGCACGCTCACCACCGGCCGCCTCGCGCTTGATGAGCGTGTTGAGATCTATCCGCGGGGTATCCAGTCCAAGGTCCGCGGGCTCCAGGTGCACGGCCATGGCGTGGACTCCGCGCGGGCCGGCCAGCGCACGGCGGTGAATCTCCAGGGCGTGGAGCGCGCGGCGGTTGAGCGGGGCGACGTGCTGGCCCCGGCGGGCGCGCTCGTGTCGACGACCGCGGTCGACGCGACGGTGGAGCTGCTCGCCGACGCGCCGCGGCCGCTCAAGATGCGCGAGCGCGTGCGCTTCCACGTGGGCACCCAGGAGGTGATGGCGCGGGTCCTCCTCGTCGGCCAGGCGGAGCTGCCCCAGGGCGAGACCTCGTTCGGCCGCTTTCGCCTCGAGGCGCCGGTGGTGGCGTTGCCGGGCGACCGCTTCGTCATCCGCACGTACTCGCCGATCATGACCATCGGCGGCGGCACCCTGCTCGACGTCGATCCCCCGCGCTTCAAGCGGAAGGCCCCCGCGCTCCGCGCCCACCTCGAGCTGCTCGCCGCCGGCGTGCCCGTCGAGATCGTGGAGGAGCATCTCAAGCAGGCGGGCGCGGCGGGGGCGCGCCTGGGCGATCTCCTCGCCCGGACGCCGTACGGTCCCGAGCGGCTGCGGGCCCTCCTCGCCGAGCTCCAGCATAAGGGCGCCGCGGTCGCGGTGGACCGGGACGCCTGGCTGCATCGCGAGGCGAGCGACAAGCTCCGCGCGACCACCCTCGCGCTGCTCGAGGCCTTCCACGCCGAGAACCCGCTCCGCGGCGGCATCTCGAGGGAGGAGCTCCGTAGCCGCGCCGGCAACGCCCAGGAGAAGGTGTTCACCCAGCTCCTCGCCGCCCTCGAAATGGAGGGCGTGGTGCGCAGCGAGCGGGACCAGGTCCGCCTGGGCTCCCACACCATTCGCCTCACCCCCGAACAGCAGCGGGTGATCGACGCCGTCGAGGCCGAG
Organism: Verrucomicrobiia bacterium; assembly: GCA_035495415.1. Taxonomy (GTDB): domain Bacteria; phylum Methylomirabilota; class Methylomirabilia; order Rokubacteriales; family CSP1-6; genus DASRWT01. Next base: position 119,006 of record DATJFY010000004.1, read on the forward strand.
TTCCGCCGCGCCGCCGCCGCGCCGCCCACCGCCGAGGAGGCGCTCGGCACGGCCGGGGTCAAGGGGACGGATCGCCACGAGCTCTTCCAGCTCCTGCTCGCGGAGAAGAAGCTGGTCCGCATCCGCGAGTCGCTCTACTACCACGCGGAGGCGCTCCAGGCGGTCCAGACCCGCCTGGTCGCGCACCTCACGGAGAAGAAGACGCTGAGCCCGGCCGACATGAAGGACCTCTTCGGGGTGAGCCGGAAGTACGCCATCCCGCTTATGGAGTATTTCGACGCCCAGCGCGTCACCGTTCGCCAGGGCGAGCGGCGGGTCCTCCGCAGCGGCTAGCCCGTCCTCGGCTAGCCCTTCAAGCCACTCAGCCGCACGCCCTCGACGATGCGGCGGTTGGCGATCAGGAATACGATCAAGAGCGGCAGCGCGGACAGCGCGGCGCCCGCCATGATGGGCCCATAGGACTCCGAGCTGTAGGCCCCGCGGAGCAGCGCAAGTGCCACCGGCAGCGGAAACATCTCGGCCTTGTTCACCGCGATCAGCGGCCAGAGGAAGTCGTTCCACGCCGAGCGGAAGGCGAAGATGGCCAGCGCGGCCAGCACCGGCTGGGACAGGGGGACGACGATCCGCGAGAACACCTGCCAGGCATTGGCTCCATCGATGAGCGCCGCGTCCTCCAGCTCGTGAGGGATCGTGAGGAAGAACTGACGGAGGAGGAAGACGCCGAAGGCGAACGTCACCGCCGCCTCGGGAACGATCAGCCCCTGATACGTGCTGAGCCAGCCGAGGCGCTGCACGAGCACGTACTGGGGGACCAGCACCACCGCGTTGGGGATCATCAGGCTCCCCACGATCACGCTGAAGACGAGGGTCTTCCCGGGGAAGCGCATGCGGGCGAGAGGATAGGCGGCGAGCGCGCTCGTCCCGACGACCAGGATCACCGTGCCGAGTGACACCACGAGGCTGTTCACGAAGGCGCGGCCGATGCGCGCGGTGCGGGAGCTGCTGAACAGCACCTCGACGTAGTGCTCGAGCGTCGCCGGCCACGGGATCCACTCCGGCGGCACGCGGATGATGTTGACGGTGGGCTTGAGCGAGGTCACCACCACCCAGACGACCGGGAGCAACCAGAGCACGGCGAGGGCGCCGAGCGCGGCGGCGAGCAGCAGGTCCTGGGTGTCGCGGCCCCGCGGCACGGCGCTCAGAGCTCCGTGTGGCCGCGCAGGAGGCGGAACTGCAACAGGGAAAACGCCAGAATGATCGCGAAGAGCACCCACGCCATCGCCGAGGCGGCGCCGAACGCGAAGAAGTTCTGGAACGCGGTCTCGTAGAGATGCTGGACGACCGTGCGGGTGCTGTCGCCCGGGCCGCCCTGGGTGAGGATGAACACCTGCCCGAAGATCTGGAACGAGCCGATGATGTGGGTGACGAAGACGAAGAGCAGCACAGGGCGGAGCAGGGGCAGCGTGATGGCCCAGAAGCTCCGGATCGCGCCGGCCCCGTCCAGCGCCGCCGACTCGTAGAGGTCGCGGGGAATGTCCTGCAGCCCGGCCAGGTAGATGACGAGGTAGTAGCCGGCCACCCACCACACGGTGGTGGCGATGATCACCCACATCGCGGTGCCGGGCTCGGAGAGCCACGAGCGCCCCGGCCCGACCAGCCAGCCGAAGTAGTAGTTGAACGGGCCGACCACGGGATCGAGCAGCCAGAGCCAGGTGAGTCCGACCGTGACCACCGAGAGCGTGAACGGGAAGAAGAACGCTCCACGCAGCACAGTCCTCATGGACCCTCGGTTCAGCGCCACCGCGAGGAGGAGGGGGATCGCGAGGATCGGCAGCGTGCTCGCCACCGTATAGAAGAGGGTATTCCAGAGGCTCACGTGGAAGCGCGTGTCCTCGAGCAGGCGCTCGTAGTTGGCGAGCCCCACGAAGGCCTGCGCGGGCCGGCCGAGCCGCGCGTTGGTGAAGGAGAGACGTAGGCCGTCGAGGAGGGGATAGACCCGGAACGCGGCGAAGAGGAGCAGGCCGGGGGCGAGGAAGCCGTACGCCGTCAGCCCGCGCCGCCGCGCCACGGATCAGACGGGCAGCGCGTTGATCTGGCGGGCCAGATCCTCCATCGCGGCCCTGGCGGGCTTCTGCCCGATGTAGATGCTCTCGATCACCGGGCGCGTGAGATTTTCGGCGGCGACCCACCTGGGGGTCGGCTGCCCCACTTGCCAGCTCGCGCCCTGGGACATGAGCACGCGGAGCACCGGATCGGCGGTGATGCGCGGATCGGCGTGGGCCTTCCGCGACGCCGAGATCTGCCCGGCCTTGAGCGTCCAGTCCGCCACGTGATCGGTCATCCAGCGGATGTGCGTCCAGGCCGCGTCGCGCTTGGTGGCATCGGCGCCCTTGGGCTTGGGGAAGGTGAACTGATGCGGCATCGACCACACCACCGGCTGCTTGAACAGCCGGGGCAGGGGGGCCGCGGTGAAGTCCACCTTCGCCTCACGCAGGCCGGTGAAGTTCCACGAACCCGCGATCCACATCCCGAGCTTGCCGGCGATGAAGGCATCGCGGCAGCTCGCGTTCGACGGCGGCGCGATCTTCTGGCCGAAGAGGCTGGCCCAGAAGTCCGCGACCTCGACCGCGGCAGGCTCGGCGAGGGCCGAGCGCTTGAGATCGGCGGTGAAGACATTGGCCCCGTTCTGCCAGAGGAGATTGTGGAAGCCCCACGTGTAGCGGCCGGGGGCCACGGTGCCGATCCCGAATCCGAAGGTGTCGCTCTTGGCCATCTGCTTGGCCATCTGCACCAGCTCCTCGCGGCTCGCCGGGACCTTGGGGCGCCCGTCGGCGCCGACCAGCCCCGCCTCCTTCATCACCTTCACGTTGAGGTAGAGCACGTGCTGCGGCACGTCCAGGGCGACGGAGTAGCGCTTGCCCTCGAAGATCCCGCCCTGCCAGGTCGCGGGGAGATAGTCGGCGGCGCGGAAGCCCCGACTGCTCATGGCGCTCTCATCGATCACCTCGAGCACGCCGTCGCTGGCGAAGTGCGGGACCTCCACGGTGTGGATCAGCGCGAGATCGGGGCCCTCGCCCGCGGGCACCGAGACCTGGAGCTTGGCGTAGAGGTCAGCCCAGGGGATGCGCTGCTGCTCGATCTTGATGCCGGTCTCCTTCGTGAACTGGTCGATCAGCTCGTCCATGACCTTGCCGTCCGCGCCGGTGAGGCCGTTCCAGTAGGTGATGGTCGCCTTGGTCTGCGCGGCGGCGCGGCGCGGGTCGCGCGCCAGCCAGGTCGCGCCCGCCGCGGCGGCGGCGCCCGTGACGAAGGTCCGACGGCTCACTCCGGCGTGTCTCTCGCTCATGACGCCTCCCTTGGCGCGGACGCCGATCACCGCTCGCTTGCAGGCCAGACTCTAGGCGCTCCGCTCTAGCCTGTCAAACGACTCCGTCCTCGCGTAGACTCCGCGCCATGGCACGCATCGGCATCGATCTCGCGCGGCGCATCGGCACGGTGGACCGTCGGATCTTCGGCAATTTCATCGAGCACCTCGGCCGCTGCATCTACGGCGGCATCTACGAGGAAGGCTCCCCGCTCAGCGACGCGAGGGGCTTCCGCAAGGACGTGCTGGACGCGGTGCGGCCGCTGCGGGTGCCGCTCCTGCGCTGGCCCGGCGGCAACTTCGTCAGCGGGTATCACTGGCTCGACGGGGTAGGGCCGAAGGATCAACGACCCCGCCGTAGCGAGCTTGCCTGGTACGCGGAGGAGTCGAACCGGTTCGGCACCCTCGACTTCATCGCGTACTGCCGCGAGATCGGCGCCGAGCCCTTCATCTGCGTGAACATGGGCTCGGGCACCATGGACGAAGCCCAGGCCTGGGTCGAGTACTGCAACGGCGCCGGCCATACTTCGTGGGCGAACCTCCGCCGCCAGCACGGCCACCCCGAGCCGCTGGGCGTGAAGTACTGGGGGCTCGGCAACGAGATGTACGGGAGCTGGCAGATCGGCAATCTCAACGCGCACGACTACGTGAAGAAGGCCCGCGCCTTTGCCACCGTGATGAAGCGGACGGATCCGTCCATCGTGCTGATCGGCTGCGGCCAGAACGGCTGGAGCGAGTGGGACGAGATCGTGCTGGGCGGCCTCGCCGATCTCATCGACTTCCACAGCATCCACCTCTACACGGGCAGCGCCGACCACTACGCCACGGTGTTCTCGTCGCATCAGGCGGAGCGCGCGGTGCGCATCTGCGCCGCCCTCATCGAGCGGGTGCGCGCCGCTCACCGGATCGCGCATCCCATTCACATCGCCTTCGACGAGTGGAACGTCTGGTGGCGGACGCGGAGCCACGAGGACCGCGTGGGCGGCGTGGAGGAGCGCTACACCCTCACCGACGCGCTCGCCGTCGCCACGTACCTGAACGGCTTCATTCGCCACTGCGACACGGTCAAGATCGCCAACCTCGCCCAGCTGGTGAACGCCATCGCCCCGATCTTCACGAGCCCGAAGGGCCTGTTCCTCCAGACGATCTATCACCCGCTGCGACTCTACGCCGAGCACACTCGTGAGATCGGGCTCGACGTCCACGTCTCCGGCGAGACCTATGCCCTGTCGCCCGCGCAGGAGGCGGGCGGTGAGGGGCGCGTGCACCACGTGGCGGAGCTGGGCCCGTTCACCCTGCTCGACGCCGCCGGGAGCTGCGATCCCGCGGGGCGGCAAGTGACCCTCGCGGTGGTGAACCGGGACGCGGTACGCGCGCACCGTGCCACCATTGACCTCGGCGGCGCCGCGGCGGCGGGGGATCTGACCATCGCCGAGGTGAACGGCCCCGACGTGCGTGCGATGAACACGTTCGAGCACCCCCGCATGGTCGACGTCGCGGAGCGGACGGGGACGGCCAAGGGCGCGCGGTTCGAGCACGAGTTTCCCGCCCATTCCATCACGGTGCTGCGCTTCGGGGTCACCCCCTGACGGCGCCGGAGAGGCGTTGACAACCTCAGGGCCCGCGCGTAGTGTAAGGACGCGTCAGTAAAAGGAAAGGAGTCCCGCCATGTTTGGTCTGGGATACCAAGAGCTGCTGTTGATCCTGGTCATCGTCCTGATTCTCTTCGGGGCCCAGCGCTTGCCCGATCTCGCCCGCTCGCTCGGCTCCAGCGTGAAGGAGTTCAAGAAGGGCGTCAACGAGCTCAGCAAGGACGAGGCGCCCGCCAAGAAGGACGAAGAGAAGAAGGCCTGATCGTCCCCTCCTCGTAATCTCCCGATCCATCGGATGCCCGCCGATCGTTACGCCGTCGGAATAGACCTCGGCGGGAGCAAGCTACGCGGCGGGCTCCTCTCCGAGCAGGGCCAGCTCGTCGCGCGCGTCGAGACCCAGACCGAAGCCTGGAAGGGCACCGCCAGCGTGCTCGCCAATCTCAAGCGAATGATCGCGGAGCTGCTGGACTCCACCGACCGCTCGCGCGTGACCGGGATCGGCATCGCCGCCGCCGGGCAGATCCACCCGAAGACCCACGCCGTCGTCTACGCGCCCAACCTCCACTGGACCGACGTGCCGCTCCGCGACGAGATCGAGTCGAACCTGGCCCTGCCGACCTACGTCGAGAACGACGTGCGCGCAGCCGCGTGGGGCGAGTATCGCTTCGGCGTCGGCCGCGGGGCACGGAGCCTGATCGCGGTCTTTGTCGGCACCGGGGTCGGCTCGGGGGCGGTGATGGATGGCCTTCTCCTGAGCGGCTACAACAACGCCGCGGGCGAGATCGGCCACACGCAGATCGTGGTCGACGGGCTCCCGTGCCCCTGTGGCCAGCGGGGCTGCGTGGAGACCTACGCCTCCGGCAGCGGCTTCATCCGTCGCCTGCAGACCGCCCTCGATCAGGGCACCAAGACCGTGCTCGCCGAGGAGACCGGGCGCGACGCGCGCCGGCTCACCGCCGCCCTGGTGGCGCGCGCGGCCGCGGCGGGTGACGCCTTCGCGGCCATGGTGTGGGACGAGGCGCTGCGCTACCTCGGCGCCGCCCTCGCCAACTACGTGACCGTGCTCAACCCCGAGCTGCTCGTGCTGGGGGGCGGCATCATGACCACGGTGCCGACCCTGGCCGAGTCGCTCACCGAGCGCATCCGCGCGCACGCCACCATGATGTCGCGCGAAGTCCGGGTGGCGCGCGCGGGGCTGGGGGACTCCGCCGGCATCTTCGGCGCTGCCGATCGCGTGTGGCGGCAAGCATGAGCGGGCTCACCGCGCTCGGCCAGCGCTGGATCGCGCGCTCGGGCTTCGCCTTCGACCTGGCCGTGTCCATCGTCCTGGCCCTGGTGACCCTCGCCTCCCGCTGGCCGTACCGCGCGCGCATGCTCTACAACTGGGACGCGGTGCAATTCGCGCTCGCGCTGCGCGAGTTCGACATCGCCAAGCATCAGCCGCATCCGCCCGGCTACGTGCTCTACGTCGGCCTGGGACGGCTGGTGAACGCGACCGTGGCCGACCCCACGCTGGCCTACGTCGCGCTGGCCATGATCTTCAGCGCCGCGACCACCGTCACCGTGTACTGGCTGACGCGCGCCCTCTACGGCCGCACCACGGCGGGCGCGGCGGCGGCGCTGCTCGCGGTGAGCCCGCTCTTCTGGTTCTACGGCTCGGTCGGCCTCACCTACGCGGGCGAGGCCTTCGGGGCCACGCTGATGGCGCTCCTCGCCTGGCGCGCGCTGAACGGCTCCGTCGCGCATCTCTACCTCGGCGCGGTCTGCCTCGGGCTTGCGGGCGGCCTCCGCCAGTCGGTGCTCCTGATGCTGTTCCCGCTGTGGGCGGCCTCCGCCGCGCTCGGCATCCGCGAGCGCAAGCGCCTGGTGGCCGCGGCCGCGCTGCTCGCCGCCGCAGTGCTCGCCTGGTTCCTGCCCCTGGTCTGGCTGGCCGGGGGCTGGCGGAGCTATCTCCGCGCCTCCGGCGAGCTCTACGTCACCACCGTGCTGCCTACCTCGGTGCTGGGCGGCGACCTCGATACCACGTTCCGGCAGGCGCGCTACGTGCTCGAGTCGGTGCTGGTGGGCCTGGGCCCGCTGGCCCTCGCGATCGCGGCCCTGCCATTCTATGCGCGGCGTCGCGGGTGGGGCGCGCGCGAGTGGTTTCTCGTGGGCTGGATGGCGCCGCCCTTCGCCTTCTACACGCTCGTGCATTTCGGCCAGGCCGGCTACGTGCTGACCTGCCTGCCCGCGCTGGTGATCCTCCTCTCCCAGGCCATGGTGGACCTGGTCGCGGCCGGCTCGGAGCGGCTCCGCCGGCCGCAGTGGCGCTGGGCCCTCACCGCCGCCGCCCTCGTCCCGCTGCTCCTCGTCAACACGGGGTTCTTCGTGAGCGCGCGCCCGGAGCCGCGCGAGTTCGACCGGCGCGAGGGCGAGCCGTGGGTGTGGCGCGCGCGTGACGAGGCGCACGACTGGATCCTGTCGCGCACGGCGTCCGCCCTGCGCGAGCACGAGGCGGTGCTCCATGCCTACGTGCAGACCATCCGCGCCGTCTATGATCCTTCGGACACCGCGCTCCTCACCGAGTTCGGCAACTCGCGCTCCTATCCGTGGCTGCGGCACGCGATGTTCTACATGCCGGAGTACGCGATCTATCAGCTCTATCTGCGCGCGGACCCGCCGGGGTTCTACGCGTCGCAGGCGGCGACCACGATGGTGCCCACGCCCGGCACTCGGATCACGCTGCCGCGCCGGGTGCGGCAGCTCGTCTGGTTCGTGGACCACTGGGATCCCGAGCTGCCGCGCCCGCAGGGCCTGCTCGAGATCCAGCTTCCGTACGGGCGGTTCCTCTACGTGCTGCCGCTGGGCAAGACGCCCGTCGAGCACGCCGGCTACACGTTCGCCCGCGCCGCGCGGTGAGGGGACTGCTTCCCGCGGGGGCCTTCGTCCTGGGCCTCGGCCTCTTCCTGCTCCGCGAGCATCAGCTCGCCGGTGTGGCCGGGTTTCCTCTCGACGACTCCTGGATTCACTTTCAGTTCGCGCGCAATCTCGCCGAGGGCCACGGCTTCTCCTACAACCCGGGCGTGCCGGTGGCGGGCTCGACGGCGCCCTTGTGGACGCTGGTCCTCGGCGCGCTCTTCTTGGTCACGGGCAGCCATCCACTGCTCGTGAAGCTCGTGGGCGCAGCCGCCTCGCTCGGCGCCGCGTTCGTCACCGGGCGTCTGGCGCGGGCCTGGTCGGACGACCGCGCCGCCGCGCTCCTCGCCGCCGCGCTCGCCGCGCTGTCGGGGCCCGTGCTCTGGGGCGCCTTGTCCGGCATGGAGGTGTCGCTGGCCGCGCTGCTCGTCGCCGCGGGTCTGCTCGCGCACACGCGCGGCCGCGAGGTGGCCGCGGCCATCCTGCTCGCGCTGGCCGTGCTCGCGCGCCCCGAGGCGATGCTCGTTCTGGGCCTCACCTGGGTGGCGGGCCCGCTCACCCCCGGCCGCACGGTCCGCTACACCGTGGCCGGCATCGTCATCATCGGACCTTGGGTCGCCTTCAATCTCGTCACGGGCGGCACCCCGCTGCCCGCCACCGCGGCGGCGAAGATCGAAGGCGGCCTCGCCGGCTTCCTGGCCGGCACGCGCGAACCGGCAGCCCGGACCTTCCTCTCGCGCCCGTGGGACTTCTGGAAGGAGTGGGCGCACTGGCTGTGGGACGTGAACTCGCTGCTCCCGTTTCTCATCGTGGGGGGGCTCGGGCTGCTGTGGTGGCGCGGCGGCCGCCGTCTCGGCCTGCCCGCGACGGCGCTGCTCCTCCAGCCGCTCGCGATGGCGCTGCTCGCGCCGTATCGCGGCCCCGCGTTCCAGGAGGGGCGCTACGCGATTCACCTCATCCCGCTGGCCTTCGCGACGGCGGTGCTGCCGATGGCCGCGCTCGGCCGCGCGCGCGAGGTCGCCGGCCTGACGCGGCTCCGCCGCCTCCTCGCCGCCGGCCTCGCGGCGGCCGCGCTGGTGTCCCTCTGGCCCGCGGCCACGCGCTACGGCTGGGCGGTCCAGAACATCGAGAGCATGCAAGTGCGCCTCGCTCAGTGGGTGAACGCGCACACGCCGCTCGACGCGCGGCTCGCGCTCAACGATGTCGGCGCCATCGGCTATCTCTCGCGGCGCCCGGTGATCGACGTCATGGGCCTGGTGACGCCGGCGATCCTGCCCTATAAAAAGGATGGGGAGGCCGGCGTGCTGCGCTATCTCGAGCGCGCCTGCCCGGACTACCTCATCGTGTTCCCCGCGTGGTTCCCCCGCCTGACCGCCATGCACGATCGCTTCACACCGGTCGAACGGGTGCGCCTGCGCCTCAACACGGTGGCCGGCGCCGAGGAGATGGTGGTCTACGAGACGGTGTGGAGGCGGGCCCACCCCGGCGCCCCGCCGTGCCCGTCATGACCCCCCGTCCTCGCGGCGAAGGGCCCGTCCGTGTTACCTTTGAGGGCCATGACCCCGGGAAATCGGGCATGAAGCGGCTCACCAGCACCACCGCGCTCGCCCTCCTGGGGGCGCTCGCGACCGGTGAGGCCGCCGCCCAGACCTATCGATGGACGGACGAGCGGGGACAGGTCAACTACAGTCAGGGGATCGACAGCATCCCCGAGCGCTTCCGGCCCAGCGCGCAGTACATGAGCTCGCCGCCCGTGGCACCCGTGCCCGCGGTCACCGCGCCCGGCACCCGGCCGCCGACGCCGACGGCGGTCGGCGCCGCCCAGATCCGCTTCGTTCCGGGCCAGCCCATCGTCGTGAGCGCGCGCATCAACGAGACGGGGAGCGTGCGGCTGCTGCTCGACACCGGCGCGTCGGTCACCACGATCAGCCCACGCGTGCTCGCCCAGATGGGCGTGTCCAGCCGCGAGGCGCTTCGGGGCTCCATCCGCGGCGTCACCGGCACCGCCAACGCGCTCTTCGTGCTGGTCAACTCCATCGACGTCAACGGCGCCAAGGCGGGCCCGATCCGCGTGGTCGCCCACGACGTGGAGCTGGGCCAGGGTGAGGGCCTGCTCGGCCGCGACTATCTCGACCGCTTCATCGTCAACATCGACAACCAGCTCGGCATCCTCACGCTCACGCCGCGGTAGTCGGCCGCGGCGGAAGGGCTCGCATGGACTACAAGGACACGCTCAACCTTCCGCGAACGTCTTTCCCCATGAAGGCCAATCTCTCCACGCTCGAGCCCGAGCTGCTCGCGCGCTGGAAGAGCATGGACATCTACGGAAAGATCCGGAAAGCCGCGGCGGCCCGCCCGCAGTGGATCTTCCACGACGGCCCGCCCTATGCGAACGGGCACATCCACATGGGGACGGCGCTGAACAAGATCCTGAAGGATCTCGCGGTGAAGACCCACAACATGCTGGGCTTCAACGCGATGTTCGTGCCCGGCTGGGACTGCCACGGCCTGCCCATCGAGCATGGCGTGGACAAGGCCCTGGGTCTCGACGACGCGGCGGGCGTGGACGTGCGCAAGGCCATGGACCCGGTGGAGAAGATTCGCCGCTGCCGGGAGTACGCCCTCAGGTTCTTGGATATCCAGCGAGAAGAGTTCAAGCGCCTGGGCGTCTTCGCGGACTGGGACAACCGCTACGCGACGCTCGATCCCGAGTACGAGGCAGTGATCGTTCGCGAGTTCGGGCGCTTCGCGGGGCAAGGCGCCGTCTACAAGGGCCTCAAGCCCGTGCACTGGTGCATGCACTGCAAGACCGCGCTCGCCCAGGCCGAGGTGGAGTACGAGGACGAGACCTCGCCCACGGTGTACGTGAAGTTCACGGTCACGGCTCCGAGCCGGGCGCTCGCGGAGGCGCTCGGCGGCCGCACGGCATCCCTCGTGATCTGGACCACGACGCCCTGGACCCTCCCCGCGAATCTCGCCATCGCGGTGCATCCCACGGAGACCTACACCGCCCTCGAGGTCGATGGGGAATGGCTCGTCGTCGCCCGTCCGCTCGCCGTCGCGGTGGCCAATCTGCCCGGCGTCGCCGGCCGGGCCCGCGGCACCACTCTCGCGCTGCCCGGCGCGGCGCTGGTGGGCACGCAGGCCCGCCATCCGTGGATCGCGCGGGACTCCGTGGTGATCGGCGAGGACTTCGTGGCGATGGACGCGGGCACCGGGCTGGTCCACATCGCGCCCGGCCACGGTGAGGAGGACTACGAAGCGGGGCGGCGGGCCGGGCTCAAGATCTACAACCCGGTGGACGACGATGGAAAGTTCACCGCCGAAGTCGAGCACTTCGCCGGCCAGACGGTGTGGGAGGCGAACCCCAAGATCATCGATCTGCTGCGCGCGCGCGGCGCGCTGGTCGCCCAGATGCCGGTGAGCCATACCTATCCCCATTGCTGGCGCTGCAAGAACCCCACGCTGTTCCGCGCCACCGAGCAGTGGTTTCTCTCGCTGGACAAGACGGGGCTACGCCAGAAGGCGCTGGACGCCATCCGCCACGAGGTGCGCTGGATCCCTGAATGGGGCGAGTCGCGCATCTTCAACATGGTCGCCCACCGGCCCGACTGGGTGCTCTCCCGCCAGCGCGTGTGGGGCGTGCCGATCGTCGCCTTCTATTGCAAGTCGTGCGGTGGGCTGCTCCTGGAGGAGCGCGTGGCCGAGCACGTGGCGGGGATCTTCCGCGCCGGGCGCGGCATCGAGGAGTGGTATCTGCGCTCCGAGCGCGAGCTCGTGCCGCCGGGCACCCGCTGCGCGTCGTGCGGCGGTGAAGACTTCCGGCGCGAGACGGACACCCTGGATGTGTGGGTGGACTCGGGGTGCAGCCACGCCGCGGTGCTGGAGGCGCGGCCGGATCTCCGCTGGCCCGCCGACCTCTACCTCGAGGGCTCGGACCAGCACCGCGGGTGGTTCCACTCCTCGCTGCTGGAGGCGATCGGCACGCGCGGGGCGCCCCCATACAAGGCCGTGCTCACCCACGGCTTCCTCGTGGACGGCGAGGGGCGGAAGATGTCGAAGTCCCTCGGCAACTACCTCACGCAGGAAGAGATCCTGCCCAAGTACGGCGCCGAGGTGATCCGCCTCTGGGTGGCCGCCGAGGACTACACGGAGGACATCCGCCTCTCCGAGGAGATCCTGCGCCATCTCGCCGACGCCTATCGGCGCATCCGCAATACCTGGCGCTTCCTGCTCGGCACTCTCGCGGACTTCGATCCCGACCGCGACCGGGTGTCCTACGACCAGATGGACGAGCTGGACCGCTGGGCGCTGCTGCGGCTGGGGGAGCTGATCACGCGGGTCCGGCGCGCCTACGAGGAGTACCAGTTCCACGTGGTGTTCCACGCCACGCACAACTTCTGCGCGGTGGACCTCTCGGCGCTCTACCTTGACATCATCAAGGACCGGCTCTACGCCTCCGCGCCCAACGACCCGCGTCGCCGCGCCGCGCAGACCGTGTGCTTCGAGATGCTGACCGCCCTCACGCGCCTCCTCGCCCCGGTGCTGAGCTTCACCGCCGAGGAGGTCTGGGGCCACATCCCCGGGTCGGGGAAGCCCGACAGCGTGCACGTGACGACGTTCCCCGAGGAGCGGGGGGAGTGGGCCAACGAGCGGCTGGCCGCCGAGTGGGACCGTCTGCTCGAGGTGCGGGGCGAGGTGTCGCGCGCGCTCGAGGCGGCGCGCAAGGCCGGCAAGATCGGCAAGGGGATCGACGCCGTGGTGTTCGTGACGAGCGCGCCCGAGGAGCAGTGGCGCCCACTGCTCACCGCCAAGGGGGAGCCGCTGCTCGCGACGCTGTTCAACGTGTCCGGCGTCCGCCTCGACGCCGCGCCGCCTGCCGGCCAGGCCACGGCGTTCGAGAGCGCGGAGATCCCCGGCCTCGGCCTCGCGGTGGTGCCCGCGAAGGCGCTGGGCTGGAAGAAGTGCGAGCGCTGCTGGCTCTGGACGGCCCGCGTGGGCGAGGATGCCGAGCACCCCACGCTGTGCGAGCGCTGCGCGCCGGTGGTTCGCAGCCTGCGGTAGATGCGGGCGATCTCCCTCCTGGCCGCGGCGATCCTCGTCGCCGACCAGATCACGAAGTGGTGGGCGCTGCACGGCCTCCGCTTCGGCGAGGCGGTGCCCGTGATCCCGGGCCTCTTCTCCCTGACCCTGGTCATGAATCCCGGCCTCGCCTTCGGCATGCTCGGCGGCGTGCCCGAGGCCTTCCGGTGGATGGTGGGGCTTCTGTCCATCGGCGCGGTCGTGCTCCTGGCCGTGATCGCCGCCCGGCTCCTGCCTACCGGCGGGGCGTGGACGCGCCTCTCGCTCGGCCTCATCTTCGGCGGCGCCGCCGGGAATTTGATCGACCGAGTCCGCTTCGGCGCCGTGGTGGACTACCTCGACTTCTACTGGGGCGCCTACCACTGGCCGGCCTTCAACGTGGCGGACTCCGCCATCACCGTCGGCGTGACCATTCTCGCCTTCCGGATGCTGGTGGACTCGCCGAAGGCCGGATGAGGCTCGACGCCACCGTCGCCCACGACGAGGCCGGGTTTCGGCTCGACCGCTGGCTCGCCGCGCGGCTGCCGGAGGTCTCGCGCACGCGCCTCAAGGGGCTGGTCGAGACGGGACGGGTGCGGGTGGATGGCCGCACCGCCAAGGCGGCGCTCCGGCTGCGCGTCGGCGCGCGGGTGGAGGCCGAGGTGCCGCCCCCTCCGCCGGAGGCGCTCGCGCCCGAGCCGGTGCCCTTACGGGTGGTCTTCGAGGATGCCGACGTGCTCGTCGTCGACAAGCCCGCCGGCATGGTGACGCATCCCGGCGCGGGGCGCATGACGGGCACGCTGGCCGCTGCCGCGCTCCATCACGCGCCCGCCATCGCCGGCGTGGGCGGGCCTCGGCGTCCCGGCATCGTGCACCGCCTCGACAAGGGGACGTCCGGCCTCATCGTCCTCGCCAAGACACCCGCCGCCTACGACTCCCTCACCGCGCAGCTCGCCCGGCGCACGGTGAGCCGCCGGTATCTGGCGGTGGCCCACGGCCGCGTGCCGAGGGATGAGGGGACCGTCGACGCCCCCATCGGCCGCGACCCCCGCTCGCGCGTCCGCATGGCGGTCGTGAGCGGGGGCAAGGGCCGGCGGTCGCTCACGCGCTACCGCGTGCTCGAGCGCTTCGCCGACGCCACGCTGGTGGAGTGCCGGCTCGAGACGGGGCGCACGCATCAGATTCGCGTGCACATGGCCTCGCTCGGCCATCCGCTGCTGGGCGACGAGACTTACGGGTGGCGTCGCCCGCCGGTCGACCCCGAGCGCGCGGCCCTCGTCGCGGGGCTCGAGGGCGTGGCGCTGCATGCCGCCGGCCTCGCCTTTTTGCATCCGGTCACGGGCGAGCCGGTCGAGCTCGCCGCCGAGGTGCCGCCGCGTCTCGGGCGACTTCTGGCGCATCTGCGCGGGAAGCCGGCCGCGAAGCATAGCCGGCGCCCGCGGCGGTAGTGTCTCCTCCTCACCCGAAAAATGCCTGGCCGTGTCGCTTCTTCGCACCTGAGCGGGACCAGCCAGCACCTAACTAGCGGAAATATCTGAAACTGCGCCGGGGGGTAGGCCTTGGCAAGCCCCGTGCTACGATCTAGCGCGTATGCCATCCGGGGCCGGATCCGCGTTGACCGTCATCATCCTGGCCGCGGGCGACTCCAAGCGCATGAAGTCCAGCCGGCCCAAGGTGCTGCATCCTCTGTGCGGCCGTCCCCTCATCCACTATCCCGTCGCGCTGGCCCGCGCCCTCGGCGGCAAGGTCGTGCTGGTGGTCGGCCGCGCGGCCGAGCAGGTACGCGCGGCGGTGGACGAGGCGCCCGACCTGGTCTTCGTCGAGCAGAAGGAGCGGCGTGGGACTGGGCACGCCGTGCTGCAGACCAAGCCGGTGTGCCGGGACGCGACGGGCACCGTCCTCGTGCTCCCCGGCGATCAGCCGCTGATGTCCGAGGCGATGCTGCGCGGGCTCGTGGAGCACCACGTGGCCACCGGGGCCGCCGCCACGCTGCTGACTGCGTGCGTGGAGGATCCCACCGGGTACGGCCGGGTCATTCGCGAGGGGGGGCAGCCGAGCGCGATCGTCGAGCATAGCGACGCCACCGCCGCCCAGCGTGAGATCCACGAGATCGGCACCAGCGTGTACTGCTTCGCCGCCGCCGCGTTCTGGCCGGCGCTGGATCAGCTGACGCCCCAGAACGAGCAGGGCGAGTACTACCTCACCGACGTCATCGGCATCCTGCGCCGGGAGGGCCGGCGGCTCGAGGCGGTGGTGGCCGCGGATCCGCGCGAGTGCCTCGGCATCAACGACCGGAAGCAGCTCGCCCAGCTCGCCGGCATCTATCGCGAGCGCATCCTGGATCGCCTCATGGCTGACGGCATCACCGTGCTGGATCCCGCGACGACCTACGTGGACGACACCGTCGTCATCGGGCCCGACACCGTGCTCTACCCCGGCGTGGTACTTGAGGGCGTGACCACGATCGGCGCCGAGTGCGTGATCGGCACGGGCGCGCACGTGTCGTCGAGCCGCCTCGGCGAGCGCGTGCTGCTCAAGCCGTACTGCGTGCTCACCGAAGCCGCGGTGGAGGAAGGCGCGCAGCTCGGTCCCTTCTGCCACCTGCGCCCCCTCGCCCAGGTGGGGGCAGGCGCCAAGATCGGCAACTTCGTCGAGGTCAAGAAGTCCAAGATCGGCCGCGGGGCCAAGGTGCCGCATCTCTCCTATGTGGGCGACGCGCAGGTGGGCGCGGGCGCCAACCTGGGCGCGGGCACCATCACCTGCAACTACGACGGCGTTCACAAGCACGAGACGGTCATCGGCGCCGACGCCTTCATCGGCACCAACTCCAGCCTGGTCGCCCCGGTGACCATCGGCGAGGGCGCCTACGTGGCCGCGGGCTCCGTCATCACCAAGAGCGTGCCGCCGGGCGCGCTCGCCGTCGCGCGCGGGCGCCAGGAGACGCGCGAGGGCTGGGCGGCGCGCAAGAACGCGGCGAAAAAGTCCGGACACAAGGAGTAAGCGTATGTGCGGCATCGTGGGGTACATCGGCGACAGGAGCGCGGCCGACATCATCCTCGAGGGGCTCAAGAAGCTGGAGTACCGCGGCTACGACTCGGCGGGCGTGGCCGTGCTGGGCGCGGAAGGCCTGCAGGTGCGCCGCGCCGCAGGCCGGCTCAAGGGGCTCGAGGGCCTCGTGCGCGAGCGCCCGGTGGCGGGCTCCATCGGCGTCGGGCACACCCGCTGGGCCACCCACGGCCGCCCCACCGACGAGAACGCGCACCCGCACACCGACGGCTCGGGCAATCTCGTGGTCGTCCACAACGGAATCATCGAGAACTATCTGCCCATCAAGGAGCGCCTGGTCGCCGAGGGACACGTCTTCACGTCGGAGACGGACACCGAGGTCATCGCGCACCTGATCGAGCGTCACCTTCAGGACACCCCGCGGCTGGACGAGGCCACGCGGCGGGCGCTGCGCGAGCTGCGCGGCTCCTACGCCATCGTGGTGCTCGCCAAGAGCGCCCCGGACCGGCTCGTCGCCGCAAAGCACGGCGCGGGCAGCGTGGTGGTGGGACTGGGCGCGGGGGAGACCTTCCTGGCCTCGGACATTCCCGCCCTGCTCGCCCACACGCGCGACATGGTCATCCTGGAGGACGAGGACGTGGCGGTGGTCATGCGCCACGGGGTGGAGGTCACCAAGCTCGACGGCGCGCCCGCCGAGCGCACCCCCACGCGCATCCTCTGGGATCCGATCCTCGCCGAGAAGGGCGGGTACCGGCATTTCATGTTGAAGGAAATCTACGAGCAGCCGCGCGCCGCCGCGGATACCCTGCGCGGCCGCGTGTCGCCGGAGAGCGGCAGCGTGGTGCTGCCCGACATCAACCTGGATCCCGACGTCACCTCCGCGTTGACGCGAATCGTGCTCCTCGCCTGCGGCACCTCGTATCACGCGGCCATCGTGGGGCGCTTCCTCATGGAGCGCATCAGCGGGCTGCCCGCCGAGGTCGACGTGGCCTCGGAGTGGCGCTACCGCAACGCGCCGGTGGGTCCCGATACGCTGGTCATCGCGATGTCGCAGTCCGGCGAGACCGCCGACACGCTCGGCGCGGTGAAGGTGGCGCGGGCCAAGGGCGCGCCCATCGTGGGGATCACCAACGTGATCGGCTCCGCCCTCGCACGCGAGTCCACCGGGGTTATCTACACGCCGGCCGGACCCGAGATCGGCGTGGCGTCCTCGAAGACCTTCACCGCGACCATCATGGCCGCCTACCTCCTGGCCCTCTGGCTGGGGCGCCGGCGCGAGACCCTCACCGCGGACGCGGGCCGCAAGCACGTGCAGGGGCTGCTCGAGCTGCCGCGCCTCATCGAGAAAACCCTCGAGCTCGACGCGTCGGTGGCCGCGCTCGCCCGCGAGCTCGCGCGCTACAAGGACTTCCTCTTCCTCGGCCGCGGCATCCACTATCCCATCGCGCTCGAGGGGGCCCTCAAGCTCAAGGAGCTGTCCTATCTGCACGCCGAGGGCTATCCCGCCGGCGAGATGAAGCACGGCCCCATCGCGCTCATCGACGAGGGGCTGCCGGTGGTGGCCCTGATCCCCAAGGACGGCACCTACGAGCGGATGATGGGCAATGTCGAAGAGGTGCGCGCCCGCGACGGCCGCGTGATCGCGCTCGCCCACGAGAGCGACCGCGAGGCCAAGGCCAAGGCGGACTGGGTGATCCCGGTGCCCGCGGCAGACGAGCTGATCTCGCCCCTTCTCATGGCCATCCCGCTCCAGCTCCTCGCCTATCACGTGGCGGTGCGGCTGGGACGCGACGTCGACCAGCCGCGCAACCTCGCCAAGTCGGTGACGGTGGAATAGCCCGCACACGGGCGGCACGGTGCTAGTGCGCCCGGCCACGCTCGAGGACACGCGCGGCATCGCGACCGTGCACGTCCGCAGCTGGCAGGCGGCCTACGGCGACATCCTGCCCCGTGCGTTTCTCGACGCGCTCTCCATCGACGAGCGCGAGGCGCGCTGGCGCCGCAACCTCGGCGAGACCACCGCGCTGACCTTCGTGGCCGAGGACGCCGGCGCGGTGATCGGCTGGGCCAGCGTCGGCGCGTGCCGGGACGAGGACGCGACCCCCGCGCTCGGCGAGCTCTGGGCGATCTACGTGGAGCCCGGGCGCTGGCGGAGGGGCGTGGGACGCGCGCTCTGGGAGTCGGGACGAGGGCGGCTCGTGGAGCGAGGCGCCCGGGACGCCGTGGTGTGGGTGCTCGAGGCCAATCACCCCGCGCGGCGCTTCTACGAAACCGTGGGCTTCACCCCCGCCCCGGACCGAATCCGGATGCTCCAGATCGGCGGTGCGCGGGTCCCGGAGGTCAGGATGCGCGGCAGGCTCTGATTCCGACACATCGGGCCCGCCCTCGCCCCGAGCGCTGAGGTATGCTGGGGCCGGTGGATTCCCGGATGCGTCCCGATGAGATCGCCAGAGGGCGGGTGGTGTCACGGCGCGAGGCCCTCGCGCTCCTGGGCGTGGCCGGCGTCTCGCTCCTGAGGGTCGGCCCGGCGCGAGGCCAGAGCGCAGCGCCCGTTGCGGGGTGCGTGGCGCGGCCCGCGCAGACCGAAGGGCCTTACTTCGTCGAGGAGGCGCTCAACCGCTCGGACATCCGCGTCGATCCGTCCGACGGCTCGGTCAAGCCCGGCACCCCGCTCGAGCTGACGCTTCTCATCGCCCGGCTCGGGCGCGCGGGCTGCGCGCCGCTCGCCGGCGCCCGGGTGGACGTGTGGCACTCCGATCACCTCGGCGTCTACTCCGACGTGACCGATCCCGGCGGCAGCACGGTGGGCCGGAAATTCCTCCGCGGCTATCAGCTCACCGACGGGGACGGCCGGGTCCGCTTCCTCACGGTGTATCCCGGCGCGTATCAGGGGCGCACCGTGCACATCCACTTCAAGGTGCGCGCGCCCCAGGGCCAGCGTCCGGGCTACGAGTTCACCTCGCAGCTCTACTTCGACGACGCCCTCACCGACCGCGTGCTCGCCGGGCCGCCCTACCGCGCGCGCGGCCGCCGCAGCGTCCGGAACGACGAGGACGGGCTCTACCGCCGCGGCGGCCGGGAGCTCACGCTGGCGCTCGCGCCGCGCGGCGGAGGCTACGCCGGCGCGTTCACGGTGGCGCTCGACGGGGTATGAGCGGGCCGGCAGCCCCGCCCCCGGAGTCCGGCCCGCCCGAGCGCGCGCCCCGCGTCGCGCCCGTCACGCCGCCGTTTCCGCCGGAGCTCCAGGCGGTGTTCGACAAGATCATGCCGCCGGGGGTGCCGCCGCTCTCGCTCTTCACGACGCTGGCCCGCGTGCCCCGCGTCTACGACAAGTTCCGGGCCGGCGGCCTGCTCGACCGGGGCCCCGTCTCGCTGCGCCATCGCGAGATCCTCATCGACCGGACCTGCGCGCGCTGCGGCTGCGCCTACGAGTGGGGCGTCCACGTGGCCTTCTTCGCGGAGCGGGTGGGGCTCGCCCCCGAGCAGGTGCGCGCCACCGTGCGGGGTGGCGGCGACGATCGCGTGTGGACCGATGAGGAGCGGCTGCTCGTCCGGCTCGTCGACGAGCTGCACGACACCGCGTCGATCTCGGACGGGCTCTGGCCGGCTCTCGCCGCCGCGTTCAGCGTGGAGCAGATTCTCGAGCTGATCGCTCTCGTCGGCTTCTACCACACGGTGTCGTTCTTCGCGAACGGCCTGCGGCTCCCGTTCGAGCGCTACGCGGCCCCGTTCCCCGCCGAATGAGCGGCGGCGCCCGGCTCCTCGGCGTTCTCCTGCTCGCGCTCACCATCGAACCCGCCGCCGCGCAGGTCGCGCCGTCCCCGTCGGAGACCGCCGGGTACACCGGGCTCTTCGCCGCGGCGGCGAGCGGCGATGCGGGGCGTATCGCCGCCCTCGTCGCGGGCGGCGAGCGTCCCGACGCGCGCGATGGCCGCGGGCGCACCCCGCTCCACGTCGCTGCCCACCGCGGCCACCATGCGGTGATGCGCGCGCTCGTCGCGGCGGGGGCGGATCCCAACGCGCGCGACGCCGACCGGTACGACATCGTCACGATCGCCGCCGTCGCCGGCGACGTGCCGACCCTCGAGGTTGCGCTCGGCATCGGCGGCAGCTCCCGCAACGTCACCAGCCGCTACGACGGCACCGCGCTCATCGCCGCCGCCCATCTCGGCCACGTGGAGGTCGTGCGCGCGCTGATCCGCGCGGGAGCGCCGCTCGACCACGTGAACAATCTCGGATGGACCGCGCTGATCGAGTCCATCGTGCTCGGCGACGGCGGCGTGCGGCACACCGAGACCTTGCGCGCGCTGGTGGAGGCGGGCGCCAGCGTGAACCTCGCCGACCGCGAGGGACGGACGCCGCTCGCGCTCGCGGAGGCGCGCGGCTACGACACCATGATGCAGCTGCTTCGCCGAGCGGGTGCCCGCGCCGGCGGCACGAGCTAGAAGGAGACGGCATGGCGACGGCGACGATCGACGGGCTCAAGGTGGAGTACGTCACGCGGGGGTCCGGGCCGACGCTGCTGATGCTCGCTCCCGGGGGCTTCGATGCCTCGATGGACAAGTGGCAGTCGGGCGCCGCGTGGAAGGGGATGGACGCGCTGGCGGCGCTCGCCCGCGCCTTCACGGTGGTGAGCTACGACCGCCGCGAGGCCGGCGTGTCCGGCGGGCGCGTGGAGCGGCTCTCGTGGAGCCTCTACGCGGATCAGGCGCGGCAGCTCCTGGACCATCTCGGGATCCGGCGCGCCTTCGTGATGGGCGGCTGCATGGGCTGCTCCGTGGCCACCGCGTTCGCCGCGCGCCATCCCGAGGCCACGCACGCCTTGGTGCTCCACTGGCCGGTGGGCGGCTACCGCTGGAAGCTCAACGGCGCCGATCGGTTCGCGCGCCACGCCCGCTTCGCCCGCGAGCACGGCCTCGCCGGCGTGGTGAAGCGGGCGCACGCGGGACGGTCGTTCTGGGCCGATCCCGAGGCGGGCCCGTGGGCCTCCGCGATCGTGAGCGATCCCGCCTTCGCGGACCGCTTCGCCGCCATGGACCTGGACCGCTACGTCGGTCTCGTCGCGGCGAGCGGGCGCGCGCTCTTCGACCGCGACATGCCGCCGGGCGCCGAGCCCGAGGAGCTGATGGCGATGCGCGTGCCCGCCCTCATCGTCGCCGGCGACGATCCGGCCCACGCGACGTCGGGCGCTCATTATCTGCGCGAGCTCTTGCCCCAGCCCGAGCTCTGGCCGGTGATGCCGCCCGAGCAGACCACCGAGCGCGTGGTGGCGCGCATCGTCGAGTTCGGCCGCGCCCATCCCGTCCCCGGGGGGGCATGATGCCGGCGTCCCCGGATCGCCCGGTCGCGCCGGATTCGCCGGTTCGCGCCATCGCCGGCGACGAGGCGGCGGGGCCGCCGGAGCGCGGCATCGCCCTCTGCCTCTCCGGCGGAGGCTACCGCGCCATGATCTTCCACGTGGGCGCGCTCTGGCGGCTCAACGAAGCAGGCTACCTCCGGCGGCTCGCGCGAGTGTCCAGCGTGTCCGGCGGGTCGATCACCGCGGGCATGCTGGGCCTCAAGTGGTCGCGGCTGGCCTTCGACGGGGGCGGGGTCGCCCGCGGTTTCGGGACGGAGGTGGTGGAGCCGCTGCGGGCGCTCGCCGGGCGCACCATCGACGCGGGCGCCATCGTGACCGGGGTCCTCTTGCCCGGCGTGAGCGTCGCCGACCGCGTGGAGGCCGCGTACACGAAGCATCTCTTCGGGGACGCCACCCTCCAGGCACTGCCGGATGCGCCGCGCTTCGTGCTGAACGCCACCAATGTGCAGACCGGCGCGCTGTGGCGCTTCTCCAAGCCCTACATGGCCGACTATCGCGTGGGCCGCGTCCTGAATCCCACGCTGCCGCTGGCGCGCGCGGTGGCCGCGTCGTCCGCGTTCCCGCCGGTGCTCTCCCCGGTGGCCCTCGAGCTGCGCGCGGGCGACTGGGAGACGCCGCCCCTCCAGGGCACGGATCTCGCGCGTGAGCCCTACACGAGCGACGTGGTGCTGTCCGACGGCGGGGTCTACGACAACCTCGGGCTCGAGACGGCGTGGAAGCGCTACGACACCATCTTCGTGAGCGACGCGGGGGGCGCGATGCAGCCGGAGCCGGAGCCCGAGCGCGACTGGGCGCGCCACGTGGTGCGCATCCTCGAGGTCATCGACAACCAGGTGCGGAGCCTCCGCAAGCGCCAGCTCATCACGGCGTATCAGCGCGGGGAGCGCAAGGGCGCCTACTGGGGCATCCGCTCCGACGTCGCCGACTACCGGCTTCCCGACGCCATGCCGTGTCCCGCGGAGCGGACGTTGGCGCTCGCTGCCGTGCCGACGCGGCTCGCCCGGATGGAGCCCGAGCACCAGGAGCGCCTCATCAACTGGGGATACGCGATCTGTGACGCCGCCCTTCGCCGGCACGTGGACCCCGCGGTGGCGCGGCCCGCCGGCTTCCCCTATCCCGCGGCGGGCGTGTGATGCGCATCCGGCGCGAATGGCTCGAGGAGCTGATCTTCCGCGGGGAGGCCTCTCGACGCTTTACCCAGGATTCGCCGGTGCTGCCCGACGTCTGGCTGGCGTTCGGCGAGGACTACTGCCGCGACCGCCGCGCGCGGCGCGATCTGCTGCTGACGCCCCATCGGGACGCCTCCGCCGCGGCCCTCGGCTATGCCCTCCAGCAGCGGCTGCGCGCGGAGCGGGCCACCCGCGAGTGGCGGGCGGGGCACGCGCGCGAGGCGGCGGAGGCCACCGCCGCCCACATCGCCTACAACTCGGCGAGCGTGGCCGCCCGCCTGTCGTTCGACGAGCTGGTCCGGGTGGTGCTGCCGCTGAGCGACTGGTGGCGGGACACCGTGCCGGCGGTGGCGGGCACGCTGGAGCAAGCGGCGCGTCGCGCCGACAGCCGCGGGCTGCTCCTCGCCGAGCTGGCGCGGGTGGCCGGCGAGCCGCGTCCGGCCCGCGCGCGCGCCGACGCGCGCCGACGCCGCGGGCGCTCGCCGGCCGCGCCGGTCTCGCCGGATCTGGTCTGGATGCTGCGCGTCGTCGGGACGATTCTCCTGGCCGCAGCAGCGCCCGAGCCGCCGGAGGGAGAGGCCAAGGACCGGTTCGTGAGCCTCAGCGCGCGGCACGCGGATGTCCTCGACGCGGTGGCTGCCCTCGTGCGCGGGATGCACGCGCCCGACGCGAGGCGCCTCCACCCCGTGCTCTACAGCGTGAGCCTCAACCGCAAGGTCTCGCTGAGCATCGCGCGCTCGACGCTCGCGGTGAAGGCCGACGCGGCGTCCCTCCTCTTTCACATCGAGAGCAAGAACATCGCCTGGGCGGTGGTGGACAGCGGGATCGACGCGACCCATCCGGCGTTCCGCGCCCGCGACCCGCAGACGAAGAAGCCCTATCGTGAGGCGTTCGCGCGGCCGCGGCCCGGCGGCGGCGACCGCTGGCTCAATCGCACGCGGGTGGCCCGGACGTTCGAGTTCTCGCGCATCCGCCAGATCCTTGAGATGGAAGCCACGGCGGATCAGCGCCTCGCTCATGCGGCGAGCGGCCGCGCCCCCGGCGCCCGACCCGTACCCCCCGCCCCGCGCGCGCGCGGCGCGCCGGTGGAGACGGTGCCGCGCGCCGAGCTGGCGCGGCGGGCCGCCGATCTCCAGCAGCGGCTCCAGAGCGGCCGCCCGCTCGACTGGGACGAGCTGGCGGCGATGATCGAGGTACCGCACCGGGGCGGCCCCGGGGGCTATCCCGCGCCCGGGTCGGAGCACGGCACCCACGTGGCGGGCATTCTCGCTTCGAGCTGGAAGCACGAGGACTGGCCGGAGGCGGAGCGGCCGGACGGCGACGAGGACCTCGTCGGGATGTGCCCGGACGTCATCCTGTACGACTTCCGTGTGGTCGGGGCCGACGGCGCGGGCGACGAGTTCACCGTGATGGCGGCGCTGCAGTTCATCCGCCACCTCAACGAGACGCACGACAAGCAGATCATCCACGGCGCCAACCTGAGCCTCTCGCTCAAGCACGACGTGGCCAACTACGCGTGCGGGCGCACGCCGGTGTGCGACGAGTGTGAGCGCGTGATCAGCTCGGGCGTGGTGGTGGTGGCCGCGGCGGGCAACGAGGGCTACATCCGCTTCCACACGCCCACCGGCGACTCCGAGGGTTATCACAGCATCAGCATCACCGATCCCGGCAATGCCGACGGGGTCATCACGGTGGGCGCAACCCATCGCTTTCAGCCCCATGCCTACGGGGTGAGCTACTTCTCGAGCCGGGGGCCCACCGGCGACGGGCGGGTGAAGCCCGACCTGGTGGCGCCTGGCGAGAAGATCACCGCGCCGATTCCCGGCGGCCGCTCCGGGGCCAAGGACGGGACCAGCATGGCCGCGCCCCACGTGAGCGGCGCCGCGGTGCTCCTGATGGCGCGGCACCGCGAGCTCATCGGCCGGCCCAAGCGGGTGAAGGAGATCCTGTGCGCCACCGCCACCGACCTCGGGCGGGAGCGCTACTTCCAGGGGCACGGGATGCTCGACGTCCTGCGGGCGATACAGTCGGTCTGATTTCGCCCCGGGGGAGCCCGCCATCCTCTTCACTCTCGAGGCCCTCGACGCCAAGCATGGCGACGCCCTCCTGCTCCACTACGGCACGCTGGCCAAGCCGCAGCTGATCGTCATCGACGGGGGGCCCAGCGGGGTGTGGAGTCGCCGCCTCCGGCCACGCCTCGCCGCGCTCCGCACGTCGCGGGTCGGAGAGGACGCGCTGCCGATCGTGGCGGTGGTGGTGAGCCACATCGACGACGATCATGTGAACGGCATCCTCCAGCTGTTCACCGCGATCCAGAACGGCCAGGATGGCGGGGACGATGCCGGGCTCGACGTCACCACGCTCTGGCACAACAGCTTCGACGACATCGCGCCCACGGTGGAGCCCGCCGCGCTCGACGCCGCGGCGGCGCGGCTCAAACCGGTGGCGCTGGGCGCTGAGGTGCCGCGGGGCCTTGGGATGAGCCGCGGGGCCGCTCTCGTGCTCGCCTCGGTCGCGCAGGGGCGCGACCTTCGCAATGCCGCGAAGCGGCTCGGCGTTCCCGTCAACTTCGACGGGCACGGCGGGCTCATCACGGCGCCCGCCAGCGGCGGCCGCGTGGAGAGGATCGGCAAGCGCCTGACGATGAGGGTGCTGGGCCCGGCGGCGCCGCAGCTCGCCGCGCTTCAGACGGAGTGGGACGAGGAGATCGCGCGGCTCAAGACGCAGGGCAAGCTCACGCCCGCCTCGCTTCAGGGGATCCTGGCCGACTTCGTGGACGCGAGCGTGAACAACCTCTCCAGCCTCGTCCTGCTCGCCGAGGCGGGCGGCAAGCGCATGCTCCTGACCGGGGACGCGCGGGGCGACTTCATCCTGGAGGGCGCGAAGAAGGCGAAGCTCCTGAAGCACGGCGTGATGAAGGTGAACGTCCTCAAGCTTCCGCACCATGGCAGCATCCGCAACGTGAAGAAGGAGTTCTTCGAGCAGATCGTCGCCGACCACTATGTGATCTCCGCGGACGGGCGCTTCGACAACCCCGATGTGGACACGCTCCAGGCGCTGTTCGCCGCGCGGCCGAAAGGCGGGTATACCCTGTACCTCACGAATCGCATCGCCCGCGTTGTCACGTTCCTCAAAGGCAGGACCCCCAGGGGGGTCAAGGTCGTCACGCGGGGCGCCAACGCGGCGTCCGTGGCGGTGCACCTGGGCGAGCGGCTGCAGGACTGAGGGAAGATCAAGGAGGGCTCCGATGGCGAAGACACTCTTCATGGTGATCGAGCACTTCAAGGATGGCGACGCGGTCCCGATCTACCGCCGCTTCCGCGACAAGGGGCGAATGTTGCCGGCGGGGGTGGAGTACGTGGGGAGCTGGGTGACGCCGGAGCTCACCCGCTGCTATCAGCTCATGGAGGCCGAGAGTCGGGCCGCCCTCGACGCGTGGGCGGCGAACTGGACGGATCTCGCCGACTTCGAGGTGCACCCCGTCATCACGTCGCGGGAAGCGATGGAACGCGTCGGGCCGAGGCTCTGAGCCATGATCCGGAAGCTCACGTCGGGAAAGTACCGGCTCTACTCGCGCAAGAAGGACCCGAAGACCGGCAAGCGCAGGAACCTCGGGACGTTCGCCACCCGCGCGGCGGCGGCGAAGCACGAGCGCGCCGTCCAGTACTTCAAGCGGCACTGAGGGGCGATCCGATGCGCGGGCATGCGGTCGTCATCGGCTGGCTCATCGTGCTGGTCTGGGTCCTCGAGGCCGGCGCCGCGCCGCCGGCCTCCCCGTACGCGGGCCAGGAGTCGCGCGCGATCAAGGCGCTGTCGCCCCAGGAGGTCGAGGACCTTCTGACGGGCCGCGGCATGGGCCTCGCGAAGGCGGCCGAGCTCAACCACTATCCGGGGCCGCGCCACGTGCTCGAGCTGGCCGACCAGCTCGGCCTCTCCGCCGAGCAGCGCGTCGAGACCGAGCGGATCTTCGAAGCGATGCAGGCGGAGGCCGGCCGACTCGGGGCCGAGATCGTGGCGGGCGAGCGCGCGCTCGACGCGCGATTTGCCGAGGGCACCATCACCGCCTCCGAGCTCGAACGGCTCCTCGAGGAGCTGGGCATGCGAGAGAGCCGCCTGCGGATGGTGCATCTCCGCGCCCACCTGGCACAACGTGACGTGCTGACCCCCGCCCAGCGCCAGCAGTACGAGGTGCTGCGGGGCTACGATGGGACGTCGGCGCCGGCGCATCGGGGACATTCGCACTGAGCGCGCCTCCGCGGGCGCGGTGAACGCCGGCCCGCCGCCGCTGTGTTATCGTTAGCTCCCATGCCGGTGCCCGCCGCAGTACGCGACGCCATCCTCGCCCCCCTCAATGACGCGCAGCGGGATGCGGTGACGTCCACCCAGGGACCCGTGCTCGTTCTCGCAGGGGCGGGGAGCGGGAAGACGCGGGTCATCGCCCACCGAGTGGCGTACCTCCTCGCCGTCGAGGGCATGCACTCGCGCAACGTGCTCGCGGTGACCTTCACCAACAAGGCGGCGGAGGAGATGCGGCATCGCGTGGAGGACCTCGTCCTCCCCCTGGGCATCCGGCCGCCCCTCATCGCCACCTTCCACTCGGTGTGCGTGCGCATCCTGCGCGAGCACGCCCCGCGCATCGGCCTGCCCCACGCCTTCGTGATCTACGACGAGGACGACCGGCTCACCCTCGTGCGCGAGGCCATGCGCGAGCTCGACATGGACGAGCGCGAGCTGACGCCCGCCTCCGCGGTGCACCGGATCAGCCACGCCAAGAATCAGATGCTCTCGGTGGAAGAGGCGGAGCGGCTGGCCCGGACTCCTCGGGAGGAGCGGGTCGCGTCCCTCTACCGCATGTACGAGACGCGGCTCCGCGCCGCGCAGGCGGTGGACTTCGACGACCTCCTGCTGCTGGCGGTGCGCCTGTTCGAGACCTCGCCGGCCACGCTCGAGTGGTACCGCGGGCTGTGGAAATACGTGCTGGTGGACGAGTATCAGGACACCAACCGCGCCCAGTACCGCCTGGTGTCGCTCCTCACCGAAGTGCACCGGAACCTCTGCGTGGTGGGCGATCCCGACCAGTCTGTGTACCGCTGGCGGGGCGCCGACCTCCGGAACATCCTCGACTTCGAGAAGGACTTCCCCGACTGCCGGGTGGTGCCGCTCGAGCAGAACTACCGCTCGACCAAGCAGATCCTCCGCATGGCCTCCGCGGTGATCCGCAACAACACCGCCCGGAAGGACAAGCGCCTCTGGACGGAGAACGCGGAGGGCGAGCGCGCCCAGGTGTACCGGGCGTGGGACGAGAACGAGGAGGCCGCCTTCGTCGCCCGCGCCATTCGCACCCTGCGCGACCAGGGCGTCGACTACCGCGACACCGCCATCTTCTACCGGACCAACGCGCAGTCGCGCGTGCTCGAGGACGCGCTACGCCGCGCGAGCATTCCGTACCTGATCGTGGGCGGCGTGCGCTTCTACGAGCGGCGCGAGGTCAAGGACGCGGTGGCCTACCTGCGGCTGCTCGTGAACCCGCGCGACGACGTGGCGTTCCGGCGTGCCGTCGCCGCCCCGGCGCGCGGCATCGGCAAGACCAGCCTCGACCACCTGGACGCCGAGGCCCGCCGGCGCGGGACGGGGCTCCTCGAGGCGTGCGCCGAGATCCCGCCGGCAATCGGGGCCAAGCCCCGCCGTGCCCTCGAAGAGATGGCCCGGCTCATCGCCCGCCTCACCGAGCGGTGCGCCGCGATGACCCTGCCCGCGCTGATCGACGAGGTGCTGGCGGAGTCCGGCTACCGCGAGGCGCTCAAGGCGGAGCGCACCGCCGAGGCCGACGCGCGGCTCGAGAACCTGGAGGAGCTGGTGGCGGCCTCGGAGGAGTTCGTGGCCGCGCGTGAGGGGGAGGGCTCGCCCGCCGACCTGCCCGCCTTCCTCGACTCGATCTCGCTGATCGCCGACACCGACGAGCTCGATCCGACGACCACCGGCGTGACCATGATGACGCTGCACTCCGCCAAGGGTCTCGAGTTCCCCATGGTGTTCCTCACCGGGCTCGAGGAGGGCGTGTTCCCGCACTCGCGCTCGATGAACGACACCGAGGAGGTGGAGGAAGAGCGCCGCCTCTGCTACGTGGGGCTCACGCGGGCGCGCACCCGCCTGTTCCTCTCGTACGCGATGCACCGGCGCATCCAAGGCTACGGGGTGGGGGAGCCCTCGCGCTTCCTCCTGGAGATCCCCGAAGAGGAGATCGCGCTCCTGAACGGCCGGACGAACACGCCGCGCATGCCCGCGCGGCCCGCCGCGCCCGCGCCCGCCGAGGTCGACGAGAGCCTGCCCTTCCAGGTGGGCGCGCGCCTGCGCCACGCCCGGTGGGGCGAGGGCCTGCTGGTGGGCATACAGCGGGAGGGCGAGGACATCATCGCCACCGTGCATTTCGCGAGCGTGGGCCGCAAGCGCCTGTCCCTCCAGTACGCCCAGCTCGAGGAGATCTGAGGTGGCGGCGCCGCGGATCTCGCCCGAGGACGTGCGCCACGTGGCGCGGCTGGCCCGGCTCGCCCTGTCCGACGACGAGCTCGAGCGCATGCGCGCCGAGATGAGCGCGATCCTCGACTACATGGAC
The DNA here is from genome assembly GCA_035495415.1 of Verrucomicrobiia bacterium. Lineage (GTDB taxonomy): Bacteria > Methylomirabilota > Methylomirabilia > Rokubacteriales > CSP1-6 > DASRWT01. Next base: position 148,065 of record DATJFY010000004.1, read on the forward strand.
AAGCTGCGCTCCCTCGACACCAAGGGCGTCGAGCCCACCTCGCACTCGATCCCGCTCCGCAACGTGATGCGCGAGGACGAGCCCGCGCCGTCCTCGGCGCTCGACGACATGCTGGCCAACGCGCCCGACCGCGACGGCGACACCTTCCGCGTGCCGCGCATCATCGAGGAGTAGATGCTCGCCGCCCTCGGTCTCGAGGCCCTCGGCGCCCGCTTCCGGGACGGCAGCGCCGCGCCCAGCGAGGCCGCGCGCGACTACCTGGCGCGCATCGAAGCGCTCGACCCGAAGGTGCGCGCCTTCATGACGGTGACGCCGGACGTCGCGCTCGCCCAGGCCGCCGAGGCCGACGCGCGCTTCAAGGCAGGCGCGCCCCGCGGCCCGCTCGACGGCGTGCCCATCGCGCTCAAGGACGTCCTCTGCACGCGGGGCATCCGCACAACCTGCGGCTCGCGCATCCTCGAGCAATTCGTGCCCCCTTACGACGCCACCGTGGTGCGGCGGCTGCGAGAGGCCGGCACGGTGCTCCTCGGCAAGCTCAACATGGATGAGTTCGCCATGGGCTCGTCCACCGAGAACTCTGCGTTCTTCACCACGCGCAATCCCTGGGATCTCGGCCGCGTGCCGGGCGGCTCGTCGGGCGGCTCGGCGGCCGCGGTCGCCGCGGACCTCGCTGCCGCCACCTTCGGCACCGATACCGGCGGGTCCATCCGACAGCCCGCGGCGTTCTGTGGCAATGTGGGGCTCAAGCCGACCTACGGGCGCGTCTCGCGCTACGGGCTGATCGCGTTCGCCTCGTCGCTGGACCAGGTCGGTCCCTTCACGAAGACGGTGGCCGACGCCGCACTGGTGCTGCGGGTCATCGCCGGCGCGGATCCCATGGATTCGACGGCAGCGGCGGTGCCGGTGCCCGACTACCGTGCCGCGCTCGCGGGTGGGGTCGCGGGCCTACGCATCGGCATCCCGCGCGAGTACTTCATCGACGGCATGGACCCCGAGGTGGAGCGCGCGGTGCGGGCTGCGGTGGATGTGCTGCGCGGGCTGGGGGCCAAGACCGAAGAGGTCTCGCTGCCTCATACGGAGTACGGGCTCGCCGCGTACTACCTCATCGGACCCGCGGAGGCCTCGTCGAACTTGGCCCGCTACGACGGCGTGAAGTACGGGCTGCGGCTGCCCGGCGCTCGGGATATCGTCGAGATGGAGAGCCGCACCCGCGCCGCCGGCTTCGGTAAAGAGGTCAAGCGCCGGATCATGCTCGGCACCTACGCGCTGTCCGCCGGCTACTACGACGCGTACTACGGCCAGGCGCTGCGCGTGCGCACCCTGGTCGCGCGGGATTTCCAGCAGGCGTTCCAGACGGTGGACGCGATCGTGGCGCCGACCACTCCCGGGGTGGCGTTCAAGATCGGCGAGAAGGAAGATCCGCTGCAGATGTACCTCAACGACGTTTTCACGATCCCCACGAGCCTGGCCGGCCTGCCCGGGGTGTCCCTGCCCGCCGGGTTCACGCTGGCGGGGCTCCCCATCGGGCTCCAGGTCATCGGCAAGGCGTACGACGAGGCCACCGTGCTCCGCGTGGCCCACGCCTACGAGCGGGCGACGGACTGGCACGCCCGGAAGCCGACGCTGTCGTGAGCGGCTCCTACGAGACGGTCATCGGCCTCGAGGTGCACGCGCAGCTCCGCACGCGCACCAAGATGTTCTGCGGCTGCTCGACGGCGTTCGGCGCCGCCCCCAACACGCAGACCTGCCCGGTATGCCAGGGCAATCCCGGCAGCCTGCCCGTCATCAACCAGCGGGCGATCGAGTTCGGCATCCGCACCGCGCTCGCGCTCGGCTGCACCGTGAACGTGCAGAACCGGTTCGCGCGCAAGCATTACTTCTACCCGGACATGCCGAAGAACTACCAGATCAGCCAGTACGAGGAGCCGCTGGCCGAGCACGGGACGCTCGAGGTGACGGCGGGCGGCGCCCCGCGCGTGATCGGCATCCAGCGTCTGCACCTCGAGGAGGACGTGGGCAAGCTCGTGCACGAGGGCGAGCTCGCCACCGCGCGCGCCAGCCACGTGGACTTCAACCGCGCCGGCGTGCCGCTGATGGAGATCGTGTCGAAGCCGGACCTCCGATCCCCCGAGGAGGCCGGCGCCTACCTCCGCGCCCTCCGGGCCATCGTGGTGTACCTCGGGGTCTGCGACGGCAACATGGAGGAAGGCTCGCTCCGCTGCGACGCCAACGTCTCCATACGACCGCGCGGGAGCGAGCAGCTCGGCACCAAGGTCGAGATCAAGAACCTCAACTCCTTCCGCCACGTCCAGCATGCCCTCGCGTACGAGGTGAAGCGCCAGGCGCAGGCGCTGGACGCCGGGGAGCGGCTGATCCAGGAGACGCGGCTCTGGGATCCCGAGCGCGCGCGCACGGTGTCCATGCGCTCGAAGGAGTTCGCGCACGACTATCGCTACTTCCCCGAGCCCGACCTGCCGCCGCTGGACCTGGCCCCGGCCGAGATCGAGCGCGTGCGGGGCGACCTGCCCGAGCTGCCCGCGGCCAAGCGTCAACGCTTCGTCCAGGCCTACGGGCTCTCTCCCCACGAGGCCGAGCTGCTCGGGCAAGGGAGGGGCCTCGCCGACTATTTCGAGGCCGCGGCGCGCGAGTCGGGCAAGCCCAAGGCGGTCGCCAACTGGGTGCTGAACGAGCTGCTCCGGGAGCTGCCCGGCGCCGATGACGTCGCGGTGGCCGCGTGCCCCATCACGCCGTCCCGCCTGGCCGGACTGCTGGCGCTCATCGACGACGGGACCATCAGCGGGAAGATTGCCAAGGACGTGTTCGACAAGATGTTGCGGTCGGGCGAGGAGGCCCGGGCCATCGTCGGCCGGGAGGGGCTCACCCAGGTGGCCGACGCCGGCGCTCTGGCCGAGGTGGTCGACCAGGTGCTGGCGCAGCATGCCAAGGTCGTGGAGGACTGGAAGAGCGGGAAGAAGGCCGCCCTGGGCTTCCTGGTGGGCCAGGTGATGAAAGCCACGCAGGGCAAGGCGAATCCGGCGCTGGTGAATCAGTTGTTGGGGGAGAAACTTCCGAAAACATAAAAGGTTACGTAGAATGTTCCGCAGGCCATGATCAGGCTCCACCACGTTGGGAAGACCTTTGGCGCCGGCCCCGCCAAGCACACGGCCCTCGCCGACATCACGTTCGGCATCGACAAGAACGAGTTCGTCGTCCTCAACGGGCCGAGCGGCGCCGGCAAGACCACGCTGCTTCGGCTCCTCTATCGGGACGAGGTCCCGACCGAGGGCGACGTCGAGGTGGCGGGCTTCGACGTGCCCGCGCTGAGCCGCCGGCGCATCCCGCGCCTCCGCCGCTCGATCGGCATCGTCTTCCAGGACGCGAAGCTCCTGGCCGGCCGCACCGTGTTCGAGAACATCTCGTTCGTGCTGCGAGTGATCGGGACGCCGCGCAAGGACGTCACGCCGCGCGCGTTCGCCGCGCTCAAGGCGGTGGGGCTATCCGCCCGTGCGCAGGCCTATCCGAACCAGCTCTCCCAGGGCGAGGCGCAGCGCGCGTCTCTCGCCCGCGCCATCGCGAAGTCGCCGCAGCTCCTTCTCGCCGATGAGCCCACCGGCAACCTGGACGAGGAGATGGCGGACGAGATCCTCGACGTGATCGACGACATCTGGCAGCGCGGCACCACCGTGCTCCTGGCCACGCATCAAGCCGCCCTGGCCGACCAGCTCAAGCGCCGCACGCTCACGATGCGGCAGGGCCGCCTCGTCAAGGATGAGGGATGAGGCTGACGCGGCGAATCACTGCGGCCGCCTGGGCCCACGGTCTACATGCCGAGCGGCATGTTGATCATGGTGCCCCGTAGATGCTGGGGTTTCTGGCGGGTGAGGCGGCGCGCGATCTCCGCCGCGCCGGGCGGGTCGGCCTCTCCGCCATCCTGCTGATCACGCTCTCGCTGGCCGCGCTCGGCTGCTTCTGGCTCCTCTCGCTCAACCTCGGCCGCGCGGTGGAGCAGTGGCGGGAGCGGGTGCGCGTGGTCGCCTATCTTCGCGAGGAGCCCCGCGCCGCCGGGGTCGACGATCTGCTCGCGCGCGTCCAGGCCCTCGACGGCGTGCAGCGCGTGCGTTTCGTCTCGCGGGCGGAGGCGCTGTCCTCCCTCAAGCGCTCCCTGGGCGCCCAGGCCAGCGTGGTCGATCAGCTCCCCCGCAATCCGTTGCCCGCCTCCCTCGAGGTGACGCCGACCCCCGAGGCGGCCACGCCGGACGGCACGCGCGGCCTCGTCCAGCGCCTGTCCGCGATGAGCGAGGTGGACGAGGTGCAGGGCGGCGCGGAATGGGTGGAGAGCCTTGCCCAGTGGCAGCGGCTGTTCGAGCTGACCGGCCTCGGCGTGGGCGCAGTGCTCGCCCTCGCCGCCATCCTCACCGTCACCACCGCCACCACGCTCGTGCTCCATGCGCGGCGTGACGAGATGGAGATCATGCGGCTCGTCGGCGCCACCGAGGCGGTGATCCGCCTGCCGCTCCTGTTGCAGGGGATGACCCAGGGGCTGCTCGGCGCCGCGCTCGCCCTTGCCGCGCTCGTGACCGCGCACGCGGTGTTCGCGCCCCGGCTCGAGCCGCTGCTCACGCTGACGCTCGGTCTCGCCCGCGCCGTGTTCCTCTCCCCCGCCCAGATGGCGCTCCTTCTGGCGGGCGGGGCGATGCTCGGCGCCTTCGGCGGCCTTCTCGCCAAGGGCCGGGCCTACTCGTGATCGCTCGGATCCTCCCGGGCCTGCTGGCCGTTGTCTTCGCGGCGGGGCTCGCCGGCGCGCAGGGCCACGCCAAGCGCGAGGGCCCGGACCTCGGGGACAGCGAGCGCACGCTCCAGCAAAAGCAGCGACAGCTCAAGGAGGAGCGGGCCAAGGTCGCCCAGGCCAAGAAGCGGGAGGCGTCGATCCTGGCCGAGCTCGACGAAACCGAGAGGCAGATCACGGTGAAGCGCCGCCAGGTGGCCGTGCTCGATGCCCGCGTGAAGAAGGCCCAGGCCGACGTCTCCGGGCTCCAGGGGGAGATTGGCCGCCTCGAGGTGCAGCGCGCCGGGCAGGAAGAAGCCTTGGGGCGGCGACTCCGCCTCCTCTACAAGCTCCAATCGCAGGGGGGCGTGCTGCCCCTGGTTCTGTCCGGGGATGACCCGGTGGCCCAGGCCATTCGCCTCCGGCACCTCACGACGCTGGCCACGGTGGACGCCCGATCGATTCGAGAGTATCGTAGTACTTCAGAGGGTTTGGCCGACCGAAAAGTGCGTGTCGAGGCCCGCCGCGTCGAGCTGGCCTCGCTCCGGCGCCAAGCCGAGGAGGAGCGGGCAGACGCCGATCAGGAGGCCGCGAAGCGGCGGGCCCTCCTGGCCAAGGTGCGAGACGAGCGCGCATCCCACGAGCGCCTCGTCGGTGAGCTCTCGGACGCCACACGGCGGCTCGAAGCGTTCATCCGCGACCTTCAGATGAAGCAGCGGGCGGCGGTGGCGCGGCCCTCGCCGTCCCCGTCACGGCCGGGTCCGACGCCGCGCGAGTCGAGCGGCCCCGGGCTGGCGAGTGTGCGGGGCCGGCTGGCGTGGCCCGCCGATGGTAAGGTGGTCGCCGAGTATGGGGCGCAGGTGCATCCCCGGTTCGGAACGAAGACGTTCCGGAACGGGATCGACATCGAGGTGGCCGAGGGAACGGATATCAAGGCCGTGTACCCCGGTCATGTGGTGTACACGGGCTGGTTCCGGGGATACGGCAACCTGATCATCGTGGATCACGGCGGCGAGTACTACACGCTCTATGCGCACGCCGCCGACATCAAGGTCAACGAGGGCGACGACGTCAAGCAAGGGCAGAGCATCGGCACGGTGGGCGACACCGGCTCGCTGCAGGGACCGCGCCTCTACTTCGAGGTTCGGTACCAGGGTAAGCCGCAGGATCCCGCTCAGTGGCTGAGACCGAAAGGATAGTCCGAATGAAAAGCGTGAAGAAGGTGGCGGTCGTGTCGGGCCTGCTCTTGGTACTGACCCTCTCCCTCGGCGGGGGGGTCGCCAGCAAGAGCCAGGACACTTCGGCGACGTACGAGAACCTGCGGCTCTTCACCGAGGTGCTCTCGATCGTCCAGAGCCAGTACGTGGACGAGGTCCCGCCGAAAGACATCATCTACAACGCGATCAAGGGCACGCTCCGCGGCCTCGATCCCCACTCTTCCTTCCTCGATCCCGAGATGTACCGCGAGATGCAGGTGGAGACCTCGGGGAGCTTCGGCGGCCTCGGCATCGAGATCACGCTCCGGGACGACATCCTCACCGTGGTGGCCCCCATCGAGGGCACGCCCGCCTATCGCGCGGGTATCCAGCCCGGCGACCGCATCGTGAAGATCGAGGGCATTTCCACCAAGGACATGCAGCTCACCGATGCGGTGAAGCGCATGCGCGGCAAGCCGGGCTCCCGGATCACCATCAGCGTCGTGCGGGAAGGCTGGACCGAGCCCAAGGACTACGACATCACCCGCGAGCAGATCCGCGTGCAGTCGGTGAAGTCGCAGGAGCTCGAGTCCGGCATCGAGTACATCCGCCTGCGTCAGTTCCAGGAGCAGACCGCCCAGGACATGGAGTCCGCGCTCGAGAAGTTCTCCAAGGGCGGCAAGGTCCAGGGTCTGGTCCTCGACCTTCGTAACAATCCCGGCGGTCTCCTCACCTCCGCGGTCGAGGTGTCGGAAAAGTTTCTCGACGCCGGCAAGCTGGTTGTCTACACCGAGGGCCGCGTGCGCGCGCAGAACATGCGCTTCCAGGCCAATGCGCGGCGCGTCTACACCGACTTCCCGGTGGTGATCCTCGTCAACCAGGGTAGCGCCTCGGCCTCCGAGATCGTGGCAGGGGCGCTGCAGGACTGGGGGCGCGCGATCGTGCTCGGCACCCAGAGCTTCGGCAAGGGCTCGGTGCAGACCATCATTCCGTTGTCCGACGGCTCCGGCCTTCGGCTCACCACCGCCAAGTACTACACGCCGAAGGGCCGGTCGATTCACGGCAAGGGCATCACCCCCGACATCATCGTCGAGGGTCCGAAGACCACCGCGGCGGCCGCCGCCCCCGAAGGCGGGACGCCCGCGCCGGCGACGCCCACTCCGACGCCTGCACCGCAGCACAAGCCGGGGCAGCCCTCGGTGGAGACCAAGCCGGCCGATGAGCTGAAGCGCGATCCGCAGCTGCAGCGCGCGCTCGACCTGCTCAAGGCGATGCGCATCCTGGACCGGTCGCGTCCGCCGGCGGGGTCGCAGGCCCAAGCTCGATAGGACGCGGCGGGATGCCGGCCGGAGTGTGGAAGGCTCTGGCCGGCATCATCGCAGCGCTCTTGCTCGCCGTCGTCGCGCTGGATCAGTGGCAGGCGCGGCACGGACTCGCCAGCGTCTTCTGGAACCCCGGGCGACCCGCCGCGGAGGCGCGGCCGGTCCGGACCGCGCCGACATTGCCGCCGGCGCCGCGGGTGACCGAGGGCGCCCCCCGCCTGGCCATCATCGTCGATGACCTGGGGAGCCGGCGCGACGTGTTCGATCTCGTCCGCGAGCTGGGCCGGCCGGTGGCGGTCGGCGTGCTTCCGGATCTGCCACTATCGGCGTGGATCGCGGGGGAGGCCGCGCGGGTCGGCCTGGAGGTGCTGGTGGCCCTGCCCATGGAGCCGTACCGCTACCCCGAGCTGGATCCGGGGCCGGGCGCGCTCATGATGGCCATGTCCTCCGCGGAGCTGTCCCGGCGCGTGACCGCGCATCTCGCCGCGCTGCCTTCCGCGATCGGCGCCACCAATCACATGGGCTCGCGCATGACCGAGGATCGCGTGCGGATGCGTGCGGCGCTCGAGCCCCTGGCCGACCGGCGGCTCCTGTTCGTGGACGCGCTCACGAGCAATCACTCGGTGGCCTTCGACGAGGCCCGGGCGCTGGGCCTGCGCGTGGGGCGCCGGCAGATCGTGGTGGACGCGGCCGGCGGTGAAGCGGGGGAGCGCGAGGGCCTGGAGGAGGCGGGGCGCCTGGCCGCGGAGCGCGGCCAGGCGGTCGTGCTTGCGCACGGCCATCCGCTGACGCTGCGGCTCCTCAAGGAGTACGTGCCGAAGTGGGAGACGGCGGGCATCCGCGTGGTGCCCGTCTCGCAGCTGACCCGATAGCGACGAGAGGGCGGACGAGACCGATGCTGGTGCTGGGGATCGAGACTTCCTGCGACGAGACGGCCGCCGCGGTGCTGGACCGAGGCCGCACGGTGCTGGGGCAGGTGGTGGCCTCGCAGGACAAGGTCCACGGGCCCTACGGCGGGGTCGTGCCCGAGCTGGCCTCGCGTCGCCACCTCGAGGACATCCTGCCGGTGGTGCGCGGGGCGCTGTCGCAGGCCAGCGTGCGGCTCGTGGACATCGAGGGCATCGCGGTGACCCAGGGGCCGGGGCTGGTGGGCTCGCTCCTCATCGGCTGCTCGGTGGCCAAGTCGCTCGCCTATGTCCACGGCGTGCCCCTGGTCGGCGTGAATCACCTCGAGGGGCACATCTACGCCGCGTTCCTCCAGGATCCGGCGCCCGCATATCCATTCCTCGCCCTGGTCGTCTCGGGCGGGCACACCGCGCTCTACCTCGCGCGCGCGCCGCGGCAGTACGAGCGCGTCGGCCAGACGCGTGACGATGCAGCCGGCGAGGCCTTCGACAAGGTGGCGAAGCTCCTCGGGCTCGGCTATCCCGGCGGACCCATCGTCGAGCGCGTCGCGCGAAGCGGGGATCCCCGGGCCATCTCGTTCTCGCATGCGCGGATGAGCGACGGCGCGCCCGACTTCTCGTTCAGCGGGATCAAGACCCAGGTGTCGCTCCACGTGAAGCGACAGGGTCCGCTCCCCGAGCCGCAGGTGGCCGACGTGGCCGCGTCCTTCCAGGCCACGGTGGTGAAGATGCTCGTGCGCAAGACGGCGGCCGCGGCGCTCCGAACCGGCACGCGTCGCATCCTCCTCACCGGCGGGGTCGCCGCCAACGGCGCCTTGCGGGATGCGTTCCAGGCTGAATGTCGCGAGCGCGGCTGGGAGCTCTACGTGCCCTCGCGGCAGCTCTGCACCGACAACGCCGCCATGATCGCGGCGGCCGGGCACGATCGCCTGGTCGCGGGCGAGCGCGCGCCCCTCACCATGAACGCGATCCCGGACTTGCTGCTCGCCTGAGCCCCATGACGGTCCGGCTGGACTACGAGGCGCTGGTGGCGGGACTGCCCGACGCGGTGGTCGGCGTGGACGCCGAGCTTCGCATCGTGCTGTGGAATCCCGCCGCGGAGGCCCTGCTCGGGCGCTCGGCGCGCCGCGTCACCGGCAAGACCCTCAAGGAGGTCTTTCCCCCGGAGACCTCGCTGGCGCGGCACCTCGCGGACACGCTCGCCACCGGCGAAAGTCGGTCGGAGTCGGAGGCCGTCGTCGAGAGCGGCGACGGCCGGCCGGTGCACGTGAGCGTGATGACGGCGCCCCTGGCGGGGCGCGGCGGGGCGGTTACCGCGGCGGTGGCGGTGGTGCGCGACATCTCGCGGCTCCATCAGCTCGAAGCCGAGGTCCGCCGCGGCGAGACGCTGGCCGCGGTGGGGCGCGTGGCGGTGGGGCTGGCCCACGAGATCCGGAACCCGCTCGGCGCCATCCGCGGCGCGGTGCAGCTCCTCAAGCGCGAGCTGGGCGACGAGGCGCGCTGGGGCGAGTACACCGCGGTGTTGCTCAACGAGGTCGCGCGCGTGAATCGCATCCTCGAGATGCTGCTCGACCTCGGGCGCCCCGTGTCGCTGCGCCCGGTGCCGCTCAACGTCCATCAGCTCCTCGAGCGCGTCGCCTTGCTCGCGGAGGAGATGGCGAGCGAGCGGGGTGTGCAGATCCATCGCCGCTACGACCCCAGCCTGCCGCCCATCCTCGCCGACGAGGACCGGATGCTGCAGGTCATCCACAACCTCGTGCGCAACGCCATCGAGGCGATGCCCCGGGGCGGCAAGCTCACCCTCATCACCCGGCTGAGCCTGAATCCGCTCTTCGCCAAGGTCGACCTCGGCGCGGGCCAGCGCAGCATGGCCGAGGTGCAGGTGGTGGACGAGGGCGAGGGGATTCCCGAGGCGGCGCGCGCCAAGCTCTTCACGCCGTTTTTCACCACCAAGGAGCGCGGCTTGGGGCTGGGGCTCGCCCTCTGCCACCGGATCCTCGAGGAACACCGGGGCGCCATCCAGGTCTCGAGCGAGCCGGGTCGCGGCACCACCGTGACCTGCTTCGTTCCCATCGCACGATGAGCGAGCGCGTGACCCACGGGCACATCCTGATCGCCGACGACGAGGACGGGCTCCGCTGGGTGCTCGAAAAGGGCTTCCGCGGGGCGGGCTACACCGTCACCGCGGTGAAGGACGGCACTGCCGCGCTCCGCGAGGCGGAGAGCCAGGTCTTCGACCTCGTGCTCCTCGATGTGCGCATGCCCGGCATCGACGGCTTGACGCTGCTCGGCCAGCTGCGCGCGCGCCGGCCCGACGCCGCGATCGTCATCATGACCGCGCACGGCACGATGGAGACGGCGGTGGCCGCGATGCAGCAGGGCGCGTACGACTACCTCGCCAAGCCCTTCGACCTGGACGAAGCCCTGCTCCTCACCGAGCGGGCGCTGTCCGCGCGTCGGCTCACCCAGGAGGTCGCCTCGCTCAAGAGCGGGCTCCGTGAGGTGTGGGAGTTCGGCGCCCTCGTGGGCCGACACCCCACCATGCAGGAGGTCTACAAGACGATCGGACGCGTGGCCGCCAGCGACGTGAGCGTGCTCCTCCGCGGGGAGTCGGGCACCGGCAAGGAAGTGGTGGCGCGGGCCCTCCACCACTACAGCCGGCGCGCAGGCCGTGCCTTCGTGGGCATCTCGGCCGCGGCCATTCCCGCCACCCTGCTGGAGTCCGAGCTGTTCGGCCACGAGAAGGGGGCGTTCACCGACGCCAAGGAGCGGCGGCTCGGCAAGCTCGAGCTGGCCCACGGGGGCAGCGTCTTCTTCGACGAGATCGGCGACATGCCGCCCGAGCTTCAGGTGAAGCTGCTGCGCGCGCTGCAGGAGCGGGCCTTCGAGCGCGTGGGCGGCCACGAGCTGATCCGCATGGACGTCCGCGTGCTGGCGGCCACCCATCGCGACCTCGAGGGCATGATGAAGGAGGGCCGCTTCCGCGAGGACCTCTTCTACCGCCTCAACGTCGTGACGCTGTCGCTCCCCGCCCTTCGCGAGCGCCGGCAGGACATCCCGCTCCTCGCCGACCATTTCCTCGCCAAGTACGCGGAGTCCCTCGGCGAGCGCATCATCGCGCCCGAGGCCATGGACCGGCTGGTCGGCTATGACTGGCCGGGCAACGTGCGCGAGCTGGAGAACGTCATCCAGCGCGCGATGGTGATGGCGGGCTCGGGGGTGGTGCTTCCCGACCACCTTCCCATCGGGCCTGTGTCGGCCGCCGCCGGCGTCGCCCCCGACGCGACGATCGAGGAGATCATCGAGCGGAAGATGCACGAGTGCGTACGCGGCATGCGCGGCCATGCCTCCGCGAACCTGCACGCGCTCATGGTGGGGTTGATGGAGAAGCCCCTGCTCCGCGCCGTCATGCGCGAGGCCAAGGGCAATCAGGTAAGGGCGGCGCAGCTCCTCGGCATCAACCGCAACACCCTCCGCAAGAAGCTCAAGGAACACGGCATCGACCCGGATGCCGCCTAGCGGCCTCGCCCGGGCACCGGGGCGGCGGGGGCCCGCCCGCTTGCTCAGTACAGCATTCGTGGTTGCGCCCCCGCCGCCTCGTGCGCCCTACCGTAGTTGACTGAGCATCCCGCGTCGCGCCGCGTTACCGCGGCAACCCGAGCAGCCGGTCGCCGATGATGTTCCGTTGGATCTGGTCGGTGCCGCCGGCGATGCCGAAGCGGTGGGCAAACAGGCTCTGGAAGGCCCAGCGGCCATCTTCGGGGGCGCGGCTGTCGCCGGCCCAGAGTTGAGAGTACGGTCCCAGGATGGACGCGGCGATCTCGGCCATCTGCTTGTAGGCGTCGGTGAAGGTCAGCTTGAGGACCGAGCCCTCCGCGCCCACGGGCATCCCCGCCAGCTCGCGCGTCACGTAGCGGAGATTGGTCAGCCGCAGCGCGCGCCCGGCGATGACCAGATCGGCGAGGCGCTGGCGCAGCACGGGATCGTCGGCGCGCTGCCGCCGCGCGAGGTCGAGCACGCGCTCGATGAAGAGGTGAAGGTTCACCATCCCGCCGATCGACTGCCGCTCGTACATCAGGATGGTCACGGCGACGTCCCAGCCGCGGTGGAGCGTGCCGACCAGGTCCGAGGCGGGCACGCGCGCGCCGTCGAAGAACACCTCGTTGAATTCGGAATCGCCGGTGAGCTGGCGCAGGGGCCGGATCGTGATGCCGGGCGCGCGCATGTCGACCAGGAGGCAGGTGAGCCCCTTGTGGCGCGTCGAGCCTGGGTCGCTCCGCGCGAGGAGGATGCAGTAGTCCGACCGGTGGGCGTTGGAGGTCCACACCTTCTGGCCGGTGATGACGAAGTGGTCCCCATCGAGCGCCGCGCGCGTCGAGACGTTGGCGAGGTCGCTCCCCGCGTTGGGCTCGGAAAAGCCCTGGCACCAGATCTCGTCGGCGGCGAGGATCGGCCGCAGCCAGCGGGCCTTCTGCTCGGACGTGCCATGCACCATGATCGCGGGGGCGACCATGCCGAGCCCGATGGTATTGACGCCCGGCGGCGCGCCCGCCGCGATCAGCTCCTCGGCGAAGATGAGCTGCTCGGTGAGGGACGCCCCGCGCCCGCCGTACTCGCGCGGCCACCGAAGGCCCACCCACCCGCCCTCGTGCATCCGCCGGTGCCAGGCGCGGCAGGCGTCGAACGACTTGTCGGGGTGCAGCGTGAGCTCGTCGTCCGACGGCGGATACGTCGCGCGGTGCGCCGGCAGATGCGTGGCGAGCCAGGCGCGGAGCTCGGCCCGAAACCCAGCCTCCGCGGGAGAGTCGGCGAAGTCCATCGCAGCGCGGCCGCCCTAGGGCGACGGCCGCACGTAGAGCTCTCCGCCGGCGCGCTTGAACTCCTCCGCCTTCTCACGCAGGCCCTGGGCGATCACCTGGGGATCCGCGGGGACAGGATCGGCGGCCGCCCCCTCCGCGCCCTGCTTGGCGGCGAAGTCGCGGACCTCCTGGGTGATCTTCATCGAGCAGAACTTCGGGCCGCACATGGAGCAGAAGTGCGCGACCTTCGCGCCTTCCGCCGGAAGCGTTTCGTCGTGATACGCGAGCGCCGTCACCGGATCGAGCGACAGATTGAATTGACCGCGCCAACGGAACTCGAAGCGCGCTTTGCTGAGCGCGTCGTCTCGGCGTTGCGCGCCAGGGTGACCCTTCGCGAGATCGGCGGCGTGCGCGGCGATCTTGTACGCGATGACGCCGGCTTTCACGTCGTCGCGGTTGGGCAGGCCGAGGTGCTCCTTCGGCGTCACGTAGCAGAGC
>DATJFY010000005.1:0-18362 GCA_035495415.1 Verrucomicrobiia bacterium
GTGCGAAGATAGTCGAGGCGCTCGAACCCGATGCGCGGGAAGCCGTGACGCTCGCGCGCGACCACCACGGGATCGAGGCCGGCGGCACGCAGCCGCGCCTTCGCGCCCTCGATGCCGAGAAAGCCGAACAGCGTGAAGAGGAAGCGTCCGCCGGGCGCCAGATGCGCGGGCGCCTCACGGATCAGTCGATCCAGCAGCGCCCAGCCGTCGGGGCCGCCGTTGTCGGCGGCGGCCTCCGCGTCGTCGCGGTCGCGGCCGGGCGGTGTCGGCATCTGGGGCGGGCTCGCGCAGACCAGATCGAAGCGGAGCCCCGCCACGGGCGCGTAGCCGTCGCCGAGCCGCACGTCCACCACGTCGGCCACGCCGTTCCGCGCGGCGTTGTCCCGCGTGCAGGCGACCGACTCGGGCCGAACGTCGGTGGCGATCACGCGCGCCCCCGCCCGCGCCGCGAGTACCGCGGCCAGGCCCGCGCCCGAGCCGATCTCGAGCATGCGCTCGCCCGCCCGCACGCCGAGATGCCGGCAGAAGAGCAGCGAGCCGGCCTTGGGCGGCTGGGCGCCGTCGCCGATGCGGAACACGCAGCCGCGATAGTGGAAGAGGAGCAGCCCCTCGTCGTCGCTCACACGAGGCTCCGGCCCGCCGCTCGCAGATAGACCTCGAGATAGCCGTCGGTCTCCCGGGCCGGGGCGAGCCGCGCGGCCACAAGGTGTTGTCCTGTCTCGCCGAGGCGCCGGCGCAAGGCGGGATCTCCGGCGAGGCGGGCGGCCTGCGCGGTGAGCGCCGCGTCGGAATCGAAGAGAAGGCCGGTCACACCGTCCTCGATGAGCGACCGGTTGCCCGGAATGTCCGACGCGAGCACGGCGCGGCCGCGGGCCAAGGCCTCGATCACCGAGTTGGCCATCCCGCCCTCCGACTCCGAGCAGTTCAGCACGATGTCGGCGGCGTCGAGCAGCGCGGGCATTGCCGCGTGCGGGACCGGACCGAGGTAGCGGGCCCAGGGGCGGTGGACCAGTCCCTGCTCGAGCCGGCGCAATTCGGCGGACTCGAGCCGCGGGCCCGCGTACCAGAGCCGGAGGCCCGGGCGCTCACGCTGCAGCCGCTCCAGGGGCTCGAGGGGCAGCAGAGGCCGCTTCACCGGGCGAATGCCGGCAGGGAACAGCATGCAGGGGTCGCCATCGATCGCGGGCGCGCCCCCACGCCCGTCCGGGCTCGGGGGGAACCGCACGCTCTGGGGGACGATGCACACGCGCCCGGCAAGGGCGGGCAGGCCGGCCTCGACCTCGGCGGCGATGCTCTCGTGGAATGCGACCACCGCGGCAGCGGACTCGAGCACGTCGCGGACGCTGGCGCTGCGCGAGGGGTCGTGCAGATCGTGGCTCACGTCGGTGCCGGTCAGCGTGACCACGAGGGGTACACCCGAGACGCGGGCGAGGGCCAGCGCGAGCCGGCCGGTGCGGTAGGCGTGGAACGCGTGGACCAGCGCGAGCGGCGCCGCGAGCATGCGCTCGCCGAGCCCGGGCGTGTCCATGTCCCAGACGTCGAGCGGGACGCCGCGCGCGCGGAGCCCGTCCGCGATCCGCGCCACCGTGACGGCGTTGCCCCGGGGCGTGTCGAGGGGAACGGGGGAGAGGATCGCGACGCGCGGGGCGGCCATGGACGTCTCAGGCTACCCGGCCCGGCCCGCCCGCGCAAATCTCCACGAATCAGACGTGGCCGCGCTCCGCGAGATATTCCGCCACCAGCAGCGCCCCACGTGCCGCGCCCATCTTGGTGTTGTGGGAGACCAGGACGTACTTCACGCCGTTGAGCAGCGCGTGGTCGGGTCGCACGCGCCCCACGCTGGTGAGCATGCCCTGCTCGCGGTCGCGATCGAGCCGCGGCTGCGGTCGGAAGGGGTCCTCGCTCACGTCGATGAGCCGCGGTGGACACGAGGGCAGACCCAGCCGCGTGAACTCACGCCCATGCTCCCGGAGAGCGGCCTTGACGTCGTCCATCGTGGCCGTGCGCCGCAGCGCCACGCTCACGGACTCGGTGTGCGCCTCCAGCACCGCCACGCGCGTGCAGGTCGCGGAGACGGGGAAGGCCGCCGGCTCCACCGTGTCGCCGCGCACCACGCCCAGGATCTTCTGCGTCTCCTTCTCGACCTCACGCCCGGCGAGCGGCCGGCGCCCGACAGACCCTGCAGCGAGGTCATGACGACGCCTGTTATTTCAAATGCGTCGTGCAACGGCTTGAGGGTCATGGCCAGCCCGGTGGTGGTGCAGTTCGGGACCGGCGTGACGAAGCCCTTCCATCCGCGGTTCCGGCGCTGCGCGGCGATGAGGGCGTCGTGGTCCATGTTCACGCCGGGGATGAAGATCGGCACGTCGGGCTCGTCACGAAAGGCGGACGCGGTGGAGACCACCGGGGTGGTCTTCGCGTAGCGCGGCTCGAGCTCGCGCGCGGCGTCGGATTCCACGGCGGTGAAGACGAGATCCACCGACTCGGCGTCGAGGCGTCCAGCGTCCTGCACGATGAGCGCGGCGAAGGCGGGATCCAGCGGCTCCGCACAGTACCAGCGAAGGGCGCCCGCCGCGTCGGTGATGGCCTCGCGGTATCGCTTGCCGGCCGAGCGCTCGGACGCCGCGAGCGCGGCGACCTCGAAGTAGGGGTGGCCGGCGAGGGCGGCCAGGAATTGCTGGCCCGCCAGCCCGGGTGGCGCCGATCACGGCAACGCGCATCATGCCTCCATGGATTTTCGAACAACCAAAGCAAAGAGGCCCGCGACCTAGGTGGTCGCGGGCCTCGGGGGTCCGTGTCGTCGTTCGCTGCGGGGCTAGGTTGCCTCGCGGCCGCGCGCCACCGTGGTCGCTGGGCGTCCCGTCGGGGACCCCAGCCGGGTCTTGTCGGTGGTACCGGAAGTTCGCGCACGCCGCCTGTCGATCACGGAGTCGAGTCTACGAAGCGCGCGGCGAAGCTGTCAAGCCTTGGTGGCGCCGAGGGCGACACCGCCCAGGATCAGCACGATGGCGAGGAGCAGACTCGGCGTGAGTGGCTCGCCGAGAAAGATCGTGGCCGCGATCACGCTCACGACCGGGGTCGCCAGGAGACCCAGCGATGTGGTAACCGCAGGAAGATGGCGGCTGGCCATCGCGACCGCCCAGTACGCGAGCGCCGAGCCCGGGATTCCCGCGTAGAGAACCAGCAGCGTCAGCGAGGGCGTCCAAGCCGCGTGGGGCCAGGGTGAGAAGGCCAGCGCGATCACGCCGAGGATCGCCGTGGCGAGCAGGGTCTCCCACGGCAGGAGCTCGAACGGCGTGGAGATCCAGCGATGACCGCGGATGTGGAGGATGCTGAGCGCCCACAGCATCGCGGCAGCCACGATGGCGAGATGGCCCAGCACGATGCCGCGATCCGACCAGTCGAGCGCGAGCGGGTTGAAGAGCGTGAGCAGGCCGGCGAGCCCGATCGCCACGCCCAGCCCCCGGCGCGTGGTCAGCCGCTCGCCCAGGAACAGCCACGCGCCCGGGATCACCCAGAGCGGCGTGGTGTACGCGAGCACCACCGAGCGGCCAGCGGGCACGCGCATGAGCCCCCAGGTCGAGAGCACCGCGAAGCCCACGATGTGCAGGAGCGTGATCGAGAGGAGCACGGGCATGTCGCCCCGGGGCGGCCGGACCAGCCGGCCCCGGAGCGACGCCACGAGCACGAGGGCCACCGCCGCGAGGGCGGTGCGGAGCGCCACCGCCCACAGCGGCGGCAGCGACCTCAGAATGACCTTGTTGATCGGCCACGTGAGGCCCCAGGCGAGCACCACCGTGACCAGGAAGAGCATGCCCTCCTGGTAGGTGACGCCGTCGCCGGGTGCGCGCCGCAGGCGTCTAGTACCGGTAGTGATCCGGCTTGAACGGCCCGGTCTTCGCCACCCCGATGTACGTCGCCTGCTCGTCGCTGAGCACGGTCAAGGTGGCATTGAGCTTCTTGAGCTGAAGCCGCGCCACCTTCTCGTCGAGGTGCTTGGGCAGCACGTACACGCCGACCGGATACCGGCCAGGGTTGGTGAAGAGCTCGATCTGCGCGATCACCTGATTGGCGAAGGACGAGGACATCACATAGCTCGGGTGACCGGTGGCGCAGCCGAGGTTCACGAGACGCCCTTCGGCGAGGAGGATGATGCGCTTGCCGTCGGGGAATACCACGTGATCCACCTGCGGCTTGATGTTCTCCCACTTGTACTGCCGGAGCGACGCGATGTCGATCTCGGAGTCGAAGTGGCCGATGTTGCAGACGATGGCCTGATCCTTCATCCGCCGCATGTGATCGTGGGTGATCACGTGGAAGTTCCCGGTGGCGGTCACGAAGATGTCGGCCTTGTCGCAGGCGTCGTTCATGGTGACCACGCGATAGCCTTCCATCGCCGCCTGCAGCGCGCAGATGGGATCGATCTCGGTGATCCACACCTGGGCGGACAGCGCGCGCAGGGCCTGGGCCGAGCCCTTGCCCACATCGCCGTAGCCACACACCACCGCCACCTTCCCCGCCACCATCACGTCGGTGGCGCGCTTGATCCCGTCCACGAGCGACTCGCGGCAGCCGTAGAGGTTGTCGAACTTGCTCTTGGTCACGGAGTCGTTGACGTTGATGGCGGGGAACTTGAGCCGCCCCTCCTTGTGCATCTGGTAGAGGCGCTTGACCCCGGTGGTGGTCTCCTCGCTCACGCCCTTGATCCGGGCCGCGCGCGTCGAGTACCAGCTGGGGTCCTTGGCGAGCTTCGCCTTGATCGACGCGAAGAGGGCCGTTTCCTCCTCGTTGGTCGCCTTCGCGATCGCGGAGGCGTCCTTCTCGGCCTTCGCTCCCAGATGCAGGAGCAGGGTGGCATCGCCGCCATCGTCCAGGATCATGTTCGAGTGCCCGCCGTCCGGCCACTCGAAGATGCGGTGGGTGTAGTCCCAGTACTCCTCCAGCGACTCGCCCTTCTTGGCGAAGACCGCGGTGCCGTTGGCGGCGATGGCGGCGGCGGCGTGGTCCTGGGTCGAGAAGATGTTGCAGGACGCCCAGCGCACCTCGGCGCCGAGCGCCTGCAGCGTCTCGATGAGCACCGCGGTCTGGATGGTCATGTGCAGTGATCCGGTGATCCGCGCCCCTTTCAGGGGCTTGGCCGCGGCGTACTCCTCGCGAATGGCCATGAGACCGGGCATCTCGGTCTCCGCGATCTGGATCTCCTTGCGGCCCCAGTCGGCGAGGGTGAGGTCGGTCACGGCGTGATCGGGGGTGGACTTCGCGGTCATGGCGCTCATCTCGCGCCCTCCTCTGTAAGCTGGAGTGTGCGAGCGCCGTTCGTCGCGCTGACCGGATCGGTCAGCCGCCCCGAGCCTGGCGGGATGGCTCCCGTCGCAACGCTCCTCGGAGCAGGTTCTCGCCGATTATCGCGCCGGCCCGCGCCCGAGGCAAGTCTTTCACGCCGGGCTCAGCGCGGCGCGCGCACGCGTCGGCGCACCGGGAACACGTCGAGGCTCCAGCGCTCGGCCACCAGCCCCCACAAGCCCTGGGGAAAGCGCAGCATGGTGACGATCGCGAGCAGCCCCAGCAGGATCATGTACCAGGCGCCGTAGTCGGACAGGATCTCGCGGAGGAAGAAGAAGAGGAGTGTGCCGATGATGGGCCCCTCCAGCGTGCCGAGCCCGCCGATCACCACGATGAAGATGGTGTAGGCGGTCCAGCTGATGGAAAAGGCCGCGTCGGGCGAGATGCGCAGGAGGTTGAGGTAGATGAGCGCGCCGGTCACGCCGGTGCCGAAGGCGGCGATGAGGTACACGGTGAGCTTCGTGCGGAAGACGTCGATGCCCAGGCTCTCCGAGGCGGGCTCGCTGTCGCGGATGGCCATCAGCCCCAGGCCCTGCCGCGAGCGGAGATAGAGGTACATCGCGCTGAGGGCGGCGAGCCCGATGCCGAGCGCGATCGCATAGGTGCCCAGCTCGCGCGTCTCCCGCGCGAGCGGAAACACCGCCTTCAGCGTGCGGCCGGTGCCGCGGCCCAGCGCGTCCGTGTTCGCGACGAGCAACCGGTACACTTCGGCCACCGCCCAGGTGCCCACCGCGAAGTAGCCGCCGCGGAAGCGGAACACGAGCACGGCGGTGGGCAGCGCGATGGCGACGGCGACCACGCCGGCGAGCGGCACGGCCAGGAACGGATTCACGCCGAGATCATCCGCGAGCACGATCAGGGCATAGCCCCCGAGGCCGACATACGCTTGCTGACCGATCGAAACCAGCCCCGCGTAGCCGGCGAGGAGGTTCCACATCTGCGCGAGGACCAGCAGGGCGATCAGCTCGACGACCATGCGCATCGTGCCCGAGGTGCCCATCCACGGCAGCGCGACCAGCGCGGCGAGCAGCCCCACCGCGGCGACGGCGCCCACGCGACTCGCGCGGGTGGTCCGCTCGACCACCGGCGCGCTGGGTCGCGCGCTCATGCGTCGACCCGGCGCTTGGGCGAGAAGAGCCCCGAGGGGCGCAAGAGCAGCACGGCGAGGAAGACCAGGTGCCCGGTGAGGATCCCCCAGCCCGGCGAGAGCTTGGCCCCCACCGTCTGGGCCACGCCCAGCACGACGCCGCCCACCAGCGTGCCCCACAGCGAGCCCAGCCCGCCGATGATCACCGCCTCGAAGGCGAAGAGAAGGCGATCGGGCCCGCTGCCGAAGGTGAAGGTGGTGCGGATGCCGAGGAAGATGCCGGCCACCGCGACGATGGCGAGGGACAGCGCCATGGCGAGGCCATGCAGACGCCGGTTGTCGATGCCCATCAGCGCGGCGGTGGCGGCGTCGTCGGACGTCGCGCGAAACGCCCGGCCGATCGCGGTGTGGCCGATCAGGAGCTGGAGCCCGCCCAGCAGCAGCACCGCGACGGCGAAGGTAAGCAGGGGGAACCAGCCCACCGCGAGCCCCCCGCCCAGGGCCAGGCTGGCCGTCTCGATGCCGCCCGGGTTCAGCCGGCGCGAGTCGGCGGAGAACGCCTCGAGGAGGCCGTTCTGGAGAATCACCGAGAAGCCGAACGTGACGAGCACGGCGGGCAGCACGCCGCGGCCGAGCAGGCGATCCAGCACCAGCCACTGGAGCCCGTAGCCGAGCGCCCCCATCAGCGGCACCACCAGCGCGAGCGCGAGCAGGGGATTCAGGCCCCATGCCGCCACCGCGGCGGCGGCGAGGAAGGCGGCGAGAATGCTGAAATCGCCGTGCGCCAGGTTCACCAGGCGCATGACGCCGAAGATCAGCGAGAGCCCGGTGGCGAAGAGCGCGTAGAGCCCGCCCAGCAGCACGCCCTGCACGACGGTGTCGACCCACGCCATCGTCTCAGGTCCCGAAGTAGGCGGCGGCGAGCTGCGCGCGACCGAGCCGCGTGGGCTTGCCCGTCAGCGACACCGCGCCCTTGCGCAGGCAGTAGACGCGCTCGGCGACCGCCAGCACCTGGCTCACGTCTTGCTCCACGACCACCAAGGTGGTGCCTTCGGCGCGGATCGCGGTGAGCGCCTCGTAGAGCCGTCTGACCATCAGGGGCGCCAGGCCGAGCGAGATCTCGTCCACCAGGAGCAGGCGCGGATTCGCCATGAGCCCGCGGCCGATCGCGAGCATCTGCTGCTCGCCGCCAGAGAGATTGGTGCCGGGCTCGCGCCGCCGCTCCGCGAGGATGGGGAACAGTCCGTGCACGCGGGCAAGATTCCACGGGCCGGGCCGTCCGCGGTAGGCGCCGACGCGGAGATTCTCCTCGACCGTGAGGCTGGGAAAGATCTTCCGTCCCTCGGGCACCAGCACGAGCCCGAGGCCCACCAGCGCCTCCGCGGGAAGGCCCACCACCGCGCGGCCGCCCAGCTCGACCGCGCCGCGCGCGTCCGGCACCGCGCCGGCCAGTGCGCGCAGCAGGGTGGTCTTGCCCGCGCCGTTGGCGCCGATCACCGCCACCAGCTCTCCTTCCGCCACGTCCAGCGAGACGCCGAACAGCGCCTGGAAGTCGCCGTAGAACGCGGCCAGCTCGCGGACGGTCAGCAGGCTCAACTCACGTCGATCCCGAGATAGACGCGCTGGACCTCCCGGCTCGCCATGACCGCGTCCGGAGGCCCATCCATGATGGCGGCGCCGAAGTCGATGCACACCAGCCGGTCCACCACGGCGCGGAGCGCGTGGACAATGTGCTCGATCCAGATGATGGCAATCCCCCGAGCTCTGACCTCGCGGATCACGTCCACCAAGGTCAGCACCTCGGGCTCGGTGAGCCCGCCCGCGATCTCGTCGAGCAGCAGCACCCGCGGTCCGGTGGCGAGGGCCCGGGCCAGCTCCAGACGCTTGCGTTCGAGGAGGGTCAGCGTTCCCGCGCGCGTGTTGGCCTTGCCGCCGAGCCCCGCGAGCGCGAGGGCATCGCCGCAGACGGCATAGGCCTCGCGCTCGTGGCGGCCGCCTCCGTGGGTCGCGCCCACGAGCACGTTTTCGAACACCGTCATCGCCTCGAAGGGGTGGGGGATCTGATGCGTGAGCACGATGCCGGCACGCGAGCGCGCATGGGCGGAGAGCGCGGTGATGTCGCGGCCGCCCAGGGTGACGCGCCCGCGGTCGGGACGGAGCCGCCCCGCCAGCACGTTGAGGGCGGTGGTCTTGCCGGCGCCGTTCGGGCCGATGACGCCGACGGCCTCGCGCTCGCCCACCGCGAGGCTCAAGCGATCGAGCACCCGTAGCGAGCCGAACGCCCGCGAGACCTCCTCCAGCGCGAGCAGCGGCGTCGGGCTCAGGCCTGCTTGAGCGGGCGGAGCTTGCCGCCCACCGGGATGCTCGGCGCGCTCTTGTTGCTCACGATGGTGATGTCGAAGGGGACGCCCTTCCCCTTGCCCCATTGGCCGCCGACCAGCGGGGTCTTGGTCACGTTGGGCACGGGGCCCTTGCCCCAGGCGACGGGACCGACCAGCGTGTTGAGGTTGGTTTCCTTGATCGCCACGATGACCGTGCTCTTGTCCTCGAGGTTCTTCGCGCGCTTGAGCACGTCGAGGCCCACCTCGAACAGCGCGTGAACGAAGCCGAGCGGCTGCGTCCACTGCTTCTTGGTCTCGCGCGAGTACTCCGCGGCGAACGCGGCGGCGGTGGCCCCGGTGAGGGAGGACTTGAATGGATGCTGAGGTGTCCACCACACCTCGGTGGACATGCCGTCACCCAGCGCGCCCAGCGCCTCCACGGATCTGGGAAAGAGGAGCGCTTTGCCGATGGTGGCCACCTTGGGATGGAAGCCCTGCTGCGCGGCCTGCTTCCAGAACGTGGTCCAGTCCGGCGGGATGGGTACCCCGGTGACGATCTCGACCTTCTCCCGCTTGAACGTCGAGATCTGGGCGGAGAAGTCGTCCGAGAGGTTCGGATAGCGGCCGGGATCCACGACCTTGTAGCCGGCCTTGGCGAGCGCGGCTGGGAAGCCCCGCTCCTTGTCGCTCCAGGCATTGCCGTCGCCATCGTTGGGCCACAGGGCGCCCACCACCTTGTTGGTCTCGATCGAGTTCCACATGTCGATGAAGACCCCGATGATGTCCTCCAGCCCCCAGAAGAAGTGATACGTCGACTTGAATCCGGTGTCCGGCTTGCCGCCGCGGGCGAAGAACCACGGCTGCCACGGACACATCGTCGAGATGCACGGCATGCCGTTCACCTCGCACTGGTCCGAGACGGGATTGGTGGTCTCCGGCGTACTCGCCACGAGCATGAGATCCACCTTGTCGGTGAGGATCAGGCGCGAGGCCACCTCGGCGGCGCGGTTGGGGTCGGACTGGCTGTCCCGCACGAGCACCTCGAGGGGATGCAGGCGCCCGCCGATCGCGAGTCCCTTGCCGAGCGCCTTGCGAATCCCGCTCACCACGAAGCCGTCGGTTTCGCCGAAGCCGGCGAGCGGCCCGGTCTGCGGGCTCACGTAGCCGATCTTGATGGCGCGTCCGGCGCCCTGAGCCCGCGCGCTCGCGGGCCGGAGCCCGGCGAGCGCGGCGGCGGCGGCGGTGGAGGCGACGCGCAGGAAGTGGCGGCGAGCGACGGCTCGGTCGTCGGCCATGAAGGTCTCCTCTTGCTCCCTAGAACTGCACGGGGGTCGGTGGCATCTTGCCGCTCGCATAGAGCGTGGGCAAGTCGGGGCTGGCGTTTTCCCACACCAACAGCATCGAGCGCTTGGGCGAGAAGCCGCGGTGGCGGATGTCGGCGGGCATGGCCGCCACATCCCCCGCGCGCATCGTCACCCGCGCGCGCATGGCGCCCGTATCGCGGTCCTCCACCTCCCACTGGATCTCGTCCGAGAGCTGCACGAACCACTCCACCCGGTCGTTGCCGTGGATGACGGGCAGGATGTACTCCTCCGTGGTCGGGCAGTAGAGGCTCGCCTTGCACACGGAGACGATCGACGGGTTCCAGGTCACGTCCGACCGCGAGAGGTAGGCGAAGAGGTTGAACGCCACCACCTCGCCCTCGAAGCCGGGCTCGGCCAGGACCTCGGGCGTGTCCTGCGGAACGTCTTTGAAGTGGCGATTGATCGGGAAGCCGCTCTCGTCCGAGCGGGTGGGCTCGTCGCCGGGGGCGCCGATCATGCGCTTGGCGGTGACGCGGTGCCGGGTGATCGCCTCCTTGTTGCTCCCGTTCTTCGGGCCGAAGGCGCTACCGGTTTCCTGGGGGCTCGCGAAGGGGTCGAAGGTCTTGTTTGTCCAGTCCTCCAGCATGGCCTCGAACACGCGCTGGATCAGCGGGGTGTCGAAGCGCTGGCTGTGGTCCATGCCTGCCTTGCGGTAGTGCGCGTTGAAGCGGCCGGCGAAGAGATCGACCGAGCCGTAGTGGTTCACCGTGCCCACCACCGCGTCGAAGTTCACGATGCCGTAGAAAAAGCCCCAGGCGATGTCGCGCTGCAGCGCGCGGAGGAAGGCGTCAACCGCGATCAGATGGCTGCCCTTCGGCCATGTGATCTGCACGAAGTACTCGTCCCGGCTGAAGCCGAAATCGCCCAAGGTGAAGGTGCGGTAACCGTGCCGGTTGGGCTCGATGGAGCCGATCTCGGGGACCGCGCTCGTGCTCTGGCTCATGGTGTCGCCTCCTATCGCCCGGGCCGCGGCGAGGTCTGACAAATGTCGGCCCACTTCTCCACGGTATCGGCGCCCGCGACGGTCTGGAGCAGGACCACGCCGGGCTTGGCGGCGTGGAACTGATACGCGCTCCCCACGGGGAGGAGCGTCATGTGCCCGCGGCGGGCCCGTACCACGCCCATCTTCTTGCCGGCGGGCGTGCCCGGAAGCGCCACGGACCCCTGGGTGGCCCCCGCGGGCTTCTCGAGCTTCAGCAGGCGGATCTCCACTTCACCGTCCATCACCAGCGCGAACTCGTCCTGCGCGGGGGCCCGCCAGCCCGAGGTCCCCTCGGCCCGAATCGCCTCGATCACGTACTCGATGTTCTTGCCGACGGCGACCTTCTCATAGGGCTTGGATCGAGAGGCCACGTCGAAGACGTTCGAGAAGACGTAGTTACGCGCATCGTCGTTGATGACTTCGACACCGCCCTTGGTGTAGTCCTGGAGCGATCCGAAGCGGGTCTTGTGTTCCATCGCTCGCCTCCTGTGCGCGCGTCGAGCCCGGCCACGTGGCGGGGGACGATGTCAGTGATGAGGCGCCGCCCGGCGTCGGACAGCGCGACGGTCTGAGAGCGGCGGTCGCCATGGCACGAATTCGAGCCGTTTGTAAGTCTGGCCCCTCGCCTTGTCAAGAGGCCCAGTACCGCCACGCGTAGATGACGGTGAGCACGGAGCCCACCGTGATGACGATGCCGCGCAGCAGGGGAGGCGGGAGCACGCGTACCAGACGCCCGCCGAGGAATCCTCCCGTCAGCACCCCCGCCATCATGACCGCGACGGGCGGCCAGGCGACCATGCCGTGCGACACGAACACCCCCACTGCGACCAGGCTGGTGAGCCCGGAGAGGAAGTTCTTCAGCACGTTGACGGCGCGGAAGTCGGCCTCCAGCGTGATCGCCAGCAGCGCGAGGATCATCACGCTCATCCCGGCGCCGAAGTAGCCACCGTAGACCGCCACCGGGGCGAACAGAAGCAGACGCACGGGGCCGGAGGTCCAGGGCCCACCGCCTTCGTGTCCGCGCGCCAGCCACGTCCGGATCCGGTCCGACAGGGCGAAGAGCAGCGTGGCGAAGCCGATGAGCAGCGGGACCAGCGCGGTGAAGGCTTTCTCCGGGGTGGCGAGAAGCAGTGCCGCTCCCGCCGCGCTGCCCACGACGGCCACCGCCATCAGGCCCACGAACGAACGATCCCAGCGCGGCAGCCGCTCGAGGTCGGCGAGGCCGCCGGCGAAGTTGCCGGGCGTGAGGGCCACCGTGTTCGAGGCGTTCGCCACGATGGGGGGCAGGCCGGCGGCGAGCAGTGCAGGGAAGGTGATCAGCGACGAGCCTCCCACCACCGCGGTCACCACGCCCCCGGCCAGGCCCGCCCCGAGGAGCATCACCATCGAGGGGCCGTCCACGGGCCGCGCGCTAGCCGCCGAGCTCGGCGCGCACGCGCCGTGCGCCTTCGCAGAGCGCGGCAAGCTTCTGCCGCACGACCCAGCGCGGCGTCTCCCAGAAGCCGCAGTCCGGGTTGAGCCAGAGCCGCTCGGGCGGTATGTAGGGGAGAAAAGCGCGAATGCGCTCGGCCACGTCCTCCGCGGTCTCGGACTTGAACGCCTTGACGTCGATGACCCCCGCGCCCAGCTCCTTGTCGCGAGGGAAGTCGTTCCAGCGCGCGGGATCCTCCATGCCGCGGTTCGCGAACTCCAGCACGATCTGCGAGCAGCGGAGATCACCCAGGGTGGGGAAGACGTTGCGGTAGTCGCGCACCGCGCTGAACGGGCGGCCGTAGAGGTTGCCGAAGCAGATGTGCACCGCAATCTTGGCGTCCACACCTTCCACGGCGCGGTTCACGCCCTTGGTGACCTCGTGCACGGAGCCGGAGTACATGCCGTGATGCGGCTCGTCGATCTGGATGAAGGTGGCGCCTGCCGCCGCGAGCGCGCGGCACTCCGCGTTCACGAGGCCGACCAGATCGGCGAGCAGCGTGTCCTTGTCGCGATAGCCCCCGCCGACCTTGAGGGGCACCAGCAGGGTGTAGGGCCCCGGCACGGTGGCCTTGATGAGCTTGTCGGTGAGGCTGCGGGCGAGACGGAATTCCTCGACGATACCGAGGCCGCGCGGCGCGGCGATCTTCTCCGTGACCTCGAAGGGCGTGTTGGTGTCCCAGAGCGGCTGACCGAGCTGCCGAGGCGCGGGCAGCGGGCGGATGCCGGTGATGCGGTCGTAGAAGCCGATGATGAAGCGCACGCGCATCATCTCGCCGGTGGAGACGACGTCGACCCCGGCGCGCTCCTGGTCGAGCAGGGCCACCTGGGTGGCGTCCTCCATCAGCTCGCGCACGTCGAGGGCGCCCAGACGGCCCGCCTCCATGGCTTCGCGAGCCAGCCAGACCCAGCCGGGCAGGCCGTGGCTGCCCACTACCGAGGTGGGCAGGATGCGCGGGGTGGCGATGGTCGGGCTCATGAGGACTCCGGGCGCGACGCCCGTTCTTGGCGAAACGCCGCCATCGCCGCCTTGTGCTCGGGCGAGTCGAGCATGGGCTCGAAGGCGGCGTTCATGCGCTCGCGGAATGGGTCGCGGTCGAGATCGAAGGCGAGGCCGGTGAGCCGCTTGCTGGCGCGCACGCTGGTGGCGGGGAGCGCGAGCAGGCGCTTCACCATCGTCTCCACCGCCTCCGGAAACTCTGCCGCCGGCACCACCCGATTCACGACGTTCAGGCGCTCGGCCTCGCGGGCACTGATGTTCTCGCCCAGCAGGATCAGCTCGCGCGCGCGCGCCAGCCCCACGAGACGCGGCAGTCGATGGAGGGCGAGCGAGGGGATCAGCCCTTCCTTCACCGCGGGCAGGCCGATCAGCGCCGCATCGCTGGCCAGGCGGTAGTCACAGACCAGCGCGAGCTGCAGCCCCCCGCCGAGCGCGTGCCCGTTGATGGCGGCCAGGAACAGCGTGTTCATGTCCTCGATGGCCACCATCGCGTCTTCCCACGCGCGGAAGTCGGGGAAGCCGAACTCGCCGCGCGCCAGCGCGCCCAGGTCCACGCCGGTGCAGAAGGCGCGCCCGGCGCCCGTGATGACGGCCACCCGTACACCCCGCGCGTCACCGATGCGCGCGACCGCCTCGGTGAGATCGCGCACCCATTCGCGGTTCCCCGCATTGAGGATGTCGGAGCGGTCGAGGGTCAGTCGCGCCACCTCGCCCGCGATCTCGAGCCGCATCGTGCGCATGCGGCCGGAATACTAGCACTGGGAGAAACGCCGCGTGCGTTCCATGTCGGGCGTCGCGCTGCGTCGGGCGGACGGCCGGGCGGGAACTAAGAGAGGTCCGAATCTGGCCTCTCGAGCGCCGTTGTGAGATAGTCGCCGGCGAATGACGCCCGTCCTCGTCACGATCGGGCCGCTGTCCATCCCCAGTTATGGGGCCATGCTGCTGCTGGCCTTTCTGGTCGGCGGAGTGAGCCTCGCCCTCGAGCTGCGGCGACGGGCGCTCGATCCTCACCTGGCGCGCGGCATCGTGCTCCTCGCCGTGGTGTTCGGCTGGCTGGGCTCGAAAGCCTTGGCTCTTGCGGGTCTGCTCGCTAGTCATGCAGCGCCGGGATTCACCGCGGCGTGGCGCGACACCATCGCCCGCGTCCTCGACGCCGGCGCTCCCGCGCTCATGCTCGCCTATGGCATCGGCCGCCTCGGCTGCCATCTGGCCGGTGACGGCGACTACGGTCTGCCCACCGACCTGCCGTGGGGCACCCGCTACGATCACGGCCTCGTCCCGCCCTCTCAGACCTTCGCCGGGCTGCCCGAGCTGCTGGCGCAGTTTCCCGGCGCGGTCGTACCCGATACGACGCCGTGTCATCCCACGCCGGTGTACGAGTTCTTGGGTGGCGTGCTGGGGTGGCTGGTGCTCCGCGCGGTGGCACGGCGACGGCTGCCGGATGGGCAGTGCTTCATGGTGTACTGGGTTCACCGGTCGCTGAGGGCGCCGCAATGGCTCGCTGGCCCTCATCGTGTATGATCCCTCTTCGATGACGACTCCCGTCGAGACGGCCTTGCCTGCGCCGCGTCCACTCTTCTGCGGCTGCGACCTGGCGCATCACGAGCACGCCGTCGTGCGCGCGGCGCGGCGCTCGCACGGCGGCAGTGATCGCGGCGGCGGCGCGCGGCCCGCGCGCGGCGGACCGGCGGGAGGCGCCGGGGGCGCAAAGGCGGGCGCCGGCGCCAACGCCAGCAATGCCGGCACCGGCGTGCAGGGCTATTCGCCGCCGCCGCCGCTGGTGAGCCCGATTCGCGGGCTCATCGACTTCCACACGCATGCGGCGCCCGACATCTTCGGCCGCGCGGTGGACGACGACGAGCTGGCCACGCTGGCGGCGTCGCGCCAGATGGAGGCCGTCGTCTTCAAGAACCACGTCACCCACACCGCCGACCGCGCGTGGCTCGCCCGCAAGCACGTGCCCGGCATCAAGATCTTTGGGGGCGTGGTGTTGAATCGGGCGCTGGGCGGGATCAATGCGCAGGCGGCGGAGTGGATGTGGCGAATGCAGGGCCGCTACGGCCGCGTGGTGTGGTTTCCCACCTTCGACGCCGACAATCACGTCAAGCGCGCGGGCACGGCGCCGTCCGGGATCCGCGTGGTCGACGACCGTGGCGTCGTGCTGCCCGAGGTGCGCGAGGTGCTGGCGGTGTGCGCGCGCCAGCGCCTGGTCGTGCATACCGGCCATTCGTCTGGCGAGCAGGCCCTGGCCATCATCGAGGCGGCGCGTGAAGCCGGCTGCGACCGCATCGTGATCACCCACGCGCAGTTCGACGTCGTTGGCATGACGGTGTCTCAGATGAAGAAGGCCGCCGCCATGGGGGCCAAGATGGAGCTCTGCGCGCTGGGCATGCTCACCGGTCCGGACGCGCCGCTCGAGTTCCTGCGCCACGCCGCCCGCGTCGAGGTGGCGGAGACCGCCGCCGCCATCAAGGCGGTAGGCGCGCGCCACTTCGTGCTCGGCACCGATCTCGGCCAGAGCGGCAATCCCACGCCGCCCGACGGTCTTCACATGTTCGTGGCCGCGCTTTCCGCCCAGGGCGTGACCCGCGGCGAGATCGAGGCCATGGGCCGCGAGGTGCCCGGCGCCCTCCTGATGGGCTAGTCGGCCCCGGCGCCGGCATGGGCGAGGGCGCGCCCCTGCGCTAGAATAGCGGCATGGCCATCGCCCGCTCGCCCCGGCTCGAGATCGTCCCTTCTGTCTGCCCGCACGACTGCACCAGTACCTGCGCCCTCGAGGTCGAGAAGATCGACGGGCGCACCATCGGGCACGTGTGGGGCTCGCACCGCAACACCTACACCGACGGGGTCATCTGCGAAAAGGTGGGGCGCTACGCCGAGCGTGTCCATCATCCGGACCGACTGCTCTATCCGCTGCGCCGCGTGGGGCCGAAGGGCTCGCGTCGCTTCGAGCGCGTTGGCTGGGCCGAGGCGCTGGACGTGGTCGCCGATGCGTTCATGCGCCAGGCCAAGACCTATGGGCCGGCGACGGTGTGGCCCTATTACTACGCGGGGACCATGGGCCTGGTGCAGCGCGACGGCATC
This sequence comes from Verrucomicrobiia bacterium, assembly GCA_035495415.1. Classification (GTDB taxonomy): domain Bacteria; phylum Methylomirabilota; class Methylomirabilia; order Rokubacteriales; family CSP1-6; genus DASRWT01. The sequence continues at coordinate 16,652 of DATJFY010000005.1, forward strand.
AACCGCCTGCGCCACGCCATGGGCTATTCGCGCTGGTACTCCACCATCTGCGTGGCGCTGTCGGACGCGGGCTGGGCGGCCGGTGTCGGCGACAAGCGCGGCGCGGACTTCCGGGAGGTCGACGAGCACTCGGATCTGGTGATCATCTGGGGCGGCAACCCCGTTAACACCCAGGTCAACGTGATGCAGCACGCGATGCGCGCCAAGCGGCGGGGGGCGCCCCTCGTGGTGGTCGATCCCTACCGCACCGGCACCGCCGAGAAGGCCGATATCCATCTCGCGGTGAAGCCGGGCACCGACGGCGCCCTCGCCTGCGCGGTGATGCACGTGCTGTTCGCGGAGGGATACGCCGACTGGACGTACCTGCGCGCCTATACCGACTGCCCCGACGAGATGGCCGCCCACGTGCGCTCGCGCACGCCCGAATGGGCCAGCGCGATCACCGGGCTGAGCGTGGAGGACATCGCCGGCTTCGCGCGTCTCTACGGCCGAATCAAACGTTCTTTCATCCGCCTTCACCATGGCTTCAGCCGCTCGCGGAACGGCGCCGCCAACCTCCACGCGGTGTCTTGCCTGCCCGCGGTCACGGGCGCCTGGCAATACGAGGGCGGCGGCGCGGTGTACGGCCAGACCGGCCTCTACCGCCTCGACCGCTCGCTCATCGAGGGGCTGGACCTGGAGAACAAATCCATCCGCGCCCTCGACCAGTCGCGCCTGGGTCCGATCCTCACCAGGGATCAGGAGGCCTTGCTGGGCGGCCCGCCCGTGACGGCCATGCTCGTGCAGAACACCAACCCCGCGATGGTGTGCCCGGAGACGCATCTCGTCCACAAGGGCCTCGCTCGCGAGGATCTCTTCCTCTGCGTGCACGAGCAGTTCCTGACCGAGACCGCCGCCTTCGCCGACATCGTGCTGCCGGCCACGATGTTCCTGGAGCACGACGACTTCTACACGGCGAGCGGCCACACCTACTTCCAGGTGGCGAAGAAGGTCATCGAGCCGCCCGGCGAGTGCCGCGAGAACCACTACGTCATTGCGGAGCTGGCCCGGCGGCTCGGCGCCCGGCACCCGGGCTTCACCATGACGGCGTGGGAGATCATGGACGCCACGCTCCGGAAGTCCGGCATGTGGGACGCCGAGACCAACTGGCAGCGCGGCGGCCAGGACTGCTCGCTGCCGTTCCAGACAGCGCACTTCCTGGACGGCTTCCCCACCGCGGACCGGCGCTTCCACTTCAAGGGCGACTGGAAGCGCTTCGGCGGGCGCTGGCAGGAGATGCCCGTCCTGCCCGATCACTTCGACGTGATCGACCGTGCCACGCCCGAGCGGCCCTTCCGCCTGGTGGCCGCGCCCGCGCGTGGGTTCCTCAACTCGACCTTCTCGGAGACGCCGTCCTCCATCACGCGGGAGCGCCGTCCCACCGCGCTGCTCCATCCGGACGACTGCGCGGCGCTGGCTGTGAGCGACGGCGACCTGGTCGCCCTCGCCAACGAGCGCGGCGAGGTGCTCGTCCACGCCAAGGCGCAGGACGGCCAGCAGCGCGGCGTGGTGGTGGTGGAGGGGATCTGGCCCAACGCCCGCTTCGACCGCGGCATCGGGATCAACGCGCTGACCAGCGCCGAGCCCGGCTGGCCGAAGGGCGGGGCCGTGTTCCACGACACGGCGGTGTCGGTGCGGCGGGCCTAGGCCGCCCCGCGGTGTGCCCCTGGGC
>DATJFY010000006.1:0-61156 GCA_035495415.1 Verrucomicrobiia bacterium
CGTTCACGATGGCGGGCCGGTCGATGGCCATGGACATCGCCTGGCGCACGCGGACGTCGCTGAACGGGGCCCTGTCGGTGCGCATGAAGAGGACGGTCACGGCGTTGGCGGGAAACTCGGCCGTCTGTAGATTCGGACGGCGCCGCTTCAGGGTGTCCTTGATCTGCACCCAATCACTGCGATTGATCGTCCCGGGATTCTCCCAGCCGATGTCGTACTTGCCGCCGAGGAATGCGGCCATTCGCGACGCATTGTCCTCGTCCACGAAGATCTCGACCCTGTCGATGTAGGGCAGGCCCGCCACGAAGTAGCCCGGGTTGCGCACCAGCGTCATGCCGACATTGGGCCGGTACGAATCGAGCATCCACGGGCCCGTTCCGACGGTCGCCTCGGGGCTTCGCAGGTCGCCGAACTTCTCGACACATTCCCTCGCCACGATGCATACGGCCATCGGGTTGGCGAGCACGTCGAGGAACCACGCATAGGGCTCCTTCATCGTGAAGCGCACGGTGTGGCGGTCGATCGCCTCCACCCGGTCCAGGGGCTTGAGCATCGAGGCGTTGGCGTTGCCCTTGACCGTGCGGAAGCGCTCCACGCTGTAGACGACGTCCTCGGCGGTGAGCTCTCGCCCGTTCACCGGCGGCTTCGGATGCCAGCGCACGCCTCGACGCAGCGTGAACACGTACGTGGTGTCGCTGGTCTGACCCCACGACTCCGCGAGATCACCCTCGGGGATGAACATGCCCGGGACGACGCCGGGCCCCGCCTTGTGCTTCAGGAGGCGGCTGTGCGTGAAGGACAGGGCGATCAGCGTGGCCCAGGACACGGTAAGATGCGGGTCGAAATGGGGCGGATCGCCCAGGCTGACCCGGAAGATTCCGCCGCGTCGCGGAGGCTGGGCCGCCGCATTCCTGGAGGCGGTGACGAGGGCCGCGCCCGCGGCGCCGGCACGCAACAGCTCACGTCGGGTGAGTCCCTGGTCGACCACGCCGCTCCTTTCCGCCTTTACGAGCCCGCCCGATCCTGCCAGAGCGACGCAACCGGGTCAACGCGACCGTGGCACGGCCCTTGCTCCCCCATGAGCATGATGACCGAATCGAGGCGGACCTTCCTGGCCCGCGCCGGAGCCCTCGCCGCGCCGTTGCTCATCCTGCCCTCGCGCACCGCGTGGGCGGCGCCGGCGCTCAGCGTGCGCGAGTTCGGCGCGCGGGGTGACGGCCGCACCATGGACACGCGCGCCATCCAGGCCGCGATCGATCACCTGCCCCGAGTCGGGGGCACCGTGGTCGTTCCCGCCGGCACGTATCGGGCCGGGACGCTGCGTCTGCGCAGCGGGATCACGCTTCGACTGGAGCGGGACGCGGTCCTCGTGGCGAGCGGCGACGACAAGGACTTCGACCCCCCGGAAGAGCACGCCTACGAGACCTTCGCCGACCGGGAAACGCGCGACTTCGCGTTCGCGCTCCTGCAGGGACGGGGGCTCGAGGATATCGCCATCGTGGGGCCCGGCCGCATCGACGGCAATCGCCGCTCGCGGGAAGGCCCGAAGCCGATCGCGCTCCGCGAGTGCCGCGGGATCCGGATCCACGGGGTCACCGTGGCCAACGCCGGGAACTACGCGATCAGCCTCCTCGGCTGCGACGATGTGGACATCCACGCGGTGCGCGTCGAGAACGGCCACGCCGACGGGATCGACCCCGATTGCTGCCGCAACGTGCACATCACCGACTGCACGGTGGAGTCGCGCGATGACGCCATCGTGCTCAAGACGAGCCTCGCCCTCGGCGCCCCGCGCGCCACCGAGCGGGTGACGGTCAAGGGGTGCCGGCTCGTGACCCAGCACAACGCGCTCAAGCTCGGCACGGAGTCGAGCGGCGATTTCCGGCACATCCTCTTCAGTGACTGCGTGCTCGAGGGCCGTCGTCACCTCGTGAAGGGCGAGCTGAGCTCGGGAATCTCGCTGCAGGCGGTGGACGGGGGCACGCTCGAGCACGTGAGCGTGTCGAACATCCGCATGAAGAACATCCGCGCCCCGTTCTTCGTGCGGCGCGCGCGCCGCGGCCGGGGACAGGAGGTCTCGACGCCCGGGGCGCTGCGCGAGGTCACGATTGCCAATGTCACCGCCACCGGCGCCTCCGGCACCGGCTCCGTGCTGGGCATCCCGGGATATCCCGTGACCCGCGTCACGCTGCGCAACATCCACGTCACCGCGCGCGGGGGCGAGAAGGCCGACGCGGTGAGCCTGAACATTCCCGAGATGGAGCGAATGTATCCCGACGCCTACCTCTTCGGCGAGCTGCCCGGCTACGCGCTCTACGGACGGCACGTGGAGGGGCTCGTGGTGGAAGGACTGGACGCCGCCGTGGAGGTGCGGGACGCGCGGCCCGCGGTGGTGCTCGACGATGTCCGAGGGGTCGAGCTCCATGCGATCCGGGCCATGCCGCCGGTGGATGGCGGGCCGACCCTGTGGTTCCACGCGGTGCGTGAGGGCACGCTCTCCGAGCTGCGGCGCCGCGGCTTGTCGCCCATGCACGTCCGCGTGAGCGGACGGGACTCCGCGCGGCTCACGCTGGTCGAGGGCGGGCCGAGCCCCGCCGAGCGCTACACCGTCGCGCTCGACCCCGACGTGCCGCCGACCGTCGTCGCCATGGCGCCCCCACGCGCGCGGCGCCTTTAGCGCCCCTGGCCATTCGGGCGATTCCCCCGCGACCCTGCGGGGTGCATCGTGGGTCCACCAACGAAAGGGAGGATCCCGATGCAGACGCTCGTCTCGCTCTCCAACGATCTGGCCTCGGCCGTGGAGCGCGCCGCGCGCGCGGTCGTCACGGTGCACGCCCGCCCCCGCTTGCCGTCCACCGGCATCGTGTGGCGCTCCGGGTTCATCGTCACCGCCGAGCACACCGTGCGTCTCGAGTCCGATCTGCGCGTCACGTGGACGGACGGGCACAGCGCGCCCGCCACCCTGGTAGCCCGCGATCCCGGCACCGACCTCGCGGTACTGCGCGTCGCGGAACCCGAGCGGCCTGCGGCCGAGCTGGGCGACAGCGGCGCGCTGCGCCCGGGACATCTGGCGCTGGCGGTGGGATACGGGCCGCGCGCGAGCTGGGGCGTGATCAGCGCCACCGGCGGGGCGTGGCGGACTTGGCGCGGCGGCGACGTGGACCGGCTGCTGCGGGTGGACCTCGTGCTCTACCCGGGTTTCTCCGGCGGCCCGCTGGTGGACGCCGGCGGCGCGGTGGTGGGCCTCGTGACCTCCGGGCTCTCACGCCAGCTCGAGTTGGCCGTGCCCGCCACCACGGTGAGTCGCGTCCTCGACGAGCTGGTGGCGCGCGGCCGGGTGAGCCGAGGCTATCTGGGCGTCGGGCTTCAGCCCGTGGCGCTCACCGAGGCGTTCAAACGGCTGGCGCCCGGCGCCGGCCTCGGGCTCATGATCGTGAGCCTCGAGCCCGAGGGGCCGGCCGCGCGCGCCGGGCTCCTCCTCGGCGATGTGCTCACCGCGCTCGAGGGCACGCCGCTCCACGATCCGGGCGATGTCCCGTCGGCCATCGCGGGTCGGCCGGTGGGCAGCGCGGTGCGCGTGTCGCTCATCCGCGCGGGGTCGCCGCTGGACGTGAGTGTGACCGTCGGGGAGCGCCCGTCCCGGACACGCTAGGCCGGGCACGCTACGATGGACGCCACGGACACGCCGGGGGCGCTCACGCGTGATCTCGCCGCGGTCGCGCGACGGCTGCGGGGCAGCACGGTGGAGCTACGAGCCATGGAGGGCGCGATCGGGTCCGGCATCATCTGGGGTGCGGATGGCCTGATCGTGACGGCCGCGCACGTCCTGCTGAGAGGCGGCCGCGCGAGCGGGGCGCCAGGCGTGCGCCTCGAGGACGGCCGCCTCCTGCGCGCGGCAGTGCTGGCGTGCGACCGCCGCGCGGACCTGGCGGTCGTCCGCGTGGATTCGCACGATCTCGCGGCGGCGTCGATCGGCGACTCCGACCGCCTGCGCGCCGGCGAGCTCGTGCTCGCCGTCGGTCATCCCTTCGGGCTGGTGGGCGCTGTCGCCACCGGGGTGGTGCACGCGGCATCGGGGCCCGAGGGGCGGAGCGAATCGCCGTGGATCCGGGCCGATCTCCGGCTCGCGCCCGGCCACTCCGGCGGCCCCATGGCGGACGCGCGCGGTCGCGTGGTGGGCGTCAACACCATGATCGCGGGCGGCCTTGCCCTTGCGGTGCCGAGCCGCGTCGCGGCCGCGCTCGTGGAGCGGTGCCGGGCCCGGTGATCACCGTCGCGCTGCTCGCGGAGAGCCCCCGGACGCGGGCGCGGCTGGAAGCGCTCATCGCCGCGCGGCCGGGGTGGCGGCTGATCGCCCCACCCCCGGCGGACGCGCCGCTCGACGCCGACGTGCTGGTGCTGGATCCTGGCGCGCGCGCCGTCGAGGCGGCGCTCCGGCCGCTCGCCCGACACGCGCGCCTCCCTGGCATCCTGGTGCTGGGGGGCGCCGCGCCGCCGGTGGCGCTGCCGCGGCTGCTGCGCGCCGGGCTACGCGGCCTGCTGCCGCGCGACGCGACGGAGCCCGAGATCGCCGCGGCGATCGAGGCCCTCGCGGCTGGACTGGTGGTGTTGCATCCCGCCGCCACGCGCGCGGCCGGTGCGCGGCCGGCGCGTCCGGTCGCACCGGAGGACGCGCGGCGCGAAGCCCTGACGCCGCGCGAGCTCGAGGTGTTGACGATGATGGCCGAGGGGCTCGGCAATCGCGCCATCGCGCGGAGCCTGGGGATCTCGGTGCACACCGTGAAGTTTCACGTCGCGGCGGTGCTCGACAAGCTGGGCGCGCGCAGCCGCGCGGAGGCCGTGGCGGTCGGCCTTCGCCGCGGGCTGCTCATGGTCTGACGCGCGCGGGCGCGAAGATCTCCACGTCGACGCCCGGCGAGGCGTGACAGATCGGCGCGCCGTGGGGCGCGGGCAACCCTGCCGCGGTGAGCAGCGTCTCGCTCAAGGCGTCGACGCGCACCTCCTGGAGCGGGTAGGGGCGATGGCGCACGCGCGCGCGGTGCAGGCCGCCGCGTCGCGGGGCGTAGAGCGCGTAGCGCTCGATCAGAAAATGGTCGCGCGTGCCGGGCGACGCGGAGCCCCGCGCCGTCCCCACGATCCACCTGGCCGCCAGTCGGGCGCCGCGTCCCCATCGGCGCGTCTCGTAGTCGAATCCGCCCTCCATGCGGCGCATGCGCATGCGGGCTGGGAAGTACGGCAGCCCGTACGCCAGCCGCGCGCCGGCCACGGCGAGGAGCGACGAGGCCTCGAGCGACCAGAAGAAAATGCCGGGCTCCCCGTCAGGGCCCAGCACGTAGGTCCGGAGATTCGTCTCGAGGAATCCGAGGGACAGGGCCCGCGGCACGCCCACGGGCCAAGAGTCCTCGATGCGGAAGGGAATCGCGGTGACCCACGCCTGCCCCCCGTGCAAGTCCAGCTCGAGGTCTGCCGGGACCCGCGGACGCAGTGCCGCGGGTGGCATCGGCCAGTGCAGGAACAGGAGGTCGCGCCACCGCTGATACCCGACGGGACGGGCAAGGGGGGCGGCGCGGGCCAGGCCGCGCGCGCCCACCGTCAACGACCGGTCTCCGGGACCGTCATAACCTCCAAGAGGTGGCCGTTGGGATCCTCGAAATAGAACCCCCGGCCGCCTCGGCGGCGGTTGAGGCGGCCGTTGTCCGGCGCATCCGGCTCGCTGCCGAATGCGAGCCCCCGGGCCCTCACGCGCGCCAGGACGCCGTCGAGCTCGTCCTCGCTCAGGTGAAACGCGTAGTGCAGGCCCGGGAAGGGCTCGTCCTCGTCGGCGAAGTCGAAGGTGAGGGTGTCATTGACCCGCACCTGAGCGAAGTAGCCGTTGCCGGGCTCGACCCTGAGCCCGAGGATCTCGGCGAAGAACCGCGCCGAGGATTTCTTGTCCTTCGCGGGCACGATGGTATGGTCCAGACGGATCGTCATGGGTGCCTCCGCGCTCACTATGCGCCGCCCGCGCGCGGGGCGCATCTGCACCACGTAAGTTTTGTCGGCGGCGGGTCGTGGCGCGCCGCGAGAGGGGCCTAACTACCTGGTAAGTTTTCCAGAGTGCCCGCGCTCGTGGCACTCGCGGAGCCCCCACGCTCGTCTTTTTCGTCAGTTGGCGCAGCGCTGGTTGGCTCGTTCCCACTGGCATGGCCGTTGCCTTCAAGGGCGCGTCCGTCAATCGGTCGCCAAGGAGAGCGCACATGCGCCAGACGGTGTCCCCGACGAGGCAAGCGGCGAGCGAGCGGACGTGGGCGGTCGTGCTGGCCGGCGGCGAGGGCGTTCGGCTTCGGCCCTTGATCCGGCAGATCTACGACCAGGACCTGCCCAAGCAGTACGCCGTGCTCACCGGTGGCCGCACGCTCCTGGACCAGACGCTGCAGCGCCTCCGGCCCCTCGTCCCCCCCGAGCGGACGGTGGTGGTCACGATGGCGAGCCACTTGCGGTACTTCGGTCGCGAGCTCCGGCAGGCCGAAGGGGGACCGCATGTCCTGGCTCAGCCGCAAGATCGGGGTACCGGCGCCGGCATCCTCCTGGCCGCCCACTGGATCCAGGCCCGGGACCACGGCGCCCCCATGATCATCTTCCCCGCCGACCACTTCGTGCGCGACGAGGCGACCTTCCTTCGCTACACCGGCATCATGGGCGGCTTCGTCGAGAAGCATCCCGAGTGGCTCGTGGCCATGGGGGTCAGCCCGACCGGAGCCGAGCCTGATTTCGGCTGGATCCAGCCGGGGGAACGCCTGCCCGCGGCGGGCTACGCGCCTATATTTCGCGCCCGCCGCTTCGTGGAGAAGCCGTCGCCGGAAATGGCGGCGGGACTCTGGGCGGCCGGAAGCCTCTGGAGCACGTTCATCGTGGCCGGGAGCACTTGCGCGTTCATTGATGCGGGGAGGGAATGCATCCCGCGGCTGGACGAGCGCCTGTCGCGTGCCGTCGCCTTCGTGGGTGCGGAGCATGAGCACTGGGCGCTGGGACAGGCCTTCGCGCTGGCTCCGGCAGCGAACTTTTCCCGCTCGGTCCTCCAGATGACCACCAAGCCCCTCGCCGTGGCCGAGGTCCCGGATATCGGCTGGCACGATCTTGGAACACCCGCCCGGGTGCTCCGCATGATGCGTCAGCTTGGGATGACGCCAAGCTGGGCGGAGGCGTTGAACCCCGCCAGTTAGGCCCATCCCGGGTCGCCCCTGCCGGCCGCGCCCCCGGAATCCGCGGTCGGCAGGGGTGCGTCCAAATCGGTGTGGCGACCTTCCACGAAGGGGAGCGCACGGTGCAGCGGCGGGCCGGGGTGGCCGCCGAAGCGCGGAGCCTCGGGCGGGGCATCAGCGCCGCGATACCACCGGGTGCCGCCCCTTTTCTTGCCGCTCAGCGCCTCGCCGCCCTGGCCGGCGTCGATGACCGGGGGCGTGTCTGGGCCTCCGTCGTGATGGGCGCCCCCGGCTTCATCACCGTGCCCGACCCCGGAACGCTTCGCCTCGCGGCGCGCCTGGCGCCGGGCGATCCCCTCCGCGGCGGCGTCGCCGAAGGCGCCCCCGTCGGCGTGGTCGTGCTCGATCCCGAGCGGCGCCGGCGTATTCGCTTCAACGGCCGTTCGGGTGGGCCGATGCCCGATGCGATCGACGTGCACGTCGAGGAAGTCTTCGGCAATTGTCCGAAGTACATCCAGGCCCGCACGCCCGAGATGCACGCGTCGGAACGCACCGGCGTGGGGCGGCACGCGGTCGAGCTGTCGCCGGAGCAGGAGGACTGGATCCGGCGTGCCGACACGTTCTTCATCGCGAGCGTGCACGCTGCCCGCGGCGCGGATGCGTCGCATCGCGGCGGTCAACCCGGCTTCGTCCATGTGGAGGGCCCGCGGCGGCTACGCTTCCCGGACTACCCGGGCAATAACATGTTCCAGACCCTCGGCAATCTCACCGCGGATCCACGGCTGGGGCTCGTGTTCGTCGACTTCGAGACCGGGAGCACGCTGCAGCTCACCGGGCGCGCCCACATCCGCTGGGAGCGCCCAGCCTTCGCGGACCTGGCCGGGGCCGAGCGCGCCATCGAGGTCGAGATCGACGAGGTGGTCGAGATCGAAGGGAGCGGTGGGCTCGGCTGGCGATTCGTCGGCTATTCGCCCTTCAATCCACGCTAGGCCCTAGAGGTACTGTCCCGGCTCGATCACGCGCCGGCCGTCGTCGCTACCGTGGAGCGCTAGGCCGCGGCGCCGCATCTCCTCGACCTGCGCCTGCGCCTGCATGTGCTGAGCCCACATCGCGGCCTGGATGCCCTGGAACAACCCCTCCAGCCAGCCGACCAGTTGCGCCTGAGCCAGGCGGATCTCGGATTCGCTCCCCTCGCGCAGTGCTGAAAGGGCGCGCTCGTAGACCTCGCGCAGCCGCTTTCGCCCCGCTTCATCCGGGGTCGAGGCGCGGACGTCCCCCAGCAGCTCACGCACCATCGCGGCGATGCGCAGGAGCTGTCCGGGACGCTGAATCTCGGCGGACGGCGGCACTAACAGCACCGGCTTGCTCTGCGGGTCGGCGTCGCGTCCCGGCATCGTCGTCGGGTCCAGATTCTGTTCGGGCATCGGATCATCCTCGCTGAATGTCAGCATGAGGCGTGCCACGACTCCGACTCGTGGCGGTATGGCACCTCCATTGCAATTTCCCCTCAATGGCCGCCGCTCGTGTGCGGTGCGCCGCCGGGACGCTCGTGCGAGACCGGCACAACCTATAAGGAGGCGCAGATGGCCAGACGCCAGAGAGGTCGCAAGAGCAAGAGCAGCGGGCGCGGCAGTGGGCGGAAGACGCGGGGCACGACAAGCCGCCGGCGTTCGGGCGGGCGCTCGAGCATGACCTCGGGCCGGGGCAAGTCGACGCGGAGCGGGCGCAGCTCGCGCGGCCGTGGCCGTAGCTCGAGCAGCCGGAGTGGAAGCCGTAGCTCGGGAAGCCGTAGCTCCGGTGGCCGCAGCTCGGCAAGCCGCAGCTCGGCAAGCCGCAGCTCAGAGGGCCGCAACTCGGCAGGCCGCAGCTCCGGCCGCCGTAGCGGGTCGTCCCGCGAGATGGACATGGCCGAGATGGAGTAGCCCCTCGCCGCACGACGGGCGAAGCCGCGAAAGGGCACGGCGCGGCTTCGCCCAGCCTCCGGCCCCACGTGGGCCAGGCGATGGCCTTGCCAGCCCGTCCGGGTGCAACTAGACTTGGGCGGCCATGTCCGACGCGCTCGAGCGCTTGCTGCACCAGCAGGTCGCCCGCTTCACCGAGCGGCGCGGTGACTGGGACGCCTTCGCGGATGCACGCGTCGAGGGGTTTCGCCGCGCGCAGCATCGCTTCATCGGGAGCGGAGCCTCGGGCAAGTCCGACGCCTCGGTGATTCCCGCCCAGCACTTCACGCTCAGCGTGATGTTCGTGCCCCCCGGGCAGGGGAACGCCGCGCACACTCACGAGGTGGAGGAAGTCTTCTTCATCCTCGAGGGCAAGGTCCTCGTGTTCATCGAGGACGGCGCGGGCGGGCGCGCGGAGACCGTGCTGGGGCCGTGGGACTGCGTCTCGTGCCCCGCCAACGTCATCCACGGCTTCCAGAACGTGGGGCTCGAGCCCGCCTATCTGCAGGTGATGCTGGGCAAGGCCAAGCCCGACCTCATGAACTACGCTGACGCCTCGCTCCAGTCTCGCCGCGACGAGCATCTGCAGCCCGCGCGGCCCCCCGCCTAGCCGGCGTCGTCCGCTCGCGTGCTCGTCGGCTCGTCCGCGAAGCGCAAGGAAGACGCCCGCCTCGTCACGGGTCGCGGCCGCTACGTCGACGATCTCTCGATGCCCGGGCTGCTCCATCTCGCCCTGGCGCGCAGCCCGCACGCGCACGCGCGCATCGTGCGCGTCGACCGCGCGCCCGCCCTCGCGCTCGATGGCGTCGTGACCGTGCTCACGCGCGAGGACATGCCGGAGCTGGCCGCCTCGATCCCACCCCTCGTGCCGGAGCCGCACGGGCGCGTCTACGTGAACCCGGCGCTCGCGGCCCGCCGGGTGCGCCACGTGGGCGAGCCCGTGGCCATGGTGGTGGCGGTGAATCCCTACGTGGCCGCCGACGCCGTCGAGCGGCTCGTAATCGAGTACGAGGCACTGCCCGCGGCGGTGACGGTGGAGGCAGCCGCTGCGCCTGGCGCGCCCCGTGTCATCGAGGAGTGGCCGGACAACGTGGCGAGCGTGAGCGCGGGCGCGACCGGCGACACGGCGCGGGGCTTCGCCGAGGCCGACGTGGTCGTGAGCGCGCGCCTCGCGTATCCGCGCGTGGCGGGGATGCCGCTGGAGACGCGCGGCGTGCTCGCGGCGGTCGACCCCATCGGCGGGGACCTCACCGTCTGGACCTCGACGCAGGTGCCGTTCGCCGTGCGTGCCGCCATCGCGCCGGTGGTCGGCCTGCCCGAGGAGCGGATCCGCGTGCTCGCGCCCGACATCGGCGGAGGCTTCGGCGTGAAGGGCCACGTCTACGCCGAGGACATGCTGGTCCCTGCGGTGGCGCGTCGCCTCGGGCGCCCGGTGAAGTGGGTGGAGACGCGGCACGAGCATTTCCTGTCCGCCGCCGCCGATCGCGATCAAGCGCACGAGGCGCGGCTCGGCGTGACCCGCGAGGGGCGCATCGTGGCGCTGGAAACGACGTTCACGCGCGACCACGGAGTGGCGCCCGTGCTCGGCGAGGCCATCACCCTCAACACGATCAACCATCTGCCCGGGCCCTATCGGGTTCCGAACTATCGCGGGAGCGGCCGCAACGTCCTCACCCACAAAACCTTCGCGGCGGCCTACCGCGGCGCGGGGCGGCCCGAGGCGGCGTTCGTGCTCGACCGCCTGCTCGATCGCGCCGCACGCGCGCTCGCCATGGACCCCGCCGAGCTCCGGCGGCGCAACCTGATCCGTCCGGAAGACATGCCGTTCCCGACCGGGCTCACCTACCGTGACGGCGCGGCGATCGTGTACGACCCGGCGGACTATCCGGCGGCCTTCGAGCGCCTCCTGACGACCCTGGACTACGCGGGCTGGCGGGCCAAGCAGCCGGCGCGGCGGGGGAGCACGCGCCCCATCGGCATCGGGCTCAGCGCGTACGTCGAGGGTACCGGGCTCGGTCCCTTCGAGGGCGCGGACGTGAGGGTTGATCCCGAGGGCACCATCTTCGTGGATCTCGGAGTGTGCGCCCAGGGGCAGGGGCACGAGACCACGCTGGCCCAGATCTGCGCCGACGCGCTGGGCGCGCCGCTCGAATCCGTGGTGGTGCGCGGCGGCGACACGCGGCTCGTGGGCTTCGGCATGGGGACCATCGCCAGCCGCGTGGCCGCCGTCGCCGGCCCCGCGGTGGCGCGCTCGGCGGGAGAGGTCGCCGCGCGCGCGCGACTGGTCGCGGGCGAGATGCTCGAGTGCGCGCCGGAAGACGTGGTCCTGGCCGAGGGTCGCGTGCACGTCAAGGGCCTGCCGGGGCGCAGCCTCTCGCTCGGCCAGGTGGCGCGAGCGGCGGTGCGGAGCCGCGCCCTGGCCGGCACGGGGACGCCGGGGCTCGGCGCCTGCGCCTTCTTCTATCCGGGCACGGTGACGTGGGCGTTCGGCGTGCAGGGCGCGGTCGTCGAGGTGGACGTCGAGGACGGGCGCGTGCAGCTCCTCGCCCATGCGGCGCTGCACGATTGCGGGCGGCCCATCAATCCCGCGATCGTGGAGGGCCAGCTCCACGGCGGGCTCGCCCAGGGGATCGGTACGGCGCTGGGCGAGGCCCTGCTCTACGACGAGGCCGGGCAGCTTCTCACCGGGACCTTCATGGACTATCCGCTGCCGCGCGCGGACGAGCTGCCCGCGTTCGACGTGACCCACATGGACTTCCCCTCGAGCGTCAATCCGCTGGGGATCAAGGGCGTCGGCGAGAGCGGCGTGATCGCGCCCGCCGCCGCCATCGCCAACGGGGTGGAGGATGCGCTCGCCGACCGCGGCGTCCGGATCGATCGGGTTCCGCTCACGCCGGCGCGAGTCCACGAGCTCCTCCGCAATCCTTGATAGAATCCGGCCCATGCGGAGCGGGATGATCTGCGCGGCGCAACCGGAGTCGACCGAGGCGGGCGCCCTCATCATGCGCGCGGGCGGCAATGCCGTCGACGGCGCCATCGCCTGCGCGCTGACCGCCGGCGTGGTGGATCCCTTGATGACCGGCATCGCCGGCTTCGGGAGCTGCCAGATCTACATGCCCGCCCGCGGCGTGCACGAATGCATCGACTTCCACGGCACGACGCCGGCGGCGGCCCGGCCGGACATGTGGACGCATCTCCTGGAGGAGGAGACGCGCGACGGCTTCGGCTTCGTGCTGAAGGGTCACGTCAACGAGCTGGGCTATCAGTCCATCACCGTGCCCGGCTCGCTGAAGGCGTTCTACGAGGCCCAGACCACGTTCGGTGCGCTCCCCTGGGCGCAGGTCGTGCAGCCCGCGATCGACTGGGCCGAGCGGGGCTGGCTGGTGAAGAATCACGTGGGCTATTGGTGGGCCCTCGAGGAGCAGCTCGGACGCGTGGCCAATCCCGAGCGGCTGCGCTTCACCGCAAGCGGGCGCGCGCTGTACTGCCGGCCCGACGGCAGCCCCAAGCGCGTGGGCGACACCGTGCGCAACCCCGATCTCGCCGGGACCCTCCGGAAGATCGCGAAGGGCGGCGCCGACGTGTTCTACACCGGCGAGCTGGCCGAGCGCATCGCCGCCGACATGCGCGCCCATGGCGGGCTCCTCTCGTACGAGGACTTGTCCGCCTACCGGACCACGCGGCGCGCCCCGCTACGTGGAACATACCGGGAGTGGAGCCTCGCGACCAACCATCCGCCCGGCGGCGGGCTCATGCTGCTCGAGATGCTGAACGTCCTGGAGCAGTTCGATCTCCGCGCGCTCGGGCACAACACCGCGGCGTACCTTGGCGTCGTCACCGAGGTGATGAAGCGGGCGGTGGCGGACAAGGAGGCGCATGTCGGCGACCCCGCGTTCGTGGACGTGCCGGTGGAGCGCCTCCTCGGGAAGGCGTACGCGCGGGAGGTCGCTGCGGATATCCGGGCGGGCAAGCGCGTGCGCATCGAGCGGATGGGGCTCGAGCCGAAGGACACCACGCACGTGGCCGCCATCGACCGCGACGGCAACGCGGTCACCATGACCCACACCCTCGGCATGCCCTCGGGCGTGATCACCGATGGGCTCGGCTTCATGTACAACGGCGCCATGAGCGTGTTCGATCCGCGTCCCGGCCGCGCGGGCTCGATTGCCCCGGGCAAGAGCCGGTTCTCCGCCCTGTGTCCCACGACCGTGTTCGAAGGTGACCGTTTGCGCGCGGCCATCGGCGCGCCGGGCGGCGCCCAGATCGCGATCGGCGTCATGCAAGCGCTGGTGAACCTGCTCGACTTCGGGATGTCGATGTCGGACGCGGTGGCGGCGCCGCGCTTCAGCGCGACCAGCCACATCATCGACGTGACCATGCGCATCCCCACCTACGTCACCGACGAGCTCGAGCGTGACGGCTACACCGTGTGGCGCAATCCCAACACCTTCGACGTCGCCTCGGTGCACGGCATCGAGGTGCGCCCCGACGGCTCGCTCCACGGTGGGGCCGATCCCGGCCACGACGGGATGGCCATGGCGGTGTAGGGCCCGATGAGCGCGGACGGACTCGAGCGCCTGCTGGAGCCAGGCGAGCCGCAGCGTCTCGCCACCGGCTTCGTCTTCACCGAGGGGCCGCTGTGGCACCCCGACGGCTTCTACTACTTCGTGGACGTGCGCGCGAGCCGGCTCTACCGGATCGCGCCCGGCGGTGCGCCCGAGCTCCTGCGCGAGAACACGGGCGGCGGCAACGGGACCACCTTCGACCTCCAGGGCCGCCTCGTGCTCTGCGAAGGCGAGAACCGGCGGGTGACGCGGGCGGGAGCGGGTGGGGCGATGGAGGTGCTGGTCGACCGCTACGAGGGCAAGCGCCTGAACCGGCCGAACGACGTGGTCTGCACGTCGGACGGCAGCCTCTACTTCACCGATCCCGGCCTGCGAGTGCCGCTCGGCGAGCGCGAGCTGACCTATGCCGGCGTGTACCGGGTGTCGCCGGACGGGACCACCACGCTGGTCGCCGACTGCGAGTATCCCAACGGCCTCGCCTTCTCACCCGACGAGCGCACGCTCTACGTCGCCAACACGCGCTGGACCGCCTACATCCATGCCTTCGAGCTCGATGCCGCGGGCACGGTGATCCGCCGGCGGATCTTCGCCGACATGTCCTCCGACGAGAAGGACGGCGTGCCCGACGGAATGAAGGTGGACGTGAACGGGCGCATCTACTGCACGGGGCCCGGGGGCACCTGGGTATTCGCCCCCGACGGCACGCGGCTCGGCATCATCCGCACGCCGGAAGTGCCGGCCAACCTGGCCTTCGGCGGTCCCGACCTCCAAACCCTCTTCTTCACCGCGCGCACCTCGGTCTATTCGCTCCGCGTCACGACGCCGGGCCAGCCACACCCCTGGTATCGTGTGCGCGGCCGTTAGGCCCCCCGATGAGCCGGCGCGGCCTGATCCTGCTCTTTGCCTGCCTGCTGGGCATTCCCGTCGGGGTCGGCGCGTTCACGTTCGTCTATGCCAAGGGCTTCTCGTACCTCTCCACCGACCCGAAGGCGTGCGTGAACTGCCACATCATGAACAGCCAGTACGACGCCTGGATGAAGAGTGGCCACCGCCACGTGGCCGGATGCGTGGACTGCCATCTGCCCCACCACGGCCTCGCGAAGTGGGTGGCGAAGTCGGAGCACGGCTTCCGCCATTCGATGGCGTTCACCCTCCAGAACTTCAAAGAGCCGATCGAGATCACGCCGAAGGACCGACTCATCGTGCAGGCCAACTGCGTGCGCTGCCACGACGCCTTCGTCCACGCCGTGTTCCTGAGCCCGGGACCGGCCGGCGAGGAGCTCCGCTGCATGCATTGCCACGCCGGGGCGGGGCATTTCGGGGCGCGCTGATGTCCCATGCCAAGGAGCCATTGACATGACGGATCCCGTCGAGAGCCGGCCGCGGCGCGGCGGCGCGAGGGTGGGGCTGATCCTCCTCGCCTTCGCCGCCATCGCCGGCGTCACCGTGCTGCTGCTAGCGCTGCTCACCAACATCTTCGAGCGGAAGCAGGAGGCGCGGCAGCCCTTCGTGAAGCTGGTCGAGGTCACCGAGGACATCGACGATCCGAAGGTGTGGGGGCAGAACTGGCCGTTCCAGTACGACAGCTATCTGCGCACGGCGGAGTCCACGACCACGAAGTATGGGGGCCGGGGCGTCGCGGGCGGGGACGCGGAGCCGGCCCAGCAGAAGCTCGATCGGGACCCGTGGCTCAAGCGGATCTTCGCGGGTTACGCCTTCGCGCTCGACTACCGTGACCGGCGCGGGCACTTCTACGCCCTCTTCGACCAGGAGCAGACGAAGCGGGTGACCGAGCGCAAGCAGCCGGGCGCCTGCATCCAGTGCCACGCCTCGAATCTTCGCCTCTACCGGTTCGCCGGCAAGGGTGACCTCGAAAAGGGCTTCGAGCAGGTGTCGGGCATGGCCTATCAGGACGCGCGGAACATGGTCGACGACAAGGGGCAGGCTCTCGTCCAGCACTCGGTCGCCTGCGTCGATTGCCATGAGCCGAAGACGATGGCCCTCCGGGTGACGCGACCCGGCTTCATCAACGGCATCAAGGCGTTGAAGGCCAAGCAGGGCATCGCGGGCTACGATCCCAACCGCGACGCGTCCCGCCAGGAGATGCGCGCCTTCGTGTGCGGCCAGTGCCACGTCGAGTACTACTTCAAGGGCGCGAACAAGGTCGTGACCTATCCCTGGGCCAACGGCCTCCGCATGGAGGAGATCGAGGCCTACTACGACAAGGAAGGCTTCACGGACTGGGTGCACGCGGAGACCGGCGCCAAGGTGCTGAAGGCGCAGCATCCGGAGTTCGAGGTGTGGAACCAGGGCATCCACGCGCGCGCCGGCGTGGCGTGCGCGGACTGCCACATGCCCTATCAGCGCGTGGGCGCGCTCAAGGTGAGCGACCATTGGGTCCGGAGCCCGCTGCTCAACATCAATCGCGCGTGCCAGCCCTGCCACGCGGTGCCCGAGGCCGAGCTCCAGGGTCGCGTCCTTGCAATCCAGGACCGCCATCACGACCTCATGCAGCGGGCGGCGAAGGCCACCACTGACATGCTGGACGCCATCGTGGCCGCGAAAAAGGCGGGCGCCGACGAGGCGGCGCTCAAGGCCGCCGCCGACCTCCACAAGAAGGCGCAGTGGCGGCTCGACTTCGTGGCCGCGGAGAACTCCATGGGCTTCCACGCGCCGCAGGAGCTGGCCCGCATCCTCGCCGAGGCCACCGACTACGCGCGCCAGGGGCAGCGGGCGGCGGACCTCGCGGCGCCGAGGAAGTAAGCGCCCCGGGGTCTCGTCACCGGCGACCACGATCTCGCGGACGAGGTGGTTCTCCAGCTTCCATGAGATGGTGATGGGGTTGTCGCCTAGGTCCTCCAGACGGCGGTTGCGTCTGTCCGGGTCAGCGCGCGATCTCCTCGAAGGTTTCCGCTTCTTCCATGAGCTCCGACCCGTCCCAGTAGAAATACGTGGTGCCCTCGATCCGCCGTAGTGGCTCATCCGGATGGGCGCCGTACGCGAGATAGCCCCCGCCCGAGGCAGTCGCATGGAGTCGCTGGAGGTCGTGTTCGAGCGTGACTGCCGTGCCGGTTCCAGCGTAGGGGTTGGCCATCCAGCGGCTTGGATTCGCCTTCACGAACGCCTCGATCTGCTCGAACGTGTAGGCGTTGAAGAACAGGCGCTCGTCCGGCCGGTATGAGAGGTACATCGGCCACTTCTCACGAGGGCCGTAGTACTCGCCGGCCGTCAACGAACGGAGATATGCCGCGACGTCCTGGTTCGTGATACCGAGTTCTTTCATCTTCGCCTGGTCGAACCAGAGGTTGATGAAGCCACCCCCGAGGGTGATCTTGCCGCCAAACTTCTTGTCAATCATCTCGAGCAGCGTGCGCAGCGAGATTCGGTGACCACCCGTCACCTCGGGCATCGGCATCATTCCGTGGTCCGCCGTGATCGTGACGACGTAGTTGCTCTCGCCGACTCGGGCATTGAGCTTCCGGATGAGCTTGCCGACGCAGGCATCCTGCGCCCGGAGGGCCTCGCGGGCTTCGAGACTCTCGAGGCCCCACCGGTGGGCGGCGTAGTCAGTCGGCTTCATGCTCATGTAGATCAGGGCGGTCACGTCAGGTCGATCGATAGGCTCGCGATCCATCATCATGAGCATGTTGTCGCACTCGAACTCGACGTAGGCGGGTGTGAAACGAACGTTTGAGCTGTCGTCGATCCTATGCTCCATCCATATCCCGCTACCCTTGGTCAGTTCCTTGACGTAGGGCATCGGGCTCCGGCCGCGGAGGTACGCTGGGAAGCTGTATAGGTCGATGTTCGTCATCAGCCGATGCTCCCCATCGCCACCCGGGAATTCTTCCTTCCATGCCGACTTGTTCGGCTGCGCATAGAGCACGACGATGTGGTTCTTGTTGGCTGGGTGGTGCGCCGCGCCGTGGCCGACCATGCCCATCGCGGCGCGGTCCTGGAAGCTCGTCCCGATGACTACCGGCCGGTGACCTGCGCTGACGCCGTACTCGTCGGCGAGCGTGGGCGCCATGATGAACTCTGGCGAGTAATCGGGGAATGACTGGGTGACCTGCTTCGTTGCTGGGTCGTAGATCTCGTTCCCCACGATGCGCGTCGTGAGGGGATAGCCCCCAGTCCCGATGGCGACGTGTGACACGGCCGTCGCGGTTTCGAGCTGCGTCACCTTCGCGTCCGTGTACTCGACCCCCCGCGTCGCGAGGCTCTTGATGACAGGCCAGGCATCGGGCCAGGCGTTGTAGAGAGATCGTCCGCCGCCGTCCATCACGACGGTGAGGATGACCGTGGGCCTCTTCGAGGTTGGAACAAGCGCCTCCGTCATCACGCGTCCCATGGATCCCTTCGGCGCATGTGTGCCGATCAGCCGAGCGTAGGTCGGAGCGACGTTCTGCAGAGTTGTTTTCTCGAATCTGACACCTTCCTTGACGAATCCCGGGCCATACAGAACGAACTTGATGTCGGTGTCGTAGTCCCAAGACGACGCATGCGTCGTCCACGAGTGCTTCAACACGACGACGTGGCTCGCATCGCCCGCGCGCACGCCGGGCAGGGCTCGAAGAGGCATATGACTGAATTCGTCACTGAAGAACGCGCGATCGACGACGATCGAATGGCGCGCCGGGACCATCACGACGTGGCCGGTCTGCTCCGCCGCCCAGCTCTGGACAGCATAGGCAAAATGCCACGCGTCGTCCTGCATCCGAGACGCAGAGGGTGACCAGCTTGGGCTGATCGTGCCGGCGGTCCGCGGCGCGGGGGGACCGGAGGCGGTCTGTGCGCAGGCGCCCAGTGCGAGCGGGGCGACGAATGAGATGAGGACTGCGAGCAGGACGCGGATGCGCGGTACATGCCAGGTGTTTCGGTTCGAGGCTGCAAGTTTGCCGGCCGAGTCCATGTCGCACCTCCCGTAGCGCCGCGATGTGCGCTTCCATTGGCTCATTGTCGACGATGCCCCGTGTTGGCCCGAGGTTAGGTCGCCGGCCGTGAAGATTCGAAATACATAGGAAGCCGGGTAGCTATAATCTCCGGTTATGGAGCTAGAGGCGCGCCTGCGGGCCTTCGCGGCGTTCGCTCGCCGCCGCTCATTTTCCGCGGCGGCGGGGGAGCTGCGAATCAGTCAGCCCGCGGTGTCCAAGCATATAGCGGAGGTGGAGCGGGAAGCTGGAGTGAGACTGGTCGTACGCGGGCCACGGGGTGGGGCGCTTACGCCAGCCGG
The DNA here is from genome assembly GCA_035495415.1 of Verrucomicrobiia bacterium. Lineage (GTDB taxonomy): Bacteria > Methylomirabilota > Methylomirabilia > Rokubacteriales > CSP1-6 > DASRWT01. Next base: position 18,920 of record DATJFY010000006.1, read on the forward strand.
AGAATTCCTGGCGAGTCATGTGCTCCGCGCCCATGCGCTGCTTGCGCAGGCATCCCGAGGTATCGGCCAATTCCGCGAGCGAGTCACCGGTGCGCTGACAGTTGTCGCGTCAGGCGTCCCTGCGACGTACCTCTTGCCTGAGACCGTTGTCGCGTTCCAGCGTGCGCATCCGGGGGTGCAAGTGAGTATCGTGTCTGGAAACTCGGCACGAACGATGGACGCGTTACGTTCACACCGCGCCGAGCTCGGCGTGGTCGGCGGGTTCGCTGCCGCGCCGGAGATCGAAGCAGAGCCGCTCGTCGAGGAGGAGATCGTCGTGGTCGGGCCCCCCGGGCTAAACGGCCGCTGGATATCCAGGCGCGAGGCAGAAGGGGCCATCTGGATCGCGCTCTCCGAGGGCTCGGCGACCCGGGCGACCGTCGAGGCGGCGTGGACCGACCTCGGTATCACGGCCAGTCATCGCCTCGAGCTACCAAGCTGGGAGGCCGTGAAGCTGGCGGTGGCCCGCGGTGATGGTCTGGCCGGCCTCAGCGAGTTCACGGTGGCCGGTGAGATCCGGGCCGGTACCCTTGGTGTTCTTCGGATGCGCGGGTGGAAGGTGCGGCGGATGATCTCGATCGTCCGGCATCGGGACGCTGTGCTCACGCCATCGGCGCGCGAATTCGTGGCCATGTTGCATGCGCGATGGCACCGCCGACCGCAGCGGCGACGTCGCATTAGCTCGTCAGGACGACGATGACGGGGTAGGCGCGCTAGCCCCGGGCCGCGAACCGGCAGGGTCACGACGAACCCCGTCCGGGACCCCACGCGGCCGAGATACCGCGCCTCGCCGCCGTGCCGGCGCGCGATCTGGCGCACCAGGGTCAGCCCCAGTCCCGTGCCGGCGCCGGTGTCGCCCCCGAGGCGCCGGAAGGGACGGAACACGTCCTCGCGCTCGGCGTCCGGAATGCCGGGCCCGTGGTCTAGCACCGTCAGCTCGGCATGGCCGTCCGCGGCGCGGACGCGCGCCTCGACCGGGGGCGCGCCGTGGCGCTGGGCATTGTCCACGAGGTTGCGGATCAGGCGGCGAAGCAGCCGGGGATCGCCGCGCACGACGACCGGCTGTCCCTCCACGGCGACGTCTTCGTAGCGGGCGCACTCCTCGCTGGCCAGCGCAAGGAGATCCACGTCCTCGTCGGCCTCGCGCTCCGTCACGGCGTCGAGGCGGCTGGCGAGGAGGAGGTCGTCGATGAGCGCGTCCAGCTCGGCGATATCGCGGGCGAGATCGCGGCGGCGGTCCGCATCGGTGCCAGGCCCGAGCAGCTCCACCGCCATGCGGATGCGCGTGAGCGGCGTGCGCAGCTCGTGGGAGGCATGCGCCAGCAGCGTCTTGTGGGCCCCCACCAGCGCTTCGATGCGGCCGGCGGCGCGATTGAAGCTCTCGGCCAGCCGCGCCACCTCGTCGCGCCCCTCCACTCGCACGCGCGCGGCGAGATTCCCGGCGCCGAGCGACTCGACGCCCGTCTGCAGCCGCTCGAGCCGGGCGGTGAGCCGCCGCGCGATCGGATAGGCGGCAATGCCCACGGCGAGCGCGAGCAGCCCGAGGGTGATAAGGAACGGCGCTCCGTGGGGCCGGTGCGGCGCGTGCATGCGCGCCACCAGCCAGCGGCCGTCGCGCAGGTGCACGGCGCCGGCCGGCGGTCCCCACGCGCGCAGCCAACCGCCGCGCTCGCGGTCAGGGTCGGGTGAGGGCAGGGGCTGGCCGACGGCGGCGAGCGGGCGGCGATCGGGGGCGAAGAGGGCGACGTCGGCGCGGAGATTGGCGGCCAGCCGCTCCAGCGCCGCCTGCTGCTCGGCGGCGGGCGCGTCGGCCGGCGGCAGCACGTTTCCCGCGAGGACGGCCGCGGCGTCGAAGCCGGCGCCACTGCCATCCCCGAGCAGGCGCCACACGATGGCCGCCGCGACGGCGAAGACGACCAGGCTCGCGAGGACGGCCAGATAGATGCGGAGGTAGAGCTGGCGCATCAATCCTGCTGGCGCGCGAACACGTACCCGGCGCCCCGCACCGTGAGGAGCCGGCGGGGGCGCTTGGGATCGTCCTCGATGGCGGCGCGGATGCGCGAGACGTGGACGTCGATCGAGCGGTCGAACGCCTCGAGCGCCTCGCCGCGCACAAGGTCCATGAGGGCGTCCCGTGACAGGACGCGGCCCGCCCGTTCGGCCAGCGCCTGCAGCAGCGCGAACTGGTGCGCGGTGAGCGTCCGATCCGCCCCGTCCACGTGCACGCTCCGGGCCTCCCGATCGATCTCGAGCCGGCCGAAGCGCAGGACGCGCGAGGCGGCGGCCGTCGGGCCTCGGCGGAGGATGGCGCGGAGCCGCGCCAGCAGCTCGCGAGGCTCGAAGGGCTTGGGCAGGTAATCATCAGCGCCGATCTCGAGCCCCACCACACGATCCATGGGCTCGCCCCGTACGGTGAGCATGAGCACGGGGGTCTGGGAGACGGCGCGAAGCTCCCGGCACACGTCGAGCCCGTCCATGTCGGGTGAACGAAGGATGTGCGGAAGGTAAAGTTATGTGAAGCCGCGCGCCTCAGCCGCGCGCGGCCTGGATGGCCCGCCACACGCGCTCGGGCGTCGCCGGCATCTCCAGATGCTCCACGCCGAGCTCGGCGAGGGCGTCCACGATGGCGTTCACCACCGCGGCTAGCGCCGGCGTGGTCCCGCCCTCGCCGCCGCCGCGCAGCCCCAGCGGATTGGAGGTGGAGGGCACCTCGCTGATCTCGCTGGCGAACGGGGGAAGCTGATCTGCCCGCGGCAGGACATAGTCCATGAACGTCGCCGCGCGCTGCTGCCCCGCCTCGTCGTAGTCGCAGAGCTCCCAGAGCGCCTGGCCGACGCCCGCGGCGATGCCCCCGTGAGTCTGCCCGTGGAGGATGAGCGGATTCACGGCGCGGCCCACGTCGTCCACCGTGGTGTACCGCACGATCTCGACCACGCCGGTCTCGGCGTCCACCTCGACCTCGCACACCGCCGCGCCGAAGGGGAAGGAGGGCACCGGCATCGTCTCGTCGCTGGCGCCCGCCAGGGGGCCGCGCAGCGCGGGCGGGGCATCGGTGCGTAAGGCCGCCGCGGCGATGGCGGCCAGCTCGACGGCGCGTGGCGTGCCGCGCACGGTGAAGCGGCCGGCCGTGAATACGATGTCCGCGGAGGCCGCCTCCAGCAGCCAGGCCGCGAGGGCGGCGCCGCGCGCCACCAGCGCGTCCGCGGCCCGTGCCATCACCACCGCGCCCAGGCGCATGGAGCGGCCGGAGTGCGAGCCGCCGCCCACGGGCGCCCGCTCGGTGTCGCCGGTGACGAGGTGCACGCGCGGGACCGCGACGCCCAGCCACTCCGCCACGAGCTGAGCGAAGCTGGTCTCGTGGCCCTGGCCGGCGGAGAGGGTTCCGAGGACGACCTCGACCGTGCCATCGGCGCGCGCCGTGATCTCGGCCCGTTCGCGGGGCGCGCCGGTATTCAGCTCGATGTAGTTGGCGAGGCCGATGCCGCGGTGGCGGCCGCGCCGGCGCGCCTCGGCCCGCCGCGCCTCGAAGCCGGCCCAGTCGGCCAGCGCGACCACGCGATCCTGCGCCGCCGTGTAGTCGCCGCTGTCGTACACGAGGCCGAGCGGGTTCGCGTGCGGCATGGCCTCGCGCGGGACCAGGTTCCGGCGGCGGAGGGCCACGCGATCGAAGCCATGACGCCGCGCCGCGAGGTCGATGAGGCGCTCGATGACGAACATCACCTCCGGCCGTCCCGCGCTCCGGTACGGGGTGGTGGGGGCGGTGTTCGTGAGGACGGCCCGCCCGTCCATGAGCGCCGCCGGGATCCGGTACACGCTCGGCAGCACCGCGATCCCCTTGGCGAGCGGGATGAACGACACGGCGTGCGCGCCGACATTGCTCGTGTTGGTGCCGCGGAGCGCGAGGAAGGCGCCGTCGCGGTCGAGGGCCAGGGAGACCTTGGCGTGGAGGTCGCGGCTCTGATAGTCGGTGAGGAAGGCCTCCGTGCGATCGCAGGTCCACTTCACCGGGCGACGGAGGCGCCGAGCCGCCCAGCTGACGAGGCTGAACTCCGGGTAGGAGCTGTTGCGGGTGCCGTAGTTGCCGCCGACGTCGCCCGCGATCACCCGCACGGCACTTTCCGGCACGCCGAGGGTGCCGGCGAGGTCGGCGCGGCACCGCTGGACGCCGCCCGAGCCCGCGTACAGCGTGTAGCGCCCGGTGGCCTCGTCGTAGGACGCCAGCGCGGTGCGTGGCTCCATGGGCACGCCGGTGACGCGGTTGATGCGCGTGGACAGGCTCACCACGTGAGCGGCCTGCGCGAACGCGGCCTCGGCCGCGGCGCGGTCGCCGACCCGCGAATCCACGCAGACGTTGTCGCGGCGCTCCGGATAGAGCGCGGGCGCCGTCGCCGAGACGGCGTCCACCGCTGTCGTCACCGCGTCGAGCGGCTCCCAGTCCACCCGGACGTGGTCGGCTCCGTCGCGCGCGGTGGCCGCCGTCTCGGCGAGCACAATCGCCACGGGCTCGCCCACGAAGCGAACCCGGTCGGCGGGCAGCGGGAGATGCGGGGCCACGAAGAACTGGGAGCCATCGCGGCTTCGCAGGGGCACCTCGTGCGGATTCGTGGGGACCGGGCGATGCGGGATGGGCCGGAGCCCGTCCGCGGCGGCGTCGGCGCCCGTCAATACCGCCAGCACACCGGGCATGGCGCGGGCGGCGGCGGTGTCGATGGGGCCGATCCGCGCGTGGGCGTGCGGCGACCGCACGAAGGCGGCGTAGGCCTGGCCGGGCAGGCTCACGTCGTCGCCGAAGCGGCCCGCGCCGGTGAGCAGCCGGGCGTCTTCCTTGCGCCGCACCGGCTTGCCGATGCCGTCGGACGCGATCTGCGTCCGCGACGCGAGGAAGGAGGGCTGCGCGACCGCCTCCATCCTCAGCGCCGGCGCAGGCGCGGTGGGACGGCGGCGCCCGCGCCCTGTCGGCGCCGCCACTCGGCCGGGGGCATGCCGGTGGCCCGCCGGAAGGCGCGGCTGAAGGCAGCCTCCGAGTCGTAGCCGACATCAAGCGCCACCGCCGCGACCTTGGCGCTGCCGTCGGCGAGCCGCCGCGCCGCCAGCTGCATGCGCCAGCTCGTGAGGTACTGCATGGGCGGGCGACCCACGAACTGCGTGAAGCGTTCGGCGAGGGCGGACCGCGAGATGCCCACCTCGTGGGCCAGCTCGCGCAGGCTCCACGGGCGGGCCGGCGCCTCGTGCAGGCGCGCGAGGGCGCGGCCCACGATGGCATCGCGCAGGCCCGCGAGCCAGCCCGCGTGCCGGCCCGCCGTCGAGGCCAGATGCCGGCGCAACAGCTCCACGAACATCAGCTCGCTGAGGCGAAGGCGCATGCAGTCGCCGCCCGCGCGGGTCTGCCGTGATTCCGCGACCGTGAGGTCCAGCAGGCGGCCGAGCGGGTCGTCGGCGTCGGCGCCGGCGCGGCGGACGTGGAGCAGCCGGGGCAGGGTCGCGAGCAGCGGATTGTAGGGACGCACGTCACAGGCGAGGAACCCGCACACGAGGTGGAGCGCATCCGTCCCGCCTCCATCTTCCACCACACGGAAGGGCAGCTGCCCGCGGGCCATCGCCCGCATGAAGTCCACCACCTCCGCGGCGGGCGGGCCGTCGCCGCGGTCCCGGCCGATCGACATCACGTAGGGATCGCCATGAGGAAACACCAGCACGTCGCCGGCGTCGAGGCGCGTCGGGGCGCCGTCGGGCAAGAGGCGGCCCCAGCAGACGCCGTCGGTGATCACGTGATAGGAGATCACGCGCTGCGCGCCGGGCAGCACCGCGGGGGCGAGGGTGGCGCTGTCGGGCATCGCGATCTCCCACGGCGCGCGCGCCTCCACGAGGAAGTACACCGCGCCGGTGAGGCGCACGGTGCGCAGCACGTCGGAGAGGACGTCGACCGCGGGCGTCTCGGCGGCGCCGGACGCGTGGGCAAGCGCCGCGGACGCTCGGGCAAGGGTGTGGTGCGTCGCCACGCGCGCCGCGGACGAGGCGGCAACCGATCCGGACGCGGGATCATGGCGGCGCGGCACGCCCTGATTCTACACTGCGCGCCAGCCGTGATCGCTCGACACGAGGGAGGAGACATCATGGAGACGGTGACGAGAGGGCTGGTGAGCGCGAGCGCAGCGGAGGTGTACGAGGAGCTATACCTGCCTGCCATCTTCGAGGAGTGGACGCCGCGCATGGCGGAGGCGGCGCGCATCGCGCCGGGCGACCGCGTGCTCGACGTCGCGTGCGGCACCGGGGTGCTCGCGCGCGCGCTCGTGGCGCGGGTGGGGCCGGGCGGGTCGGTGGTGGGCCTCGACATCAACGAGGGGATGCTTGCGGTTGCCCGGCGGAAGGGCCGCGAGGTCGAGTGGCGGAGGGGGCCCGCGGAGAGCCTGCCGTTCCCCGACGGGGCGTTCGACGCCGTGGTCAGCCAGTTCGGGCTGATGTTCTTCGAGGACCGCCCGGGCGCCATCGCGGAGATGTGGCGCGTGCTCCGCCCGGGCGGCCGCCTGGCGGTGGCGGTGTGGGACACGCTGGAGCGGACGCCCGGCTACGCGGCGTTCGTCCGGCTGCTGGACCGGCTGTTCGGCCCGGGCACCGCGGACGCGCTCCGGTCGCCGTTCACGCTGGGCGACACCACGCGGCTTCGCGGCCTCTTCCGCGAGGGCGGCGCGATGGACGTGGAGATCGCCACGCACGAGGGCGCCGCGCGCTTTCCCTCGCTCGAGACCTGGGTCCACGCGGACGTGAAGGGCTGGACCGCCGCCGATCTGATCGACGACGCGGGCTACGCGCGGCTGCTCGAGGCGGCCCGCCGGGAGCTGAACGCATTCGTGCGGGGGGACGGCAGCGTGCGGCTGGCACTGCCCGCCCACATCGTCACCGCGACGCGGCCCGGGGGCGCGGCGCGGTGAGCGTGAGACGGCTCAGCCCCAGAGCTGCCGTGACGCCAGCCGGGCGCCTTCCGCCATCGCCTTGAGCTTCTCCCAGACGATCTCGGGCTCGACGAGGGGCGTCGAGCGCGCGAAGGTGCCGAAGCCGCAGTCCGAGCCGGCGATCACGCGCTCGCGCCCCACGACCTCGGCGTAGCGGATGATTCTCTGGGCGACGAGCTCGGGATGCTCGATGAAGTTGGTGGTGGAGTCGAGCACGCCCGGGATGAGGATCTTGTCGTCGGGGAGCTTCAGGTCCTTGAACACCGCCCACTCGTGCTCGTGCCGGGGATTGGCGCCCTCCAGCGAGATCGCGTGGGGCCGCGCCTTGAGGACGACGGGCAGGATCTCGCGGAGCGGGATGTCCCGATGATGCGGGCCTTCGTAGTTGCCCCAGCAGAGGTGGATACGCATCCGCTCCGGCGGGATGTCGCGCACCGCGTGGTTCAGCGCCTCGACGTTGGCGGCGGCGATCTTCAGGAACTCGGCGTTCGACAGCTCGTGGAAGGCGAGGTGCCGGCTCATGGCGAGATCCGGGCAGTCGATCTGGAGCGTCACGCCCGCGCGGGCGATGGCGTCGTACTCCTCCTTCATCACGTCCACGAGGCGGGCGAGGTATGCCTCGCGGGTCGGGTAGTGCTCGTTACGCAGAAAGTGGGCGATCACGCCGGGCGAGGCCGCGGTCATGAAGCCCTCCGTGGCGCCGGCGCCGGCGAGGGCGGCCTGGAGATTAGCGATGTCCCGGCCCACCGCGGCGCGATCCTTCCACTCGATCGGCCCGGTGCAGGAGGGGCGCGAGACGGTGGAGCGGGGCTCGCGCTTGGCCGCTTCGGGGAAATCGGCCCAGTCGGGGCGGGCGCGCACGAGGCTGGTCCCATCGAAGCCGGTGAGCCGGTGCCGGACATAGGTGGAGTAGCCGACCTTGCCCTGCTCGCCGTCGCTCACCAGGTCGACGCCGGCCGCGACCTGCTTGCGCACGATCTCGCCCACCGCCGCGCGCACGCGCGTCTGGAAGGCCGCGGACTCGGGGGCGGCGCCCGCGTCGAACGCCTCGAGCGTGGCGGTGAGATCGGCCGCGCGGGGCAGGCTGCCCGTGTGCGTGGTGAGGATCCGGTCGGTGCTGTGCTTCATCGCGCGCTCCGGACGGCGGTGATCATCGCCGCGTAACCTCCGCGCAGCACGGCGGCGTCGGAGGCGTAGTTGATGATGGTGGCGCCGAGCGCGATCATCTCGCGCACGCCCTCCAGGCTGTCGGTGAGCATGGCCACCGCCTTCCCGTGCTTGCGCGCCGCCGCGGCCAGGCGCTGCCGGTACTCGAGGAGGGTGGGCTTCTGCGCCGGGGTGCCCAGCACGCCGAGATTCTGCGCGAGATCCGTCGGCCCGATGGTCAGGGCGTCGATGCCGGGGACGGACGCGATCTCGTCCAGGTAGTCGAAGGCCCGCTTGGTCTCGAGCATGGCGGTGACGTGCACGCGCGCGTTGGCGTTCGCCATGTGCTCGGCCGGCGGCACGGTCTCGTACATGGTGTGTGGGCCGAACCCATACATGCCGCGCTCGCCCAGCGGGGCATAGCGGGCGCAGGCTGCGATCTCCGCCGCCTGCTCCGGCGTCTCCACTTGCGGCACGTGGAGGTTCCACACCCCGGCGTCCAGGAGCCGCGTGACCCACTCGCGATTGCCGTCGGGCGGGCGGACCACCAGGGGGAAGTCGAGGGCGCGCGCCAGCATCGCCATGTCGGCGACGGTCTCCATCGAGAAGGACGAGTGCTCCATGTCCACGCGGGCAAAATCGAGGCCGGCGGCCCGCAGCAGCGTGAGGATCGCCGGCGTCCGCACCATCGTGATCCAGGTCCCGATCTGCACCTCGCCCCGCTCGCTTCGCGTCCGGTAGGCGTTGTCGCTCATGGCCGGGATGTTGCCCTCAGGCGGGCGATGCCGTCAAGCGCGCCGGCCCGACTTGGCGTATGCTGGCGCCCCCACCCAAGGAGGCTCCCATGGACTACGGCGTCGTCATGTTTCCCACCGAGTACTCGATCCCGCCCGACGAGCTGGGCCGCGCCCTCGAGGAGCGCGGATTCGAGTCGGTGTGGTTCCCCGAGCACACCCACATCCCGGCGAGCCGCCGGAGCCCGTGGCCGGGCGGCGGCGAGCTCCCGCGCGAGTACTGGTCGGCCTACGACCCCTTCGTGGCCCTCATGGCAGTGGCGGGGGCGACCACGCGGCTCAAGCTCGGCACGGGCATCTGCCTTATCATTGAACGTGATCCCATCACGACGGCCAAAGAGGTGGCGACGCTCGATCGGCTCTCCGGCGGGCGCGTGCTGTTCGGGATCGGCGGCGGCTGGAATCAGGAGGAGATGCTCAACCACGGGACGGAGTGGAAGTCGCGGTGGCGCCTCCTGCGCGAGCGGGTGCTGGCGATGAAGGCGATCTGGACTCAGCGCGAGGCGAGCTACCAGGGCGACTTGGTCCGCTTCGACCGGATCTGGCAGGATCCCAAGCCGCTGCAGAAGCCGCACCCGCCCATCATCATCGGGGGCGATGGGGCGACGACTTTCGATCGGGTCATCGAGTTCGGCGATGGGTGGATGCCGATCCTGCGCCCGCACGTGAATCCCGTGGCGCGCATTCCCGAGCTGCGCGAGCGCCTCAAGCAGGCGGGGCGCGATCCCCGGTCCGTCCCCATCTCGATCTTCTTCGCGCCGCCCAAGCGCGAGATGTTGGATTCGCTAGCCGCGGCCGGCGTGGAGCGCGCGATCTTCGGGCTGCCCTGCGAGGGACGCGACGGCATTCTGCCCCGACTCGACTCGTATGCGAAGGTGATGCGCGGCTGACGGGAACCTCGGGGGCTCGTGGTCGGTTCACTAGCGGACTTTTCGCGCCACTCGGATCGGTGGCCCTCCCCAACCCCTTGACGGCTGGAGGTACCCGGATGAGCGTCTCACGAGGTCTGGCGTCGGTGCTGTCCGCGATGATCCTGTTCACCGCGGTTTCGGCGGGCGCCCAAGCGCCGCCGCCGCCGACATACGGCAGCCCCATCAATCTCGAGCAGGCCAAGAAGGCCATGACCGCCGCCGAGGCGGAGGCCAAGAAGAACAACTTGTCCATGGTCATCGCCATCCTCGACTCGGGTGGGCTGCTCGTCATGCTGCAGCGGCTCGACAACACGCAGTGGGGCAGCATCGAGGTCGCGAAGGACAAGGCGTATTCCGCGGTGGCGTTCCGCCGTCCTACCAAGGCGTTCTCGGACGCCATCGTCCAGGGCGGCGCCGGGCTACGACTGCTCAATCTCACCGGCGCCAGCCTGATCGAGGGCGGTGTGCCCATCGTCGTGGACGGCAAGGTCATCGGCTCGATCGGCGTCTCGGGCGGCAGCGCCCAGCAGGACGCACAGGTTGCGCAGGCGGGCGCGGACGCGGTGAAGTAAGCTTTTCTCCGGGCGCCGGGCCGGAGGACGCGCCGGCCCGCCGTCCACTCCATGCGCGTCGTTCTCGGCATCGTGCTCGTCCTCGCGGGCCTCTCGACGATCCGCTCGGTCTGGGGCGGCGAGACGAGCGCGTCTCCCGAGCCGCTGCTCGCGCTCGGGGCGCTCATGATCGGGCTCGGGGTGGGCGTCGCCCTGCGCTCGCGCGCCGCGCATCTCCTGACCCAGGTGGCCGCCGGCCTCGGCATCCTGGCGTTCGTCTGGCGCGCGGTCGCGCTCTACGGGGGGCCGGGGGCGCCGCGTGACGCCGACGATGCCCTGCTCGCCCACGGCCGTCTCCTCGGCTACGCGCTCGGGGCTGCCGGCCTCGCGCTCGGCTGGTATCTCCTGCGACGCGCGCGCTCCGCCACCGGCTTCGGCGGCGTGGACCTGGTCCCGGCGGCGGGCCTCGCGGCGGCGCTCGTGCTGGGCGTCGTCTGGCTGGTGGGGGACGACGCGCGCCTCCGGCCGTGCCGTCAGGGCAACGACGAGGCGTGCGGCGCGCTGGCGGCGACGCTGCTCGCGGCGTCGGGACGCGTGCCCCCGACGCCCCCCACCCGCGCCGAGGAGCGCGCGGCCCGGGTGCTGCACGGCCACTACTGCCGAACCGTCGAGGCCGGGCCGTGCGCGATGCAGCGCTTCGCGGTCGGCACCGTGGAGGCGCGCGCCGGACGACTCGACACCGCGAAGGCCGCGTTCATGAAGGCGTGCGAGCTCGAGCGGACGTGGTGTCTGCGGGCCGCCCAGGAGACGGTGGGCTGGACGCCCCTCGAGCGCGCTCGGCTCGAGCGCCAGTGACGCGCTAGACGGCTGCGAGCCGGGCGAACTGCTTGCGGAGCGCGTTGATCGACGCGAGATAGTGCCGCGCGTCGTGGTCGCCGCAGCGCTGGCCGGGAGCCAGCTGGAAGCCGCGGCGCGCGTAGCCTTCCCCCGCGCCCGCCCCGCAGAGGTGGATCAGGGCGGCGAGATCCTGCTTCTGCTTGAGCGTGGCGCCGGCGGTCCGCCGCCGCTCGAGCGTGCGCTGCACGGCGCGATCCAGGTGCGCGGCGGTGAGCTCCACCGCGTGGCTCGGGAGCACCCGGACATAGAGACTATTGAACCAGCAGGAGCGGACGTCGTACCACGCGCCGTCCTCGATGACGCGGTGATCATGGATGCAGAGACGGCGCGCCTCCTGGAAGGTTCCGTCGGTGATCTGGAACATGCCCACCGCGCTGGAAGCCGGCTGATAGATGGCCAGCGGGTTCAGGGTCAATTGCCAGCGCCAGTAGGTGCGCGCGACCGGGTTGCCGGCGCCCTCGGCCTGCGCGAGCGCGGCGAGGAGATCGGGCGCCATCACCTCGGTCGAATGCTCCCGGAAGAAGCCGCGGTACTCGCGCCACGTCTCGGCGGGCGCCTTGGATAGCACGCGGCTCACCGGGAAGAAGAGCTCGGTCGGCTTCCGCCACACCTGATAGGCCCAGTTCACCATCCACCACACGGCGAGGATGGCCGCGGTGGCCACGAGCAGGCGGATCAGGAGCGGCGCGAGCAGGAAAAACGTGAAAGCGCGGCGCCACGAGCGAGCCCGCGCGCGCGGGCGCGGCCGCGCGCGCCGGGCATGGGCGCGGCGGGGGATCGGGCGGCCGACGGCGATTGAGGCGGCCATGGCCTCTACTCTAGCAGGCGGCCTCGCTTGGATGGCTAGAGGCGAGCGTCTTGAGGACCTCGACCGCAGTCGCCGGCTCCGGGCGATGCGTGTAGTCGGGGTCGGCGTCGACGGCGCGAATGATGCCGCCGCGGTCGATCACGAAGCGGGCGGGGACGGGAAGGCGCCAGCTGCCGTCCCCGTTGCCCGCCGCGAGGTCGATGCCGAATTTGCGATAAATCTCGCGGAGATCGTCGGGCAGGGTGAAGGCAATTCCGTAGGCCTCGGCCACGCGGTTGCCGAAGTCCCGCAGCATCGTGAATGGCAGTGGGGCCGCCTCCTCGGTTTCCCGCGGGGTCCGCGCCACCTGGGGCGAGACGACGACGAGCGTCGCGCCGGCGGCGGCGATCTCGGGAAGGGCCTGGCGCAGAGCTTCCAGCTCCGCGTTGCAGTACGGTCACCAGCGTCCGCGGTAGAAGGACAGGACGACGGGACCGCGGGCGAGCAGCGTCGAGAGCCGCACGTCCCTCCCGGCGTGGTCGGGCAAGGTGAAGGCCGGCGCCCGCTGGCCCACTTTCGCGATGCGGTCCGTGATCCCGGACGCGCGGAGATCTGCCACGCTGCGCTCCATCACCGCCCGGGTCTGGGGCGGGATGCGGGCCTTGGCCGCCTCGCGAATCGCGTCGAGCCGCTCACTCAGTGCCATGCCGGCTCCTGCTCAGTCGCGTCGGGGGAGGGTCTGCCCCTTCACCGGGTTGGCGATGGCTTCTTCGAGGCTCTTGGCCGGCAGCCACTCGCTGGCCGAGCGCACCGCGCCCTCGGTGCCGATCTGGTCGATGTTCCAGTAGATCTCGAGATTGTTGCCGTCGGGATCCTGGAACTCGATGGCGATCTGGCAGCCGGCGCGGCGGCGGCCCTCAAAGTGGATGGGGACCCCATGGTCGCGCAGCCACGCTCGGGCGCGGAACACCTCGTCGAGGGCGCCGACCTCGAAGGCGAAGTGATTCAGGCTGCTCCGCTCGGTCTTGGCGGCGCCGCCGACGAGCGCCACGCCGTGGTGGTCGGGATTCATGCGGAGGAACGCCATGCCGCCCGGCACCATGCTGTCGGGATAGCGATCGCTGACCTGGAGCCCCAGCACGCGCGTGTAGAAGTCCACGGCGGCATCGAGGTCGGTGACATTCAGCACGACGTGGCCGATCTTGCGGAGCTGGAATTGCATGGCGGCTAGTATACTGCCGTTCGACGCGGACAAGGGGGGCCCGAGCCAATGGCCGAACGCGCGCTGACCGGCATGCGGATCCTCGACCTCACGCAGTTCGAGGCCGGCACCACCTGCACCCAGTTCCTCGGCTGGCTCGGCGCCGACGTGATCAAGATCGAGCCGCCGGGCGGCGAGCAGTCGCGGCGCAATCGCCCCGAGGTGCCGGGCCTCGACGCGATGTTCTTCCTCGTGTTCAACGCCAACAAGCGCAGCGTCACCATCGACCTCAAGCAGCCGGAAGGCAAGCAGCTCTTTCTCCAGATGGTCGAGCGCGCCGACGTCGTCGTCGAGAACTTCGCGCCCGGGCTCATGGAGCGCCTGGGCCTGGACTGGGAGCGCCTGCGCGCGACGAACCCACGCATCATCATGGCGCGCATCAAGGGCTTCGGGCTCTCCGGCCCCTACCACGAGTACAAGAGCTTCGACATGATCGCCCAGGCCACCGGGGGCGTCATGAGCGTGACCGGCTTCGCCGATCGGGAGCCCGTCCGCTGCGGCGCGGCCATCGGCGACACCGGCACCGGGGTGCACGCGGCGGGCGCCATCATGGCCGCGTACATCCAGCGCCAGCGCACCGGGCAGGGGCAGCTCGTGGAGGTCGCCATGCAGGAGGTGGTGGCGAATTTCGTGCGGGGCCGCTACGTGGACCACTATCGCGACGGCAAGCCCAGCATGCGCAAGGACAACGAGATCACCGGCGGCGTCCCCGGGGGCGCGTATCCCTGCGCGCCCGGCGGCCCCAACGACTACACCTTCATCTACGTGCAGCCCATGAACCAGGACATGTGGCGCGACTTCGCCACCGCCATCGGCCGCGAGGATTTGCTCGCCGACCCGCGCTACGCAGACGCCCGCTCGCGCTGGCAGCACCGCGACGCGCTCAACGCGGTGGTGCGCGAGTGGACTCGCGCGCGGACCAAGCAGGACGTGATGGCGACGCTCGGGAAGGCGGGCGTGCCGTGCGGTGCCACGCTCGATACCGGGGAGATCCTGGACGACCCGCATCTCAATGCCCGTGGGCAGGTGCACACGATCGAGCATCCGACGCGGGGGACGATTCGCCTGCCCGGCTGCCCCGTGCGTCTCTCCGCCTCCGAGGCGCCCACCACGCCGCCGCCGCTCGCCGGTCAACACACCGCCGAGGTGCTGGCCGAAGTGCTCGGGCTCTCGGGGGACGACGTCGCCCGGCTACGGGCGCGGGGCGTGCTCGGCTAGGCCGCGGCCGCGACGGGGCCGCGCTCACGCGCGGCCGTGCACCACACGCCCACTCACCATGGTGAGGCGCACGCGCAGATCCGGCAGCGCCTCGAGGGGCGCGGTGAGCGGATCCTGGTCGAGGACGGCCAGGTCCGCGCGCCGCCCCGGCGCCAGGACGCCCCCCACGCCTTCGCTCTGCGTGATCCACGCGCCGCCCACCGTCAGGGCCCAGAGCGCCTCCTGGCGCGTGAGACGCTCCCGCGGTCCGATGACCGCGCCCGAGCCCATGTCGGTTCGCCCCACGACGGCGGCGAAGGCCATCCAGGGATCGGGGGGCTTGTTGTCGGTGGCGAGCCCGAACGGGATGCGGCGCCGCAGAAGGCTTCGGTGCGGTAGGAGGCTGGCGCCTCCGTCGCCCAGTCTGGCCGCTTCCTCGGCGGCCGAGCGCCAGAGATAGCTGATGGGGTTGGTGGTTGCGACCGCGCCCAGCCGCTTGATGCGCTCCAGCTGCTGGGCCGTCGCGTCGTTGAGGTGCACGAGCACCCAGCGCAGCCGGCGAAGAGGATGCTGGCGCGCGATCTTCTCCCAGGCGTCCAGCACGTCGGGCAGGCAGCGGGTGACCAGCGTGTTCACGCGCACGCCCAGCCGCGCGGCCAACAGGGCCTGCAGCGTGTAGGCCTCGTGCGAGTTCGCGCTCTCCACGAAGCCGGCCCAGGCGGTGTAGGGCTGGGCTTCGTGGAGGATGCGCGCGACCGCGGGATCACCGCCGTGGTGGAGGCAGATCCCGGCCACGCGCAGCATCTCGTCGCCGAGACCGCGCCCGCCCGCCCACGCCGCGACCTCGCGCAGCGCGGTCGCCGCCTCCACCGTCCCGTCCCAGGTGGGGCTCACCGTCAGCGTGGCGCGCAGCTGGAGCCGCCCCCGCTCGTGCGCCTCGCGATAGACCGCGAGCACCTCGGGCGCGACGCCGTGGCCCTCGTAGACGGCGGTGACGCCCCGCGCGGCGTAGATCCGCTGCGAGTCGGCGAGCGCGTCCAGCCGGTCCTCATGCGTGAAGCGCGGCGCCTCGGCCATGAGCGTGTGCTCGATCACCTGGATGGCGTTTCTTTCGATGAACAGGCCGGTCGCTTCGCCCGCCGCGTCGCGCACGATCTCCACGCCGAACGGCGCCTCCGTGGCGCGGGTGATGCCGGCGAGCCGCAGCGCCGCCGAGTTGGCGATCGAGTACACGGGCGGCTTGTTCCAGTAGCCCCAGATCCCGCGCAGATACACGGGGTGCTCGGGCGCGGCGGCGTCCAGGTCGGCACGGGTGGGCCAGCGGGCCTCGGCGAGGCAGCCGGGCGCGTCGCGGTAGAAGGGCGGGGTGCCGACGGGCATCGTCACGATCCACTCGCCGGGCTTCCGCTGGGCGGCGAGTCGGCGCAGGAGCCGCTGGATGTCGTCGATGGAGCGGCAGCGCGCGAGCGAGGGAAAGATGCGCTTGAGGCCCTCGCGATCGAGGTGCGCGTGGGCGTCCACCAGGCCGGGGATCAGCGTCGCGCCCCGGAGGTCCACGACCGTGGTCCGCCGGTCGCGCCAGCCGCGCAGGTCGCCGCGCCGTCCGACGCCGACGACGTGCCCGCCGCGCACCGCCAGCGCCTCCGCCGAAGGCCGCGCCCGGTCGAGGGTCAGGATGCGCCCGTTGACGAAGACCCAGTCGGCCGCGGCGCGGCTCGCCATGGGCGGCGGAAGGCGCGCGGGCGCCTCAGGCGCCGGCGAGCGCCGCCTTCACGCGCTCGGCCCGGAACGGTACCGTGCGCAGGCGCACCCCGGTGGCGTCGAAGATCGCATTGCCGAGCGCGGCAGGCACGGGCGTGGAGGCTGCCTCGCCCACGCCCAGGGGCGGCTGGTCGAGGCGCTGGATCAGGTCGAACTCGAGCGTGGGCACCTCGGGAAAGCGGAGGATCGGATACGACGCCCAGTCCACCGAGGTGACGCGCTGCCGGTCGAAGGTGACCTCCTCGTGGAGCGTGCGCGACAGCGTCTGGATGATGTTGCCCTCGAGCTGCGCCTGCACGCACCCGGGGTTGATCATGAGGCCGCAGTCCTGCGCGCCGACCGCGCGCGTGACGCGCACCACGCCGGTGGCGCGCTCGACCGCCACCTCCATCCCGATCGCGACGATGGCCTCCTCGTGCTTGTAGTGCACGAACGCGATGCCCCGCCCGGTGAGGATCTTCGCGGTGCGATCGATGGGCCGCGGCGAGGGCCGCGACTGCCAGCCCATCCGGGCCGCGCAGCGGCGCAGCACGTCCGCCGCGCGCGCGTTGGTGAGGCGACGGAGCCGGAACTCGACCGCATCCTCCTTCGCGAGCGCGGCGAGCTCGTCGGTGAAGGATTCCACCGCGAAGGTGTTGGCCACCTTGCCCGGCGCGCGGAACGCCGAGGTGCGCAGCGGCGCGTCGGCCAGCCAGTGCACCACCGCGTTGAGGCCGCCGACGGTGTAGGGCGGGTCGATGTTCTGGTAGATCAAGCCGGTGGACCGCCCCGGCGTTTGCGGGATTCCCGCCGCGTCGAGCGACAGATAGGGCACGTGCGGGAGATTGGCGGTGGCGACGGGGAGCCAGGCTTGCGTCTCCCAGGCGGTGATCTGCCCGTCCGCGTCCACCGCGGCGTGCAGCTGGAGCAGCTGCGCCGGACCCTTCGGATCGAGGCCGTGCTCCTCCTCGCGCGTCCACTGCACGCGCACCGGCCGCCCGACCGCGCGCGAGAGGAGCGCGGCCTCCACCGCGGCGTCGTCGGCCCCGTTGGGCCCGTACGAGCCCGCGCCGTCGACATAGATCACCCGCACGCGGTTCCGCTCGAGACCCAGCACGCGGGCGCAGGCGGCGGCCAGATTGTGCGTGCCCTGGGACGAGCTCCAGATCGTCGCGCCGCCGCCGCGCACGTCGGCGACCCCGCACGAGGGTCCCATCGAGCCGTGGGTCTGGAACGGCCAGCGATATTCGCCGGCCAGCGTCCGCGTGCCCGCCGGGGGCGCGCCGAGGGCGGAGAGATCGCCCCGCTTGGCGACCTCCTGGTCGCGCACCACGCGCCCCGTCTTCATCGAGTCGTAGAGCGTGGACTGATCGCCGAGCGATGCGCTGCCGCTGCCCGTCGACCACGTCGCCTGGAGCGCGCGGGCGCCGCGGATCGCATCCCACTCCCGCTCGGCGAGCACGGCGAGGAAGCTCTGGATGCGGGCGACGCGGGCGCCGGGCACCCCGGCAAGGGAGCTCTCGTCCACCGACGCGAGCGTGGCCCCAGCGGCGGGCGGCCGGATCACGCGCGCGTGCAGCATGCCGGGCAGCGTCACATCCTGAAGGTAGTGATGGGTGCCCGTCGCCTTCTCCGGCACGTCGGGCCGCGGCAGCGAGGCGCCGATGTAGCGGAAGCGGTCCGGGGTACGGGAGGGCGCCTTGGGATCGAGCTTGAGATTGAAGGTCTTGCCGCCGATCAAGTCGGCGAAGCTCGCGCTGGCTCCGCCGCCCCGTACGCCCACCGCCCCGTCGGCAGTGTCGAGGTCGGACTCCGGGCGCGCGAGCCGCGGGGCGGCGAGCGCGATCAACGCCTGACGCGCCGTCGCCGCGGCCTGGCGGAGCTGCATGCCGCCGCGGGCGACCCCGTAGCTGCCGCCGGTCGCGCCCTGATTGGGCGTGAGCGCGCTGTCCCCCTCGATCATGGCGATGCGGTCGGGCGACACGCCCAGCTCGTCGCCGGTGATCTGGCGCATGGCGATGCGATGGCCGGTGCCGAGGTCGACCTTGCCGACGAAGATCGTGACGGAGCCGTCGCTGTGGATGGCGAGATAGGAGTCCACCGCGTCGGGCGCCAGCGACTTGCCGAGGAAGCGATCCGCGTTGGGCACCGTCTGCGCCGCGGAGCGCGGCGTCCACGGAAAGCCCACGACGAGGGCGCCGCCCGCGGCGAGCCCGGTGCCGAGAAAGCGCCGGCGCGAGAGGGCCATCTCAGCGCCCACCCGGAGTGCCGGCGGCGCGCAGCACGGCGCGGATCACGCGGTCGTGGCTGCCGCAGCGGCAGAGGTTGCCGGCGAGGGCCTCGCACACCTGGTCGCGCGTGGGGCGCGGTGTCGCCTTCAGCAGCGCCTTGGCGCTCATGATGATGCCGGCCGTGCAGTAGCCGCACTGCGCGGCCTGCTCGGCGATGAAGGCGGCCTGGAGGGCATCGGGCTTGGCGGGGGTGCCCAGGCCCTCGATCGTGGTCACCTCCATCCCGGCCACCGCGCGCGCCGGCGTCACGCACGAGCGCACCGCCTTGCCATCCACCAGCACCGTGCAGGCGCCGCACTGGGCGAGCCCGCAGCCGAAGTGCGTGCCGGTCAGGGCGAGGTCGTTGCGCAGCACGTAGAGGAGCGGCACATCGGGATCCGGCGAGTCGACCTCACGAGCGCTGCCGTTGACACGCAGGGCGAGCTTGGCCATCAGACAGTCCTTTCGCGAGGGCGGGACGCGGTGCGAGGGGGAGCGATCAGCCCTTGAACACCGGGTAGTCGGTGCGGTCGATCAGCGACTCGGGGCCCTCGGTCGGCAGCACCTCGGCGAAGTTCTGCGCGCCGTCGATGTCGTGCTCCCAGACCTCCCGCGGCAGCTCGTAGAGTACCTCGATGCCGTGCCCGTCGGGATCGGCGATGTACACGCTATGAGTCATGCCGTGATTGATGCGGCGGAGGAACTTTACGCCCTTGGCCTGGAGCCACGCCACCTGCCTGAGCCAGGACTCGCGGTCCGGCCACGCGATGGCCACGTGGTTCAGGCCGGGGCGGCCCGGCATGAGGCTCCACTCTGCCGGCTCACTCCCGTCCTGATTGGCTGGCGGCAGCTCGGCGAGGGCCAGGTCGTGATGGGTCAGGCCGCCCTGGGCGTCCACGCCGCTGTAGAAGCGCATCTTCGGCCGCACACGCCCGGGCGTCTGCTTGAGCTCGGCCACGCACGTGAAACCGATGATCTCCGTCCAGAACTTGTGCGAGACCTCCATGTTCCGGACGTTCAGCACCAGGTGATTGATGGCCCGCGGCGGCTGGGCCTGGGCCGGGACCTGGGAGCCATTCGCTTCGTTGTGCGCCATGGGAGCCTCCTCGGGTGACGTGAGGGAATTGTAGCGCAAGAAAACAATCCAACGAGAATCGGATAAATGTGTCACCCTGGTAGGGTCTGGCCCGGCGTAATGGATTGACTGGGTCACCTGCCTTCCAGATCGCGACTCCGGTGCCGTCTTCCGCGCACCAGAGAGTGCCGACTCCCGCGGGAGATTTCCTGGAGGTGCCCACATGGCGCACAAACTCTTCATTGGCGGGCTCGCCTTCTCGACATCGAACGACCGGCTCCGCGAGGTGTTCGCGGCGGTCGGGGGTGTGGAGTCAGCGTCGGTGGCGGTGGACCGAGACACCGGGCGGTCACGCGGCTTCGGTTTCGTCGAGATGGAGTCCGCGGAGGCCGCCGCCGAGGCGGTCAAGAAGCTCAACGGGCAGACAGTGGATGGTCGGGTTCTGAGGGTCGAGATCGCGAATGCGCCGGGGAGCGGCGGCGGGCGGAGCGGCGGTGGCTATCGCAGCGGGGGCGGGGGCGAGGGTGGACAGCGCGGCGGCAGGGGCGGTGGTGGCGGGAGACGCTGGTAGGGCGGCCCCGTGCAGGTCGTCGCGTGGTCGACCCCGGAAAACCCCGCCTGGCGCTGGCGCATTGTCAGCTACTCGGGGGACCACATCGAAGAATCGCACGAGCAGTTCGAGACGATCGCCGCGGCCCTCGCCAAGGGAGCGAAGCGCCTGCGCGATATGAACCTGACCGACCGCAGCGTGCCCGCGTCGCCCCTTCGCTCGGGCTACCGTCCGCGGGGCCGTTGACGGCGGGCCCGGCCCGACGGGCTAGCTGAGAAGCGCGAGCGGTTCCTCGACCAGCTCGGCGAGGGCTCCAAGGAACTGCGCGCCGCGGGCGCCGTCCAGCGCGCGGTGGTCACACGAGAGCGTGAGCACCATGGTGGGCTGGACGGCCGGCTGGCCATTCACGGCGATCACGCGGTCCGCGATGCGGCCGACGGCGAGAATGGCCGCCTGGGGCGGATTCACGATCGCGCTGAAGGCGTCCACACCGTACATGCCGAGATTGCTGATGGTGAAGCCGCCCCCTTGGATGTCGGCGGGGCGCAGCTTTCCCGCCTGGGCGCGGGCGACCAGGTCCTCGCGGCGCGCGGCGATGTCCTTGAGCGTGAGGGTGTCGGCGCGGTGGAGCACGGGCACGACCAGGCCGTCCTCGATGGCGACGGCGAGCCCGATGTTGATCTCCCTGTTGCGGAGGATGCCACCGTCCTTCCACGACGCGTTCGCCGCGGGATGCTGCAGGAGCGTGGCGGCGACGAGGCGGACGAGCAGATCGGTGTACGTGATGCGGGCACCCGACTGCTTGCTCGCCCGCTCGCGCCAGGTGACGAGCCGGCTCACGTTGACCTCGCGGACGAGATAGAAGTGGGGCGCGCTGGTCCACGAGACGGTCATGCGGTCGGCCATGATGCGCCAGATATGGCTGAGGCCGTCGCCACGGGCCGCCTCGGGTCGTGCGGTGGTGGAGACGGAGGCCGCCGCCGCGGGCAGGTCGGCGGCGAGGATGGCGCCGCTCGGGCCCGAGCCGTGGAGCGCGCGGAGGTCGAGGCCGCGCTCGGCGGCCAGGCGGCGCGCCTTGGGCGACGCGGGGGCGAGACGCGCGGCGGCGCCGGCGGACGCGGACGCGGATGCAGCGGCGCGGCGCTCCACATGCGCGAGGACGTCGGCCTTTTCGATCTTGCCGCTGCTGCTCTTGATCTCCGCGAGGTCGACGCCGTGCTCGGCGGCGAGCTTGCGGGCGAGGGGAGAGGCCTTGACCCGATCGCCGTTGGCGTCGGCCGGGCGTGGGCTGTCACTTTCCCCTCTTCCCTGGGGAGAGAGCGTCGAAGTCGACGCCTCGCTGGGCGCGTAGATCATGGCGATCGGCTGACCCACCGGGATCACGTCGCCTTCCTGCGCGGTCACGTCGCGGAGCACGCCGGCCGCGGGAGATTCGATCTCGACCGTGACCTTGTCGGTCTCGATCTCGACCAGCGGCTCGCCCTTGCGAACCGTCTCGCCCGGGGCCTTGATCCAGCGCAGGACCTTGCCGGTCTCCTGCGCCAGCTCGAGCGCCGGCATGATGACCTGGGTGGGCATCAGGCCTTGCCGCAGAGGGCCGTGGCCGCGTCGAAGACCGTCTTCTCCGACGGCACCGTGAGATCTTCCAGCACCGGGGAGAAGGGCACCGGCACGTCCATCGCGCCCATCCGCTTCACCGGCGCGTCGAGGTGGTAGAAGGCACCCTCCGCGATCACCGAGGCGATCTCCGCGGTGACGCCGTAGCGCTCGTAGCCCTCGTCCACCACGAGGGCGCGGGAGGTCTTCTTGGCCGAGGCGATGAGCGCGTCCTTGTCCAGCGGGAAGGTCGTGCGCGGGTCGATCACCTCGGCGCTGATGCCGACCTCGTCGAGCATCTTGGCCGCGCCCAGCGCCACCGGCACCATGCTGCTGGTGGCCACGATCGTGATGTCCTTGCCCGCGCGCTTCACCTCCGCCACGCCGAAGGGGATGGTGTAGTCGTCCGCCGGGACCGGACCCTTCACGCGATACATCATCTTGTCCTCGAAGATCACCACCGGGCTGTCGTCGCGGATGGCCGTTTTCATGAGGCCCTTGGCCTCGTAGGGCCCGGACGGCAGCGCGACCTTGAGGCCGGGGATGTGGCTCACCCAGGCGTGGAGCGACTGCGAGTGCTGCGCCGCCGAGCGCCGCGTGGCGCCCAGCGTCGTGCGGAACACGATCGGCACCTTGATCTTGCCGCCCGACATGTAATACGCCTTGGCCGCCTGGTTCACCATCTGGTCCATCGTCAGCGTGATGAAGTCGCCGAACATCACGTCCACCACCGGGCGCATGCCGGTCATCGCCGCGCCCACGCCGATGCCCGCGTAGCCGGGCTCGGAAATGGGCGTATCGATCACCCGATCCGTCCCGAATTCCTGCACCAGCCCCACCAGCGTCTTGAAGGGGTGGCCGGCCTCGGCCACGTCCTCGCCGATGAGGAACACCCGCGGGTCCCGTCGCATCTCCTCGGCAATCGCTTCTTTGACGGCATCGCCATAGGTCAGCTCACGCACGGTCATGATGGGCTCCCTGAAGTCGGAGGGGTCGAAGTCAGTGGCACGACCGGCCGGCGCACGGGCAACGCCGCGTTCCGGAGGTCGTCGAGGTCGATGGTGGGCATGTCGAGGCTCAGCGCGCGCAGCACGCCGTTGGCCAGGGCGGTATAGTCGGGGAAGGCGCGGCGCAGGCGGGCGCGCCAGGCGGGCATGCCGCCGTTGGCGTGGAGCTCGAAGGCCGACTCGCGCCCGTCCAGCGCGGAGGCGACGTGATCGGACGCCAGCTGTAGCAGCGCCGCGCGTTGCAGCGCGGTGTACCCGCCGCCGCCGAAGGACTCCTCGAGGCCCGCCGCCACCTCGGGCGAGGCGAGGTCCTTGTCCGAGGGCGCGACGACCAGCGAGGACCCGGGCAGGATGCGCAGAATCTCGGCCATGCGTTGCCGCGATTTCTGCATGGCGATGCTGCCCGCGGCGACGTGCACCCGGCGCGGCACACAGAGGCCGTCCGCGGTGAGATCCGGCTCCAGCTCCGCCGCCGTCTGGCAGGTCCGCACCGTCTGCACGTCGATGACCAGATCCATCAGATAGTCCACTGTCGGTTCGTTCTCCTTGAGTCCCATGGCGTGCGTGCAGGCGAGCGCCAGTCCCAGGGTGAACTCCGCCTTGGCCAGCCAGCAGTAGAGCTGGTGCCAGAAGCACCAGATCGCGATGGGATCGGGGGAAACGTCGGTGAGGAAGATGCGCTCCCATGGCACGTGAACGTTCTCCAGCCAGAGCTGGCCGTCCAGCTCGTCGAAGCGGCTGCTGAGCGGGGCAAGGAACGGGTTGGCATGGCGCGCGGCCGCCTTGCGGCAGAGCACGGTGACGCCGGGCGCGCCGACCGGCACCACGAAGGTGGCGCGATGCCCGTTCCAGTCCACCCCGGAGTGGGACCCGACGTAGACGTCCTCCGCGTAGACCGGGCTCGTGTGCATGCCGACCTTGCCGCTCAGGATGAGTCCCGCGTCGGTCTCATGGACGATGCGTAAGGCTGCCCGTTGATCGGGATCCTGGCGCAGCCGGTACCCGATCGTCCCCGCGCCGGCGCAGAAGGTGAGGAAGCGGCCGGTCGCGATGAGGCTCTCGCGGTAGCGGGTGGCGTCGGCGAGCTGCTGGGCGGACACGTTGCGCTGCAGGACGACGTCGCGGACGCCGAGGGCGATGAGATTGCCGTAGCCGGGCGTGTGCGTGATGTTCCCCGCGCTGACGAAGGCGGTCGCGGCGTAGGAGCGGCCCATCGCGCGGAGGTCGGCGGCGCTGCGCGGGGTGGCGAAGGCCAAAGGCGCGCGCATCCCGCGCGCGTCGGGTGGGGCGAGGACCACGTCCTGCCACTCGGGGTCCCGGTGACGGTCGTACCAGGCGACGTACTCCTCCACCATCGGACGGGTGGCCGGGTGCAGGGTCACGTCCTCGACGAGCCCTTCGCCGACGATCCACACCCGTCGGCCGTCGCGCAGGGCCTCGCGGTACTCAGCGCCGCTTCTCACCAGCTGGGCGTCCTCACCGCGCGGCGTCGTACAGCGCCGCGGTGTCGTAGAACTCGTGGAATTCGACCACCTTGCCGTCCCGAAAGCGCCAGAAGTCGGCCTTGGGCGTGTCGACGACGCGGCCGGTAGCGCGATTCTTCCACGCGGTGGAGCCGCGCATCGCCACCCAGTCCCCGTCCGCGATGAAGGCGCCCGTCTGGTAATTGATCATCTCCCACTCGCCCAGCAGCCCGTCGAAGTAGCGCTTGAAGTCGGCCTTCGAGCGGATCTCGCTGGTGAACTCCGCGCCGGCGCCGCCGTTGGCCAGGGAGCGCACGCTGACGTCGTCCGCCATGAGATCGAGCCACGTCTGGACGCTCCCGCCCTTCGACTCGTGCCACTGCCGGTAGGCGTCGTTCAGCCTCGCCACGTTCTCCCCGGGACTGCTCATGGCGTCACCTCCGCGGTCAGGTTTCGGGGTCCGCGCCCTCTGGCATTCCCCCTCGCATTGAGGGCTCCCGGCGCATATCCTATCCCAACGGTCCGAGCCACGCATGACGCCGCCAGCCCCGGACGCCGCGCCGATCCCGCCCGCGCAGAAGTGGGCCATCACCCTCACCGTGATGGTGGTCGCGTTCATGCAGATCCTCGACACCAGCGTGACCAACGTGGTGCTCCCGCACCTGCAGGGCTCCATGTCGGCGGGGCTCGACGAGGTCTCGTGGGTGATCACCTCCTACCTCGCCGCCAATGCCGTGGTGATCCCGGCCACCGGCTGGCTGGTGGGTCTCTTCGGCCGGAAGAAGTTCTTCCTGATCTGCACCATCCTCTTCGTGGTGAGCTCGTTCCTGTCTGGCGCGGCGCCCGACCTCACCACGCTCATCATCGCCCGCATCTTCCAGGGGCTCGGCGGGGGTCCCATCATCCCGCTGTCCCAGGCGATCCTCTGGGAGATCTTCCCGTTCCACCAGCGGGGGCTCGCCATGGCGGTGTGGGGGATGGGCTTCATCCTCGGGCCGATCCTCGGGCCGACGGTGGGCGGGTATCTCGCCGACGAGTGGTCGTGGCGCTGGATCTTCTACATCAACTTGCCGGTGGGCGTGCTGGGTTTCCTCATGGCGAGCGCCTTCCTCTTCGATCCTCCCTATCTGCGTAAGGCCGGCCGGGTGGACTGGTGGGGGCTCGGGCTCATGGTCGCGGGGTTCGGGTGCCTTCAGCTCGTGCTCGACCGCGGGGAGCGGGAGGACTGGTTCGACTCCATGCTCATCGTCACCCTGAGCGTGATCGCGGTGATCGCGGTGGTGGGCTTTCTCGTCCGCGAGCTGCGGGCGGAGGACCCCATCCTCGACCTCAGCGTGTTCACCGACCGCAACTTCGCCACCGGCGCCACCCTCATCGCGGTGGTGGGCTTCGGCATGTTCTCGGGCATGCTGCTGGTCGCCGTGTTCACCCAGAAGCTCCTCGGCTATGACGCCTGGACCTCGGGGCTCGTCCTCGCCCCGGGCGGGCTCGGTAATATCTGCTCGCTGTTCGCCTCGGGCATCGTGACGCGCGTGGACCAGCGCTGGATGCTGGCCTTCGGCTGCCTGCTGAACGCCGTGAGCCTCTACATGATGACCTCGCTGACGCTGGGGATGGACTACTGGGCGCTGGCGCTCCCGCGCTTCATCCAGGGCTTCGCCATCGGCTTCATCTTCGTGCCGCTCTCCACGCTCACGCTGGCGACGATCCGGCGGGACAAGCTGGTCAACGCCACCGCGGCCTACGGCATGCTGCGGAACGTGGGCGGCAGCGTGGGGATCGCGGTGGTGACCACGCTGCTCGCCCAGCGCAGCCAGTTCCATCAGTCGAACCTGGTGAGCCACATCAACGTGTGGGATCCCGAGACGAGCACCCGGCTCGGCCAGTGGGCCCGCCACTTCGCGGGCCTGGGCGCGGACGCGTTCACCGCCGAGCGGCGGGCCATCGCCATGCTCTACAAGGAGACAGTGGACCAGGCCCAGCTCCTCGCCTATGCCGACGACTTCTGGCTGCTCGCCGTCATGTTCACGCTGATGCCCCTGGCCCTGCCGCTCATGCGCCGCATCCGTCTCCAGCCGACACCCACGGACACCGCGGCGGCCGAGCGCGCGGCGGCGCCCGCCCCCGCACCCGAATGAGGAGGAGGCGATGAATCTCGAGCTGGACGGCAAGGTGGCCCTCGTGGGCGGCGCGAGCAAGGGGCTCGGGCGCGCCTGCGCGGAGGTGCTGGCGGAAGAGGGGGCGGCGGTCGTGATGTGCAGCCGCTCCCAGGGCGAGCTCGAGAAGGCGGCGCGGGCGATCCGCGACACCACCGGGCGTGAGACGCTGGCCTTTGCCGGCGACCTGGACCGGCCGGAGACCGTCCGCGATCTCGTCGCGGCGGCGGTGACACGCTTCGGGCGCCTCGACGTGCTCGTGAACAACTCCGGCGGCCCGCCGCTGGCCCGCGCGCAGGGGGCCACCGAGGAGCAGTGGGCGACCGCGGTGCAGCGCTCGCTGCTGTTCTTCGCTCGGATGTGCCGTGAAGCGGTGCCGCACCTCAGGCGCGCGGGCGGCGGTCGCATCATCAACATCCTGGCCAGCACCGTGTACCAGCCCATCCCGAACCTGGCGCTCTCCGGCGCCACGCGCATGGGGGTGGTCGCCTTCGCGAAGAGCCTGGCCGACGAGATCGGGCGCGACGGGATCCTCGTCAACAACGTCTGCCCCGGCTCGATCCTCACCGAGCGCATGCTGTCGAATGTCACCGCGCGGGCCATGGAGCTCGGCATCCCCGTGGAGAAGGCACTCGAGCAGCGGGCCGCGGAGACCGCGGTGGGCCGCATCGGCGACCCCCGGGAGATGGCGTACCTCGTGGCTTTCCTGGCCTCCAGCCGATCGAGCTACATCACCGGCACCACCATGCTCGTGGATGGTGGGCTGGTGCGCTCGGTGCTGTGAGCGCGGAGCCTCCGGCCGCGCCGCCCGGGTACGGGGCGGCCTGCGCCATCGAGTCGCTGCCCCCGCTTCCGGGGCGGCGGCTAGAGCTTCGGCGCGACCTGGCCGATGAACTGACGCATGGCCCGCTCGACCTCCTCGCGAGGCAGCATGGCCCCCTGGTCGAACCAGGCGATGATCTGCGAGAGCCCGAACTCGTCGCGTGCCGCCTGCAGGCGGTCGATCACCTCGGCGGCGTCGCCGAACGCACCGTGCTCGCGGCAGAACTTCTCGAAGGGCAGATTGGCCAGCGTGTCCTCGATGACCTTGAGGCGCGGCAGGTGCTCGCCGTAGGACGCGGGGATCTTCGCGAAGACCTCATGGATGTTCTCGTAGTAGCGCCGGACGCCGGGCCGCATCGCATCGCGGGCGGCCGCCCCGGTGGGCCCGAGGTGCACGGGGAGCATGAGCGCCATCTGGTCCGGCCGCCAGGCATGGCCGGCGGCGGCCAGGCGCGTCCGATAGGTCGCCATACAGTCGCGGAGCTGGGACAGCGGCGTCGTGGTGGTGCCTGAATAGATGGGCAATCCTCCCTCGGCGACGTGCGCGAAGCTCTCCAGCGTGTGCACCGCGACGCGGATGGGCGGGTGCGGCCGCTGGACGGGCCGCGGCACCACCGCCAGCTCCTCCACCTGATAGAACCGGCCGCGGTAGCTGAAGCGCTCCTCCGTCCACGCGCGGCGGATGATCTCGAGCGCCTCGTCGAAGCGGGCGCGGTTCTCGGTGAGGGGGACGCGGAAGCCGTGGAACTGGCTGGGAATGGAGCCGCGTCCCACGCCGAACTCGAGCCGCCCGCCGGACAGGATGTCGGCGACGGCGGCTTGCTCCGCGCATTCCAGCGGGTGCCGCAGCGGGAGCAGCGTGACCGCGGTGCCGATGCGGATGCGGCGGGTGCGGGCGGCGATGGCGGGCACCGCCATCAGCGGCTGGGCGAGCAGCGAGAAGGCGCCGCCGAAGTGGAGCTCGGCCAGCCACGCGACGTCGAAACCCATCTCGTCGGCGAGCGCGATCAGGTCGATCATCTCGGTGTAGCGGTCGGCGTGCGAGCGGCCCGGCTCCGCCGCCGCCTGGTGGAAGACCCCGAAGCGCATGCGCCGATTCTAGACCGGGCCGGCCGGCTGTGGTAGAGATGCCGAATGATCATGCTCCCGATGACCAAGGACACTCCGTGAGCCGCGCCTTGACCGGCATCCGGGTGGTGGACGTCACGAACAATCAAGCGGGGCCGTCGTGCGGCCAGATGCTGGCGTGGCTGGGCGCCGACGTCATCAAGGTGGAGGAGCCGGGCAAGGGCGATGTCGCGCGCTACTCACAGCGCGACAAGGACAAGCCGGAGGCCGACGCGCTCTTCTACCTCGCCTTCAATGCCAACAAGCGGAGTCTCACGCTCAATCTCAAGCATGCGCGCGGAGCGGAGGTGTTCCGCGCGCTGCTCCGGTCCGCGGACGTGCTGCTCGAGAACTTCGGCCCCGGGGCGATCGAGCGCCTCGGCTTCGGCTACGACGCCGTCCATGGACTGAACCCGCGGCTCGTCTACGCCAGCATCAAGGGCTTCGGCACCTACGGCCCCTACCGCGACTACAAGAGCTACGAGCCGATCGCTCAGGCCATGGGGGGCGCGATGAGCGTCACCGGCTTTCCCGACGGACCGCCCACCTACACCTGGCCGTCGATCGGCGACTCCGGCACGGGTATGCACTGCGTGATCGGGATCCTCGCCGCGCTCATGCAGCGCCACCAGACCGGGGAGGGCCAGCGGGTCGAGGTCTCGATGCAGGACGCGGTGGTGAATCTGATCCGCGTGAGCCTGCGCGACCATCAGCGCTTCGGGCGCATCATGCCGCGCGCCGGCAATCAGCTGGGCGCCGGCGTGCCGGGCACGACCTATCGCTGCCATCCCGGCGGCCCCAACGACTACGTGTTCATCTTCGTGCAGCAGCAGATGTGGCATCCGCTCCTGAAGGCGATCGGACGCTCGGACCTCATCGGCGACCCGCGGTACGAGACCGGCGAGGCGCGCTGGGAGCGCCGCGGCGAGGTGGACGCGCTCGTGGAAGGGTGGACCTCCGGCCGCGACAAGCACGAGGTCATGAAGATCCTGGCCGGCGCCGGCGTGCCCTGCGGCGCCTGCCTCGACACCGGCGAGGTACTGGCCGACCCGCATCTCCTCGAGCGTGACATGATCGTCGAGGTGGAGCACCCCGTGCGCGGGCGCTATCTCACGGTGGGCAACCCGGTGAAGCTCTCCGCCTCGCCCACCACCATCGGGCCGTCGCCGCTCTTGGGCCAGCATCGCGAGGAGATCCTGCGCGAGCTGGGCTACGGCGACGACGACATCGGCGCGCTGGCGAGAGACGGCGCGATCTGACCCGCGCGTCCCTCCCGCGCGGGCTCAGAGCACCGCGGCGGGCGCCTTCGGCATCGTCTGCCACTGCGCCGGGTCGTGGCCATAGAACATGGTGGCCCCCTCCCGGTCCCGCAGCCGCCGCAGCGCGCCCAGGGACTCGCGCATGACGCCGGGATCCCAGAGAATGTTCGGCAGCACGTCGCGGTCCATGTTCTCCCGCGTGTAGCAGGCATCCGAGGCGCAGACGATGTCCGCGCCCTTGCCCCCGCGCACGCGCAGCGACTGATGCCCCGGCGTGTGGCCGTAGCTGGGGAAGAGCAGCACGCTGCCGTCGCCGAACACGTCGTG
Organism: Verrucomicrobiia bacterium; assembly: GCA_035495415.1. Taxonomy (GTDB): domain Bacteria; phylum Methylomirabilota; class Methylomirabilia; order Rokubacteriales; family CSP1-6; genus DASRWT01. Next base: position 48,825 of record DATJFY010000006.1, read on the forward strand.
CTCGCCCTCGATGACGTGATAGTCGAGCGGATGGTCGAAGTCGATGGGGCTCGGGCTGTACTTGGGAACGAAGCCGGGCTTCCGGGCGGCCTCGAGCTCGGGCCGCTGCACGAGGAAGGTCGCCTTCGGAAAAAACTCGTTCCCACCACAATGATCGAAGTGAAGGTGCGAGTTGGCGACGTACCGGATATCGGTCGCGGTCAACCCGAGGCGCGCGAGCTGGGGCACCACGTCGTCCCCCTCCGCGCTCTTCACGGTGAGCCGCTTCATTCGCTCGGCGCCGAGGCGGGCCAGGGGATCGACCCGCGCCTGGCAGTGCACCCCGGTGTCGAAGAGGAGCCGGCCTTTGGGGTGACTCACCACGAAGCTCATCACCGGCACCGTCCAGGGCTGGCCCGGTGCCAGGTCGCAGAGCATGCTGGCCCGGTCGAGCTCGATGTAGCCGGTGCAGAGGGCGTGGACGCGCACGTCAGGCATACACGTCCTCGTCCACCTGGGTGAGCGCGGGGTACGGCGCGGCGATGGCGTACTCCACGCCCTTGTCGATCTCGGTCTTGACGTCGGCCTGAATGCGGTCGAGCACTCCCTGATCGACGAGACCTTGCTTGAGGAGCCGCCCGGACAGGGTGTCGAGCGGATCGTGGGTGGACATCCATTCCTTCTCTTCCTCGCGCGTGCGGTAGTCCCGGTTGACGTCCCCCACGTGATGGCCGTAGTAACGGTAGGTCTTGCACTCGAGGAACGCGGGGCCCTCGCCGCGGCGCGCGCGGGCGACCAGGCGTTCCATCGTCGCGTGCACCGCCTGCACGTCCTGCCCGTCCACCATCTCGGCGTGGATGCCGAAGGCGCGGGCTCGCGCGAGGATCTCGCCCGCCACCGTCTCGCCGCAGGGCGTGTACTCACCATAGAGATTGTTCTCGCACACGTAGATGACGGGGAGCTTCCAGAGGGCCGCCATGTTCATGGCCTCGTAGAGGAGCCCCTGGCCCAGCGCGCCGTCGCCGAAGAAGCACACCGCGACCTGGCCGGTGCCTCGCATCTTGGCGGACAGCGCGGCGCCGGTGGCGATGCCTGCCGAGCCGCCCACGATGGCATTGGCTCCGAGATTGCCGGTCTCGGGGTCGGCGATGTGCATGGAGCCGCCCTTGCCCCGGCAGTAGCCGGGCTCCTTGCCGAGCAGCTCGGCGAACATGCGGTGCACCGCCGCGCCCTTGGCCAGGCAATGGCCGTGGCCCCGATGCGTGCTCGTGATGAAGTCGTCGCGCTTGAGCGCCTCGCACACCCCCACCGCGACCGCTTCTTCCCCCACGTAGAGATGGGCCAGGCCCGGCATCTTGGCGCCCTTGTAGAGCTCGTTGACCTGCTCCTCGAAGGCGCGGATCTTCGCCATCTGCCGGTACATGTGCAGGTGCTGCTCGACGGTGAGGCGCGGGTCGGTGGCGGCAGTCGTCATGGAATCCTCCGTGGGCCTGGGGTCACCCGCGAGACTGCGACAGGGAAGGACGTGGAGTCAAGGCCGGTCATGCCATGATGCCAGCCGTGCCGACCGCTCGCGTCGCCCTCGCCGTCGCCGCCGGCGTCCTCGCCCTGCTGGCCACGTCACCGACGGCCCGCGCCCAGGAGATCGAGCCGCGGGCGTATTCGAACATTCCGGTCGGCCTGAACTTCATGGCGCTGGGCTACGTGCATTCCCAGGGGGACCTGTCCTTCGACGCCTCCGTGCCCATCGAGGATGCGCACCTGCGCGTCGATGGCACGTTCCTCGCCTACGTCCGCTCGTTCGGCTTCTTCGGCCGCTCGGCGAGCGTGGCCGTGGCGCTCCCCTATGCGTGGCTGGCGGGTGAGGCCACCTTCCGCGGCGAGCGGGCGGAGCGGAGGATCGACGGGCTCGCCGATCCCAAGATGCGGCTCACCCTGAACCTCTATGGCGCGCCCGCCCTGACCGTCGAGGAGTTTCCCGAGTACAAGCAGAACCTCGTCGTGGGGGTCAGCCTCGCGGTCAGCGCCCCGCTGGGCCAGTACGACAGCCGCCATCTCTTGAACGTCGGGACCAATCGCTGGGCGGTCAAGCCGGAGATCGGCCTCTCCAAGGCCTGGGGCCCCTTGATCCTGGAGACGGCCGCCGGTGTCACCTTCTACACGCCGAACAATGATTTCCTCCGGAATCGAAAGCTCGAGCGGGCCCCGGTTTACTCCGTTCAAGCGCATCTCATCTACAACCTGCCGCTCGGGATCTGGGCCGCGGTGGATGCCGTAGGCTATCGTGGAGGCCGGATCACGCTGGACGGGGTCGAAGGCGAGTCCATGCAGGAGAACCTGCGTGTGGGGCTCACGTTCTCGTTCCCCATCACCCGCCACAGCTCCATCAAGGTCTCCGGGAGCACCGGCGCCTATGCGCGCTCCGGCGGCAATTTCAACACCGGCGGCATCGCGTGGCAGGTGGGCTGGTGAGGCGGCCCGGCGTCGTGCGGCGCGCGGCCGGAGCCGCGGATGCCGCCGCTCCCTTCACGGGGGCCCGACGAGCCCGATATAGGCGCCGCCGGCCTGCTCGGGACCCACGAGCATGGCCTGCTCGCCCGTGTTGCGGACGCCGCGGATCGGCGGCGGCAACCCCTGGCTCGCCATCCAGCCGGCGGCCGCGTCCATGCTGCGCGTGCGGTAGAGCACTTGAAAGGGGCCGGCACCGCGCCGGGCCATCGCCTCCGCCGCCGGACCGGGCTCGGCGGGCTGGGCGACGGTGAGCCCGGTGGGTCCGAGGTCGAACACCGCCATGTCGGCCTTGATGACCGCGCCGCGCTGCACGGGCGGCGCCGGCATCCCGAGCACGCGCGCGTAGTCGCGGGCCGCCGCGGCCACATCGGGCACCGCCATGTACACGCGCTCGGCGCGCAGCGCCCCGTTCGGGTGCTCACCCGGAGGCGGAGTCTGGCGCCGGCGCTCGGCCAGGGGCGTCAGGTGCTGGACGAAGAAGATCGGGAGCGGGTTGCCGGCTCCCAGGCCGGCGGCGAGCCAGCGAAGCTCGCGGCCGTCGGGGGTGCGCCGGCTCCCCTCCGTCGCGTCCGCGATCTCGACGCCGCGGCCGCGCATGGCGGCCACGTCGGCGCGGAGATCGTCGCTCTGGACGGCGACGTAGCGGAAGCCGCCGCCCTGGGCCAGGAATTCGGCGAGGCGTCCGTCCGAGGTGCCGGGGGCGGGGACGGGCGCGTCGCGCCGGAGGCTGAGGAGCTCGAGGTAATCGTCGGCGAGGAAGGCGATGGCGTTCTCGGTGGCGCGGCCGGGGTGCCTGCCGCCCGGGCGCACGTCGAAGCCGATGCGCCGATAGGCGGCCATGCCCGCCTCGAGGTCGGGGACACAGATCATCACGTGGTCGACGCGCGTCAGCATGGCCTCAGATGAGGAAGGCGAGATTGGGAAGCGGCTCCGCCGCGTTCACCAGCACCACCGTCTTCCCGCTCATCTTGAGCGCGCCGTTCACGCGGCGCACGCGATGGGTGGCGCGCCCCGCCCACCAGTGGAGCTCGCGCCCCGCCTGCACGGCGAGCTCGGCGAGGAGGAAGTTCGAGCCCGCGATCCACTCGCCGCCCGCGCCCGCCGTCACCTCGACGTTCGAGATCAGGCGCCGCATGGACGAGGGCGGCTCCTGACTGTAGCGATGCCCGGTCTGCAGGAGCTTCACGCGCGTCTCGAGGCGTGCCCGATTGTCGTAGACGTGCGAGAGGTGCCGGGCGGGATCGGCGGCGGGATCCGTGGTGGCAGGCACCCAGTACACCGCGTCGTCGGTCCAGAGCTCGAGCCACTCCGCGTAGCGGGCCTCGTCGGCCAGGCGGGCCTCGCGGTACAGGAACTCGGTGACCGCGCGCAGATCGGTGTCGGAGACCATCGGCGAGACCGGATCACGACTCCGTCATCACCGCGCGGAGATGGCGCCAGAACCCGCGGTTCGTCGTCTCGTCGGTGACGTGCGAGACGGTGCGGCCTTCGGGGTCCACCGTCTCGCGGTTGAGCCCGCGACCGAGCAGGAGCCACGGCGTGGCGCGCGCGGTGAGGCCGAGCTGATTGCGCCCGGCGATGGTCAGGTCCTCCGGCATCAGGAAGGAGGCAGGGCCCATGCCCGCTTCGGCCATGCGAAGCAGCCGGCCGTTCAGCTCGGGGGCGCCCTTGAGGAACATCGGCGTGTGCCAGTGCACGCAGCGGTCGACCGCCTCGGGCTGGACGATCGCGATGTTGGTCTCGCCGAGGAAGAGGTTCGGGAAGATGAGCGCGTGCGCCGGTCCCTCCACGATACGCCGCCGCGCCAGCGCGGGCCCGTCGCGCCGCTCGAGGGCGGCGACGAAGTCGGCCACCGCCGGACCGGAGGCGCCGCCCAGCCACTCGAACGGCCCCTCGTAGCCCGGCGACCAGTCGATCTCGATGTGCCCGCCACCCCAGTCGCGCACGACGGCCTTGATGGCGTGCTCGGGTCCCACGACCCGCTGGTACTGCATCTGCACGGTCCGAAACAGCGCCAGGTGCACGAAGCCCAGGTGATAGCCGTCGCTGTCGTTCTCGGGCAGCATCTTCCAGTTGCCCGCGCAGCGGTGCCGCACCCAGCCCGCGGACAGCTCCACCTCGCCGTCGGGCGCCAGATCGCAGGAGCGGTCGATGAGCCGCGTCGCCGCCCCCAGATGCTCGGTGAGTGAGATCCCGGTTGGTCTCAGGCTGGCGAAGACGAAGCCGCGATAGTCCGCCACGCGGGGGGCCCGCGCCAGCCCGTGCGCCGCCTTGTCGAGGCGCGCGTAGCCGCCGGGGTAGGGCACGCCGAGGAGGGCGCCGCCGAGATCGTACGTCCAGCCGTGATAGGGGCAGGTGAAGGTGCGGACGTGGCCGCGGTCGGCGGGGCAGAGCATGGTCCCGCGATGCATGCAGCGATTGACGAGCACGGCCGTCTCGCCGTCACCGTTCCGGACGAGGATCACCGGCTCCGTCCCGATGTGCCGCGTGACGAAGTCACCGGGGCGGGGCACCTCGCTCGCGTGCCCCACGAACACCCAGCCGCGGTGGAAGATGCGCTCCATCTCCTCGGCGAAGATGCGGGGGTCGGTGTAGAGCGAGGCGTGAATGCGATCGTCCTGCACCAGCGCCTTGTAGTCGATGCTGGCCGCGGCGTTGGGATCGGGCATCGCCGTTACTCTAGCGGGCCGTCTTGACATCGGCAACCCTCGCTCGTAGGGTGCGGGAATCGTTCCCCACTCCCTCCTCAGGAGGACACACCGCGATGCGCCGACTCGGGCTGCTGTTCACCGTGCTTCTCGTCGCGGCGTCCTGCGCGACGGCCCAGCAGAAGGGGCAGGCGCTCGTCGCCCGCGCCATCGACGCGATGGGGGGTGTCAACGCCCTCACCGATGTGAATACGCTGGCGGTCAAGGGCACCGTGCGCCAGTGGGACCCGGAACAGTCGCTGGCCCCCGGCGGCGAGACGCGCTTCGGCAACGAATCGACCTTCACGTCCGCCGCGGACATGGGGGCCGGCGCCATGCGGATCGACTGGGTGCGCAGCTATGCGTATCCCGCCCCGCGCTCCTTCACCTACACCGAGATCGTGACGCGCGAGGCCGGCTACGTCGCGGGGATCGATACGAGCGGACGCAACAAGCAGAGCCTGGACTCGAATCCGCCCGCGCACACGATGTCGAGCCTGCGCCTGGCCGCGTTCCAGCGCGAGGCGCGGCGCACCTCGCCGCTTCTCCTGCTCGAGATGCAGCGGAACCCCGATCGCGTGGCCCAGGTGGGTGACGTCGCGGTAGGGAGCGCCTCCTACCCGGCGGTGGAATACCGGACGGCCGACACGCTCTACACCGTGATGTTCGATCGGGCCTCCGGGCTGCCCGCGCGCATCCGTACCCTCGACTACGACAGCATCTGGGGCGACGTCGCCTACGACCTCGTCCTGTCCGACTGGCAGGTGCTGGACGGGGTCCGCGTCGCTACGACCCAGCGCTACGAGCTGAGCCGTCGCCTCGTGATGGAGACGAAGATCGCCGACCTCAAGAAGAACATCCCGATTGGCGCCGGCCAGCTCGCGATTCCCGACGCCTTCCGCGGGGGCGCGGCGCGGCCGGCCACCGCCGACGTGCCGTATCAGTGGGTGCTGCGGCGGCAGTTCACCGGCGTCTACCTGGACTCCGAGAACGCGAGTTACGACACCCGCGTCAGCCAGGGCCTCCGCCTCAGCGAGATCGCTCCGGGCGTGAGCCACGCGGCGGGCGGTACGCACAACAGCCTGGTCGTCGAGATGAAGGACTCGGTGGTCGTCTTCGACGCGCCGGTGAGCGACCGGCAATCCAACATGGTGCTCAGCGCAGTGCGGGCGAAGTATCTCCGCAAGCCCATCAAGTACCTGGTGCTCACCCATCACCACATGGACCACGCCGGCGGGGTGCGCGCCTACGCCGCCGAGGGCGCCACGATCGTGGTCGGCAAGGGCGCCGGCGCCCACTTCCGCCGTGTGCTCGCCGCGCCGTATACGCGCAATCCCGATCTCACCGCCGAGGATCTCAGCGGCACCCCCGTCGTGGAAGTCGCGGACAAGTGGGCGCTGAACGACGGCACGCATGAGGTGCAGGCGTATCTTCTCGCCCCGAACTCTCATACGGAATCCATGCTGTTCGGCTACGTGCCCTCGGCGCGCGTGGGCTTCGTCACCGACCTCTGGAACCCGGGTCCCCCTCTGCCCGCACAGCTTTCACCCCTTCAGCTGGCGGTCGTGACCGGCGTGAAGAAGGCGGGGATCTCGCCCGAGAGGTTCGCGGGCGGGCACGGCGGGGTGGGAGCCTATGCACCCCTCGCGGAGCGCGCCGGCCAGTAGCCCGGCGGGCCCGCCGCGCCGGCGGTGACGGGCGAGATGGATCGCGGCGGCGGGGTCACGCGCCGCGGCGCCGTTCTCTTCGGTGCCATCCTGCTCGTCACCGGGCCGCGCTTCGTCGACCTCGACTCCGTTGCCCGCCTGTACGCGGAGCCGTTTCGCCTGCTGCCGGAGCCGATGGACCGCTATCTCCACGCATCCGTCAGCAGCATGTTCGTGGGCCATCTCCTGGGGGCGTGGTCGCCACGCCGGGTGCAGGCCCTCGCACTGGCCGCCGCAGTGGTCGCGGTCGCCGCCGTGCTCGCCTACGGCCATCGCGCCATCGCCGATCCCGAGGAACGATGGACCTTCTTCCGACTGCTCGCCCTGTCGCCACTCCTGCACGTCCTGGTGTTCTGGCTCGGGAAGTCGGATCCGTTCCTGATCGCCCCGTACTTCCTGCTGCTCCTGGCCCGCGGGCGGGCGGTGACGGCGGTGCTCGCGCTCGCCATGACGCTCGCGCATCCGGAGCAGGCGACCGTGATCCTGGGGGTGCATGCCGTCCTGAATCGTCCGCCGCGCGGGGTCGTGCTCGCGTGCGTCGGGGGCTGGGCGGTCGGGATCGGCGTGGAGCAGCTTTACCTGGCGCAGCTCGGCCTCCCCGGCTCGCCTCGCGCACTCTGGATCGCGCAGTGGGGCGAGCGTCTGGTCCGTAACAATCTCGCCCGCCCCATCACGATGCTGTGGCTGTCCTTCGCCTGGTTCTGGATCCCGGTGCTCGTCTACGTGCGGTCGCGGCGGGCGGGGAGGGCGCTCGCGCTCGCCGGCCTCTGCTTCGCGGTCGCGGCGTTGAGCGCTGACTTCACGCGGGTGTTCACGCTCCTCGCACTCCCGCTGATCGTCCACGTCGCGCGCGCGCTCGCCCGCGAAGGCGGGGGCGCGCTGGCACCCTGGCTCGGCCGCCTGATGCCGCTCGCGTTCCTCCAGATGGAGCTGGCGCTGGGGCGGGCGTGGGACAACGGCTGGGCGGTGCTGCTGGCCCGCGCCCTCGGTATTTCCGTGCGCTGGTGATGGAGCCGCGGTCAGCGGAGCGCGTAGCGCTCGGGCGCCGCGTCGAACTTCGCCTTGCAGCCGCCGCAGCAGAAGTACGCCGCCCGGCCGCCCATCTCGGACCGGTGCCGGGCGGACCCCACGCTGACACGCATCCCGCAGACGGGATCGATGGCATCGTCAGCCCCGGCCGCTGCCGACGACGGGGCGGCGACCACGGCGAGCGTTGGCATGGGCTCCGCGGCGGGGGGCTTGCCGCCGCGTTGGAGCTGGATGATCTCGGCGAGGATGCTCACCGCGATCTCCGTGGGCGTCACCGCGCCGATGTCGAGCCCCGCGGGCGCCTTGAGCCGGGCCAGCCGCTCCATGGGCAGGCCCCGGTCGCGGAGCGTAGCGAGGACGGCCGCCGCGCGCTTGCGGCTCGCCACCAGACTAATGTAGCCGGCGCCGGTGGCAAGGACGCGCTCGAGTATCGTCTCGTCCACCTCGCCGTGCGTGGCGACGACCACGGCGGCGCGGGCGCCGAGGCTCAGGCGGTCCAGGGCCGCCGACCCGGCGTCACCCGCCACCATCTCGACCGTGTAGTCCACCGCGGGGCCGAGCGCCACGAGAGTTTCCACGACGGGGCCGTGGCCGACCAGCACCAGCAGCGCCTTGGGAAGATAGGGCTCCACGTAGATCTCCAGCGTGCCGCCGCTGTGGCACGTCATCGGGTGCTCGCGGATCCCTTCCGTGCGACCGGCCGGCCGGCCCTGCTCACCGACGAGGCTGACGAGACGCGGTTCGCCGTCGCGCAGGGCCGCCATCGCCTCGCGGAGCACGATGGGCTCCGCGCAGGCGCCGCCAACCCAGCCGAGCATCGTGCCGTCGGGGCGGATCAGCGCCTTGGCGCCCGGCTTGGCCGAGGTCGGCCGCTCGCAGCGCACCACGGTGGCGAGGGCGAAGGCCTCGCCCTGCTGCCGGAGCGCAGCGGCCAGTGCGAGTAGATCGGGCATGCGGCTATTTCCTGATCACGTGTGGGGGGTGAGCGAAGCGCCGCTCCCCACCGCCCTGGAGGCAACGCGGGTCATTCCGTCACGCCTTTCTCCCTCAGGAGCTTCCAGACCTTGGGGGGGGTGATGGGGATGTCCACGTGGCGGACGCCCAGATGCCAGAGCGCGTCCACCACGGCGTTGGCGATGGCGGCCGGCGCGCCGACGGTGGCGGACTCGCCGATGCCCTTGGCGCCGATCGGATGGTGCGGGGAGGGCGTGATGGTGTGGCCGGTCTCCCACTTGGGCGTCTCCACCGCCGTCGGAAGCAGGTAGTCGATGAAGCTCCCCCCCTGCACGTTGCCGTGCTCGTCGTACGAGATCTCCTCGAGCAGCGCGGGCGCCAGCCCCATGGTGAGGCCGCCGTGCACCTGGCCCTGGACGATCATGGGATTGATGATGTTGCCGCAGTCGTCGATCGCGACGAAGCGGCGCACCTTCACCTCGCCGGTGCCCTTGTCGATGTCCACCACGCAGATGTAGCTGCCGAACGGGTAGGTGAGGTTCGGCGGATCGTAGTACGACACCGCCTCCAGCCCCGCCTCCATGCCCTGCGGGTGATTGGTGTAGGCGGCGAACGCGCAGTCCTGGATGGTCTTCGAGCGGTTGGGGGCGCCCTTCACCGAGAACTTGCCGGGCTCGTAGACGAGATCCTCGGGCGCGACCTCCAGGAGGTGCGCGGCGAGCCTGCGGGCCTTGTCCACGATCTTGCGCGCGGCCACCGCCGCGGCAGCGCCGGCCACCGGCGTGGAACGGCTCGCGTAAGTGCCGAGCCCGTAGGGCGCGGTGTCGGTGTCCCCCTCCTCGATCTGGATGTCCTTGGCGGGGATCCCCAGCTCCTCGGCGAGGATCTGGGCGTAGGTGGTTTCGTGCCCCTGCCCCTGGGACTTGGTGCCGAAGCGCGCGATCGCCTTGCCGGTCGGATGCACGCGGATCTCGCAGGAATCGAACATCTTGAGGCCGAGGATGTCGAAGTGCTTGGAGGGGCCGGCGCCCACGATCTCGGTGAAGCTCGAGATGCCGATGCCCATCAGCTCCCCGCGCTGGCGCTTCTCCGCCTGCTCGCGCTTGAGCTCGGCGTAGCCGATGGTCTGCATCGCCTTGTCGAGGGCGCCCGCGTAGTTGCCGCTATCGTACTCCCAGCCGAGCGCCGACTTGTAGGGGAACTGCTCCGGCTTGATGAAGTTCTTCTTGCGGAACTCGGCGGGATCCTGACCGAGCTGATGGGCCATGATGTCGACCATTCGCTCGATGGTGTGCACCGCTTCCGTGACGCGGAACGAGCAGCGATACGCGATGCCGCCGGGCGGCTTGTTGGTGTAGGCGCCGTCCACCTCCACGTGCGCGGCCTTGAGATCGTAGGAGCCGGTGCACACGTGGAAGAGCCCCGCCGGGAACTTCGAGGGGTTGGCGGCGGCGTCGGTGTAGCCGTGGTCGGCCAGCGTCTTGATGCGGAGCGCGGTGAGGGTGCCGTCCTTCTTCGCGGCCAGCTCCGCGGTGATGTGATAGTCGCGGGCGAAGGAGTCCGCCTGGAGATTCTCCATCCGGTCCTCGATCCACTTCACGGGCTTGCCGGTGAGGACCGATGCCGCCACCGCGATCACGTAGCCGGGATATACCGGCACCTTGCCGCCGAAGCCGCCGCCGATGTCCGGAGAGATGATTCGGATCTTGTGCTCGGCCAGCCCCACGTGGCCGGCCACGAGGGCGAAGACGGTCCGGATCGCGTGGGGCGCCTGGGTGGTCATCCAGACGGTGAGCTTGTCGTTGACCTTGTCGAAATACGCCACGCAGCCGCACGTCTCGATGGACGCCACGTGGATGCGGGGGATGTAGATCTGCTCCCTGACCGTCACCTCCGCCTCGCTGAAGGCGCGATCGGTCGCTGCGCGGTCGCCCCACTCCCAGTGCCAGATGTGATTGTCCTTCTTGTCCTTCTTGTCGGTGCGGAGCACGGGCGCCCCCGGCTCCAGCGCCTTCTGCGGGCTCACGACGGCGGGCAGGGGATCGTAGTCCACCTCCACCGCGGCCGCGCCGTCGGCGGCGGCGTAGCGGGTGGTGGCGAGCACCGCCGCCACCTCCTGCGCCTGATACATCACCTTCTCGACGGGCAGCACCATCTGGGTGTCCGACATGAGCGTCGGCATCCAGTGGAGGTTGTACTTGGCGAGGTCCGCGCCCGTGATCACCGCGAGGACGCCCGGCACCGCCATCGCCTTCGCGGTGTCGATCTTGACGATCTTGGCGTGGGCGTGGGGGCTGCGCACGATGTCCAGGTAGAGCATGCCGGGCAGGACCACGTCGTCCACGTAAGTGCCCTTGCCGCGGATGAAGCGGGGATCTTCCTTTCGCTTGATCGAATGGCCCATCCCGCCGACTTCGGGGCTGGTCTTCGGCGTCGTCATCTCGCGCCTCCCGCGGGCGCGGCCGCCCGGAGCTTGGCCGCCGCGTGCTGCACGGCCTTGACGATGTTCACGTAGCCGGTGCAGCGGCAGAGATTGCCGCTGATCCCCGCCCGGATCTCCTCCTCGTCGGGCTCCGGGTTCTGCTTCAGGAGCCAGGCGGCCTGCATGATCATGCCCGGCGTACAGAAGCCGCACTGGAGGCCGTGCTGATCCCAGAACGCCTGCTGCAACGGGTGGAGCGTGGCGCCGTCGGCCATGCCCTCGATCGTCGTGACCTGCGCGCCGTCGGCCTGGACCGCGAGCATCGTGCAGGACTTCGCGCTCTCGCCGTTGACGTGGACGGTGCACGCGCCGCAGTTGCTCGTGTCGCAGCCGATGTGGGTCCCGGTCAGCCCGAAGTTCTCGCGCAGCAGGTGGACGAGGAGGAGCCGTGGCTCGACGTCCGCCTCGCGCGCTTCGCCGTTGACGGTGACCGAGATGTGGGTCGTGCTCATCGTCGGCCTCCTCTACGCGAACGCGCGGGCGCGCTCGACGGCCGTCCGGAACGACCGAACGGTCATCTCCGCGACCATTGCCCGCTTGTAGTCGACCGGTCCGCGGACGTCCGCGGCGGGATCGCTCTGGGCGCCGGCTGCGTCGCCGGCCCGGCGGTAGAGCTCTTCGCTGGGTGTCTGGCCCTTGGCGATCGCTTCCGCGTCGGTTGCCGCGAACGGGCTGGGCGAGACACCCGTGACGCCGATGCCGACGCCCTGGAACGTCCCGTCCTCGCCGAGCCGCACGACGACCGCGACGCCGACCGTCGCGAAGTCGCCGACCCGGCGCTCCAACTTGCTGTAGCCGCCACCGACGCCCTTCGTCCGGCGCGGGATCCGGATCTCGGTCAGGACCTCGGTCGGCTCGATCGCCGTCGTGAACGTGTCGAGGAAGAAGTCGCGGGCCTTGATCGCCCGCTCGCCGTCCTTGCCGCGGACGACGATCGTGGCGTTCGAGGCGAGCAGCGCCGCGGGCCAGTCCGACGCGGGGTCG
>DATJFY010000007.1:0-52018 GCA_035495415.1 Verrucomicrobiia bacterium
CGCCAAGGTGGACCGGACGAGCATGCTGGTGTCGCTCGAGTCCCGCGTTCCCCTGCTCGATCACGTGCTCATGGAGTACGTGGCGACCATGCCGACCCGGCTCAAGCTCGCGGGCGACACGGGGAAGGCGATCTTCAAGCGGGCGATGGCGGATGCCCTCCCCGCCTCCGTGCTCGAGCGGCGCAAGATGGGCTTCGGGGTGCCGCTGGGGCAGTGGTTCCGGCGCGAGCTGCGCGACTACGCGCGGGAGACGCTCCTGGGATCCCGCGCCTGCCAGCGGGGTCTGTTCGTCCCGGCCGCCATCGAGCGCCTGCTCGCCGAGCACGACAGCGGGCGCCACGATCGCTCCGCCTCGCTCTGGGCCCTTGTGATGTTCGAGGAATGGGCCCGCCGGTGGCTGGATGGCTGAACGGCGTCTTCACGTGGTGCACGTCATCGATTCCCTCCAGATCGGCGGGACGGAGAACGGGCTCGTCAACCTGGTGGGCTGCCTGACGGACGAATTCCGCCATACGGTGGTCGCGATGACGGCGAGCGGGCCGCTCGAGGCCCGACTACCCGCCGCGACGGCCGTCGTCGTACTCGGCAAGCGCGCAGGTCGTGACCTCCGCGCGGTCGGGCGGCTGGTGGGGCAGCTCCGCCGCCTGCGTCCCGACATCGTGCACTCGCGGAACTGGGGCGCCCTCGATGCGGTTCCCGCGGCGCGCATCGCGCGCGCGCCGATCGTCATTCATGGCGAGCACGGACGTGAGGTGACGGATCCCGAGGGTCGCAACCGGCGACGGAACCGCATCCGGCGCTGGCTGGCGCCCATGGTCGATCGATACGTGGCCGTGTCGCTCGACCTCGGACGCTGGCTCAATGAGACGGTCGGGATCGAGCCGGGCAAGGTCACCACCATCCACAACGGAGTCGATCTCCGGCGGTTCGGGGACGCCGATCGCGACGCCGGGCGCGCGGCGCTGGGCGTGGATCGCGACACCGTGGTCCTCGGCACCGTGGGCCGGCTCGACCCCGTGAAGGATCAGGCCCGGCTGCTCGAGGCCTACGCCCATATTCCCGCCGAGGCGGGGCGGAAATGCCTCGTGCTGGTGGGCGATGGACCCTGCCGGCGTGACCTCGAGGCGCGGGCGGCCCAGCCCGACCTCTGCGGACGCGTGCGCCTTCTCGGCGAGCGCCGCGACGTGCCGCGCTTGCTCGCGGCGTTCGACGTGTTCGCGCTGCCGTCGATCGCCGAGGGGATCTCGAACACCGTGCTGGAGGCCATGGCGAGCGGCCTGCCCCTGGTCGCGACCCGGACCGGCGGCAATCCCGAGCTGGTCGAGGACGGGGTGACCGGGCGGCTGGTACCCGTGGGCGACACCGCGGCGCTCTCCGACGCCCTCGCCGGCTATGTGCGCGACGGCCATCTCCGCGCCATCCACGGCAAGGCCGGCCGACAGCGGGCGGTCGAGCACTTCAGCCTGGAGCGCATGGCCGAGCGGTATCGCCAGCTGTACACCGATCTGTCGCGGCGACTCGATCTCCGGAGGGCGGGCTAGGATGTGCGGCATCGCCGGTATCGTCCACACGGATCCCGGGCATTCCGTATCGCGCGAGCTCCTGCGGCGCATGACCACGGCCATGGCGCATCGCGGGCCCGACTCGGACGGCTTCCACTTCGAGCGCGGGATGGGCCTGGGCCATCGCCGTCTGTCCATCATCGACCTGTCGACGGGCGATCAGCCCATGTTCAACGAGGACCGGACGCTGATGGTGATCTTCAACGGCGAGATCTACAACTTCCAGGCGCTGCGGGAGGAACTGCTCGCTCGCGGACACCGCTTCGCCACGCGCTCGGACACCGAGGTGATCGTGCACGGCTACGAGGAGCACGGCCCCGATTGGGTGGCCCGGCTGCGTGGCATGTTCACGATCGCCCTCTGGGACGAGCGGAATCGTCGTCTCCTTCTCGCCCGCGATCGTGCCGGCAAGAAGCCCCTCTACTACGTGCACGACGCCGAACGGCTGGCTTTCTCCTCCGAGCTCAAGGGTTTGCTCCAGGACGGCGGGCTCAAGCGCGAGGTGAACGCGGAGGCCCTGCACGACTACTTCTCGTTCGGGTGCGTGCCCGCGCCCGCCACCATCCTGCAGGGCGTCGCTCAGATCCCGCCCGGCCACTATCTGATCTGGGAGCGCGGACAGGTGCGGATGGTCGAGTACTGGGACGTGCCTCGCGGCGGGCACGTGGAGCGCACGGAGGCCCAGTGCCTGGAAGAGTTCGAGGCGGTGTTCACCGAGGCGGTGCGCATCCGGCTGATCAGTGACGTGCCGCTGGGGGCGTTCCTTTCGGGCGGCGTGGATTCGACCGCGGTGGTGGAGCGGATGGCCCGGCTCTCCGATCGGCCCGTGCGTACCACGGCGGTCGGCTTCACCGAGCGCCGCTGGAACGAGCTGCCGCACGCGCGGGCGGTGGCCGAGGCCCTGGGCACCGATCATCACGAGGTGCTGGTCGAGGCGCGCGCGGCCGAGACCCTTCCGAAGCTGGCCTGGCACCTCGACGAGCCGTTCGCCGATTCCTCGGCGCTGCCCACCTACTACGTGTCGAAGGCGGCGCGCGAGCGCGTGACCGTCGCCCTGTCGGGAGACGGCGGCGATGAGATCTTCGCCGGCTATCAGCGCCGCTACGGGCTCAACCGCTGGGAGTCGCGCGTGCGGCGGCTCCTGCCCGAGTGGGCGCGCGCGGGCGTGCTGGGGCCGCTCGGGCGCATCTATCCCAAGGCGGACTGGCTCCCCCGTCCCCTCCGCGCGAAGTACGTCCTCCAGAACCTGGGCACGACGTTCGAGCGCGCGTACTTCGGCGATCTCTCGCTGTTGCGCCCGGCCGAGAAGATGGCGCTCCTGCACCCCGAATTCCGCCGCGTGCTCGGTGGCCACGACTCCTTCACGGGCTTCGCTCGCCATTTCGAGCGCGTGCGCCACCTGGATCCCCTGAGTCAGCTCCTCTACGTGGATTTCAAGACCTGGCTGGTGAACGACATCCTCGTGAAGGTCGACCGGATGAGCATGGCGTCGTCGCTCGAGACGCGCGCCCCGCTCCTGGACCACAAGGTGGTGGAGTTCGCTGCCTCGGTCTCGCCCGAGTGGAAGTACCGCGGCCGCACGTCGAAGTACTTGCTGAAGCGCTATCTCGACGGCAAGGTGCCGGCCTCCGGGGTGCACCGGCCCAAGCAGGGCTTCGAGATCCCGGTGGCCGCCTGGCTGCGCGGCGACCTTCGCGAGATGGCGTGGGACCTGCTCCTCTCCCCGCGCGCCCTGGGACGCGGCTACGTGAGGCCGGAGCGCGTGCGCGCGCTGTGGGAGCGGCATCAGCGGGGCGCCGGCAATCACGCCTCCGTGCTGTGGGCGCTGCTCATGCTCGAACTCTGGCATCGCACCTTCATCGACGGGGCCCCTGGCGCGTGAGCGACGGCACTCCGAGCTTCGAGGCCGAATGGCGTGCGCGCTTCGAGCGCTTCGCCCGCGCCTATGACGACGAGCCGCGCATTTCGGGCTGGTCGGACGCGGGCCTTCGCCGTCGTGTCGCGGCCTTCTCCGAGATCCTTCCGGCCCTCCACCTGCCCGAGCGCGCGCGCGTGCTGGAGCTGGGATGCGGCGGCGGGACCTACGTGCGGCTCCTCGCGGGGCTCGGCTACCGGACGGTGGGGCTCGACTACTCGGTGCCGAGCCTCCAGCGGGCGGTCGCGGCCGACCCGGGCAAGAAGGGCCGCTACCTGGCGGGCGAAGCTTATGGTCTCCCGTTCTCGGCGGGGGCCTTCGACCTGGTCGTCACGATCGGCGTCATGCAGGCCCTTGCCGAGCCCGCGCGCGCCCTCGCCGAGATGCGGCGGGTGCTCCGGCCTGGCGGCGCGCTCGTGATGGAGGCGCTCAACGGCGGGGCGGTGGTGGCGCTGGCGCGCCGGACGATTCAGCGGCTGCGCGGCTGGCCGTCACGGGTGCGCGCCTACCGGCCCTCGGAGGTCCGCGGCTGGCTGGCCGCGGAGGGGCTGATCCTCGAGCGCGCCGCCCCCCTGCGCCTGCCGCCACGCCAGGCGCCGTGGCTCGAGTGCGTGCTCGAGGCCGGGCCGATTCGCGCCACGCTCGAGTCGGTGCCTCCCCTCGGCGAAGCCGTCACGCACTCGTTCCTCTTCGTCGCCCGGCGTCAGGGCGTGTCCGGAGGAGTCACCCGGTGACCGTGCTCCACGTCCTCGACCATTCCCTCCCTGTGATGAGCGGCTACAGCACCCGCAGCCGCAACATCGTGGTGTTCCAGCAGGCCGCCGGGCTTCGGCCGGTCGTGGTGACCTCGCCCAAGCACGGGCCGGCGCCGGCGCTCCGCGAGGAGCGGGACGGAATCGCGCACTATCGCACGCCGGGACGCCGGAGCGGCCGCATCCCGATCGCGCGGGAGCTGGGGCTCATGTGGCGGCTGGCTCGCCGGATCCGCGACGTGGCCCGCGCCGAAGGCGCCCGCGTGATCCACGCTCACTCTCCCGTGCTGAACGGCCTCCCCGCGCTCTGGGTGGGCCGCCGGCTGGGCATCCCGGTCGTCTACGAGGCGCGCGCGTTCTGGGAGGACGCGGCGGTGGACCACGGCACCACGCGCGAGGGCTCGCTACGCTACCGGGTGAGCCGCGCCCTCGAGACGTTCATGTTCAAGCGGGCCGACGCGGTGGTGACGATTGCCCACGCCATGCGCGGTGAGCTGGTCCGGCGTGGCGTCGCGGCGGAACGGATCCGGGTCGCGCCCAACGGCGTCGATACCGAGTGGTTTCGCCCGGTGGAGCGCGCTCAGGCCCTCGCGCAGCGCCTGGGGCTCAACGGCGGCCCGGTGCTCGGGTTCATCGGCTCCTTCTACCGCTACGAGGGGCTGCGCTTCTTGCTCGACGCGGTCCCGGCCCTGCGCGCGCGTGTGCCTGACGCGCGGCTGCTGCTCGTGGGCGGAGGCGAGGAGGATGCCGCCCTGCGCGCGGCCGCCGCCCCGCTCGGCGACGCCGTGATCTTCGCGGGCCAGGTCCCGTTCTCGGAGGTGCGCGACTTCTACTCGATCACCGACGTGTTCGTGTGCCCGCGGCGGCGCATGCGGCTCACCGAGCTCGTGACGCCGCTCAAGCCGCTCGAGGCGATGGCGATGGGCCGCCCGGTGGTGGCCAGCGATCTCGGTGGCCTCGCCGAGCTGATCGAGCACGACGTCACCGGCGTGCTGGTCCCCGCGGAGTCGCGCGAGGGGCTGGTCGATGCCCTTGCGTGGCTGGCCCGTGACACCGAGGCGCGGGCCCGCA
The DNA here is from genome assembly GCA_035495415.1 of Verrucomicrobiia bacterium. Taxonomy (GTDB): domain Bacteria; phylum Methylomirabilota; class Methylomirabilia; order Rokubacteriales; family CSP1-6; genus DASRWT01. Next base: position 5,301 of record DATJFY010000007.1, read on the forward strand.
TCGGCGCGCGGGCGCGCGAGGCAATGGTGCGAGAGCGGACGTGGCCGCGCATCGTTGAGCGCTACGTCGACCTCTACGCCGGCCTCAGCGGGGCCGTGCTCGCGGAGGTCCAGTGACATGCGTGTCCTCACGCTCAGCACGGTGTTTCCGAACGTCCGGCAGCCCGCCTTCGGCGTCTTCGTGGCGGAGCGCATCCGCCGGTTGGCCCGGCACTGCGACGTGTCGGTGGTGGCTCCCATCCCGTGGTTCCCGGGCAACCGCTGGACCCGGCCCCACTGGTCGGGCGTGCCCGCCACCGAGGGACACGACGGCTTCCGGATCTACCACCCGAAAGTGCTGTGCCTGCCCCGCTACGCGAAGTGGACCGACGGCGCGCTCTACGCGGCCTCGCTCCTGCCCTTCCTCCTGCGTCTCCGGCGGCGCTTTCCTTTCGACCTCATCGACGCCCACTTCGCCTATCCGGACGGGGTGGCCGCCGCGCTCCTGGCCGGGCTCCTGAGCGTGCCGGTGGTGATTACGCTCCGCGGGAGCATCGTGCGGCTGCGCCACTATCCCCTGCACCGCCCCCAGATCCGCTGGGCCCTGCGGCGCGCGGCGCGCGTGCTGGCGGTGAGCCAGTCGCTCAAGGAGGTGGCGGCCGGAATCGGCGTGCCCGCCGAGCACATCCGCGTGATCCCCAACGGCGTGGACGCCGACGTCTTCGTGCCGCGCGAGCCCGCGGACGCGCGGCGCGCGCTGGGGCTCCCGCTGGACCGGACCGTCATTCTGACCGTGGGCGGGCTCAACGAGGGCAAGGGCCAGCACCGCGTCGTCGGGCTCCTGCCGGAGCTCGTCAAGCGCTTCCCGGACCTGCTCTATGTGATCGTGGGGGGCGAGCGTCCGGGCGACTCCTCCCGGGCGTTGATCGAGAGCGCGGCGGCGCGGCTCGGCGTGACCGATCGCGTGCGGCTGGTCGGCGAGCGGCCTCACGACGAGGTGGCGACGTGGCTGGCCGCCGCCGATCTCTTCTGCCTCGCCACCCGGTCGGAGGGCTGGGCGAACGTGCTGCTGGAATCCCTCGCGTGCGGGACGCCGGTGGTGTCGACCCGCGTGGGCGGCAACGCCGAGATCGTCAGCCGCGAAGGGCTCGGCATTCTCGTGCCCGCCCGGGACGACCGGGCGCTGACCGCGGCCATCCGCGAGGGACTCGAGCGCCGCTGGGACCCTCACCTCCTCGTGGCGCACGCCCAGGCCCACTCGTGGGACAGCGCGGTGCGCGGGGTGCTGGACGAGTTCCAGCGCGTGCTGGGCCGCGACGCGGGGCACGACGCACGGGTCGGCGGTGTCGCCGAGCCCGAAGCGGAGGCGCGGCCCTGATGCACCCGGCCGTCGTCCGCCGCCTGGTCTTCCCGCTTCAAGAGCGCATGAAGGGCAAGGCCACCCATGCCAAGCTCGCCGAGCTCGAGCGCACCCAATGGCTGACGCCCGAGGCCCTCCGGGACCTCCAGCTCGAGCGTCTGCGCCGGCATCTCGCGTGGGCCCGGCGTGAGGTGCCGTACTACGGCCGTCTGCTCGCCGAGCACGGGATCGACCCCGCGCAGATCCAGTCCTTCGACGACTTCGCGCGCGTGCCCGCGCTGACCAAGGACATCCTGCGCGAGCGGCTGGCCGACCTTCAGCCGCGCACGCCTCTCCGCGGTGTTCAGCGCCTCAGCACCGGCGGCTCCACCGGCTCGCCCGTCACCGTGCTGGTGGACCGCGAGCGCTCGGCCTTCACCGACGCCGCGCGGCTGCGCGCCCACCGGTGGTTTGGGGCCGACATGGGGACGCGCGAGGTCGTGCTCTGGGGCTCGCCCATCGAGCTGGGCCGGCAGGATCGAGTGCGCTCACTGCGAGACTGGCTGCTGAACTCGCGTCTGCTCTCGGCCTTCGATCTGGGGGAGGCTGCGCTGGCCCGCTACGCCGCGGTGGTGCGCGCCTATCGTCCGGGCAAGCTCTACGGCTACGCGAGCGCCCTGGCGCTGCTCGCCGGCTATCTCGAGCGGTCGGGCGGTCTCCCCCGGGAGGCGGCGCCCCGGGCCGTGTTCACCACCGCCGAGCCCCTCTACGAGTTCCAGCGGGCGGCCATCACGGCGGCGTTCCACTGTCCGGCGGCGGTCGAGTACGGCTGCCGCGACGGGGGACTCGTGGCGCTCGAGTGCCCGTCGGGAGGCCTGCACATCGCCGCCGAGGGCATGCACGTGGAGGTGCTGCCCGCGGGACCCGGCGAGACGTCCGGCGAGCTGGTCCTCACCAATCTGGAATCGTATGCGTTGCCGATCATCCGGTATCGCAGCGGCGACATCGGAGCGCTCGAGACGGCCCCCTGCCCTTGCGGACGTGGCCTGCCGCGGCTCGCGCGGGTGGAAGGACGCCGCACCGACTTCCTCGTCACGCCGTCCGGCAAGCTGATGCACGCCCTCGCCGTCATCTACGTCCTCCGCGACGTGCCGGGGCTGCGGGAATTCCAGGTGGTGCAGGAGGCGCTGGACCGCATCCGCGTGCGAGTGGTACCCCAGGGCGAGCTGCCCGCGGCCGCGCGGGCCGGTATCGCCGGCCGGATCGAGAAGCTGTTCGAGGGAGGGGCCCGCGTGGAGGTCGAGCTCGCCGACTCGGTGGCGAGCGCGTCGGGCAAGCACCGCTATGTCATCTCCCATATCGCGGAGGCGCGCGTGAGCGCGCTCATCGGCGCCGTCTGATGGACACGCTGGGCTCCTCCTTCCACGGGGTGCTCCTCGCGCTGGCCGCCGGCTCCGCGCTGCTCCTGGCGTTCGGCACGGCGGTCGGCCGCTCCCGTCCGGTGACCAAGTGGAGCTTCGTCCTGGGCATGGTCGGGCTCGCCGCGGAGTCGGCCGCCGCCTACGGCCTCATCATGCTCACGGAGCAGGTGGAGGACCGGCTCTTCTGGCTTCGCGTCCACCAGGTGGCCGGGCTGGCGCTGGTGGTTCCCTGGGGCGTGTTCGTGGTCAGCCTGTTCGCGCCCGCGCCGGCTCGCTGGTCCACGCGGGTGCGCTTCGGCCTGACCGCCGCCACCGTGGCCATCGCGGGCATGGCGGCGGCGGTCGCGACACGGCCGGCCTTCAAGCTGCCGGACATTGCCGCTCCCTTCTACGCGGCCCAGCTCGACCGAGCCGGTCAGCTTTCGACCGTGGTCCAGCTGATCGTCACGGTGGCACTGCTCGGCTCGCTGGACACCTATCTGCGCGGGTCGCGGCACGAGGACCGGTGGCGTATGAAGTACCTCGTGGTCGGCCTGGGCGGTATCTTCCTCGTCCGCTTCTTTGTCCTGAGCCAGATGCTCCTCTTCCAGGTGCTGCTCGGCATCTACCTCACCACCACCGCCGCCACGCTCGTGCTCGGCAACCTCGCGGTGGGCGCCGCGCTGATCCGGACCCGCCTCCTCCGCTCCGAGGTGAACGTGTCGCGCGACCTCGTCTACCGGTCGCTCCTGGTGGTGGCCCTGGGCGGCTACCTCCTCGTGATCGGGGCGCTGGGCTGGCTCCTGAATTACCTCGGTATTCCCGAGGAGCTCCTGTGGGGCTCGGTGCTCGTGTTCGTCTCCGCCCTCGCGGCAGGGGCGGTCCTCCTCTCGGAGAACGTGCGGTGGCGGCTCAAGCGGTTCATCGCGCGCCACTTCTACCGCACGAAGTACGATTACCGCGAGCAATGGCTACGCTTCACGCAGCGGCTGGGCTCGCTGGTCTCCCTCGATGACCTGGGGCCGGAGCTCGTGAGCGCCGTGACCGAGGCGGCCGGTTCGGCGCGCGGGGCGCTCTATCTCGCCGACGCCAGCGACGGTCACTACCATCTGGCGGGCGAGGTGGAGCTGGGCGGGATACCCACCGTGCTCGAGCGCGGAAGCGTGCTGCCGGCGCGGCTGGCGCGGGAGACGACGCCGGTACTCCTCACCGACGCCATGCGGGAGGCGCCACCCGGCTCGCTCCTCGGCGACGGTGCGGTCGCGGTCCCGCTCCGGTGGTCGGACGAGCTCGTCGGGCTCATGCTCGTGGGGCCCGAGCGCGCGGGCACGCCCTTCACCGCCGAAGACCTCGAGTTCTTCATCACGGTGAGCGAGCAGGCGACGGGCGTCATCGCCACCGCGCGGCTGTCCGAGACGCTGGCGCAGGCGCGGGAGTTCGAGGCCTTCCACCGGCTCACCTCGTTCGTGATCCACGATCTCAAGAACGCGGTCGGCGCCCTGTCGATGCTCAGCCAGAATGCGCTGCAGCACTTCGACGATCCCGAGTTCCAGAAGGACGCGCTGAAGACGCTGTCGCGGACGGTGGACCGGATGAAGGGCCTCTTGAGCCGTCTCGCCGCCGCGCCCGACGCCAGCCGCCTACGCTCGGAGCCGGTGGATCTCTCGGCTCTGGCCCTCGACGCCACGCGGCCGCTGGATGGCGGGCGCGTGAACCTGGTCAAGGAGTTCGGCGCCATCCCGACGGTGCCGGGGGACGCCGAGGCGCTGCTCAAGGTGATCCAGAATCTCGTGACCAACGCGGTGGAGGCGGTGCGCGGCAACGGGACCGTGTCCGTGCGGAGCTATGAGGATGCCGGTGCGGTGGTGTGCGAGGTGACGGACACCGGTTGCGGGATGTCGCCCGAGTTCATCCAGAAGTCGCTGTTCGCGCCGTTCAAGTCGACGAAGAGCGGCGGGTGGGGTATCGGGCTCTATCAGGCCAAGGGCATCGTGGAGGCCCACGGAGGGGCCATCGAAGTGACGAGTCGGGAAGGCGCGGGCAGCACCTTCAGGCTGCGCCTGCCGCTGACGCGGCCGGCCGCGCTGGATGAGGGCCGGGGATGACCACCGCCACCACCGCGGAACGGGTGCAGTGGTCGCGGGCGACAGGGGCCTGGTTCCTGCCGCCCTGGATCGCGGCCCTGGCGCTCTACGCCCCCCTCGTGCCCGGTCTCGTGCACGAGTGGTCGGAGTTCCCGAGCCTCTCGCATGGCTTCGCGATTCCCTTCATCGCGGCGTATCTCGTCTGGGCGCGGCGGGACGAGATTCGCGCCCGCGCCCTCGCACCGTCGGCATGGGGATTCCCCGTCCTGATGGGGGGCCTCTTCGTCTTCACCGTGGGCATGCGCGCGAGCGAGCCCTTCGTGGCGCGCGTGTCCCTGCCGGTGACCCTGCTCGGGCTCTCGCTCCTGCTCGCGGGCTTCGCGATCACCCGCTACACGTGGCCCGGCATCGTCTATCTGTTCTTCATGATCCCGCTGCCCTGGGGCACGGTGAAGCAGGTGACCTACCGCTCGCGGCTCTTCGATGCCGACGCCTCCGCGATGTTCCTCAAGTGGATGGGGATCCCCGTCTACCACGACGGGGTGATGCTGCACCTTCCGAACGTCAATCTCGAGGTTGCGGACGCCTGCAGCAGCATCCCGGCCGTCGCGGCCCTCCTGTCGCTGGGCGTGGCCTACGCAGTCGTGGCCCAGCGCCCCACCTGGCTGCGGATGACGCTGATCCTCTCCACCTTGCCACTCGCCATCGGCGCCAACATCATCCGGATCACCAGCGTGGCCGCGCTGGCGTACTGGGTCGGTCTCTGGACGCTCCACACCAGCTATCACATGTTCAACGGCACGGTGAACTTCCTCTTCACGTTCATCTTCCTCATGATTCTGGACGCCGTGCTCCTCGGCCTGACGCGGAGGCGCCGGGCATGAGGCGTGGGGTGCGCTTCGCGCTGATCGCCTTGGGCCTCCTCGTCGCCACCGGCATCGCGGTCGCCATGCCCGCGCGCGTGGCGGAGACTCCGCTCCGCGCCTCCTTCGAGGCGATCGCCGCGCCGCCGGGATGGCGGGCCACCGACGAGGCGCCTGAGACCATCCTGCGCCCCGACGACCGCGCGCCCCTTCGCCTGGCCCGCGGCTATGCCAAGGGGCCGGAGATTGAGTGGGTGCTGGTGGAGTACTTCCCCACCCAGGACGAGACGCGGCGCGCGACCGCCCGCGAATTCGTGTTCCCGGCCCAGGGCTGGAGCCAGCTGACGGAACAGGGGGTCTCCCTGCCCATCGGAGCCGGGGCCGCCGCCGTCCCCGCCAACCTGGTCCAGATCGAGGTCAACAAGCAACGGTACGCGGTGCTGTACTGGTACCAGATCGGCGGGATTCCCACGCCGAGCGACCATCGGTATCGCGCCCACCTCTTGTACAATCAACTGGTGCGGGGCCGATCGGACGGCGCCTTGATCCGGATCGCCTCACCCCTCGCGACCGGCGAGGACGGCGGCGCCGCCCTCGCCCGCCAGACTGAGTTCCTCCGAGTGTTTTACCCGGCCCTGCTGGGGAGTCTGCCCCGCTAAGCCGCCGGGCGAGGAGACGACTGCATGACGAAGCCCAAGCTCCTGGTCGTGGATGATGATGAGAGCATCCGGACCCAGGTGAAGTATGCCCTCCGCGACGACTACACCCTGTGGTTCGCGGAGGACCGCGCCCAGGCGATGCAGATCTTCCACGAGGTGCAGCCCGGCATCGTGAGCCTCGACCTCGGCCTCCCTCCGAACGCCGAGGGCGCCGAGGAGGGCCTCAAGACCCTCGACGAGATCCTCCGGGCCGCGCCCTCCACCAAGGTGGTGGTCGTGACCGGCAACGGCGAGCGGGAGAACGCCCTGCGCGCGGTGCAGCTAGGCGCCTTCGACTATCAGCTCAAGCCGATCGACCTGGAGGAGTACAAGGTCGTGCTGCGTCGCGCCGCGTATCTCGCCGAGGTCGCGCGCGAGGGCGAGGCGGCGGCGCAGGCCCGCGAGAACGCCATTCGCTTCGAGGAGATCATCGGCAGCACGCCGCGGATGCGGGAGATCTTTGGGGTGGTCCAGCGCGTGGCCAAGACCGACGCCACCGTCCTCATCGCGGGCGAGAGCGGCACCGGCAAGGAGCTGATTGCCCGCGCCATCCACAGCCGTAGCGCCCGGAAGGACGGGCCCTTCGTGGCTATCAACTGCGGCGCCATCCCGGAGACGCTGCTGGAGTCGGAGCTATTCGGGCACGAGCGCGGGGCCTACACCGGCGCCCACGTGCAGCGGCAGGGCAAGTTCGAGCTGGCCAACCGCGGCACGCTCTTCCTGGACGAGATCGGGGAGCTGCCGGTGCATCTCCAGGTGAAGATTTTGCGCTTCCTCCAGGAGCGCACCATCGAGCGCCTGGGCGGGCGCCAGCCGATCGCCGTCGATCTCCGCGTGATCGCCGCCACCAACCGCGACCTCAAGAGCCACCTCCAGCAGGGGCTGTTCCGCGAGGATCTCTACTACCGGCTCTCCGTGGTCACGATCGACTTGCCCCCGCTGCGTGAGCGCGGGGAGGATGTCCTCCTCATCGCCAATCGCTTCCTCGAGCGCGCGGGACAGGAGCATCGCCGCCGCGTGCGCTTCGGGCCGGACGCGATCCAGGCCATGATGGCGCACGGGTGGCCCGGCAACGTGCGCGAGATGGAGAACCGCGTGAGCCGGGCGGTGATCATGAGCCGCGGCCGCATCATCATGCCCTCGGATCTCGACCTGGCCGCGGCGGAGCCCGCCCAGGTGGGATCGCTCCGCGACACACGTGAGCGCGTGGAGCGGCAAACCCTCGTGGAAGTGCTGAGCCGGCATCGAGGGAACGTGAGCCAGGCCGCCCGTGAGCTGAAGGTGAGCCGCCCCACCCTGCACGGGCTGCTGGACAAGCACGGGATCAACGCGAAGGACTTCCGCTAACCCACCGTCCCGGAGGCGGGTCAGGGACGCGGCGCGAGCCGGACCGGGCCCTGGACGTGCTCCACCGCGCCCACGGTGGGCGGTGTCCCGCGGGGCGCGCCGAAGAAGTCCTGCGTGGGAATCCAGGGGCCGACAGGGACTGCGGCGGAGGTCGACAGCGGGCCGCCCGGCATCGGTGAGAAATCGCGGTTCTCCCCGTCCACGAAGCAGGCGAGGCCCGAACAGTCCACGTTGCCGAGCAGGCGGAGGCCGGCCTGCGGCTCGGGGAGCGCGGTACCGCCGGGCTTGCCCTGGACGGCATTGTTGACCAGGGTGACGTCGACAAGGCCGGTGGGAGGGACCATGATGCCGGCGACCCCGTTGCGGTACACGGTGTTGTGCGCCACCACGACGCCCCGCAGGAGCCCACGGCGGCCGTAGTCCTCGATGCCGATACCGGCCATGCTATTGCCGAGGGCGATGTTGTTCCGGACGACCATCGGGCCGCCGCCCACGACGATGCCGGATGAGCGCTGCGACCCCACGACGACATTGCCCTCCACCAGCGACGGGCGCCCCCCCAGATCCGTGGCGCCATAGAACATGATGGCCGGCCCCTTGGTGTCCCCCACGACGTTGCCGCGCACGATCCCCCGGGAATTGAGCTTCACCTGGATCCCATAGCCGATCTCGGGATCGGGCGCCCGGACGGTCTCGATGTGATTCTCCTCGATCACGAAGTCGGTCGCCGTGCAGCTCGAGCCGTCGTGGCAGCCCAAGTACATCGCGGTGGCGTCGCTGTCGCGCACGGTGTTTCGCCGGACCACGAGCCCGCGGATGCTGAAGTGGTTGGCCACCACGGCAATCCCGCCCAGGCCCGAGAACTCGCAGTCCTCGACGGTGATCCCTTCCCGCCCGTAGATCCGGATCCCGTCGACCTCACGCTCGGTGGGGCCGAAGGCCAGGCCGCGGATCGTCACGTGGTCCGCGCGGACGTCGATCACGTTCGAGCGGCGGCCGCCATAGACGATGCGTGGCCGCTGCGTCAGATCGCGCGCGCGGATCACGATCGGGGCGCCGGGGGCGCCTCCGTTGCGGATGGTGCACGGGCCCGTGTAGTCACCCGGGGCCAGTACCAGCTCGCCGCCTGGGGGAAGACTGTTCATCTGACCGCACAGATCCGCGTCGGGCGAAATCTCGACTCCGCCCGCCCTGGGCACGCCCAGCAGTACCAGGCCCAGCACCGCGCAGGCGGCGAACGACGCTCCGGAATATCGGGGCATGAGCCGCTCGGCCATTCAAGGGGCCGCGCGGTAGCGATAGAGCCAGAAGCGCTGCGATGCGCTCCGTCCGAAGAACATGAAGACGTTGTTGGTGGCGTCGAAGGCCAGGGTGTTGCCGCTCACGCCCTCCGGCGCCTCCTCCCACTCCCACTTCTTCGTGTCGACGTGGTAGATGCCCAGGCCCAGGAGCTTGCCGCCGTAGTTGTGGGTCACCGGGTTGAAGAGCACCCGGTTGATCGAGTCGAAGGCGAGGTAGGTCTCCATGTCGCCGCCGCCGAATTCACTGCTGGGCGCCGACCATCCCGGCGGCATCGGGATCGTCTCAGCAACCTCCTTCTTGCCGATCGAATAGCGAATCAGCGCCTTGAGCTTCCTCGAGATCACGTAGATCGAGCGGCCCTGCGGGTCGATCGCCGACTGATCGTTCGAGGCGTCGGTGCCGCCCACGCCGGACCCGCGCAGCGAAATGAACTCCCAGCGATTGGCCCCGCGCTCGAGCACCTGCATGTTGAGAGAGCCCCGCCAGTAGAAGCGATACACGCCGTCGCTGACCGGATCGTAGACGCCCCAGTGGTTGTGAATGTCGCCGCCGTAGGCGGGGGTCGGGCGCGGCCAGGTCGCGGGCTGCCAGCTATTGGACGCGAGGTCGTACACGTAGCCGTCCTTCGCCTCGCTCACGTCCGGGCAGCGCGCGGGCCCGAAGTAGTAGGCAGGCATGATGATGCCCTGGTCGCGCTTGGAGTCGTAGACCCACGTCACGTTGTCCGGTCGAGCCGGCTGCACGCCGCCGGGCGGAGAGCACCAGCCGTGCAGCAGCTCCCACTTCGATCCCTTGGCGAGATCGATGGCCCAGACGAGCTGGAGCGCGTTCCCGTCGCCGCGCGTGTAGGGATAGTCGCCTCCGGTCAGGACCATGCGGCCGCGTTTCCTGTCGTGAAAGATCCGCATGTGCTTGCCCTTGCTCGCCGAGGGGCCCTCGCCCACGACGGGCTGCGGCCGGGGCACCCAGGTGCGGTCCGGCACGTCCAGCCGCGCGCGCTCGCCGGCGGGCCGCTCCTTGTCCTGATCCGACGGCGCGGGCTGCTGGGCCACGACGCTGGGCGCTGGTGGCGGCGGACTCGGGGGCGAGGGACGGCTCGGCGGCGGGGCTTGACTCGGCGGCGACGCGGTCGCCGGGGCGGCCGGCGGAGCTGCCGCCGCGCGCTCGGGCGGGGCCGCGGCCGCCGGCGCGGCCGGGGCGCTGCTCGTCTCCGCGCGCGGCGTCGAAGGCTTGGGTGAAACCCCCTCGGGACCCGGGTTGAACACCCACACGTTCTCGTTCCACTGCGTGATCACCCAGTAGTGGCCGCGGGCCTCGAAGAAGCGCTTCCACATTCCCTGGCGCGTCGGCGCGGGCGGCTGGGCGTCGTCGGAGGGATCGTAGCGGGCGGCGACGCGCGTGGCCGGGTCGACCACGTGGATGGCGCCGCGCGCGGCGTCGGTGGCGCGGCCGAAGACGATCACCTTGCCCTTGTCGAACAGTGCCCCGATCCCGCTGAGGCCGCTGAACTCGGTATCCCCGGTCATCGTGGCGAGCGATTCCTTCGAGCTCAAGCTGCCCAGGTCGATCGTCGCGAGCTTGCCGTTCACGAAGCGGTAGAGCTTCCGCTTGGCGTCATCGAGCGCCATGGTCGACGACGATCCGGGCAGCGCGGACTGGTAGAGCTCCTTGTACGTGTCCGTCGCCGGATCGTAACTGTACAACGCCTGACTCGAGCGCACGATGAGACGGTCGAGGGACGGGACCCAGCGGGCCGAGGCGCCGTAACCGCCCGGTCGTGTCGTCTTGGGCTCCCACTCGGTCGATGCCGGATTCCACCACCACGTCTTGGACGGCGACGACTCTCCCGCTGGCGACCAGTAAATCCCGCCGGCGCTCCAGATGCGATCCACCGTGGGCAGGTACTCGACTGCGTCGTAGGTGTGCACGCTGGCGGGTGTGCCGTCGGAGTACGGATTCACGTACGCCGAGCGGGGATTGGAGGCGATCAGCGGTGGATAGTTCGGAGAGAACGGACGCAGAAGCCGCCAGCTGAGCATGTTCACGTCGAAGGCGATGACTTGATTGCCGGCCCAGTCCGCGTGACCTCCCGCGCGCGGGATCACGAAGAGACCCCGCTTGGTGTCGAACGCGCCTGAGATCCACGCGCTGATCATGGCGGACGCGCCGGTCAGCGAGCCCTGCGGAAGGTGGTCGGGCTGGCCCCACTCTGCCCACGCGTCCTTGAGCTTGGTGCCGGGTAGCTCCTTCCACGTGCCGACGGGCACGTCCAGGCGCTGTGGCTCCGCCGCGCCCGCGGCACGAGAGAGCAGCGCAAGCAGCACGAAGGCCCCCGCGCTCACGCGGAGAATACGGTACCGACGTTGCATCACTCTTCGCTCCTATTGATCACCTAATGTTCTCTACACCGCTTTCGCATGCGCGAAAACGTTGCGACTCCTACCTCCGTGCTGCACAATCCAAGGCCATGTCCGCTGTGGTGAGTCCGGCGCGCGCACCCCGTGTGACGCCCACTGGACACGCGTCGCTCGGACGCATCACGCTGCCCCAATTGGCCTTCATCCTCGTCGAGCTGGCGCTCCTCGCCCTCGTCATCCGCCAGTTCACCATCGAGAGCGCGGCGTTCGTGCGTCTCACCGTGCTCGCGTTCGCGGGCTTCGCCGTGCACGCGCTGCTGCCCCTGCGCTGGCGGCTTGGCGCCTTCGTGCTCCTGTCCCTGGGTGGCATCGTGCTGGTGCTCGGGCTGCGCGAGGGCGCGTGGCTGATGGGGCTGGGCGCGCTGCTGATCGCCATCTGCCATCTGCCCATCCCGTTCTGGTGGCGCGTCGCGGTGCTGGTCGTCGTTGGTGCGGGACTGGCGACGATGCGCATCGCGCCCACCGTCGCCCCGTGGTCCGCCGCGATCTGGCCGATCCTCGGCTCGCTGTTCATGTTTCGCCTCATAGTCTATCTGTACGACCTCAAGCACGACAAAGAGTCGTTTTCGCTGACCCGGGTGCTGGCCTACTTCTTTTTGCTTCCGAACGTGTGCTTCCCGCTCTTTCCCGTGGTGGACTATCGGACGTTTCGGCGCACGTACTTTGACCTCGACGCCGCGCAGATCTACCAGACGGGGGTGGACTGGATGGCGCGCGGGGTCGTCCATCTCATCGCCTACCGGTTCGTGTACTATTACCTGACCCTGTCGCCCTCCGAGGTGCGCGGACCCGGCTCGTTCGGGCAGTTCGTGCTCGCGAACTTCCTGCTCTACCTCCGTGTGTCCGGGCAGTTCCATCTCATCGTCGGGATGCTCTACCTCTTCGGGTTCCGGCTGCCCGAGACCCACCACCGCTACTATCTCGCGTCGAGCTTCACGGACTTCTGGCGGAGGATCAACATCTACTGGAAGGACTTCATGCTGAAGCTCTTCTTCAATCCGCTCTACTTCAAGCTGCGCACGCTCGGCCCCGGCCGGGCCCTCGTCATCGCCACCCTCGTGGTCTTCGCCGCGACGTGGGCGCTCCACGCCTATCAATGGTTCTGGCTCCGCGGCGCGGTGCTCCTCGCCTGGACCGACGTGGCGTTCTGGTCGATCCTCGCCGCTCTGGTCGTCTGGAATGCGCTCCACGAGACGCGGCACGGCCGCGCGCGGCGGCTGCCCGGACGCGAAGTGCCCCCCCGGGAGCGGGCCATGACCGCCTTCAAGGTGGCGGCCACGTTCGCCACGATCTGCCTCCTGTGGTCCCTGTGGACGTCCGACTCCTTCGGCGCCTGGTTCGCCCTGTGGGGCGCGCTCATCTCCTCTCCTTGGTCGTCGCTGCGCGCGTCGCTGCCGGCGCTCACCGTGGCGGCAATGGTCATGGCGGTGGTCGGGGCGAGCGGCTTGCCCGTGAACGGGCGCGTGTCGGCGACTCGTCGCGGAGCGAAACTGCCGTGGCGGACGCTCGCGACGGTGGCGACGCTCGCGATCCTGTTCCTGGGGGGGATCCAGAGCGTGTACGTCAAGCTGGGGCCGGCGGCAGCGACCGTCATCAACTCGCTGCGCTCGGGGCAGCTCGGTCGCACCGACATGGCGCTCCTCGAGCGCGGGTACTACGAAGACCTCGTCCGGGTGGATCGGTTCAACAGCCAGCTCTGGGAAGTCTACATGAACAAGCCCGCGAACTGGCTCGACGTCCAGGGACTGGGACTCGAGCGGTTCACGGGGGACTTCCGGCAAAAAGAGCTCGTGCCGTCCATGGGCGTGCAGACGCGGTTCGGCCCGATCCACACCAACCGCTGGGGGATGCGCGACCGCGAGTACGACCGTGTGCCGGCTCCCGGCACCTACCGCGTCGCGCTACTGGGCGCGTCCACCGTGATGGGCTGGGGGGTGGCGGACAGCGAGGTGTTCGAGGCTGTCGTGGAGAAGCGGCTCAACGAGACGCGACCCGCGGCGGGGATCGCGCGCTACGAGATCCTGAACTTCGCGGTGTCCGGCTACGAGCCTCTGCAGCAGCTGGCGGTGCTGGACAAGGTCTGGGACTTCCACCCCAGCGCCATGATCCACGTGGCCGCGGGACGCGAGCTGCTGGGGATCGCCCAGAACCTCGAGACCTCGCTGCGCCGCGGCGTGCCCATCCCCTACCCGTACCTTCAGGAGGTGGCGCGCCGCGCCGGCATCGGCACGAGCACGGACGAGACCACGGCCTTACGGAAGCTCCAGCCTCTCCGGGGCGAGATCACGACCTGGCTCTACGGTGAGATGGTCAAGGCATGCCGGGAGCGCGGCGTGGTGCCCATCCTGGTGTTCCTGCCCCATATCTATCCCGGCATCTGGGAGCAGGAAGCGACCGAGGTGATGGATCGGGCTCGCGACGCGGGCTTCGTGGTCCTGGACCTCAAGCATGTCTACGGCAAGATGGACGGCGTCGCCCTCCGCCTGGCGGAGTGGGACGCGCACCCCAACGTGAAGGGCCATCAGATGATCGCGAACGGCCTGTACGACGCCATCGTCCGGCATGCGGGAGAGATCCTGGCCACTCGGGAGACGCGGAGATGAACCACATCGTGGACGCGGTGCGCACCTTCATCCTGGACGAGTTCCTCCCCGGCGAGGATCCGAGCCAGCTCACCGAGACGACGCCGCTCATCACCGGCGGGATTCTCGACTCGCTCGCCACCATCAAGCTCGTGACCTTCCTGGAGGAGCGCTTCAAGATCTCGGTCCAGGCCCACGAGGCCGACGCGGACCACATGGACACCCTGGCGGACATCGCCAAGCTCGTCGTGTCCAAGCAGTAGGAGGGTTCATGGTCTTCACGCCGCTCCACGACGTCCTCGGGGCCGGCGCGCGGCGCGATCCCGAAGCGGTCGCCGTCGAGGAGCCGCGACGCGGTGACCCCGTCCCCGGACGGATCAGCTACGGCGAGCTCGTGCGGCTGTCCGATCGTGTCCGCGACCGTCTCCTCGCGCGCGGCGTGCGGCCGGGGGACCGGGTCGGCATGTACCTCCGGAAGTCCATCGACGGGGTCGCCACGCTCTTCGGCATCCTCAAGGCGGGCGCGGCCTACGTGCCCGTGGATGCCACGGCCCCGCCGCAGCGGAACGCCTACATTCTCGACAATTGCTCGGTGGCGCTGGTCGTGGTGGAGCGGCGCTTCGAGGAGCGCCTGCGCGCGGAGCTCCAGGCGCTCGGCCGGGTTCCGCCGCTGCTCGTCATGGACGACGCGGGCGCCGGGCTCGGGCTCCGGAGCGCGCTCGACCGGGAGGACCAGGCCGACCCCGCCCCGGCGGCGACGACCGCCCGGCGCGCGCCCGGAGACCTCGCCTATATCCTCTACACGTCGGGATCGACCGGGAAGCCCAAGGGCGTCATGCTCTCGCACGAGAATGCGGTGAGCTTCGTCGACTGGTGCTCGGGCACCTTCGCGGTGACCGCGGCGGACCGATGCTCGTCGCATGCGCCGTTTCACTTCGATCTCTCCATCCTCGATATCTATCTGCCGCTCAAGCACGGCGCGACCCTGGTCCTCATCGGCGAGGAGCTGGGCAAGGATCCCGAGGCGCTCGCCCAGCTGATCGCGGAGCAGCGCCTGACCGTCTGGTACTCGGCGCCCTCCATCCTGACGCTCCTGCTCCAGTACGGCGGCATCGAGGGCCTCGATCTCTCCGCGCTGCGCCTGGTCCTCTTCGCCGGCGAGGTGTTCGCCGTGAAGCACCTGCGAGCGCTCCAGCGGATCCTGCCGAAGCCGCGCTATTTCAACCTCTACGGCCCGACCGAGACCAATGTCTGCACCTTCCACGAGGTGGTTGGGCCCGTGCCCGAGGACCGCACCGAGCCCTATCCCATCGGCCGGGCGTGCTCGCATCTGGCGACTCGGGTCTTCGACGAGGGGACGGCGATCACACCCCCTGGCGAGGAGGGCGAGCTCTGCGTGTCCGGGGCCGGGGTGATGCAGGGCTACTGGAATCTCCCCGAGCAGACGCAGCGTGTGTTCGTGACCGATGCCGGTGGAACCCGCTGGTATCGCACGGGCGACGTCGTGGTGGAGGGCGCCGATGGCGACTACCTCTTCCGGGGCCGCCGCGATCGCATGGTCAAGCGGCGGGGCTACCGGGTCGAGCTCGGCGAGATCGAGTCGGCGCTTTACCGCCATCCCCGCGTGCTGGAGGCGGCGGTGGTCGCCCTGCCGGATCCGGAGTCCGGCGTGCGGATCAAGGCCTTCCTCACCTGCCGGGGCGGCGCTCGCCCCTCGCTCATCGAGCTGAAGGGCTTCTGCGCCAAGAACCTGCCTCTCTACATGATCCCGGACCTGTTCGTCGTCTCGGACACGCTGCCCAAGACCTCCACCGACAAGATCGACTACCAGCGGCTCAAGGAGCTGCCCTGATGGACTTCTCGCTCTCGCCGGATCAGCTCGCGCTGCGCGAGAACATCATCCGCTTCGCGCGACAGGTGCTGAACGAAGGCGCCCTCCAGCGGGATCGGGAGCAGACCTTTCCGCGGGATCTCTGGCAGCGGTGCGGCGAGATCGGTCTCCCCGGCCTCCCCGTGCCGGAGGACTACGGAGGCAGTGGCCTCGACCCCCTCTCGACGGCGATCGCCCTCGAGGCGCTGGGCTATGGCTGCCACGACGGCGGGCTCGTCTTCTCCATCTGCGCCCACCTTCTCTCCTGCGTGGTTCCCCTGTGGAGCTTCGGTACCGAGGCCCAGAAGCGCCGCTATCTCCCCGGCCTCTGCGGCGGCGTGCTGGTCGGCGTCCACGCGATGACCGAGCCTACCTCGGGCTCGGATGCCTTCGCGCTCAAGACCAGCGCGAAGCCCGATGGCGACGGCTTCCGGATCCAGGGCGTCAAGACCTTCATCTCCAACGGCCCGGTGGCCGACCTGGTGATCGTGTTCGCCCTCACCGACGCCACGAAGGGCTATCACGGCGGGGTCACCGCCTTCCTCGTCGAGACCACCGCGCCGGGATTCGCGGTCACCCAGCGCTTCGAGAAGATGGGCCTGCGCAGCTCACCGCTGGGCGAGCTGAGCTTCGACGGCGTGCGCGTGGGGCCCGAGAGCGTCCTGGGCGGCGTCGGCGGGGGCTCCGGCGTCTTCACCCATGCGATGGACTGGGAGCGTGTCTGCCTCTTTGCCAGCCACGTGGGCGCTATGGACCGGCTGCTCGAGAAGTCCATCAAGCACGCCCGGACCCGCCCGCAGTTCGGTCAGGCCATCGGCAAGTTCCAGGCGGTGTCGCACCGGATTGTCGACATGAAGGTGCAGGTCGAAGCGGCCCGCCTCCTCACCTACCGGGCGGCCTCCCGCCTGGGCAAGACCCGGGCGGTCTCGATGGACGCCGCCATGGCCAAGCTCTTCGTGAGCGAGTCGCTCGTCCAGGCAGCCCTGAGCGCCGTGCAAGTGCACGGCGGATATGGCTTCATGACCGAGTTCGAGGTGGAGCGAGCGCTCCGGGACGCCGTCGGCAGCACGCTCTATTCGGGTACGTCGGAGATGCAGCGCAATATCATCGCCCGGTGGCTGGGGCTCTAAAGTGGGCAGGAATATTGGCCTTTCCGGGACCCGCCCGTACGGGGTTCTGTCGGCAGTTTTTCCACTTTTCAGCACGCGCTTTTCCCCTGCTGCATAATTTATTGATATCGCAAGGATTTTAATCTGGCACGTCCACTGCACTAACCCTCTGCAACGATGCAAGTCGTAAAAGCACTCACCCAGTCCCAGAGGAGGGGAGCAGTGATGACGCAAAAGCAGGGATGGAAGTTTGCGGCAGCCGCCGCGGTGGCGCTGGGGCTGGCGTTCAGCCCAGTGGCTGCCATGGCGTTGGACCTGCACTTCACGCAGGTGGGCGGGTTCACCCTTGGCACCGCGACCGAGACGAACACGGGCTCGGGCGGCGTTGAGTTCTTCGGGCCGACCGGATTCAACAACACGTACGAGCAGGTCGGTTGGGGTTGCGGTAGTGCGAGCTCGACTGTCCCGCAGGGCTACTGCTCGGCGGACACGAACACGGTCGTCCCGACCAGCCCCGTCACGGGCAACCCTCCCACGATCGGTCAGCCGACTGACTTCCCGCAGAACTTCCGCAGCGCCCTGGACGTCGACGTGTTCAGCGGCACGATCACGGTGGGCGGCCCCGCCGTGGCCATCTCGAGCCTTCAGCACTACAACCGCACCATCGGGCAGACGGCGGATTCCCTGACCCAGGTCACCATCGACACCCTGCTGACGCTCGATACCGAGCCGCCCACGGGGAGCGGGTCCAGCGACCCCGGCTCGGTGACGATCGGGTTCAATGAGACGCTGAACTTCCCGGATTCGGGTACCTGCCTGCCGGGCACGGGCGGCACGCCCTGCGCCGATATCTTCTCCTTCGAGGCTGTCGATCTGGCTGACGTGATCTTCACGGTCGACGGCAAGCAGTACAAGGCCACGTTCTTCCTGGACTTCCCGGACCTCACGTTCGATGAGAGGACCGGCCAGTTCGTGTTCAACGGCGCGACCCCGTGCATCGACGAGACGCACGTGTGCACCGCTGAGAACGCGATCAGCGAGGCGCGGGTCCTGATGCAGATCACCGCGGTGACCGTGCCCGCTCCCGCGACCCTGCTGCTCCTGGGCTTCGGCCTGAGCGGTCTCGGCGTGGCCGGCTGGCTTCGCCGCAAGTAGTCGACTCGAGCTTCAGTAGCACACGCGCCCCCGCGGGAAACCGCGGGGGCGTCGTTGTGTCTCGAGACGAAGCGCCGAGGTAGGGCCCTCAGCGCATCAGGTAGGCGTGCTTACGCTCGTAGGTCGTCGGATACGGGTAGTCGGCCAGCGCATGGAGGCTCACCTCATGCCCGCTGCCTTCCGGCACCGCGGACGCGAGGGCGGCGCCAACGCGGTCCCGGAGCTCGCCCGTGGCGGCGAATCCCCCGCGGAGCTGCACTTCGAGGCGTAGACCCGCCCCAGCTTGCGACACACGAAAGAAGCCCGTGATCGCCCGTGCCGCGGCCGCATCCTGGAACAGGGCCTCCTTGACCGTCTCCACACCGACGTGCCGCCCCCCGACCTCTAGCCCGTCCCGCCGCCCGAATATCGCCACGCAAGGCAGGCGGAGCGCCGGCGCGCCGAGCTCGGGCGCATGTTCCGCCAGCACGGATTCGAGCTTCCGGAAGGGCACGATTCGTGCGAGGTCGCCCGTCCGGTAGCGGAAGTGCGGCATGGGGAGATCCGGCGCCGCGAGCGAGACGGCCAGGTCGCCGACGGGCCAGCCCGTCACGGGAATCTCTTCTATGAAGCTCCGCATGGGGTAGAAGACGAAGAAGTGCGGAGTGTGGGGCACGTCGGGCCCCAGTAGCGCCCGGCGGAAGGCCGGGTCCCGATACGCCCGCCTGATGATGCGAATGGTCTCGGGAATCTCGTGGAAGAGGTTCAGCCCGAGCTCGGCCGCCCCCATGGTGGATGCGACGAAGGTGTCGGCGGGATTGTCGGGGTCTCTGATGTCGAGCAGCCCCGACACGTAGGTCCGCCAGCTCTCCACGAAACCCTCGCCTCCCGCCACCAGCGTGGTGCGGAAGCGCTTCCAGTCCACCCCCTGCTCGACGCCCTCCTCGAGCAGCTTCTTCGCGAACGGGGGCTGGCTGATCAGGACGAGCTGCTCGAAGTATGGCGCGCACGCCTTGATCATTGCCAGGGCCACGTCCGCGTTCACGCCGGTGTTCGCGACCGCCATGCTCGTCGGCACCTGGAGTCCCATCGGATAGGTGTTGACGAGCAGGGTCCGGCGCTTGGAGAAGCCGAGCGTGTACTCGAAGGCGAGGTCCGCCCCCTTGGCCGCGAGCTGAAAGCCCTCGGCGGTGTCGCCGCTGAACGCGAAGTTGCCGGAATGCCCCGACGTCGGGACGAAGGACTTGATGGCGTCGAGCGTGCCGCCCCGGAAGAGCTGGTGGAGCGGATACGCGCCGAAGATGCCCTTGTCGATCAGGGGGACGTTGTTCCGGAACGCCTCGATATCGACGATGGCGGCGGGGTCGACGCCGCGCTTGCGCAGGAGCTCGCCGTAAGCCGGAACTTCGGCGGCCGCGCTCTGAAAGGCGGCGAGGAGCGAGCCCTCTCCCATCTGCTCGAGCGTCTCGGGCTCGGCGGAGCGGAGGAAGTCGAGGAGGGCGGGGATTTCGGGGAGGCTCAACTCTGCGACGGCGCGAAGAATCGAAATACGTCAGGCCGGCTGTTCATCACGAACTCCTCCAACTGCCTGATGCTCGCGTAGTAGGGAATGACCTCGCCGTAGTAGCTCATCGGCTCGCCGACCTGGTGGAGACCCAGCCCGAACTTCGTCAGCATCCGCTGAAGCCCTGCTTCCATCGCCGCGACCCAGTACTCGAGCCCCATGTTGACGCTCTCCACGTACATCTCCTTGAAGAGCCCGAACAGGATGAGGGGGTACTGGCTGCGTCGATAAGTCGCTTCGGCCTGCGCCTCCGCGTCCTTCGGGGGCCCACCCAGCTCCTGGCCGTACAGACCGTCGTTGGCACGGCGCCGGTAGCTCCTCGCCAGGATCAGGCGCGAGATCTCGGCCGTCTTGTCGCGCGGGAGCTTGCGATAGTCCGCCGAGAGGTGCTCCGCGTGAAGCTCGAGGGGGAAACCCAGCGAAGAATCGCGCACGAGGCGCAGGGTGGCCACCATTTCCTGCCGCTCATTCGTCGCGGCGAAGTGAACGGAATAGGGGTCGAACTCGTCGGTTTCCCGCTGCGAGGGGTACCGGGAGGCGTCGAGATACTTGCATTCGACGCAGTAGACCGAATACCGGAGCTGCTGGACCGAATCCCAGAGCCCGTCGACCGCCTCGAGGCGCTTGAAATCGAAGTACCGCCGGGGATGCACGACCTGCTCGGGCGCAGGATCTGCGCCCCCTTGGATCGGCTGTGGGATCCGACCAGGGGTGTGGGTCATCGCGGCTCGATGGTAAACCGCTAAGTCTTTTCGGCGCAAGGCGATTTCTCCGACACCAATCGACGGTGCCGCCGCGAGGTGTGACCGAGATGCGACATCGGCAAATCATTTTGAATAGGGTATTGCTGATGCCACAGTGGTCGCCGACACCGCAATCCCTATTTCGATACAGATGCCGAGCCCGCTCGGTGGGAGGTCTCAACGCATGCGAGTCGTCATCGGAACCTTGCTCGCGCTTGGTCTCTCGGTATCGGCCGCCGCCTCGCCGGCGGCCGCGACGCAATGGTCCGAGATCCCCAATACGAGCTTGAGGAATGCGAAGAAAGCCGACGGCACGCTGCTCGTGCCGCGCGCGCTGTCCGGCGGCGGATTGACGGAGACGCCGACCGCGATCGTCAATGCCTGGAACAGCGCGGCGCTCGACCTTCACTCCGGCCAGCTGCTCCTCGTCCGGCACGGGGGGCATGCCGACACCGCGCACAACGGGGTGCTGGCGCTCAACCTGTCGACCTTCAAGTGGTCTTTGCTTCGCGACACATCGCGGAGATATGCCCCGATCCCGTCTCCCGACGGCACCGTGTACGGGCCGACGTACCTCGACGGCTCGCCCGCCTCGGTGCACACGTACGACTGTGAAGAATATCTGCCGAATGTTCAGCGCGTGTACTCCGGCGGCGGCATCTTCTGGTCGCCGGCGGGTCAGTCCGTGCCCCAGGTGGTCTTCTGGTGGAACCCCGCCACCAAGGAGTACGAGCGCCGGCAAGTGCGCCCGGGCGGCTACGGGTGCACGTCGGTGTGGAACCCCGTGACGAGCCGGCTGATCATGCGCATCTCGACGCAATGGATTCAGTACAACCCCGCGACCGACACCTACCAGACGTTGAGTAGCGCCCCCGGTGGAGACTCGGCCGCGGGCTCCACCCTGTTTCTCGACTCCGCCGGCGGCAAGGTCTACCGGATCGAGAAGCGGACCGCGGGCACAACTCCCAGTATCCGCATGCTCGATCTCCACAATCTCGCGGCGAAGGAGCAGACGCTTCTCACCGAGGGTGACACCGGCATCGAGATGCTCAGCGGCGTCGGTGGCGCGTTCGTCGGCGGACGCATCGCCGCGTATGGCAAGACCGCGGACGGCACGCGGGGCGCGCTCTACTCCCTGATCCCCGGCAACTGCGGCCGTACGGGCCAGGGCAAGTGCCGGTGGACGCGCCTCGACTTCGGGAGTCCGATCCCTCCCCTTCCCGACCACCGCGGCATGTGGAAGCGCGCCTTCGTCTACCAGGGCAAATTCTTCGTGCTGCCCTCGGCCGGGGACAATCTCTGGGGCGTGCCCCTGCCCTGGACGGTGGTGGCAGGCACACCGCTGCCGACGACCGTGACGCCGACCCCGACGCCGGTGTCCAATCCCCTCCCGAGTCCGACCCCGACGCCCACGCCGACGCCAACCGGCTCCGGCACCACGACCACCCCAACGCCGACGCCAACCGGCTCCGGCACCACGACGACGCCAACGCCCACGCCGACTCCCAGCCCGACGCCGACGCCCTCCCCGGTTCCGACTGGCACGCCCTACACGACCACGATGCAGGTCCCCGGCAGCGATCTGTCCGCGCGCTGGAACGCCTATCCGCTCTGGGCCTCCGGTGCGGGGCCGATGGCCAAGGGTGGCAAGCACGCGCGGCTCGTGTGGGACACGCGACGTCATCGCCTCGTCCTCACGGGGGGTGATCGTGATGGGTCCGACGCGGGGAATCCCAGCGTCTGGTCGTTCACGCCGGGTAGTGGCGCCACCCGCCTCTCGGCGATGTGCCGGCCGTATCCCGACTACCTCCCGTCGTTCCCCGACAACGTCACCTGGGTGTACGACACCGTGCGCGACCGGATGATCGTCATGCCCGGCTTCTTCTTCGACCTGTCCCGCGCCCAGACCGTGTGCGGGCGCAGCGACGACCACATCCTCAAGATCACGCTCCCCAGCGGGGAGGTCCGCAAGAACGCGGGTATCTTCAATCCGACGACCAACGCGTGGACGCCTCCCACGTGGCCGTTCCCGTCGGAGCTCGGCTATGGTGGCGACGTCCAGGCCAACTGGGGCGTCTACGATTCTCAGAAGGACAAGGTGGTCCGCTTCTTCTGGGATGGGGCATGGGGCAACAACCTTCAGATCTTGCAGCTGGCCAGCAATAGCTGGACTCGGTTCAAGCTCGGCTCCAACGTGACCGACGGCTCGCGGATCCGGAACACCTACGCCACGAACAGCCAGCCCGCCATCGACGTGCAGGGCCGCTCGATTTACGCGGTCGCGCCGTCCACCATCAACGGGGCTCTCGAGGGGCGCCTGCTCAAGGTCAACGTCGACACGGGCGCGGCGCAGCGTCTGCCCCTGCCGACAGGGTATGTCTGGCCGATCATCGCGGACGCGGGGGCGACCGAGCAGCTCCTGGTCTTCGATCCGATCCGTCGCCTCCTCATCCATCCGGCCATTCCGAGCCTGGCCGGCGACGTCGGCGCCGTCTACGTGTGCTACGTGGACAAGGGCTGCCCCTGGGTCAAGGTGCCACTTCCCGGATCCGGCGCCCCCCCGCTCAAGGGGAACGTCGCGGGGGTGGACGTCGATCACGGCGCCCTCGTCTTGATCGGCGGGCATGCGGTGACCAAGCCGGACGGGACCCGCACCGCCACGCCGACGCACTACTGGACGCTGACCCTCACCCGACAGTGAGGGTCAGGGCGCCGAGGGGCTAGCGAGTCAGAGGCGCGACGACGATTCGGTCGCCCTCGCGAACGTTGCCCAGGATCTCGACGTTCTCGTCATCGCGGGCGGCGAGCCGCAACACGCGCGGCTCGCCGCCGTCGACTCGGACGGTGACCTCCCGGGCGCCCAGCGGCACCAGACGCTTCGGCAGGACCAGCACCTTGTTTCGGTTCGCGACGAGGATGCGGACGTCGACGGTCATGCCGAGCTTGAGCTCGTCCGCGCCCTCCAGGACCTCGATCTTGGTCTCCAGGACCTTCATGTCCTGGATCTTCGCGGGATCATCGGGCTTGACCTTGCGCTTGCCCACGGCTTGGCCGATCTCGTAGACCTGCCCCGGGAAGGTACGGCCGGGATAGGCGTCCGCGGTGATGTCAACCTTCTGGCCGATGGACAGCTTCCCGACATCGGTCTCGTCGACCTCCGCTTTGATGATGGTCTTCTGAAGGTCGCCCAGCACCATGAGCGGCATGCTGATGTCGACGGCCTCGCCCGGCTCGACGAGCTTCCGGGTCACCTTGCCGTCCATGGTCGACTCGACCATCGTGGACCCGAGCGACGCGCGGGCCACGCCCAGCTCGGCCTGGGCCTGCTGGACGTTGCTCTCCGCGCGGCGGAGCTCCGCCTCGGCCTCCTGCACGTGCGCCCAGGCCGCGGCCACGGTCTCCGCCTTGGGCCCCGCCAAGAGGAGGTTCAAGCTCTCCTGCGCGGCCTTGACTCGTGAGCGCCACACTTCGGCGTTGCTGACCTCGGCGTCGTACTGGGAGCGGGCAATGTAGCCGCTGTCGAGCAGGCGCTTCATGCGGGCCCGCTCCACCTCGGACAGCTGCTGCTTCTCCTTCGCCTCGGCGAGCTCGGCGCGGGCCCGCTCGATCTCCTGGGGGCGCGCCCCGCTCTTGGTCTCCATCCAGCGGGCGCGCGCGCTCTCCAGCGCCCGGGCCGCGCGGCGGACATCGGCCTGCGCGGTGCGGATGCGCGCCTCGGACATCTGGACGCTGGCGACCGGCTCAGCGTCGTCGAAGCGGATCACCACCTGCCCCCGCTTCACCAGATCGCCTTCCTTGACGAGCACCTCCCGGATACGGCCGGGAATCTTGTTGGCGAGGGTCACCTCGGTGAAGGGCTCCACGCGCCCGATCGCCGCGACCGTCTGGCGGATGCTGCCCACCCGCACCGCCACCGACCGGCCGGAGCTTCCCTTCCCCCACCCGCTATAGCCGTAGGCGGCCACGCCCACCACGAGCACCGCCAGCGCCGCCGCGAGGATCACCCGCCGGGGCCCGCCCATCAGGCCACCAGCTTTCCGTCCTCGATGCGGACGCTCCGGTCGATGTAGGGCATGACGCGGTGGTCGTGGGTCACGATGATCACGGTGCGGCCATCCGATCGCGTCACCGAGTGAAGAAGCTTCATCACCTGTTCTCCGTTCTTCGCGTCCAGGTTCGCGGTGGGCTCGTCGGCCAGAATCAGGGGCGGATCGCCGGCGAGGGCGCGGGCGATCGACACGCGCTGCCGCTCTCCGCCCGACATGTCACGGGGGAGGAAGTCGGCGCGCTTGCCCAGCCCCACGAGCTCGAGGAGGCGGAGGGACTCGGCGCGGCGGGCCCGCCGGTCGAGGCCCTTCATCTGCAGCACCACCTCGACGTTCTCGGCGGCGGACAGCGCGGCGAAGAGATTGAAGCTCTGGAAGATGAACCCGACGTAGCGCCGCCGCACCCAAGGGAGCTCAGCCTCGTCGAGCTCCGAGACGCACTCTCCGTGGATCGTGACCGTGCCCGAAGTCGGGCGCAGCATGCAACCGAACATCGAGAGCAGCGTGGTCTTGCCGCTCCCGGACGGCCCCATGATGGCCACCACCTCGCCCGCCTTGGTGCTCATCGTGACCTCCTGCACCGCGGGGACCTGGAAGGCGCCCTCCTGATAGATCTTGGTGACCTGCGCCGCCTCGAGGGTCGTCGTCACGACCGGAACACCACGAGGGGATCGACGCTGAGCGCCTTGCGTACGGACACCACCGACGCGGCCGCGCACATCGCGACCGTGAGCACGAGCACGGCGAGCATGAGACTGAACGGGATCACCAGCACCATGCCGGTCGCGCCAAGCACCTGCACGGAGGCGAGGGTGATGGCCAGGCCGATGCCATAGCCGATGGCGGCGTTGATCAGCGCCTGCTTGATGATGATCCCGTACACGTCGCGGTTAGTGGCGCCGATGGCTTTGAGGGTGCCGAACTCGCGGAGGTGCTCGATGGTGGCGCTATAGATCGTCTGGCTGACGATGACCACGCCCACGATGATGGCCATGAGCACGGTGAGCCCGAAGCCCACCCCGATGCCGGTCTCCCAGGTCCAGTACAGCCGGGTCTTCCACGAATATTCACCCCGCGTGTAGACGTCCACGTCGCGGATCTGGCGGAGGCGCGCCGCCACGTCGCGGGCGTCCTGTCCATCGGCCACGCGCGCCACGATGAACACGGTGCGATCGCGCGAGAACGGGTCGAGGTCCTGCGCCGCGCGATACGACGTGAAGATGTAGGGCGCGGTGGTGAACCCGCGCACGCCCCGGCTGATTCCCACCACCCGGACTCGCTGCTCGTTGATCTCGACCTGCTGCCCCACGTGGAGCGTGCCCAGCTTCGGGAACGCGGACTCGTCCACGATGATGGCCTTGCCGGCCTTCACCGCCTGGAGGTCGCCGGCGACGAGCTGCCAGGGCCCTCCGACCCCGGTCTCGGGGTTGAAGCCCACCAGCTCGATGTTCTCCTGACCCCCGTCCTGCCGGCGCATGTTGGCCCATCCGAGCAGGAGATGGTCCGCCCAGGCGACGCCAGGCGTCTGCCGGACCTTGTTCAGCTTCCGCTCGTTGAAGGGGACCGGGAAGTCGAAGTTCGCGGAGTTCTTGGATGTGACCCAGATGTCCGCCTGGGTGTTGTCGATGATGATCGAGGCGTTCTCCATGAAGCCGAGGTAGATGCCGAACTGGGAGAAGATGAGGACGACGGAGAAAGTGACCCCGATCACGGTGATGAGGAACCGTGTGCGGTCGTGAAACAGGTTCTTGCGGGCGATGTCGACCATCGGGCACCCGAAGGCGCGAAAGTGCGCACAGTATACTCAAGCCCTTGGAAAAACTGGAGAAAAAACCGGGGAGCTAGCCGCCCAGCTCCTTGATGAGCTCCGGAATCTTCTCGGATTGCGCGAGCTTGGGGTCGATCTGGGCAGCCCGCCGGAGACTGGACACCGCGTCGCCCTTCTTGCCCAGCTTGGCGTAGGTGAGCCCCAGGTGGTACTTCACCTGGCCGTTGGAGGGCGCCTGCTGCTCCGCGAAGGACAGAGCCTTCTCGGCCTCCGCGTAAGCGCCGCGGTGGTACTGGACCCAGCCCAGCGTGTCGGCCACTTCCGGCGATCTGGGCGCGAGCTGCGCGGCCTTGGTGGCCAGCGGCAGGGCCTGGTCGGGCTGCTTCTTGGAGTCGACCAGAAGCCACGCAAGATTGTTCAGCGTGATGACGTCGTTGTCGTTCTTGGCGAGGGCCTTGCGATACTGCTCGATCGCGCGGTCCACCTGGCCCTGCGCCGCCAGCGCCTGGCCGAGACCCCGTTGGGCCGCCTGGATATTGCCGCCGAGCGCGACCGCGTCCGTGAACGCCGCTTCCGCGCCCTTGACGTTGCCCTGGGCGAGGAGCACCTGCCCGCGCAGCGTCAGCGGCACCGGGCTCTTCGGGACGCTCTTCTCGAGCTCCTGGGTCAATCTCAGCGCATCGTTGAGCCGCCCCATGTCCGCGTAGATGATGCCGAGCTCGAGCTTCACGTCCGCGAGCGCGGGGTTGATCCGGAGCGCCGCCTCGTAGAAGGGCAGCGCCTCTTCCCGACGCCCCTGGCTCCGGAGGTACCGCGCGAGGGCGACGTTCGCCTCCAGGCTGCTCGGATTGGTGCGGAGGGCGGCGCGAAGATGCGGCACCGCATCATCCACGCGCTTCTGTTGGAAGCGCAGGTCGGCCATCAGGAGATTGCCCCCGACGTGCCCCGGGGCCATCTCGAGCAGCGTCTTGAGCTCGGTCTCGCCCTCCTTCAGCTGCCCGCCGGCCAGGAGGGCGCGCCCGAGCGCCTCGCGGTACACGACGTTCTTGGGATCGCGCTGAACGAGGCCGCGGAGATCCTGGACGCGCTTCGCGAGAACCTGCGGGTCCCGCTTGCCTCCTTCGAGCAGCGCCAGCTCGCGCTGAGCGGGCTCGAGGCTCGGATTGAGCTTGAGCGCCTGGCGATAACCCGCTTGCGCCTCCGGCACCCGGCCCATCAACGCGTAGGCGCGCGCGAGGAGGAGCTGGACGCCGGCGTCCTTGGGGTTGACCCGGGCGGCCTCGGTCAGGTCCTGGAGTCCGGCCGCCCCATCGCGCTTGGCAAGATACGCCTGCGCCCGCATCACCCGCGCGGCGTTGAATTCCGGGTAGCGGCGCAGCAGCTCGGTCATGTCGGCGATGATGGCGTCGTACTCACCGGTTTGCTGTCGGAGGCTGGCCAGGGCCAGGACGAGGTTCGGCTGCGCCGGATTGGACTTCGCCGCGGCCGCAATCGGGCCGATCGCTTGATCGTAGCGGCCCAGCCGCTCCGCCACGCTTCCCAGGAGCAGCAGTGCGGAGAGGTGGCTCGGATTCACCTTGACCACCGCCTGGAGATGGCCGAGCGCCTCCTCGTCCTTCTGCTGACGCAGGGCGACGCGGGCGAGCCCCATGCGCGCGTCCGTCGACTTCGGATCGAGGTCGAGCTGCTTCTGGAAGGCGCTCCGCGCTTTTTCGAGCTGATTGTCGGTGGCGTAGGTCTCGGCGAGCAAACCGTGGAGGCCAGGCACGGCCGGCTCGGCCTTGACTGCCCCCTCCAGGAACTGCACGGCCTCGCGTGTCCGCTTCTGCCGGACGAGGGCCACGGCCTTGGTGCGCGCCGCGACGACGGACGTGGGATCGGTGCGCGCGGCGGCATCGAACTCGGCGAGCGCGCCCTCGAGATCCTGCTCGGAGGCCTTGAGACGGCCCAGCATGATGCGCGCGGGCACGCTGCCTTGATCCATCTGCCCGGCCTTGGTGAACAATTCCTGCGCCGCTTTGGGATCACCCTGCTGCGCCTTGATCTGGCCCATCAGGAGCACCGGCTGGGCCGACTGGGGCGCAAGGGACGCCGCTTTACTCGCCGCCCGGTACGCCTCGTCGAGGCGGCCCAGCAGGATGAGCGCGCGGCCGCGCTCGAGCTGAAAGATGGGGGACTGGTCGAGACGCTTGGCGTCCGCATCCAGGAGCGCGAGCGCGTCCTTCGGGCGACCGACGCGGCTATAGGCCTGTGCCATGCGGAAATTGACAGCGGGCTCGTCCGGATCTCGCTTGCGCAGATCCTCGAGATGGGCGATCGCCTGCTGTGGCGATCCGGCCGCGAGATACGCGCTGGCGAGGAGAAGCCGCGCGCTGCCGAACTGCGGCAGCTGGGCCACCACCGGGGAGAGCACCGCGATCGCCTCGTTGGGGCGGTTGTCGCGCAGGTAGTAGTTCCCCAGCGCGACCAGCACCCCCACGCTGCGCGCGCGCGCGTCCACTCCCTCGAGGATCTTGATGGCCTCCTTGACATTGCCCTGTGACGCGGTGGCGGCGGCGAGCCCCAGGCGCACGCGCGGATCCTGCGGAGCGAGCGCCAGCGCTTCGCTGTAGTGCTGCTTGGCCTCGGCGAACTTCTTCTCCCGGAGCTCGAGCGCGGCCAGGCCGGCGAGGCTGCGCCGGTCCTTGGGATTGGTGGCCAGGGCCGCACGATACGCCTGCTCGGCTTCGGGGACCTTGCCCAGCCGCACGAGCGCCTCGGCGCGGACCGGGGGAAGATCCGGCGGCAATGTCCCTTCCCCCTTGGTCGCCTCGTCGGCCAGCGCGAGCGCCTCCTCCGGCTTGCCCTGCCCCAGCCGGGCGATGGCGCGGAGGTAGGTGCCCATGGCGCTCCGGGGGGACTTGGCGAGGATGCGCTGGCTTTGCGCCTCGACGTCCTTCCACTGTCCGAGCTCGGCCTGCGCGCGCCCGAGCTCGATGGCGATGTCCGTGTTGTCGGGCGCGAGCTTCTGAGCGCGCGACAGCTCGCGCACGGTGTCGGCATACCACGCTTTCGAGGCGTACGCGCGCCCGAGGGCGCGGAGCGCAGGCACGTAATCCTTGTCGATCTGGAGCGCGTTACGGAGCTCGATGATCGCTTCGTTGGCCTTGCCGTCCTTGAGAAACGACTCGGCACGATCGACCGCCTTTTGCTTCCTCGCCTCCGGGCTTTGGGTGCAGGCGCCGGCTCCTGCCATCACGAGCGCGAGCACGCCGATGGCGAGAAGCTTCGCGGGAAGCGAGGCGCGACGGGTCACGCGAGGGCTCGCGTTGATACGTGGAGGCACAAGGCAGACTCTAACATGAGATAGGGCCTCAGTGACCGGGCGCGCCCCCCGCGATCTCCGTGATTCTACGCAAATCTTGCGTCCTCGTCCGGTTCCGGCGATGATCGGCGGGGCCTCGCAGCCGGCCGAGAGCCGTGACCACCACGTGACCACCACGAGCGCCATGCCCACGAAGATCAACCTGGTCATGGGTGGAGGAGGGGTCCGCCTCTCCGCCTATGTGGGTGCCCTCGCGGCCTTCCGGGACATGGGGGTGCGCATCGGCTCGGTCGCGGGGGCTTCCGCCGGCAGCATCGTCGGGGCCCTGGTCGCGGCGGGCTGGCCGGTGGACCGGATCTACGCCAAGCTCCTGGAGACAGACTTCGCCCAGTTCAAGGACATCTCCATCAAGGGCCTCCTCCTCGAGGGCGGCATCTATGCCGGCAACACCTTCGAGCGCTGGGTCGACCAGCAGGTCAAGGGGGCGTGCTTTGCCGATCTTCCCCACGATCTCTTCGTGACCGCGGTGGACCTGATCGGCCATCAGCCGGTGTTCTTCTCACGCGGGACCACGCCGCAGATGGCGGTGAGCCGCGCGGTGCGGTTCTCAATGGCCATCCCCTGGGTCTGGCGGCCGCTCCGATGGGAGAAGCGCCTGCTCGCCGACGGGCAGCTGCTGCCGTGGATCCCGACGGGGCTCGAGAGGATGGAGGCGAGCCCCGGATCGAAGGGCGCCGCCCGAACCGTGATGCTGCGCCTCATGGCGCGCAAGGCCAAGGAGATCCCGGACAAGCGGGTGCTGTGGCCCTGGGACTTCGCGAAGATCCTGGTCGACACCATGCTCACCGCGCTCGAGAACCAGCGAGTGCCGGGCCCCCTCTGGCGGAACACGATCCTGATCCAGGCCGACCGCGTCCACGCTCTTCAGCTCGGTCTGAGCCGCGCCGACAAGGAGTATCTCTTCCAGTGCGGCTATGACCAAGCGACGCGGTACTTCCACAAGGGCGCCGCGGAAGGCGCGGCTCCCCCGCCCGCTTAGCCCTTCGTCGCGTCCCGCCGCCGGTAAACGCCGAGCAGACAGGCCTCGGGGTGACCGAGGCCGAGGCGATGCAGGCCCGTCCGGAGCGTCAGCTCGAGGCGAAGGAGCGTCCGGAAGTTACTGAACGTCCGGCAGTCGTCCAGCCGGAGAAACAGCGCCTCGTCGAACCCCGCCCTACCCATCAGCACCGCCAGCCGGGCCCGTGAGTTCATCCGGAAGCGCGTGGGAAAGGTGTCCTTCCGCTCGACGTTCCAGATCAGGCGCTTCATGCCGTGGTGGAGGGCAAACGGCACCACGCGCGTGAGGATCGGCACGGGGGACTTCGCGTCGACGGTGTAGATTATCGCCAGCCCGCCGGGACGAAGACAGCGGGCCAGCGCAGCCGCGAAGGCGTCCGGCGCGTCGACATGCTCGGCGACCATGCGGGCGGTGACGAGATCGAAGCGGCGGTCCCCCGGATCGTAGGCTTCCAGCGGCGCGCGCACGCGCTCGTGCACGAAGGGATTCTCTTCGATGGTGGCGTCGGGGTCGAGGCCCACGAGCCGCCGACAGCGCGCGGCGAGCTGGCGCGCCAGCACCGGATTGCTGGGAAAGACATTGCGACCGCACCCGACGTCGAGCCATGCCGTCTCGGGGCTCACGAGACCGTCGACGATCGCCTCGTAGTGGTCGTCGGGGTTGAAGTAGTTCGCGCGGAGGCGCATGGCGGGGCCCCAGCCGGTGGACGCGGGGGACCCGTACTTGAGGGTGAAAAGCTTCAGGAGCGCGGCGTCGGAGGGGGGACGAATCGGCGCAGCCCCACCACGCTCCATTCTCGGCTCCTCGGAGATTGATGCGAGGCGGGGGGCGGGAAGACCCCGCCCCGCCTCGCGCTCGGAAGTGGTGGACGATGCTGGACTTGAACCAGCGACCCCCGGCATGTGAGGCCGGTGCTCTGCCAACTGAGCTAATCGTCCGTGCGTTGGAAACTTAACGACTTGCGCGAGGTGTGTCAAGCCGGAGGCCCGCCGGAAGGACCGCTCGGCTCGCCACGCTGTGAACAGGGGCGATACCGTGGCTATATAGGTGGTAGTGAGTCACCGGTCCGAGAGGTGCGGTATCGTGATGTCCATGCATACGCGCCGCGTCATCGCGTAGGCGCTCCGGAGCCGACCGTGCTGTTCAACTCATGGGACTTCGTGGTCTTTTTCCTCGTCGTGTACGTGGTCTACCTGCTCCTGCCCGCGTACCGGCAGCAGAATTTGCTCCTGCTCGCGGCGAGCTACTACTTCTATTCCGCTTGGGACTGGCGGTTCCTGTTCCTGCTCCTGTCGTCCACCGTGCTCGACTACGTGTGCGCGCTGCGCATCGATACGAGCGACTCCCCGCGAATCCGCAAGGTCTTTCTCGTCGCGAGCATCACGGGGAATTTGACCCTGCTGGGCTTCTTCAAGTACTTCAACTTCTTCCTCGACTCGCTTCGCACGCTGCTCACGCCGCTGGGGCTTTCCGTCGAGAGCCTGCACCTGCACATCATCCTGCCCGTCGGCATTTCGTTCTATACGTTTCAGGAGATGTCCTACACGATCGACGTGTATCGGCGCGAGATCCCCGCGACCCGCCGCTTCCTCGACTTCGCGCTCTTCGTCGCCTTCTTCCCCCACATGGTGGCCGGGCCGATCATGCGGGCGTCCTCGCTCCTCGTGCAGTTCTTCCGCCCGCGGACCATCACGCGGGAATTCGTGATCACGGGGGTCTGGCTCATCTTCTGGGGGCTCTGGAAGAAGATCGTCATCGCCGACAACATGGCCCTGCTCGCGGATCCCGTCTTCGCCGACTCGGCGCGGGTGACGTGGGCCCAGGCGTATCTGGGCGTCGTGGCCTTCGCCTTCCAGATCTATGCGGACTTTTCGGCCTACTCCGACATCGCGCGCGGAGTCGCTCGGCTTCTCGGCATCGACCTCATGCAGAACTTCGACCTGCCCTACTTTGCCCGCAACCCCAGCGATTTCTGGCGCCGCTGGCACATCAGCCTCTCGACGTGGCTCCGGGACTACCTCTACATCCCGCTCGGGGGCAATCGCGGCACGCCGGCGCGCACCTCCACGAATCTCATGCTCACCATGCTGCTGGGGGGCCTCTGGCATGGAGCGGCCTGGAACTATGTCTGGTGGGGTGCCTATCACGGAGGCCTGCTCATCGGCCACCGCTGGGTCGCCCTCGCTCCGTCTCCCGCGAAGGCGCGGGGCTGGACGCGCGTGGGCGCGATGGCGCTGATGTTCCAGTTCACGCTCTTCGGCTGGCTGCTGTTCCGCTGCACGCGGCGGGTGCGGGTGGACGGCATCCTGCGCGATGACAGCCGGGCGCAGATCGTCGAGATGCTGACCGCCTTCCGCAACGGCTGGGGCTTCGACACGCGAGCGCTCGTCGTCCTCCTCACCATCCTGGCCTTCGCGCTCCCGCTCATCGTGATGCAGGTGTTCCAGTACCGGACGGGCGATCCCCTGTGCGTGCTGCGGGTTCCGATGCCGGCGCGCGCCGCGATCGTGGCCGGCCTCAGCGTGATGTGGCTCTTGTGGGGCATCCAGGCGGGCGATGCCTTCATCTATTTCCAGTTCTGACGTGACTCCACACCCTGGTCTCGCGCGGGCGCGGGAGGTCCTCGGCCACCTCGGGACGGGCTGGCGCCTGGTACTCCTCGCCCTCGTGCTGACGCTGGCGCTGGGCGAAGCTTACCTGCGGCTGCCGGTCGTGCTGCCCCGTCTCGAGTTCGAGCCGGACCGCGAGCTCGATGCGCGGGTGGCTCCGAGCCAGCGGGGCTTTCTCTGGTTGGCTAACATGTCGATGCGAACCCCGCCCATCACCGTGAACCGGGAGGGCCATCGTGGAGCGGAGGACAACTGGACCCGGCCGGTGATTCTGGTCGTGGGCGACTCCGAGTGGTTCGGAGCGGGCGTCGAGGACGAGGAGGTCTGGCCCCGTGTGCTGGAGCGACGACTCAACTCCCCACCGCGGCGACCGCCGGTCCACGTGGTGAATGCGTCGCAGCCCGGATACGGGCCCTATCATCAGTCGGTCGTCATCGACCGCCTCCTGGCGCACCATCCGGTCGATGTCCTGGTCGTGCGGGTGTCCATCGCGCAATGGAGCTTCCGGCCGGTGCCGGAGGCGGAGCGCGACGCCCGGATGGCCGCGGCCGAACGGCGCGCCGCGCTCCGTCGCTGGACGCGGTTGCTCCCCTTCTTGGCCAACAAAGCCGAGGCGCAGCTGCCGTCAATCCGGGCGGCGTTCGTTCCCGCCGCCCTCCGCCGGCATAGGGGTGGGGACGACGACCTGCCGGAGCGGATGGGGCCAATCATGGCCGCCGAGGCGGCACCCTCGTGGCGCCGCATCATCGAGCGGGCCGAGACCGGCGGGACGACCGTGCTCTTCGTCATCCATGAGCCGATTCCCGGGCCTTCGGCGGTGGTCCTGGAGAACGCGCTGCGAGCGTTGACGGCGGGACATCCCGATGCGCACGTCACACGCCTCGGCCCCGACGCCTTCGGTCTCGACCCGGCCGCGCCCGTGCTGGAGCTTCGCCGCGAGCTGCGGGCTCGCCTGACCGTCGGCCGTGATCCCCATGCGAACGCGCGCCAACATCAGCTCATCGCGCAGGCCGTCGCGGGCGCGCTCAGCGCCCTGGACGTCCCCGCGTTGCGCTGACCGGCTACGCTCCGACGCCGATTCGCCGGCCCACGCGCTTCAAGCGGCCCCTCACCCGCCCGGTGAAGTCACGGGCCGCGATCTCCACCTGCTGGGCGAGCGAGTGCTCGGGCCAGAAGTTCACCATCACCGACGCGTCCTGATTGACCACGAAGTGCGACCATCGCGCCGGCAGGTAGAGCAGCTCACCCGCCACCAACGTGACCTCCACGCTTCGGGCGCGCGCGAAGAGCGGAAAGGCGTCGAGGTCGGGGTGTCGCGGATCGGGCACGCCGCTCCACGACGGCGCGAGACCGCGCGCGTACAGCCATTTGATCTGGCTGGGCGGGAAGAGGAGCAGACGCTTCGTGCCCACGTACTGGCAGATGAGATTGTCGCGGCTGTCGTAATGCAGGGGGGTCATCGAGCCTTGGGGACCGATCCAGAGACGCGGGAATTCGAAGGACTTGCCCCGGAACGGCTCGGGATACCGGAAGCCCAGCGCGGCGAACGCACTCTTGGAGAGCGGCGTGTTGCCCGAATAGGGCGGCAATGATGCGGTCCCGCCGTCCGCCTCGGTGGCGGCCGCGCGGGGGCGGATGATCGTGTCGACGTACTCACCCAGTGTCATTCGCTCACGCACGCGCTTGCTGGGATGGAGATAGTCTCCGCCGCGCACGCTCACCTCGATGGCGGCCCCGCCTCCCGCGAGGATCTCCTCGAGCGTCTTCGGCGCACCGTGAAACACCCGGCTTCCGACCAGCACGACGGGCGCGCCCTGCGACACGAAGTACTGATGGAACACATCCGCGTCCGGGTCCACCACCCGCGGAATCTGCGACATGGGCGGAAGCCTCGAGAATGCTCGGCGATTCATGTCTCGATCCTCCTCGATGACGGCGCCGCCGGACACGCTCGCGCGCGGCGTCGGCTCATTGTCGCACCATCACCGGGAGTCCGTCACCGCGTCCGATTGCCTTTGCGCGGGCGCATCCGTACACTGCATTTGCGAGCTTCCCATGCGCCTGAACTGTCCCATCCTTTCCTGGCGCTCCCTGCCGTCGATCGACGGCCTCGTCCGGTGAAGCTGGCGCTATGTCTCGGCCGGGGCGCGGCGGACGGCGCCGCCGTCGTGCGCCGCATGCTCGCCGCGCAGCGACTGCGCGACCACCAAGAACCAAAGGTCGTGGTGATGGACTCCGGCGTCATCGGGTGGCTGGCGATCGTCCCCCCGATCACTCGCGTTCGCCTCGTCCACGAAGAGCCCTCGGGGAACCTGTTGATCGTGACCGGGGTGCCGGTGAGTATGGGCGAACCCCTCGAGCACGTGCTCGCGTCCGTGGCCGCGGGTGATCATCGCCGGGCCGCCACCGTCCTGCCCACTCTCGACGGCGCCTTCGCCGCCGTCCACTGGGATGCTCGAGCCCGCAAGCTCGTCGTGGTAACCGATTTTCTCGGCATGCAGCCCCTCTTCCACGTCGAGTCCGATGGCGCGTTGATCCTCGCCACTGAACTCAGAGGCGCAGCCGCCGCCCATGAGGGCCGCCTCGCGATGGATCCCCTGGGATGGTCCATGTTCGCCGCGCTGGGACACTTCGCAGAAGACGCCACCTCGCTGGCCGGCGTCCGGCGGCTGCCCGAGGCGGCGGTGATCGTGTACGACACGGAGACGAGCCGTCGCGAGCAGTCGAGGTACTGGCGGTGGCCGGATGCCCGGCCCGGCCTGACCGTCGACACAGTAGACACCGGGGGCCTCGTGGAGGCGTTCCAGCGCCATGAGCGCGCCTACGCCGTCCACGGGGCGGACGCGACGGTACTCCTCAGCGGTGGCTTCGACTCACGACTCATCGCCGCCACGCTCGCGGGCGAGGGCCTTCGGCCCCCCGGCATCGTGCTGTCCCACGCCGACGAGCATGACGATGCCGACGGCTATCTGGCGATGCGCGTGGCGCGGTCGCTCGGGCTCCCCTACACCGTGGTGCCTCCCCTTCCCGACTTCTACTCGTCCGCCGCGTACGTCGACTATCTCATCATGAACGAGGTCGCCACCACGAGCTTCGGGCTGTTCATCGCCCAGGTCGCGTCGAGCATCAAGGGACGCACGGAGGCGGTGTGGGAGGGCGTAGCGTCCAACTACACGCTGCGGACGCCGCATCAGGAGGGCGGCGGCTTCGAGCCCTTCTTCCGCACGCAGACCGCGGCGCTTGCGCCCGACCTGTGGCGCGCGCTCCGCGCGGTGTTCGCGCGAGGCATCGTCGACGACATGGACGCCGGGCTCCGCGCGTGCATGCGACGTACACGCGAGGCGTACCCGGACGATGCCTTCGGCGTGGCCGAGTTCGTGGCCCGAAGCCGCATGCGCCGGCGTACCGGACCGAATCCCCTCAAGGTCTACGCCAACGACCTGCTGCCGCTCACGCCCGGTCTGTCGAAGGAATTCTGGGAGATGACCGCGGGCTTGCCCTTCGAGGTCAAGGCGGAAGGCCGGCTCACCCTCGAGCTGTTCCGTCGACACTTTCCCCCGCTTGCGCGGATCCCGTTCTGCTCGGACGGGCGGCTCTACCCAGGTTCGCCGGGCGTCGATCCGCGGTTCGCCCTCTTGCAGCTCCGCGCGCGGCTGATGGATCACTACTACGTCGCGGCCGTGGCACGTCGGCTCGGTCTGCGGCCGGCCACCGCGGGCGGTCCGCCTTTGCTCCTCGAGCGTGTGCTCGCGCGCGTCGATCCTAGCCATCCGGACCTCAGCGCGGACACCGTGCGCCCGCTCATCGCCGCCGGGGCCAGCGCCGACCCGGTCACGGGCGCGGCGCGCCGCTGGCTCTTCTACTGGCAGATGTGGCGCTGGGTGATGGAGGGCGACATTCACCGGCGTCGTGCCGAGCTCGTCGGCGAAGGGGCCGAGTAGGTCTCGTATCGACCCACGAGCGGCGCACCGAAAGTCCGGCGGCGCGCCGCGGACTCGGGTATCCTCCCCGCGAATTGGCCGCCACTGCTCGCCTCGCCGATCGCGTGTACCGCGCGCTCTATCACGGCGTGCTCGCGCGTCTTCCCGAGCGGATCGCGATCGCCGTCGGGCAGCGCGCACTGCGGCTGACCCCGCTCGATCGCCTCGCGCTGTTCCGTCTGGAGGATGCGCGCCTCGCCATCACGCTGGGCGGCGTACGCCTGCCCAACCCCCTGATCCTCTCCTCGATGTACTACGACACGGGTATTCTCCGGCGCGCCATGGGACTCGGCTTCGGCGCGGTCACCGCCAAGAGCATCACGGTGCAGCCGCGCCCCGGGCATCCGCCCCCCAATCTCGTGCGTCACAACTCGCCGGCGGGGCCGGGCCTCGTGAACTGCAACGGCTTTCACAATCCCGGATTGGCCGCGTATCAGCGCGCGCTGGCGCGGCTGCCTCACCGTGTGCCACTCATCGCCGCCGCCGCCGGCGAGTCCGCCGAGGAGTACGTGGAGGTGATCGCCGGGTTGGCGCCCTATGGCGACCTCGTCGAGATCAACATCTCGTCGCCCAATACCCGGCTGGTCTACGAATGGTCGCAGAAGCCGTCCGAGCTGCGCCGCTTGTTCGTGGCGGTGCGGGGCGCCACTGCGAAGCCCGTCATCGTCAAGCTCTCGCCGGATTTCCACGAGGAGAACCTCCGCTCGATCGTGCCGGCCGCGCTCGATGCCGGGCTCGGCATCGTGAACTACGGGAACACGCGCCGCATCGAGGAGCCGCGCCTCTCGCAACGTGCGGGCGGCCTCTCCGGCCCCGCCATATTCCCGGCCATGCTGGACAACGTGCGGAGCCTGCGGGCGCGCTTCGGTCGGGCGCTCCAGATCGTCGCCACCGGCGGGATCCACTCCCCCGACACCGCCCGACAAGCTCTCGCCGCCGGCGCCGACGCGTGCGCCTACTTCACGGCGTTCATCACGGAGGGCCCGCTCCTCGCCCGGCGCATCCTCGAGGCCCTGCTCGCTGACCGGAAATAGTCCCCAGGTTATCCACTTATCCACAGGCATCCACAGCCGCGAAAATAGGACGATTTGACGCGCCTTCACGAAGACGTCGCAAGAATGTGACGTTCCGACCGTCCACCGCTACGAGGCATGTGACAGAGGCCAGCATTGACGCATGTTCCGTGGCATGAATGCGCACGAAGGCGCATTTTCAGCGGCGAAACGAATTCTTGACACGACCGAGCACGGTTCCTAAGTTTGTGCTCTGCGCGCGGCTTCGGTGCCGCGCACGGGTGAAATTAGCGCGCAGCACGTTGCGGTGCACCCGAAGATCAGGGGACGGGAAGCATGGAGGCGAGTCGGAAACCGCTCGCGAAGGTCGAGGGCAAGAAGCGCATGCGCCTGAGCGGGCTCACCGTCGCGTGGCGCGGCACCCCAAGCATGGACGACTGGGTCGCCTACATCGTGAACGGGACCCGATCGAAGAAGTTGATCCTCGCTGACCACGCCTCCGAGCGGCGCGTGAAGACGCTGCTCGCGCGAATCCCATCGATGACCAAGAAGGAAGTGGAGCGCCTAGCCAAGGGCTAGCGGCCGCGACTGCGCCACCGCAGCCGGGTTCGCCGCCCAGATCGCCGGGTCGGCGTCCACGAAGAGCTCCACCATGTTGCCGTCGGGATCGTCCAGGTAGATCGACTGGCTCACCTCGTGGTCCCGAACTTGCCGAATCGCGACTCCGTGCCGGTCCAGCGCGGCCTTGGCCTCGCGCAGCTCTTCGAGCGTGTCGCCCACCTTGAGGGCGACGTGATAGAGCCCGACCGCCTCCGGCGGAGGGGCGGGCGCGTCCGAGCCCACCGCGAGGCAGGCGAGGTCGTGGTGATTGCGGCCGGTGGCGGAGAAGAACACCATGCGGTCGCCGAGGCGGCCCACCTCCTTCAACCCGAGCACGCCCGTGTAGAAGGCGGCCGACCGATCGAGATCCCGGACCTTCAAGACGACATGTCCCACCCCGTGCACGTTCATAGCTCCCCCCGCTCGGCCAGGCTCACGAAGCGCCCGCGCCCGATTACCACGTGGTCGTGGATGTGCAGCTCCAGCAGTCGAGAACATTCTACCAATTGCCGGGTGAGCCGCAGGTCCTCGCGGCTCGGCGTGGGATCGCCGCTGGGGTGGTTGTGGAGCAGGATCAGCGAGGCGGCGGACTCGACGATGGCCGGCTTGAAGACCTCGCGGGGGTGGACCAGGCTGGCGGACAGCGTGCCCTCCGACACCACCACGTCGCGCAGGAGCCTGTTCTGCGCGTCGAGCAAGGCGATGCGGAACACCTCCTTGTCGAGATCCTCCATCAGCGGGCCGTAGCGCGCGTAGACCTCGGCCGGGCTCGACAGCAGCGCGCGCCCCGCCCCGTGGCCGTTGCGCGAGCGGAGCCGGCGCGAGAGCTC
This sequence comes from Verrucomicrobiia bacterium, assembly GCA_035495415.1. Classification (GTDB taxonomy): domain Bacteria; phylum Methylomirabilota; class Methylomirabilia; order Rokubacteriales; family CSP1-6; genus DASRWT01. The sequence goes on from DATJFY010000007.1 coordinate 44,938, forward strand.
GAATGCCGCGGCCAGCCGCACCGCCTTGGCCCGCCCCAAGCCGGGTCGGCCGGCGAGCTCGGCGACCCCGCGCGTCGCCAGCGCGGACAGCGAGCCATAACTCACGAGGAGATCACGCGCCAGCTCCACCGCGTTCCGCCCGCGCGTCCCTGCGCCCAGCTGGATCCCGAGCAGCTCGGCGTCGGCGAGGGCGGCCGCGCCCTGATGGTAGAGGCGCTCGCACGGACGCTCTGCGAGGGGCCAGTCCTCGATGCGCGTGCCGTCCGGCATACGGCGACTGTGCCCGCCGCGCCCCGGGCGGTCAATGTCCCACGATGGATACAGCCGCGCGCCAGCGCTGCACGCGGTGCAATAGGCGCGCGCCGAGCGCGGCCCCCACGCCGAACGCGAGGACATCGCCCACCGCGGGAACGTGCGAGACCTCGACGACCTGCAGGCTTTCGAGCATCAGGCCGAGCGCCAGCACCCAGGCCCAGGGCGCGCGGGCGCCGGCGGCGCGCAGCGAGGCGCCGAGGGCACCGCTCCACACGAGCTTGGTGAAGAGATCGAAGAGGGCGCTCTGAGGATCCGCGTAGAAGTAGGAGGTCAGCGGGATCCATTCGATGCGTCCCGCCTTGGCGGCGGCCTGGGCGCGCGTGAGAGCCCAGTCAAACGGCGCGAGCTCGCGGTAGATCAGCACCGCGCTCGTGAGCCCGACGAGAACCCGCGCGCCGCTGCCCTGCGTCCCCTTCCACCCGGCGGTCATCGCGAATGCCGCGAGGCCCAGCAGGATACCCAGGGCGGCCACGAGGACGTTGTCGACGCTCGGCGCCCGCCCGGCGATCATGAGCTTCCCGCCCTCGAGCCCGGCCGCCCACAGGACGAGCGGGAGCGCCACGAGGCTTGCGTCCAAGGGCCGAACACCCCGGGCCGGCGCCCGCCGCGCACCAAGGGCCCAACGGGCGGCGAAGGCCATCCCGGCATAGGGAAGCAGCCGATCGACCACCAGCGGGCCCCAGGGCCGCCCGGAGAGGCTCGCCAGCGACTGCCACTGAGCTCGGCGGAGGTTGCCCCAGGCCGTCGAGACGTCGAGGGTGACGGCATAGGGATACAGGGCGTCCGCAGCCACGAGCGCGGCGAGGACGGCCACGACGACGAGACCAGGTCGCTCCCGGACCCGTGCCGCGAGCCGGGCCTCCAGCGTGCGGGCCGCGGTGGTGCCGATCCCGTGCGCGGCCAGGGCGCCGGCGATCGCGCCGGCCGCCTGGGCGAGCACGTCGAGGGCCGACGCGGTGCGGGTGGGCGCGAGGATCTGGCCGAGCTCGACCGCGCCGGCGAACAGGACCTCGACCAGCAGGGCGCCGCCCACCCGCGCCACGATCCCACGGCCGACGAGGCCGGCCAGCACCAGCAGGGCGCCCACCGGCACGCCGAGCAGCACGTTGCTGGCGAGATCGGCGATGGAGAAGAGCCGCCGGCCCCGCGCGTCGAAGAGCGCGACCGTGGACCAGAAGCGAGCGAGATCCCGCTGCACCTCGAGGGGATCCAAGCGGAACGCGAACGGGAAGAAGGATCCGTAGACCACGAACGCCGCGAAGACCAGGAGGAGGAGGCGCGCCCGCCGGGCCGCGTCCCCGTCCTCCGGCCCCGGCGTCACCGCTCGGCTCCTGGCTCCTCCACTTCGATGCGCCGGGGCTCGTCGCCCAGGCCGGTGATGCGTACCACGATGGCACGCGGGGGCAGGAGCGGACGTACCTTGTCCGCCCACTCGATCAGGGTCACGCCGTCGCCATCCAGCATCTCCTCGAGGCCGAGGTCGACGACCTCGAGCAGGCTGTTCGTGCGATAGGCGTCCATGTGGTAGACGGGAAGCCGTCCGCGATAGACGTTGACGAGCACGAAGGTCGGGCTGGTGACGTCGCTGGTCACGCCGAGCCCGCGGGCGACGCCCTGGAGAAAGCACGTCTTCCCCGCCCCCAGGTCGCCCACGCACGCCACCACCGCACCGGGCTCGAGCCGCGCGCCCAGCCTCTCCCCCACCGCCTGGGTCTCCTGGACGCTGCGGGCGACGTGTGCGCGCTCGCTCATCCGCGGCCCGGCGTCAGGGCCCGGGGGATCGCCTCCACGATGTCGCCGGCGATCATGCCCTCCTCGCCCATCGCGTCGCGCGCGAGATCGCCGGCCCGGCCATGCAGGTACACGGCGGCGCGCAGCGCGGGCAGCGGCTCGAGCCCACGCGCCAGAAAGGCTCCCGTCATTCCGGTGAGCACGTCCCCCGAGCCCCCCTTGGCCATCCCGGGATTCCCCGTGGGATTGATCCAGACCGTGCCGTCGGGCGCGGCGACCGCGGTGCCCGCGCCCTTGAGGGCGAGCCAGACCTGGTGCGCGGCGGCGAAGGCGCGGGCGCGCCCGATGCGATCCGCCTGGATCTCCCCGACCGACACGCCCAGCATCCGCGCCAGCTCGCCGGGGTGTGGCGTCAGAATCCGCGGCCCCGCCGCGCCTTTGAGGAGGGGGAGATGGCCCGCGAGCGCGGAGAGCGCGTCGGCGTCCACCACCATCGGGCGCGGCAGCGAGCCGATCAGCTCGCGCGCGAGCGCCTGCGCCTCGTCCGCGAGCGAGAGCCCTGGTCCCAGCGCGACCGCGTCCATGGTTTCGGCGAGCTCGCGCACCCGGGCCGCCGCCGCCCGGCCGAGGAATCCGTGGGGGTGCTCGGCCAGCGCCTCGGTCATGTATTCGGCGCCCAGCGTCGCCACGACCGGCTGCTGCGATGCCGGCACCGCCGCGGTCACGAGACCCGCGCCCGCGCGCAGGGCCGCGCGCGCGGCAAGGGCCGCCGCGCCGGTCTTGCCGAGGGAACCCGCCACCACGAGAAGATGCCCGTAGGTACCCTTGTGAGCGTCGGGCGGCCGCGGTCCGAAGGCCCCGCGTGCATCCGCCTCCTCGACCACGAAGGTCTGGATTCCGCGTCCCACCTCGGTCTCGGGGATGCCGATCGGGATCACTTCGACCTCACCGGCGCGCGCGGCGCCGGGATAGAGGAGCAGCGAGCGTTTGAGCCCGCCGAAGGTCACGGTCAGGTCGGCCCGCACCGTCGGTCCCAGAAGCGCGCCGTGATCCGACGACAGCCCCGAGGGCAGATCGAGCGCCGCCACCCGCGGCGCGTGGCGTCCCGGGAGCCGTGGCGTCTCGAGTCGGGCGATCATCTCGCCCACGACGCCACGCGCGGCGCCCTCGACACCCGTGCCCAGCAGCGCGTCCACGACGATGTCCGCGCGCTCGGCGGCCTCGGTCGCCGCGGCGACGTTCGCGGCGCTGGAAACCTCCTCCACACGACCCGTCCAGCGCCGTAGCGCGAGCGCGGCGTCGCCGCGCACCTCGGCGCGGCGCGCGAAGAGGAATACGCGCACCCGTGCCCCCGCCCCGCGCAGCCGGCGCGCCACCACGAAGCCGTCGCCGCCGTTGTTGCCCTTGCCGCAGAGAATCACCACGTCGCGGCGCCGCATCGGCCCCCAGCGGCGCGCGACGACGCGCGCCGCCCCGGTGCCGGCCGCTTCCATGAGCCGTCGGCCGGGGATGCCGAGGGTCGCGATGGCGCGGGCGTCCAGCGCCCGCATCTCCGCTGCGGTGAAGACGGGCCGCACGGTCAGGCTCCGGCGGGGCGCGGCGCGGGTCCGCCACGACTCGCCGCCGGTCCCTCACCGACCAGCATCACCTGGGCGAACGCGTAATCGCCGTCATGGGTCAGCGAGACGAGGATGCGGCTGGCGCCGCGCGACCGCGCGATGGCGGCGGAGCGGCCGGAGAGCGCCATCGTGGGGGCCTGGCCGCGCTCCCGCCGCACCTCGAGCTCCCGCCAGCTGACGCCCATGGAGAGTCCGGTGCCGAGCGCCTTCAGCGCCGCCTCCTTGGCGGCGAAGCGCGCGGCGAAGTGCGGCACGGGATCGCGATGCCGCTGGCAGTACACGATCTCGCCCTCGGTGAAGACGCGGCGAATGAAGCGCTCGTCCCACCGCGCCACGATGCGGCGAAACCGGTCGATCTTCGCCAAATCAACGCCGATTCCCCTGATGAACTCTCCCGCGGGCGCGCTCACGGGCCGATGGCGCGGTGGATGATGCCGGCGAGCTCCTGGGCGATGCCCTCGATCTGAGCCTGCTCCTGACCCTCGACCATGACCCGCGCCAGGAGCTCCGTGCCCGAATAACGCAGGAGGATACGACCGACGCCGTTCATCTCCCCCTCGAGCGTCTGGAGGCGCGGATGCAGTCCCTTGATGGAATCGAGCGGCGGCTTGGCGCGCACGGGGACATTGACCAGCACCTGGGGGAACTTGGTGAGGCAGCGCGCCAGCGCGGAGAGACGCTGGCCGGACTCGCGCATCACCGCGAGCACCTGGAGCGCGGAGACGATGCCGTCGCCGGTGGTCGCGTGGTCGAGGAAGAGCAGGTGGCCAGACTGCTCTCCGCCCAGCATCGCGCCGATGCGAACCATTTCCTCCAGCACGTAGCGGTCGCCCACCTGGGTCTTGACCACCCGAATGCCGGATTCGCGCAGCGAGTGCTCGAGCCCGAGATTGGCCATGACCGTGCTCACGATGACCCGCTGGGACAGGCGCCCTTGGGCGGCCAGGTGCCGGCCGCAGATCGCCAGCACGTAGTCGCCATCACGGACCGCGCCCGTCTCGTCCACGCAGATGAGCCGGTCGCCGTCGCCGTCGAAGGCGACGCCGAGGTCGGCGCCCAGCGCGCGGACGCGGGCCTGGAGGCTCTCCGGGTGCAGGGCCCCCACCCCGCGGTTGATGTTCTGCCCGTCGGGCTCCGCGCCGAGCACCGTCACCTTGGCGCCGAGCGACTCGAACACGCGCGGCGCCACACGGTAGGTCGCGCCGTGGGCGCAGTCGAGCACCACGTGGAGGCCGCGGAGGTCGAAGGGGAACGTGCCCTCGGCGTGGGCGGCGTAGTCGGCTTCCGCCTCGTGTCGGCGCGGAATGAGCCGCCCCACGTCCGCGCCGGTGGGCTTGGGCGCGTGGTCGGGCCCGCGCAAGCGGCCTTCGATCTCGTCCTCCCACGCATCGGGGAACTTCGCGCCCTCGGAGGAGAAGATCTTGATGCCGTTGTCCTCGTACGGGTTGTGGGAGGCCGAGACCGCGACTCCCGCCGCGGCGCCGATCTCGAGGACCAGCTCCGCGACGCCCGGCGTGGTGATCACGCCCGCGGCCGCGACGCCGCCGCCGCGCTCCGCGAGCCCGGCCGCGAGGTCGGCGACGATCCGCGGCGTGCTCTCGCGCGTGTCGCCACCGACGACGACGCGCGGGCGCGGCCCGTCCTCCGCCAGGCGCTCGGCGAGCTCGCGGCCGAGCCGCCTCACCGAGCCGGAGTCGAGCGGGAACTCCCCGGCGCGGCCCCTGAGTCCATCGGTCCCGAACAGCTTCATGCGTCTCCTCGATCCGTCATTTTCGCCGCGGCTTCACCGTCGGCGTGGGAGTCGGCAGCGCCCGCATGCGGACGCGAACGGTCACGATCTGGGCCTCGCGCACGCGGATCCCGGGCGCCTGCGCGGCGAGCGTGGTCGGCACGGAGAAGGAGCCCTCGCGGTTCTGGATCGAGACGGGCTCCGTCCGCACGGCCATCGTGTGCGCGAGGGTGCCGGCCGGACCGGAGATGCGCGCCACGTGCGGCTCCGGCACCGCCTCCTCGAAGATCCAGCCGTCGGCCGGGTGGCCGGTCAGGTCGGGCAGGATGGGCACCTGCTTCTCCGCGACGGTGTCGAGCAGGAGGCGCACCTCGGGCGGCGAGATGGAGATGACCTCGACGTTGCGCGGCACGTTGATGTCCTCCGGCCCGAGCGTGAATCGCCGCTCGCCCGGATGGGCGTCGATGAGATCGAGAACGGCGTCGAGCTTGGTCGGGTCGAGCTGGCGCAGCGGCGTGAACGGCCCGCGCACGCGGACGTCGACGGCGTCGGGCAGGGGAGAGACGACCATGGTGCCGGACGGGACGTTCACGATCGACAGCGGGATCCGGTAGCTGCGCTCCGAGATCCGCTCGCGGCGGTCGCCCGAGACGATCCACCAGGTCGCGCAGGCGATCCCCAGCGAGAGCAGCTTCGTGCCGAAGTTCCGGAAAACGAGAGCTCGGAGACTCACAGCAGAGCCCAGGGGTCAGACCCGCATTCCCGCGCCGGCTCCGCCACGCGGGAACGCACGTCAGACCCCGCGATTCTCTTCACGCGCGCTCCGCCGCGAGCTCGCGGAAGAGGAGGTCCCGGAGCGACTTCGGGTCGAGGTCCTCGAGGAGCTCGCCGCCTCGGGCGAGCGAGATCGTTCCCCTCTCTTCCGACACCAGGACGGCGAGCGCGTCCGTCTCCTCCGTGATGCCGATCGCGGCGCGGTGCCGCGTCCCGAAGCGCTTGGGCAGGCCCTCGCGGAGCGAGAGGGGCAGGAAGCTCGCCGCGGCCGCGATCCGGTCCGCCGAGATGATCACGGCGCCGTCGTGGAGGGGCGTGCCCGGCGCGAACAGCGTCACGAGCAGCTCGTACGAGACCGCGGCATCGACCCGCGAGCCGTTCTCGATGTAGGTCTTGAGACCCTCCTTGCGCTCGAGGACCACCAGGGCGCCGACGCGGCGCGCCGAGAGGGACGTGACGGCGAGGACGATCTCCGAGATCGTCTCCTCGGCGTGGAACCCGGAGAACAGCGCGAGGAACGGCGTTCGCCCGAAAACGGCGAGTCCGCGCCGCAGCTCGTGCGAGAAGAGCACGATCACGGCGAACGGGACGTAGAAGATGAGGGCCCGGAGGATCGTGGTGAGCGCGGCGAGCTTGAGGACCAGCGCGATGCCGTAGACCGCGAAGATCACCACGAGCCCGATCGCCATCTGCACGGCGCGCGTGCCGCGGATCAGGCGGAGCACGGCGTACGCGATCACCGCGACGATCGCGATGTCGAGCGCGTCGCGCCAGGAGAAGTTCAGATGCTCGAGCCCGGCGAGCTTCGCGCCGATCGCCTGGATCACCGGACGGAGGCTCTCGCCGGCGCCGCGGGCTCGACGGGGGGCTGCGCGATCGCGCGCGCCATGCGGAGATAACGCGACGACTCGGC
>DATJFY010000008.1:0-10639 GCA_035495415.1 Verrucomicrobiia bacterium
CAACCACCAGCGCCTGCTCGAGCCTCTCGGCTACGTGCCACCGGCCGAGTTCGAGCAGGCGTACCATGACCGCCAGGCTGCTCCAGCTGGCGTGGAGGTTCTCACGTAACCGAGCCTCCGGGAAACCCGGGGCGGTTCAACCAACTTCTGTAAGAACGTGCCGACCGCGACACGGGCGGGCAGCATGGAACCGTCGGCGCACGATATGTGCATGGCGATCGCGGATCGGTTCGACGCCGCGAATGAGTGGTTGCGTCAAAAGAAGATGGCCTGCACATCGGGCATTGTCCGGAATTCACCGGTACTCACGCTGGAATGCATTCAACTCTGCGGCGGACCGCGCGGAACCTGCGACCTCTCATACAGCCTGACCCAGTTTCAGAAGATTGGCGTGTGTGAAAAGGCCACCGGTCAGCAAGGCTATATTTGCGACTATCATATCGGCGTTTCCGCCAACAATGCCCAGCTCGAAAACATGCTCGTCGACATGCTCGACGCCGGAGAGACCACCCAGAGTCGTTTCGTACAAACCGACACTGGGTGGCTGCGGATGCCGAAACAATAGTCAACAAGGAGCACGCATGAAGCGACTCACATTCCTGATCGTAGAGCGGCCGGGGGGTGGCGGTGACCACCGCAAGCGACAGCAGACGTGTTTGCACCGCGTACACCAAGGGCTCCCGGGTCACCTCGGAAGCCCGCCATCCGCCTCGATTGCCCGAACGAGCATGCCGTTGCCATGAGGGGATTGAACTGATATATGCTCAGCGCAATCGGCTTGCGCGATTCCGCGGCTCTTCAACGGAGGAGTGTCCCATGACGGGCGTGAATCAACTCGGCTACCTCATTTTCGGCGTCAGTGACCTCTCAGCGTGGCGCGGGCTCGCCTCCAGCGTGCTCGGCATGGAGCTCGTGCCAGGCGACACCCGCTCAACGACGTACCTACGAATGGACGAGCACTCCCACCGCATCGAGCTGCGCAATGACGGGCGAGATGATCTCGAGGTCATCGGCTGGGAAGTCCCCGACGCTGCCGCGCTGCACGCGGTCGCCCAGCGCCTGGAAGACGTCGGCGTCAAGGTGAAGAGCGGCACGCGCGACGAGGCGGATCAGCGCCGCGTCGTGGAGCTGATCCAATTCGACGACCCCGCCGGCCTCCGGACCGAGGTGTACTACGGACCGCCTCTCAACCAGCGGCCGTTTCACCCACCGCGGGCGACCACCGGATTCAAGACGGGCACCATGGGACTCGGGCACCTCGTCGTCTACCAGCCAGATCTCGAAGTCAGCGCAAAGTTCTACACGGAACTGCTCGGCTTTCGCGTCTCTGATGTCGCCGGTCCCTTGGGTCGTCCTATGGCAGTGTTCCTGCACTGCAACCCGCGCCACCACTCAATCGCCCTGTTCGCCGGCAGCGGACCCAAGCGAATCAACCACTTCATGCTTGAGTGCAACTCCCTTGACGACGTAGGTTCCGCCCGCGACATTGCCCGGCAGGAGGGGACTCCGATCGTCATCGATCTGGGCAGGCACATGAACGATCATATGGTCTCGTTCTACGTGGCGAACCCCTCGCAGTTCGCGATCGAGTACGGATGGGGCGGCAGGACAATCGATGACTCGTGCTGGCAGGTGGGCCGGTACGAGTCCGTCGAGTCGATCTGGGGACACCCGGAACTGTCACAGCTGGTGGCGCAGAGGGGACAGACGGTCACCACCGCTCGCGGATGATGATTGCGCGCCATTTGTGGGGAGATCGAATGCGAAAGGCGTTTCCCGAGCTTCCAGTGGGGGCCAGGCTAGAGCAGGATGAAGGAAAGGGGCTAGCGGCTTCAGCGTCCGCTAGCCCTCGTCATGGTTGCGGAGGCTGGATTTGAACCAGCGACCTTTGGGTTATGAGCCCTTTTCAAATCGGTACCAGACCCAACGCGCCCACAAACAACGCATTGCAAATGAGCGCTTCTGACGTAAGTGGCTTGGGGGCTCTTTGGCTCTCGTTGGGAGCAACTTCCTGGGTAATTCCTGGGTGAAGCCTGGGCCACGTCTCACGGGGCGTGATCTGCTCCCCGATTGACCGAGCCCAGGAGCGATCAAGGCCCACTTGACCGATCCGTCAGCCCCGACGAGCTGGCGCCGGCGCCCACTCGAGGACGAGGCGCGTGCACGGGCGGGTGAGCACGATCTCCTGCAGCCGCGGCTCGCAGGGAGCCTCCGTCGGATAGGCGCGAATGCGCAGGCGCTCGACGTCGGGTCGGCCGGCCTCGTTCCAGGCGAGCGTGGTGGCCAGCAACCGTTCGCCGAGCGTCGCCTCGCCGTGGACGCGGACGCCGATGGCAATGCCCCCGTCGGCGTCCGGCGGTGGCTCCAGGCGGACCAACAGGGCCACGCCACCAGGCTCGAAGAGGCCGTAGGTGGCCATGGCCTCCACACCGTCACCGACGAAGGAGGGCACCAGACCCGCCGCCCTGGCCTCGCCCTGCGCCACGAACCAGCCCGACGTCGGCTCGTGCAGCCCGACCCAGGCGATCAGCCCGGCGTACAGCTCGCGGCCCTGCGCACTGAGCCCGGTTGCCCGTGTGCGGGCCGGCGCCTGGAGCAGCGCATGCACGGCGGCACCATCCATCGCGTGGCCGGCGCGCAGCCAGACGCCGGGCGCCGGCGCGGGACCCACCGGCTCCGGGCGCATGGGTACGGCGGCGCTGCCCCGAAGGCGCATGAACTGGCAAGGGCGGACGGAGACACTCTTCAGGATGCCATCGCGCTCCGCGAAGGCGACGGAGGCCTGGACCGCCGGAAGCCCGAGCGGAAGGACGAGCCGGCCACCCGGCGCCAGCTGCGCGCGCCAGGTCGGCGAGATGTCGTGCGCACCGACCGTGAGAATGATGCGGTCGAATGGCGCGGCCTCGACACAACCCGCCCAGCCATCGACACAGATGACCCGGACACCGGTGACGCCCGCCGCGGCCAGGTGGGCTCGGGCCCCGGCCACGATGTCCTCGTCGAGGTCGAGCGTGGTCACCGGCCACCATCGCCCACCGCGCGGGCGAGCAGCGCCGCGTTGTAGCTACTACCGACGCCGATCTCGAGCACCCGCTGCCCGGGCCGGAGATCGAGCTGTTCCAGCATGATCGCCATGATCTCGGGCTGCGAGGACGAGCTGATGACCTCGCCGTCGGGCTGCCGCTTCGTCGCGATGAAGGTGTCGCGGGAGGCCTCATCGAGAGAAACGTCGGGGACGAACAGATGGCGGGGAACCTGGGCGAACGCTGCCGCGATGGCCGGCGACTGCAGTCGACCCCGGGCGCGCAGCGTCTCAACGAGTGCTGTGCGCAGCGCCTCCGCATTCACGGCCGGGGCGGCGGGCTCCATCCCAGCGTCACGTCCGCGCCGCCGGCAGCACGCCCACCTGGCGGAGTCCGGTCACGTTGTCGATCACGCCGGTCTGGTGCACGACCTTGCTATCGCGGACCGTCATGATGACGATCTCGTCGAAGGCGACCGGCCGGCCGGTGGCCGGCACCAGTCCCCACGGGCCTGTGTGCGTGCCGGTGATCGTGAAGTGCACGACGACGTGGTCGTCGTCGGCGACGATCGTCTTGATCTCCTCACGGAAGCCCGCGAACGTCGCGTGGGCGCGCTCGACCGCCTCCCGGACGTGCTGCTGCCCGCGCCAGACGAAGGCGGGCGAGTAGTCGGCCACGAAGTCCTCGGCAAAGTACTCCGCGATCTTGTCGAGCTGCCGCCCGTTCCAGACCTCACGGTTGATCTTGAGGCCGAGCTCACGGTTGAACGCCGCCGTCATCGGTGCTCACTCTCTCTCGCCTGTGGCGAGGCCGCTGGAGGACGGGGGGAACCCTGGACTCACTCCGGCCGCTGGGCGAAGTCTGGGTGGTCCTCGATCAGCGCGATCGGCTCCGCTCGCCGATTCATTACGCCAAATCTCGAATCTCCGCCTCCGCCTTCTCCAGCCAGTACGTCATGCCCATCTCGCGGTACATCGCCGTTGCGGTCGTGAGGTGCTCCTGCGCCTGTTCGCGCTTCTCCGTCCGCCGGTAGAGCGTGCCGAGGCCGAACTGGCAGTGGGCGACGAGCAGACGCATGCCGAGGTGGTCGGCCAAAGTCATGGCTTGGCGATACCGCGTCTCAGCTGCCCCGTCGTCCGGTGGGGTCTCCTGCGAATGGATCTCGCCGAGGAGGCGGAGCGCGTAGGCCTCGTCGCCGCGCTCGCCGCGCCGGCGGGCAAGTGTGAGGGCTCGCTCCGCATGTCTGTGGGCTTCCTGCGACCGGCCGGCAAGGATGCAGGCCTCGCCGGCGTGTGCTGCAACGAGCGAATGGAAGACCGTCGCCACACCAGACTCAAAGGCGGTCATGGCGTCGGCAAGCAACGCGAGACCTTCCGCGAGACGTCCTGACAGGGCGTACGTATATCCCAAGAACCCCATACAGGAAGGGGACAGGAGCCTGATGTTCCAATCGCGGGACATCGCGAGAGCCCGCTCGAGGAGCGGCACCGCCTGGTCGAATTCTCCCTTGACGACGTGGATGTACCCGAGCACCAAATAGGCTTGGCCGAGGCTGAAGGGATGATCCGCTGCCTCGGCAATTCGCAGCCCTTCCTCTGCCTCGGCGATCGACTGGTCGAATTCGCCTCGCTCAGAAAGGGCATGAGCTAGATAGCGACGGGCGAACACCGATGGGAGCAAAGCCTGGCCAAACCGCTCACGACTGAGATCGCCTTTGAGCGACTCCGTGACCTTCCGGAAAAGATCCATGGCCGCCTGATAGTCGCCCACGTTCCAAAGGGTTGCCGCGAGATACTGATTCGCCACAACCTTGAGCCGGAGATCCCCAAGCGTGTCCGCAATGGCCTGGGCTGTCTGGGCGAACGTGAGCGCATCGGTCAAGCGACCGGTCAACCAACAGCTCGAGATCATATAGGCAGACGCCCAGGCGAGCCGCCGGGGATCATCGAGTGTCCTGGCCAGGCCCTCGGCCTCGCGGAGATATTCGAGCCCCTTCTCGAGCTGCCCGAGCGGCAATAGCGACGTCCGAAGGTCGAAGCGAAGATCAATCGCCGCCTCGAGTCTTTCGTGCGTTCTGGGCAGACGGGGGAGCGCCGCTAGCGCCTGTTCAAAGCACGTGACCGCCTCCCGGTACGCCGAGCGTACAGCAGCCTTGGCGCCGGCCTCACGGAAGTAGGTGACGGCCTTGTCCCACACCTCGCCTCGGAGGGCGTGGTGGGCGAGCCGCTCGGCGTGTTCGGGCAGTCGGCCGGCGTACACGCCCTCCATCGTCTCGACGACAGCCGAGTGCAGTGCCCGACGCCGGTCGGCGAGCAGGCTGCCGTAGGTCACCTCGTGGGTGAGCGCATGCTTGAAAGTGTATTCGAGATCGGGAAACAGGCTGCTCTCGTAGAGGAACTCGGCGGCCTGCAGCCGGTCGAGCGCCCCGCGGAGCATGTCGTCGGACAGTTCGGCGATTCCCTGCAGCAGCGCGAATGGCACGTCCTTGCCTACCACCGACGCAGTCTGGAGCAGCCGCTTGTCCTCCGAGGAGAGCCGGTCAATGCGAGCCGCTAGGATCGTCTGGACCGAGGACGGCACCTGAAGTGACTGGAGTGGCTGCGTCAGCCGGTACCGCCCGGGTAGCCCCTCGAGCGCCTTCGTCTCCACCAGGGTCCGGACGGTCTCTTCGAGGAAGAACGGGTTGCCACGCCTGACGAGGAGCTCCTTGAGCGGCCCGAGGCTGGGATCGGCGCCGAGGAGCACATCCAGTAGCTCCCCGGCGTGCTGGGTCGAGAGCGCGTCCAGCCGCATCTGGCTGTACGCCGTCTTGCTGCCCCAGGCGTGCTGGTACTCGGGACGATAGTTCACCAGCAGCAGCAGGCGCGCCGAGCCCAGGCTGTCGACCAGGCTGTCGAGCAGGGCCTGGGTCTCGCTGTCGATCCAGTGCAGGTCCTCGAACACCACGAGCAGCGGTTGCACCTGGCTCTCGCGCAGCAGCAGGCGCCTGACGGCCTCGAGCGTGCGCCGCCGGCGCTGGGGTGGATCGAGGGCCTGCCAGCTCCCGTCCTCGACCGGCACGTCGAGGAGCGCGAGGAGCGGGGACAGCAGCGACTCCAGCGCCCGGTCGAGGCTCAGCACTCGGCCCAGCACCTTGGCGTGCATGTCGCGGTGATCGTCGCGGTTACCGATCTTGAAGTAGCCTTTGAGCAGGTCGATCACCGGCAAGTAACTGGTGGCCTTGCCGTACGACACCGACGAGGCCTCCAGGATGAGCCAGTCCTGCACGCGATGTGAGTGCGTGAACTCGTACGTGAGGCGGGACTTGCCGACGCCGGCCTCGCCCACGATGGAGACGACCTGGCCGTGGCCCCCTGCTGCCCGGTCGAGGACCCTGCGCAGGTGCTCGACCTCGGCGTCGCGGCCGACGAAGCGCGTGAGGCCGCGAAGCGCCGCGGCCTGCAGGCGCGTCCGGGCCTGACCCGCTCCCGTCAGCTCGAAGATCTCGACCGGGTCCGCGAGGCCCTTCACTGGGATGGGCCCGAGCGACCTGACCTCGACGTAGCCCTCGGCCAGCCGCACGGTCTCGCCCGTCAGGCGCACCGTCCCAGGCGTCGCCAGCTGCTCCATGCGGGCCGCCAGGTGCGTGGTCTGGCCCACGGCCGTGTAGTCCATCCGGAGATCGCTGCCGATCGAGCGCACCACGACCTCGCCCGAGTTGAGGCCGATGCGGATCTGGGCCTCCACGCCCTGCGCTCGACGCAGCTGCTCCGAATAGCGCCGCACACTATCCTGCATCCGGAGGGCGGCATAACACGCGCGCACGGCGTGATCCTCGTGGGCGAGTGGCGCCCCGAACAACGCCATGATCCCGTCCCCCATCACCTGGTTAACGGTGCCCTCATAGCGGTGCACCGCGTCCATCATCTGCTCGATGACCGGGTCGAGCAGCTTGCGCGCCTCCTCGGGATCACGGTCGGCCAGCAGCTCCATCGAGCCCTTGAGGTCGGCGAACAGGACGGTCACCTGCTTGCGTTCACCCTCAAGCGCCGCCCTGGACGTTAAAATCTTCTCGGCGAGGTTCATGGGGGTGTAGGACTCCGGGCTGGCGAACCGGCCTGCTGGCTCGGGGGTGAGCGCGGTGCCACAGGACCGGCAGAACTTCTTGCCCGGGGCGACGGGCGTGCCACAGCTCGGGCAGGCCGCCTCGAGCCGGGCGCCACAGTCCTCGCAGAAGCGCCCTCCCGCGTCGTTCTCGTGCTGGCACCGAGGACACTTCATTGCCGAGCCTCCAGTAAACGCGCGCGCGCAAAAGCAAGGCGACGATAGCCCGCGCGTGGCCGCGGCGTCAACGACCTCCCCCTGGACCTACGCGCTCGGCACCTCGGTCACTCTCGCCGCCAAGCGGGCGACCAATCGACGAGGCGGGCGGGGCCGCCGTGCGAGCTCTTACGCTGGCCCGCGAGCGCAGTGAGCGCTGCCACGAGGCGTACGCGCTTCGCCTCCTCGGCGAAGTCGCCGCGCATGGCGATCCCCCCGGCGTCGAGACCGCCGCAGGCCGCTACCGCGACGCCATGAACCTGGCCTCGGAGATTGGAATGTGCCCGCTCGTTGCCCACTGCCACTTCGGCCTCGGCAAGCTCGACAGGCGAGCGGGCAAGCGGCAGGAGGCGCAGGAGCACTTCACCACCGCGACGACGATGTACCGCGAGATGGACATGTGGTTCTGGCTGGAGAAGGCCGAGGCGGAGATGGGGCAGTTGGCATGAGAATCGTTGCGCTCATCGCCATCCTCGGCCTCAACTCACGCACGACCCGAGCGACGGGAGGAGCGAACCCGCTGTCTCGTTCCTATTGACAGGCTCCGCGCTGCCCACCGACTTAGCCTCCCCTCGTCGATCACCAGGATGGCGTATGATTGGCGCAACCGACCCGGAGGCGCCATGAGCCACTTGCGCTACATCGACAAGACGCGCGAACACGTCAAGGCCGCGAACGATGGACACGACGCCTGACCGGAAGCGCACGCAGGAGTTCGCCCGGAAGCTCTTCGGCTTCTACACGGGCGGGATGCTCGCCCTGCTGGTGCAGATCGGCCACCAGGTGGGCCTGTTCGAGGCCGCGGCGAAGGGGCCCGGCACGAGCGGCGAGATCGCTGGGCGCGCCGGGCTCGACGAGCGCTATGTGCGCGAGTGGCTGGCGGCAATGGCGACGGGGGGCGTCGTGGAGTACGACGCCGCCTCGCACCGCTTCACGCTGCCGCCCGAGCACGCGGCGTGTCTCACCGGGACGTCGAGCCGCAATCTCGCCGCTGGCAGCCAGGCCCTCCCCATGCTCGCCAAGCGCCTCTCGAGCGTGATCGAATCATTCCGGCGCGGCGGCGGCGTGCCGTACTCGGACTTCCGCCCGGATTTTACCGAGGCGCAGGACGCCTCCTGGCGCCTCCTCTACGACGGCCTCCTGATCAAGGGCTTCCTCCCCGCCGTCAAGGGCCTCCCAGAGCGCCTGCAGGACGGGATCCGCGTCGCCGATCTCGGGTGCGGCACCGGGCATGCGGTCAATCTGATGGCGCGGGAGTATCCGGCCTCGGACTTCGTCGGCTACGACTTCGGCGAGGACGCGATCGAGCGCGGGCAGGCCGAAGCGCGCGCCATGGGCCTGGGCAACGCCCGCTTCAAAGTCATGGACGTTGCCCGGCTGCCCGACGAGCCCAAGTTCGACCTCGTCACCTCGTTCGACGCCATCCACGATCAGCGCGATCCGGCGGCCGTGCTCAGGCGCGCCGCCGCCGTCCTCGCTCCGGGCGGCGTCTACGTCATGATGGAGCCGCGGGCCTCGAGCAACCTCGAGGACAACATCGGCAACCCGTTCACGCCCTACATGTACGCGATGAGCGTGCTCCACTGCATGACGGTCTCGCTGGCGGCGGGTGGCGCAGGCCTCGGAACCGCGTGGGGTGAACAAACGGCGCGACGGATGCTCGGGGAGGCGGGATTCAAGAGCGTCGAGGTCGTCGAAGCCCCAGGCCCCCAAAACAGCATCTACATCTGCCGCACGTAGCGAGCCTCAATGGTGATCCGACATTTCTCTACGGGACGCCCGGGGTGATCAGCATGGCTGTGCCGTCGGCTCCTGGGGTGGCCGGTGTCCGCGTCTGGGAGGTTATGTACGGGGACGGGGACCACGAGTGGGGTGACCACCGCCGGAGGGCGTTGATGTTGGCTATCCTCATGAAGCGAGTGAATGTCATCACCAATGAAGGGACAAGACTATGCGCGAGGCGGTTGAGAATCTCGTCACTCTTTTCGAGCGGGGCACGCTGAGCCGGGGGCAATTGATCGAAGGCCTCCTCGCCGCGGCCGCACCGCCTGGGTCCGCCGCCAGCGCTGGATTCGAACCCACACCGGCGAAGCAACCTTTCGGGGTCGATCTCTCAATCACGTCACCTTGAGCGTCACTGACGTCGAGAGATCAAAAGCGTTCTACTCGCGAATGCTGGGAGGAGCCATTTCTTGGCAGTCCCAGCCAGATGCGGAGGTGCAGGGCGCAACGCTTAGGCTTCCAGATTGCTTCATCGGCCTGTTCAAGCTCGGGGAGCCCAAGATCCACCACTTTTGCGTGGGGGTCGAGAGGTTCGCTATTGATTCGGCGGTTGAAAAGCTCAAAACGGATTTCCTGAATCGCGGCCGCTGACCCATCGGGGGGAGGAGTTGTACTTCCACGATCCGGACGGGCTCCTGGGTCAAGTGTCTGCCGTCGACTACGGAAGGCAGCGCTGAGACGTCAACGCGACGATGCTGTGCCGTCGGCTCCTGGGGTGGCCGGCGTCCGAGTCCGGGAGGTTATGTCGCGGGGACGGGCCTAGTTGGCTACGCTCTACTGGTCGCGCCTCTGGGGCCACCGGTCTTGAGGTTGCCGACGCGATTTCGGTGATTGCATGAGTACTGGCATTCCCCTCGAATCCGTCCCGTTTCGGGTCAGCTTGGAGCCCGTACGCCACGCAACGGCGTGGAACCAGCCAGGCGCCGAGGCTGTCACGTTGCGCAGGATCGACGGCTGGCAGAGAATCGCCACATGCTCAGGTAGCACACAAGGAGAAAACCCGCGATGCGACTGGCGGACAAGGTCATCATCGTCACCGGAGGTGCCAAGGGCATCGGCCGCGCGTACTGCCTGGGAACGGCCGCCGAGGGCGCGCGCGTCGTTGTGGCGGACGTCGCCGATCTGAAGCCCGCGGTCAAGGAGGTCGAGGCCCGCGGCGCCCAGGCCCTCGGGGTCGAGTGCGACGTCTCGCGCGAGGCAGACACGCAGCGGCTGGCCGCCGAGACACTCGCACGGTTCGGCCGCATCGACGTGCTGGTGAACAACGCGGCCATCTACGGCACGCTCAAGCGCCGGCCCTTCATGGACATCCCCGTCGAGGAATGGGATCGGGTGATGTCGGTCAACCTTCGCGGCCTCTTCCTCTGCGCTCGCGCGGTGTTTCCGGCGATGAGGGCGCAGGGCAAGGGCAACATCATCAACATCGCCTCGAGCACATTCTTCAAGGGCGTCGCTCACTACATCCACTACACCACCTCCAAGGGCGGCGCGGTGGGGTTCACGCGCTCGCTGGCTCGCGAGCTCGGGGAGTTCGG
>DATJFY010000009.1:0-4846 GCA_035495415.1 Verrucomicrobiia bacterium
CAGCTCGTCCCAGCCCACCGGGACCTTCACGTTGATGTTCTTGTAATGCCCGAAGTGCCCCACGAAGTCCTCGGCCTGCCGGATCATCTCCTCGCGCTTGGTGGAGAAGACCTCCACCGACAGCGGGATGTCGTAGCCGTACCGCTGGGTGAGCTCGATGATCTTCTTGATGTGCTCGCGGAAGTCGCCCTTCTGTTCCTTGGCGAGGATCGACGGGTTGGTGGTGATGCCGGCCGGGAAGCCTCGGTCGAGGGCCTCCTCGATCTCCACCAGGTTCGCGGAATCGACGAAGATCTTCATGACCTTCACCCCCGTCGGGTGACTTACTCCGTCACCGTCCAGTAGTAGTCGCCGCCATAGCCGGCTTCGCGGAACAGCCGCCGCCAGCCCTCGGGATCCGAGTAGGTCACCGCCGTGAGCTGCCACCGCTCGAACTTCTCCCGCTGCTCGTCGTTGAGCCATGAGTCGACCTGGACGTAGCGATGCGCCCGGGACACCCGCTCGATCTCGCGCAGGGCCCGCACGCAATCCTCGCGGCCGAGATTGTGGAGCGCATTGATCGACAGCACGAGATCGAAGGCGCGGTCCGCGAAGGGCAGACGCTCCGCCGAGCCGCGTACGACCAGCCCCCGCACATCGTCCATCGCATGGGCGAGCGCGTAGGCGGACACGTCGAGCCCGGCGACCCGAAGGCCCGGCACCACCTGACGCAGGTCGTGGAGCAGGAAGCCCTTGGCGCAGCCGACGTCGAGGACGTGCTGGCCCGCGGCGAGCCGGTAATGTTCGCGCAGGCGCTCCGCGATGGGTACCCAGCGGCCGTCGTAGCGGTAGCCCCCGTAGCCCTGGCCGCGGTCGCCATCGAAGTACTCGCGCTCGAAGCGCTTGGCGATCGCACGCTGCTCTGACGCGGCGGCCGCTCGAGAGGCGATGTCGCGGGTCGCGCGCGGGTAGCGGTCGAGGAGATTGATCTCAGCCACGGCCGAGCACCCCGCCACTGCCAAGAGCTCCGAAGGACGCGAGCGTGGCACGCAGGCCCTCGTCGAGCGGCGTGAACGCGAACCCCGGCAGCGACCGGTAGAGCCGCGCGGTGTCGAAGCGGCGATGAGTGATGGCGCCGGCGCGAGGCGCATGCGTGACGGCGACCTCGTAGGGCACGAGCCTCCGGATGGCCTTGACCACGTCGGCGAAGGGGCGGCTCTCGCCCGTCGCCACGTTGAAGACCCCGATGGCGCGTATCCGCACGAGTCTGGCTACCACCGCCGCGACGTCATCGACGTACACGTGGTCGCGCTCCTCCTCGCCCTCGCCGAAGACGCGCAAGCTCCGATCCTTCGCCAGCGAGCGCGCGAAGGCGTTCGGTCCGTAGGCGCCGTGGGGGTCGCCGGGGCCGTAGACGCCGGTCACCCGGAGCGTCAGCAGCGGCACGCCGGCGGCGCGCGCGGCGTACTCCATCACCCGCTCGCCCGCGTACTTCGCCAGGGCGTAGTAACCCCCCGGGCTCACCGGGGTCGCTTCGGTGACCGGGTTCACGTCGAAGCCGTACACCGCGTCCGAGCTCACGTAGACACAGAGCCCGAGGGCGCGCCCCGCGAGAGCCTTCGCGACGTTCGTCACCATGGCCATGTTGGCCATGAACGTCTCCGGTGTCTGGCCTCGGTCGGGCGTCAGCGCGGAAGCGAAGACCAGCGCGGTGCTCGCGTCCATCGCCCCCTCGAGCGCGGCCGGCGCCTCCGCGCGCGTGAGGTCGAGCGTCTTCGAGGTGTGGCCGACCACCGGCACGCCGTCCCTTCCCAGGCGCGCGGTGAGGGCGCGGCCGAGATGGCCGCTCGCCCCCAGCAGCACCACCCGGGACGGCCAGGCGCTCATCGCCCGAGGCTCTCCCACTTCATGGGCGCGGCCTTGAGCTTGGGGTGCGACACGAGGCAGTGCCACACCACGGCCTGGAACGCCTCGGCATGCGCGGTGACCAGATCGGGGCTCACGGTGGGGATGATCACGCAGGCGTCGGCGACCTTGGCGGTGAAGCCGCCGTCGCGCCCCACGATGCCGGCGACGCGGGCGCCCGCTGCCTTGGCGTGCTCGAGGGCGCGGACCAGGTTGGTGCTGACGCCGCGCTCGGCGTCCCCGCCGCCCACCGAGAACACGAGCACCGCGTCCTTCGCGCCCAGCCGGCTCCCCTCGAGCCAGGCCGCGAACGAGCTATCCCAGCCGTCGTCGTTGATCCGCGCGGTCAGCTCGGACACATTGTCGGTCGGCGCGTAGGCCTCGAAGTGGGCGATCTTCCGGAAGTCGTTCACGGCATGCGAGGCGTTCCCCGCGCTCCCGCCGACGCCCAGAATGAAGAGACGCCCTCCAGCCGCCCGGGCGGCGACGAGGAGATCCACCACCCGAGCCACCGCGGCCTGGTCGATGCCCGCGGCGACGCGGCCGGCTTCAGCGAGATAGCGAGCGATGAAGTCCATGAGCTCCCTCGGCGCGCGCCAGCACCACGTCGACGGCCTCGCGGAGGCTCGCCACGCGGCAGTCGGCGCTGTCGCAGCCGCTGTACGACCGCTCGAGCAGCACGGTGTAGCATCCGGCCCGGCGTCCCGCCTCGATGTCGCGCCAGCGGTCGCCGACCACCAGACACGCCGCGAGGTCCAGACCCCACTTGGCGGCGGCGGCGTGGAGCATGCCCGGCCGCGGCTTGCGACACGCGCAGTCAGCTCCGTCGTCATGGGGGCACACGAAGATGTCTGCCACGCTCACATCGGCGCGCAGCCGAGCGTGCATGCGCTCGAGCACCGAAGGATCGAGGGTGCCGCGCGCCACTTCGGGCTGATTGGTGAACACGATGGGCAGGAGCCCGGCCGCGCGCAGCCGCGCCACCTGGGGTCGCGAGTCGTCGCTCACGCGGAAGTCCTCGAGCGTGAGCGCCGCGTAGGCGCGGTTGTCGCGGACGAACGTGTCGACGAGCACGCCGTCGCGGTCGAGGAAGACGGCGCGGCGATTCATCGCTCGCTCCCCGGGTGGCCCATCCGGACCAGCTCCACTCCGTCCAGGTCCGTCCGGCGCGGATCGACGACGCCCACGCAGTCGATCACGAGGGGGCGGCGCATGCTCTTGAACGCATCGCGCGGCGTGGAGGCGAACTCGTCCCAGTCGGTGAGCACGAGCAAGCAGTCGGCGCCGGCCAGCACCGCCTCGCGATCCGACAGTACCGTCACCGGCACCTCCACGTCGGCGGCGCCCACCAGGGGGTCATAGGCGCGGATGTCGGCGCGGCCGCGCAGGTCACCGATCACGCGCAGGGACATCGAGTTCTTGGTCGAGCGCGTGTCCTTCTTGTACGCGAGACCCCAGACCGCGATGACGGGGCTCGCCGTCTCCCGGAGCACTCGCCGCTCCAGCTGACGGTGCACCCAGCGATAGCGGTCAGCGTTGTAGCGGATCAGGGTCTCGATGTAGGCGGCGTCCACCCCGTGCGCCGCGCAGAGGCCGCGCAGGGTGACGAGGTCGCGCTCGAGATTGCCCCCCGCGACGCCGAGGCTCGGCCGGATGTAGGCGTGGGCGCCGATCCGCTTGTCGAGGCGTAGGGCGGGGGCCATCTCCGACCAGTCCGCGCCGACCTCCTCGCAGAGGTCGGCCAGTGTATTGGCGTAGGTGACGGCGCCGAAGAGGTAGAGATTGATGGCGGTTTTGGTGAGCTCGGCGCTCTCGTAGCGCATGGGCAGGACGGGGCAGCCGAAGCGCGCGAGCCCGTCGGCCAGCTCGGCGGGGAGCGGCCGCGCCGGATCGGCCGCGCCCACGATGACGCGCTCGGGCTCGAGGAAGCGTCGCAGCGCGTTCCCGAAGATCAGCGTCTCCACCCAGTAGTGGACGCGCAGGCCCAGGCCCGGGCGGCGCGCCTCGATGCGCGCGGCGAGACTGCGAGTGAAGCCGGGCGGCACCTGGCTCATCATCGCCAGCACAGCGCCGGGGCGCAGGTGCGGGATGGCCGCGTCGACCAGGCGCAGCACCGCGGACGTGTCGCTGCCGTTGCCCGCGTCCGTCGGGACGTCGCGCGAGACGATCACCAGCGGACATTCGGCCAGGGCGGCGGGTTCCGTGGAGAAGCGCATGCGCCCGCGCGCGGCCGCGAAGGCCTCGGGGAGGCTGGGCTCGTGCACGGGCAGCTCGCCCCTGCCGAGCGCGTCGACGGGCGCGCGATCGAGGTCCACGCCGACCACCGGCGAGCCCAGGGACGCCCAGCCCACGCTCGACACGATGCCGAGATGCGAAAGTCCGAGAAACCCCGTGAGCACCGCGGTCACGCGTCGCCCTCGAGCGAGGCCCCGGCCGCCGCCTCGATGGTGCGGGAGAGCCAGAGATCGTTGTCTCGTGACGTGCGCCCCGCCGCCGCCATGGCCTCGAAGTGGCTCAGGTCGCCCGCCCACGTCTGATCGGGGCCGGGCACCGTCTCGCGGGTCTCCTCGGGCACGCCGCTGGGCCGCTTGCGCCGCCGCACGATCAGCTCGCTGCCGCCCCACTTGGTGAGCCCGTCCATCTCGAGCGCGCCCGCCTCGCCGGTGACTTCGATGCGCCAGCGGTTCTTCCAGGAGAGAAAGCTGCACTCGATCACCACCGCGCGGTCGGCGGTGGCGAGGATGCAGTGATCGAGCCCCTTGAGCTCGTGGCCGCGCCGCTCCCACACCCTGAACTCGGCGCCGAAGCGCCCGAACACGTGGCCGGCGAGGTCGATGAGGTGGCTCGCCATGTCTTCGAGGATGCCGAGGCGGCTGTCTCGCCAGGTACCCGCGATGTTCCCGGCGGTGCCGTTGCCGTAGAACATCCGCGCCCGGTACACGCGCCCGATGGTCCCCGCGTC
>DATJFY010000010.1:0-39427 GCA_035495415.1 Verrucomicrobiia bacterium
ACGGGACTTCACGCCCTGGGTGGAGGCCACGGACCCCCGTGAGGTCGTGCGCGACCTCAACGCCTACTTCAGCGAGATGGAGGGAGCCATCCGCGACAGCGGCGGGCTCGTGCTCCAGTACATCGGCGACGAGATCGAGGCCGTGTTCGGCGCGCCGGTCGCGGATGCCCACCACGCCGACCAGGCGGTGCGCGCGGCCCGCGAGATGAGCCGGCGCCTGGCCGCCTGGAACGCCGCGCGCGCGCGGGCGGGAAAAGTGTCGCTTCGCCATGGCATCGGCATCCACACCGGTGCCGTGCTGGCGGGGAGCATCGGCAGCCTGGATCGCCTCGCCTACGCGCTGGTGGGTGATGCCGTGAATCTCGCCTCCCGCATCCAGAGCCTCACCAAGGAGCTGGGCAGCAACATCCTGGTGAGCGGCGCGACCCGCGACCGCCTCGCTGACCCGTCGGCGCTCGAGCGCGTGACGGCGGCCCGCGTGAAGGGCCGGAGCGCCGAGGTCGAGGTGTACCGGCTGGCTACGTGAGAATGCCGGAGAGGCGCAGCAGCCAGATCAGGATAACGGCGCCCACGATGGACACGAGCGTGCGCGCCGGCCAGCCGTAGGCCGCCAGGCCCACCATGCCCGCCAGCAGGTGACCGAGCGCCGAGCCCACGATCCCGATGAGGATATTGCCGAGGATGCCGATCTGGGCGTCGGTCTTCATGATGAGGGTGGCAATCCAGCCGATGATGCCGCCGATGACGATCGAGATGAGCAGTCCCATGGCGCCCTCCCCGCCGGAGTCTAGCATCTCGAACAGTCCGTCAGCACCCTGACGCTCAGGCGGCCACTGCTGGCCCTGCCGCTCGCGGGACACCTTCCATGTGCCCGCGGGCCCGAGGGAAATCGGCGTCCCGGCGCGGACCGGGTCCCTGGCACCCGGGTTGCTCACCTCCCTCCAGGACGCGGAACAACACGGAACGATCAATACCGCGACAGGAGGATGAAATGGACATCGTCATCGATCGCCGCCCGGCTCACGTGGGCGGCCTCAAGCGTCTGACCACCGCCGTCGCCGTCGCGCTGGCGCTCGTCGCGGCCGCGCCTGCGGGCGCGGCGACCCGCGATGACGCGATCGGCAAGCTGGATCAGTACAACTCCGACAAGGCGCGCACGCTCGCGAGCACCCACCACGCGCAGCTCGTGTCGCTCTACGACGGCATCTATCACTGCCTGCCGTGGGTTGACATCCACAAGCAGGGAATCGGCTTCCGCAAGCCCAAGTGGGCGCAGCAGGACGACCGCTACCTCGCGACGTGGATCATCATCGACCAGAAGGACGACGGTTACTTCGGCACGTTCCCGCGCGAGCGCCGCGCCTCCTTGATGTTCTCGCGCTACGGCGTGGACCTGCTCCGCCGCATGGTCGCGCTCCAGGGGGTGGCTGGTGACCCCGCCGTGCAGGGCTACGGCGTGGTGCTCTCGTGGACCAAGCCGGGGACGGACAAGCCCGGCATGCAGCCCGTGAACGAGTCGCTGGTGTTCTGGGTGGACAAGTCGGTGGCCCAGGGCTATCTGGCCCGCCGCGTATCCTCCGCGGATCTGACGAGCCGCGCCCGCTACACGATGTTCGACGGGATCGAGGAGCAAGGGCGGCTGCCGCTGGAGGTGTGGGACGACAACTTCACCAAGACGTACCAGATCAAGGACTATCAGCTCGCCAAGGGCGTGTCCTGCAACTAGTCGCCCCGCGCTGATGTTCCCCTCGCCCTGACCCTCTCCCCTCGGGGGAGAGGAAACAGGGACACCCAACCCCCTCACCCAGCCCTCGGGCCGGGTGAGGGGAAGGGTGAGGCGACCTACCAGAGCTCCTTCGAAGCGATCCGCGCGCCTTCGGCGAGGCTTGCGAGCTTGGCCCAGACGATGTCGGGATCGACCGCTGCCTGGCCCACCCAGGTGCCGAAGCCGCAGTCGGTGCCCGCGATGACGCTCTCACGTCCCACCAGCTTCGCGTAGCGGGTGATCCGCTCCGCCACCAGCAGCGGGTGCTCGATGAAGTTCGTGGTGGAGTCGATGACCCCGGGGATGATGGTCTTCCCGGCCGGCACCTTGACGGTCTCGAACACGCGCCACTCGTGCGCGTGCCGGGGATTGGCGCCTTCGAACGACACCGCGGTGGCGCGGGCGGAGAACACGAGGTCGATGATGTCGCCCAGCGGCACGTCGAAGTGGTGCGGCCCCTCGTAGTTCCCCCAGCAGACGTGCATGCGGACCTGCTCCGGCGGCACGTTCGCCAGGGCGTGGTCGAGGGCCTCGATGTGCAGGCGGGCCTTCTTCCGGAACTCGTCGACGCTGAGGTCGGCGTACTGAATGTGCCGGCCCATGCCGAGGTCGGGACAGTCGATCTGGAGCACGAAGCCCGCGCGGGCCACCGTCTCGTACTCGTGCCTCATGGCGTCCGCGATGGCGGCGAGATACGCCTCGTGGGTGGGGTAGTGGTCGTTCTTGAAGAAGAGGGAGATGACCCCGGGCGAGGCGGCGGTGAGGAAGCGCTCGCGTCCGGCCGCCGCGCCGGCCGCCTGGAGGTTCGCCACGTCGGTCACCGCGGCGGCGGCGTCGCGCACCGCGATCGGCCCCGTGCACGCGGGAGTCTTCCGTCGCGCGCGGCCGGGGTCGCCGAACACCCGGCGGGCCATGCCCGGGAAATCCACGAGGTCGCGATACGTGAGGGGATGGCTCTCGCCGCCGAAGCCGGAGAGCCGGTCCTTCACGTAGGTCGCGTAGCTCGGCTTGCTGTACTCGCCGTCGTCGATCACGTCGAGGCCGGCGGCGACCTGGCGGCCCACCACGTCGGCCACCGCGGCCTTGATGCGGGCGGCAAGGGCCGCCGAGTCCACCGGCACGCCCTCTTCCTTGGCGAACATCGCCCTGGTGAGCTCGTCGGGCCGGGGCAAGCTTCCGGTATGCGTCGTGAGGATGTGCTCCGTGCTCCGCCGCATCGTCGACTACCGCTGGTTGGACAGCACGAGGGTGCCCGCCGCGGAGAGCATGCCGCCCATGCCGTTCACGAGCGACAGCGCGCAGCCCGGGACCTGGCGCGCGCCGCACTCGCCGCGCAGCTGCCGGGTGGATTCGATGATGGGGAAGATCCCGTACATGCCGGTGTGGGTGTAGGAGAGCCCTCCGCCGTTGGTGTTGATGGGGAGCGACCCCCCCGGCGTGGACCGTCCTTCATCGAAGAAGTGGACACCCTCGCCCCGCTTGGCGAAGCCGAGCGACTCCAGCATGATGGGCGGCCCGGAGGTGAAGGCGTCGTAGAGCATGATGTGGTTGAAGTCCTTCCGGTCCACGCCCGCCATGGTGAAGGCCTTTTCGCCCGACATCCGCGTGGCCTCGCTGAAGGTGAGGTCGCGCATCTGCGTCACCATCACGTGCTCGGTGGCCTCGCCGGCGCCGCGCACGTAGACGGGCTTCTTCGCGCAGTCCTGCGCGCGGTCGGCGCGCGTGAGCACCACCGCCCCGCCCGCGTCGGTGACGAGGCAGATGTTGAGGAGGTTGAACGGATAGCACACGGGCCGGGAATTCAACACGTCCTGCACGGTGATGGACTCGCGGTTCCGCGCTTTCGGGTTCAGCGCCGCCCACTTCCGGGTGGACACCGCCACCTGCGCCCACTGCTCGAGCGTGGTGCCGAACTCGTGCATGTGGCGGGTGGTGATCATGCCGAAGTAGGTCGGGGCGCCCGCGAAGCCGTAGGGGATCTCGAACTGGCCGGAGAGGCTCGTGTCGCGGCTCCGGGTGACGCCCACGCCGGAGCGCCCGGACTCGCCGTGCGAGACCACCGCCACGTCGCAGAGGCCGTGGTGGAGCGCGGCCACTGCGTGGCCCACCATCATGATGAAGGAGCAGCCGCCCACCGTGGTGCCGTCCACGTAGCGCGGGTTGACGCCGAGCGCCTCGCCCAGCAGCGAGGGCGAGTGCTGGCCCGCGGTGAATATGCCGTCCACGTCCTTCACCTTGAGGCCCGCGTCCTTCACCGCATTGGTGATGGCCTGCAGGTGCAGGGAGAGCTGGCTCGTGTTGGGCAGGATGCCGATCTCGTCGCTCTCGTCGACGCCGACGATGCACGCGGTGTTGGAGAGCTCTTTCATCACCGCCCTCCCCCCGCCGGCTTGAACAGCGGCAGGGTGACGTCGTCGGTGAGCTTCTCGTAGACGACCTCGACCGGCATGTCGCAGCGGATCTGCTTCGGGTCGGGCGCAATGCCCACCAGGTTGGACATGAGGCGCGGCCCCTCCTCGAGCTCCACCATCGCGAGCACGTAGGGCGGCTTCACCTTGAAGGCCTTGTTGAGCGGCTGATGCGAGATCTCGAAGGAGAAGAGCCGCCCCCGCCCGCTCGACTGGATCCATCCGATGCGTCGCGACGCGCAGCGCGGGCACAGGATGCGCGGATAGAAGAAGCAGTGGCCGCAGTCCTGGCATTTGGGCAGCATGAGCTTGCCCTCGCGCAGGCCGTCCCAGTAGGGCTTGGCCTCCGGCGTGATCGGCTGGGGCAGAGGACGCTCGAGATCGGCGGGACTCATGGAGAGACGGGCTCCTTTCGACATGAGCTGAAGACTCGCCGAGAGTAGACGGAGAGTCCCCGGCCCGTCAAGGCGGCCACTGTGTTACCGTCATTCGGTCTCCGATGACCAGGCGGCTCGCGCTCGCGCTCCTCCTCATGCTCCACGCCGCGCCGGCTGGCGCGCAGGAAGCCGGCGGCACGCTCGTGCTCACCGGCAATCATCCGCACGACGTCTACGCGGCGGGTGGCCAGATCGACTTTCCCGGCGAGGCGGAAGCCGACGTCGCCGCTGCCGCGCGGGTCATGACGATGACGGGGTTGATCCACGGCGACCTCCTCGTCCTGGCGCATCGGGTCCTCCTCACCGGGCGGGTTCTCGACGACGTGCGAGCCGCGGCGCGTGTGGTGGCAGTCGAGGGCGAGGTGGGCGACGGGCTGCTCGCCGCCGCCGAGGTCGTGCGGCTCTTCTCGGCTTCGCGCGTGGGCGGCGTCGCGTGGATCGCGGCGCGGCGCGTGGAGCTCGCCGGGCGCGTGGGCGGGGACGTGTACGCGGCCGCCGCGCGCGTGCGAATCGCGGGCACGCTGGACGGGGACGTGGTGCTGGCCGCGCGCGATATCGAGATGCTGCCCGGCGCGCGCATCGCCGGCAACCTCACGTACTGGAGCAGCCAGGACGCCCGCATTGCGCCGGGCGCGCAGGTGGGCGGCCGGGTGGTGCGACGGCAGCCGGCCTTCCTCGACCGCGCGGGGCGCGTGCTCACCATCCTCGGCGTCGTCACCCGCGTGGTCTTCGTGCTCAATCTTTTCGTGGCCGGCGTCGTCCTCTTCTTCCTGTTCCCGCGCCTCACCATCTCGGCGGCGGCGACGGTGGGGCACCGGCCGTGGGCCAGCTTGGGCATGGGCCTGGCCGTCCTCACCGTCACGCCGCTGATCGCGCTCTCGCTCATGCTCACGGTGATCGGCCTCCCGCTCGCGCTCACGCTGGTGTGGCTCTACGTCGCCGCCCTGCTGCTGGGCTTCCTCACCGCCGCGTTCTACCTGACCGAGATCGCACTCCGCGCGCTCCGTCGCGCCGCGCGCCCGCCGCGGGGGACGCGCATCGCCGCGCTCGCCGCCGTCCTCGTCGTGCTCGCCGCCGTGCGCTTCGTTCCCATCGCCGGCCCGCTCGCCCTCGCCCTGCTGCTGGTCGTGGGCGTGGGCGCGTGGACGTTACGCCTCAGCCGGGGATATGTCGGTATTCCCGGGGAAGAAGGAGCCTGGCCATGACCGTTTCCGCCCTCGAAATCATCACCCGTTCAGCCGTGCTGGACGGCCGCCCATTCGGTGACGCGGGGCCGTACGAGAAGGTCACGGGCATCATCCGCTTCGAGACCGATCCCGCGTTGCCCATCAACCACGCGATCACCGATCTCGACCTCGCCCCGCGGAATGCGGCGGGCCGCGTCGAGTCATGGGCCGACTTCTACCTGCTCCAGCCCGCCGACCCGGCGCGGGGCCGGCGGCGCCTGCTGCTCGATGTCCCGAATCGCGGGCGCAAGGTCGCTCTCGGCATGTTCAACAGCACGCCCCGCGCGGCGGACCCGACCATGCCGGAGGATTTCGGCAATGGCTTCCTGATGCGCTGGGGCTACACCGTGGCCTGGGTGGGCTGGCAGCTCGACGTACCCCGCCGCGACGGGCTCATGGCGCTCGGCGTGCCGGCCGCGCGGGGGGCCGCCGGCCCCATCAACGGACGCGTGCGCTGCCAGTGGCGGCCCAATGCGCGTGTGGACACCCTGCCGCTTGCGGACCGCTACCACATCCCGTATCCCGCCGCCGATCTCGACGACCAGGAGGCCGAGCTGACGGTGCGGGAGCATGCGGGCGCGCCGCGCGTGGCAGTGGCCCGGCGCGACTGGCGCTTCGCGCCCGACGCCTCGCACCTGCACCTGCCGGGCGGATTCGAGCCCGGCCGCATCTACGAGCTCATCTATCGCGCGCAGGATCCTGGCATCGCGGGACTCGGTCTTCTCGCCGTGCGGGACACCGCGGCCTGGCTGCGCTGGGGCGCGGCCGCCGCGGGCAATCCCGCCGCCGGGCGCCTCGACCGCGCCTACGCGTTCGGCGTCTCGCAGACCGGGCGCTTCCTCCGGCATCTCCTCTACCTCGGGCTCAACGAGGACGAGAGCGGACGCGAGGTGTTCGACGCCTTCGTCCCCCACGTGGCGGGCGCGCGCCGCGGGGAGTTCAACATGCGCTTCGGACAACCGTCACTGAATGCGACGACCAGCGTTGGGAGCTTGTTCCCGTTCAACGACACCGAGCAGCGGGATCCCGTCGCCGGCCAGCGCGATGGGCTGCTCGCGCGGCTCGACGCGCGGGGCCGCCGGCCCAAGATCTTCACGATCAACACCTCGGCGGAATACTGGCGCGGCGACGCCTCGCTGGTGCACGCGGATGTCGAGGGAACGGTGGACGTGGAGCCGCCCGCGCACGTGCGCGTGTATCTCTTCGCGGGCACGCAGCACACGCCTGGCGCGCTGCCGCCGCCGGCCGCGGATCCCAACACCGGCGACCGGGGTCGGGCGGCCTTCAACACCGTCGACTACGCGCCGCTGCTGCGCGCCGCCCTCGTGAATCTCGACCGCTGGGTGAGCGAGGGCGTGGCGCCGCCGCCGTCCGCGGTGCCCCGTCTCGCCGACGGCAGCGCGGTGAGCGCGGAGTCGACCGCGTCGGTGTTCACGAGAATCCCCGCGGTGCGCTTCCCGGACCGGATCAGCCGGCCCATACGCCTCGACTTCGGCTCGGACTGGGCGCGCGGCATCGCCTCGGTGCTGCCGCCCAAGACGGGCGCCCCCTACGTCACCCACGTCGCCGCGGTGGACGCCGACGGGAACGAGCGCGCGGGGATCCGGCCGCCCGAGCTGCTGGCGCCCCTCGCCACCTTCACCGGCTGGAATCTCCGGCATCCGGCGCAGGGGGCGCCGGGCGACCTCATGAGCATGATGGGCTCTACCTTCCCGTTCCCGACGACGGCGGCCGAGCGCGAGCGCACGAACGATCCGCGCCCGTCCCTGGCCGAGCGCTACGGCTCGCGCGGCGCGTACCTCGACCGCGTCGCCGCGGCGGCGGGCGAAGCCGTCGCCCGGCGACATCTGCTCGCGGAGGACATCCCGGCGGTGGTGGCGCGGGCGGGCGCGCTCTGGGATCTCATCCACGCCGGCCTGAGCGGCGCCTGAGCCATGGCCCGGAAGCCGCTCACCGTCGGAGTCATCGGGCTCGGCTACGGCCGCGCCCACATCCCGGCCTTCCAGGCCCACGGCTGCGAGGTCGTCGCGGTCTGCCAGCGTGACGAGGCCGCGGCGAAGAAGGTGTCGGAGCGCTATGGCGTGCCCCAGGTCTACGCGCGCTGGGAAGAGATGCTCGAGCGCGCGCGGCCGGCCATCGTGGTGATTGCCGCGCCGCCGGCCCTGCACAAGCCGATCGCGCTCCAGGCCTTCGCCGGCGGCGCGCATGTGCTGTGCGAGAAGCCGCTCGCCATGGACGCGGCGGAGGCCCAGGCCATGGTCGAGGCCGCGACCCGCGCCGGCCGCGTGGCGATGACCGCGTTCAACTGGCGCTTCCCGGCCGCGATGCAGCACATGAAGACGCTGGTCGACGCGGGTCAGGTGGGCCGGCCGCTGCATCTGGCCGGGCGCTGGCTGGGCGCGCGCTGGGCGGACGAGTCGGCGCCGATCACGTGGCGGATGGATCGCGCCCAGGCCGGGCACGGCGCGATGGGCGACATGGGCGTGCACCTCGTGGATCTCGTGCGCTGGTGCTTCGGAGAATTCGCCCGCGTCTTCGCCCGGGGCGGTGTCGCCTACCCGAGCCGCACGCGGCCGGACGGGCAGCCCGCCGACGCCGAGGATCACTGCGCGGTGCTGGCCGAGCTCGCCTCGGGCGCGGTGGTCACGCTGCAGCTGAGCCGGGCCGCGCGCGGCGCGAACGAGAGCTCGCTCGAGGTCTACGGCACGGAGGGCGCGCTGGCCTACCGGCTGGATCGCAACCAACCGCGCTGGTTTCGCGGGGGCGAGCTGCTCGCGGCCGGGGCCGCCGGCGCCCTGGCGCCCGTCAAGGTGCCGCCGGTAGTCTCCCGCGCGGCGGGCGAGGGCGATGCGATGGAAGTGGTCGGGAAGGCCACCATCGCGCCGCTCGTGAAGCGGATGCTGGCGGCCATCCGGAAGGGCGAGCCCGCGACCCCATCGCTCGAGGACGGCCTGCGGGCGCAAGCGGTGCTGGACGCGGTGCTCGAGTCGGAGCGTACAGCGGCGTGGGTTACCGTCAGATCCTAGGGCCAAGATTATTCTTGACTACGGGCCGCCGCCGGCATCCCCGTCACGCACCGGTGGCTGGCCGCGTCCTTCGCGGTCGTCACCGGCCAGGAGGACGACACCAAGACGCGGCCATCGGTGAACTGGGCGGCGCTGGCCACCGCCGTCGACACGCTGGTCGTGCTGATGGGCAGCCGCGCGCTGCCGGAGGTCGCGCGCACGCTGATCGCGCACGGCCGGGCCGCCGAGACCCCGGTGGCGCTGATCCACGACGCCATCACCCCGCGTCAGGTCACCGTCACGACGACGCTCGGCGCGCTCCTCGACGCCGCCACCGCGCCCACGCTGCCCGCGCCCATGATCGCGGTGATTGGCGACGTCGTATCGTTGCGCGCCTCGCTCGGGCTCGCCGCGCGCGTTCCCGCCGCCGCCGTCGGCGCCTGATCGACGCCGCATCAGGCCGGCGCGCCGCCGTGCGCGCCGCCCGGCGCCTCTGTACTATGGAACCCGACCCGGCACGCGCGCGGTGCACCCGAGGGCGGAGAGGCACGATCGGTGATCCATACCTGGCAGCGGCTGCTGGGCCTGACGTGCGCCCTCCTCCTCGCCGGCTGCGCTACGCAGTCGACCGATCTCTATCCCACCAGCCCCTCCGCGATGAGCCAGCTCCTCGTCTTCCGTGCGCTCGAGCGCGCCGTCGCCCGACTCGATGTCGAGCGGCTCCGCGACCGGCGGGTCACGCTCGAGATCGTCTCGCAGCTCTACGATCACAAGTTTGCCGCCACCTATCTGGAGACCTGGCTCCGCACCCACGGGGTGAAAGTCGGGAGCGATCAAGCCGATCTGCGGCTGCAGGTCTTCCTGCTCACCCTCGGGACGGACCACGGCCAGAGCTTCATCGGCTTGCCGGCCTTCCAGGTCCCGGTGCTTGCGATCCCCGTGCCCGAGATCGCGATCTTCAAGTGGATCCGCAACCGGGGCCGGGCCGACCTGCGCGCGTTCGCCTTCGATCCGAAGACCGACAACCTCGTCGACCTGCTTCCCGAGACGACCGGACGGTCGAAGTTCGACGACTTCACGATCGTGGTCGTGCTGGGTTTCTCGGTCACGGACGTGGACGATCCGCTCCCGGGAAGCCCAGCCGCCGCCGAGCCCTGACGCGAGGGGCTACTTCTCCTCCCAGGGCGACTGCCAGACGCGCACGCCCTGGCCCAGATCCTTCCATTCGCCGCCCGGCCGCTTGTCGAGCGTGCGGCCAAACTCGAGCGCGGGCGGCATCTTGAGGTCGTGGCCCAGCGTGGTGGGGAAGAGCGCGGCCAGCTCCGACGGCTCCAGCCGGCGAGTGGCCTCGAGGCGGCGGATGGGACGGGGCTGATCGAGCAGCGTGTAGCCATAGCCGAAGGAGTGAAAGGCCTGGCCGTTCACGTGCGCGGCGGCGTCACTGGCGAGGAACACCACCAGCGGCGCCACGTTGTCGGGATCGCGCTCCGTCCCCTTGGCTTGCTCGCTCGGCCACTTCCCGGTCTGCTCGAAGACGGCGCGGCCGCGCGGGGTGGAGTCGATCATGCGGGTGGCGCCGCTCGGCAGGATGGCGTTGGACGTCACGCCGTACTTGGCCAGCGCGTGCGCGGTGGACCAGGTGAGGCCGAGGATGCCTGCCTTGCCGGCGGCGTAGTTGGGCTGGCCGGGGGAGCCGAGCGCCGATACCGACGACATGTTGATGAAGCGCCCGCCCTTGGCCTCGCGCATGTGCACGGAGGCGGCGCGGATGGTATTGAACGTGCCCTTCAAGTGGACGGCGAGGACGATGTCCCACTCCTCCTCCGTCATGTTGAAGATCATGCGATCGCGCAGGATGCCCGCGACGTTCACGACGATGTCGATCGAGCCCCACGTCTTCACCGCCTGCTCGACCATGTCGGTGGCCTGGCGGAAGTCCGATACCGAGCCGAAGTTCGCGGCGGCGGTGCCGCCCGCCTTCTTGATCTCGTCCACGACCTGCTGGGCGGGAGCCTTGTCGGTGCCCTCGCCGCCGAGGGCCGCGCCCAGGTCGTTGACCACGACCTTCGCGCCCTCGTGCGCCATCGCCATCGCGATCCCGCGGCCGATTCCGCGTCCCGCCCCCGTCACCAGCGCCGTCTTTCCGTCGAGGAGTCCCATCGGGCCTACTTCTCCTTTCGCTTTGCGGTTCGGTAGTCGCCGAAGCGGCTGTCGCGCTTCGTGAGCGCTTCCTTGAGATTGCGCCGGATCTCCTTCCGATACTCCACCGACTCGGCCTGATGGAAGGCCAGCGCCTGCAGCTCGGTGCCCGCGCGGATGGCCGCGCGCATGCCCATGATCTCCATCGCGCGGTGGATGGAGCGCTTGTTGATCTGCTGGAGCGCCGTCGGGATCTGGGCCACGCGCTCGGCGAGGGCGAGCACGGCGGCGTCGAGCTTCGCGGCGGGGAAGGCGCGGTTGGCGAAGCCGATCTGCGCCGCCTCCGTCCCCGACATGGGGTCGCCGGTCAGCATGAGCTCCATGGCCCGCCGCATGCCCACGAGCCAGGGGTGGACCTGGGTGTCGGGCGGGCTCATGAGGCGGACCGGCGGATAGCCGATCTGCGCGTCCTCGGCGACGTAGACGAGGTCGCAGGCGGAGGCCAGCTCGCTGCCGCCCGCCAGGCAATAGCCATGCACCTGCGCGATGACCGGCTTGGCGAGGTCCCAGATCTCGAACCAGCCGTGCACCACCTGGCGCGGCCAGGAGCCGTCGCCCTCCGCGGTGGGATGCGGCCGGCCCTGGGTGAGATCGGCGCCGAGATCGTACCCCGCCGAGAAGCACGGGCCCGCGCCGCGCACGATGCTGACCCGCACCGCGTCGTCGCGATCCGCGGCGCGGAGCGCGTCGAACAGCTCGGTCCGCAGCTCGTTGCTCAACGCATTGCGCTTCTCGGGGCGGTTCAGGGTGAGGCGGCGGACCAGCGGGCGCGGGCTGTCGACGGCGAGGACGCGGTAGGGCGTGGCGGTGGCGGCGCTCACGCCGGCTCCGGGGGAAGCGAGCCGAGGAAGTCGCCGAGCACGCGATCGAACGCCTCGGGCTGGTCGAGGTTGGACGAGTGCCCCGCGCCCCGGATGATCTCGAGCCGCGCCCCCGGGATCTTGCCCGCCATGTAGCGGCACGGCGCGAGGAAGGGCTCGTCCTGGTCTCCCACGATGATGAGGGTTGGCACCGTGATGGTGGGCAGGGAGTCGATGACCCGCGAGCCGTCCTGCGCGAGCATGCCGCGCGCCGCGCTCGCCAGCCCCTTGGCCGAGCGGTGGCGCCGGACGGACTCCCGCATCTCGCGGCTCGAGCCGGCCAGCACCTCGAGCCCCCGCGACTCCAGCTCGTCGGCGCGGCGAAACGCGCGCGCGTTCCAGCCCGCGCGCGCCGCCGCGTTGCGATAGCCGGGGCCGGTGTCGCAGAGCACGAGCGCCCGCGTCATGTCCGGATACTGCGCGTGGAACGCCAGCGACACGTAGCCGCCGAGCGAGAGCCCGCCGATGACGGCGCGCCGGATGCCCAGGTGCAGGAGGAGCCCGCGCATGTCGCCCACGGTGAGCTCGGCGGAGTAGTGCGCGGGGTCGTCGGGGCTCTCGGTGTCACCGTGCCCCCGCATGTCCCACGTGATCACGCGCCAGCGATCGGCGAGCGCCGCGCGCTCGCCGTCCCACATGCGTCCGGTGGCGCCGAAGCCGTGCGAGAGGAGGAGCGCAGGCCCGCCGCCGCTCTCGTCGTAGCGGAGGCGGACGCCGTTGACCGAGGCCGTGGCCACCGGCCGCTCCTACCGCGCGCCGGGCGGCGCGCCCGCGTCCCGCGCGATCGCGATCTCCTTCGATTGATCGCGCGAGCGCGTGGGGCTGATCACGATCTCCTCGATCACCGTGCGCTCGGGCAGGGTGACGCAGAGGAGGATCGCCTCGGCGACGTCCTCGGGCTGCATCATGGTGGCGCGCGCGGCGGCATCCGGGGGAGCCGGGCGCTTGTCGAGGATGGGGGTGTCCACCTCAGCGGGCATGATGGTGGTGGCGCGGATGCCCTTGTCGCGGAGGACGGTGTGCACGTGGCCCATCATGTTGCGCTGGGCGGCCTTGGCCGCGCCGTACACCGATCCGCCGATGAGGCCGGGCCGCAGCGCCGCGTAGGACGACACCGTCACGATGGTCCCGCCGCCGCGCTCGATCATGCTCGGCAGCACCGCCTGGGTGAGGAGGAACGCGCCGGTGACGTTGACCGCCATCACCTGCTCCCACTCTTCCAGGCCGATCCAGCGGAGGTTGCGCGCCTTGCTGGAGTGCCCCGCATTGTTGACGAGGATGTCGACGTGGCCGAACTGGGCGAGGGTCCAGGCCGCGAGCTCCTGCGCGTCCGCCGGCTTGGCCACGTCGCCGGGATGCGCGACGGCCTGGCCGCCTGCGCGCGCGATCTCCCCCACCACGTCTTCCAGCGGGGGCTTGCGGCGCCCGCTGACGACCACCCGTGCGCCTTCGCGCGCGAGCATGAGGGCGGTCGAGCGGCCGATGCCGGTGCCGCCGCCGGTGACGATGGCGACCTTGCCGTCGAGTCGGGCCATGACGCGCTCCTAGTAGCCGGGCAGCTGGCCGGCCTTCACGCCCGTCTTCTTGACCGCGGCGGCTTCCTCCGCGGCGCGCTGAGCGAGGAAACGGCTGTCGCTCGCGAGGGTGACGAACTGATATCCCGCCTGGATCATCTTGAGGGCGTAGGCCGAGGTGCTGTTGTGAATGCCCGCCACCACTCCGTGCTTCTTGCACGCCTCCACGATCTTCTGTTGCGCCTCCACCACCGGCGCGTCCGTCTGATCCAGCCGCGGCTTGCACCCGAGCGCGAGCGAGAGATCGGACGGACCCACGTACACCGCGTCCACGCCGGGCACGCTCAAGATGTCGTCGAGGTTCTTCACCGCCTTGGCGGTCTCGATCATCGGCATGACCACGATGTCGTCGTTGGCGTGGTCCCCGTAGTCCGCTCCTGCGTAGATCGAGGCGCGCACCGGACCCCAGGAGCGATGGCCGCGCGGCGGGTACTTGCAGTGGCGCACGAGCATCTCCGCCTCTTGCGGCGTGTTGATCATGGGGCAGATCACGCCATAGACGCCCGCGTCGAGGATCTTCATGAGGCGCGCGGGATCGTTCCACGGCACGCGCGCCATCGGGATGGTCGGCGTGGTCGAGATCGCCTGCAGCATCGTCACCGCGACCTGGTAGTCGACGACCCCGTGCTGCATGTCCACCACCAAGGAGTCGAAGCCCTGATGGGCCATGACCTCGGCGGAAAAGGCGCTGGGGATGGCGAGCCAGCCGTTGACGACGGCCTCGCCCTTCGCCCAGATCTTCTTGAGCGTGTTCTCTCTCACGAGGGTCTCCTTGGGGGACCGACCTGGGGGATCTCGGACCAGCGCACCCTAGCACGCGCGCCGGGGCGGCGGCAACCGCGCCGCCCGCCGCTAACGCGCGCGATAGGCCTCGCGCATGCGGTCCAGCCCCTCGGTGAGCATCGCGCGGGGCGAGCCGAAGTTGAGGCGCGCGAAGCCCTGGCCGCCCGGGCCGAACGTCACGCCATCGTTCAAGGCCACGCGTGCCTTCTCGAGGAAGAACGTGAAGGGATCGCCGTTCGGGATGCCGGCCCGCCGGAAGTCGAGCCACGCGAGGTACATGCCCTCGGGCGGATACACGCCGACGCCGGGCAGGTGGCGGCGCACGTAGTCCACCGTGAAGTCGCGGTTGGCTTCGAGATAGCGCATGAGCGCGTCGAGCCAGAGGCCTCCGTCGCGATAGGCGGCGAGCGCGGCGGCGAAGCCGAAGACGTTGGGGTTGGCGACGAGGTCGACCTTGGCCGCCACGAACTTTTCGCGGAGCGCGGCGTCGGGCACCACGCCGATGGCGCACTTGAGGCCGGCGAGATTGAAGGTCTTGGACGGCGACATCAGCGTGATGGTCCGCCGCTCGACCTCGGGGCCGAGGGAGGCGATGGGCACGTGGCGCTGGCCGGCGAAGAGCAGATCACAGTGGATCTCGTCGGCGATGATCCAGAGGTTGCGGCGGAGGCAGATCTCCGCCATGCGGGTGAGGTCTTCACGTGAATAGACGCGCCCGGTGGGATTGTGGGGGTTGCAGAGGAGAAAGGCCTTCGTACGGGGCGTGATCGCGCGCTCGAAGGCGTCCCAGTCCACCTCGTAGCGCCCGTCGGCGCGGCGGCCCAGCGGCGCCTCGTCGCGTGTCACGCCGATGTTGCCGGGGCAGCGCAGGATGGGCGGGTACACCGGCACCTGCTCGAGGATCCCGTCGCCCGGGCTCGTGAAGATGCGCCCGGCCATGTTGATCCCGGCGATCACGCCGGGGAGTAGCACGACGGACTCCGGGCCCACGCGCCAGCCGTAGCGGCGCCCGATGCGCTCGGACGCCACCTCGAAGAATTCGGGCTCCTCGTACACGTAGCCGAACACGCCGTGGGCGGCGCGCTCACGCAGCGCGCGCACCACCGGCTCGGGGGAGGCGAAGTCCATGTCGGCGACCCAGAGCGGGAGCACGTCCTTGTCGTACTTCTTCCACTTGTTGCTCGCGGTGGATCGGCGATCGATGACGCGGTCGAAGTCGAACGCGATGGACATGGCGGCCTCCCGGCCGCCTATACTGTGCCCGCAGCCCGGATTTGTCCAGCAAGCCGCTCACCCGAAGTCGCGGAGGATGGCGTCATGGCGTACCGCATCAACCACATTCATCTCAAGTCTCCCGATCCGCGCCGCACCGCCGACTGGTACGTGGGCGCGTTCGGCTTCACGATCACCAGCGACGAGACGCGCGTCTTCGGCGATCGCTTCATCCGGTGCGCGTCGCCGGACGGCGGCGTGAACGTGAACATCTCGGGCGCGCGGACGGGCGAGACGCTGGGGCCCGGCGACGCCACGCCGCACCACGGCCTCGAGCACTTCGGCCTCGACTCGACGGACATCGAAGCCGACATCCATCGGCTGGAGAGCCTCGGCGCGCGAACGCTCGAGGGCCCGATCAACATGCCGAACGGGGGGCGCATCGCGTTCCTGCGCGGGCCGGACGACACGCGGCTCGAGCTCGTGCAGATGCCCGGCCGCGCGGCCGGCCACTGCTGCTGAGGGCGCGCCCGGCCTAGGCGGCGCGGCCGCGCGCCGCCCAGGCGCGCGCAGTGAGCGGGATCCGCCCGTCCGGCTGCGCCGGCAGCCGGGCGCGGATCGCCTCGCGCAGGGCGGTGCGACGCGCTTCGTCGAGCGACAAGCAGTAGCCGGGCGCGGGGCCCTGGCCGCCCAGGAACGGCGTCCAGTAGTCGTCGAAATCGCGGAAGACCGTCGGCACGTCGAGCGCGCGGACTTCCACGTCGGCGAGCCCGGCGTCGCGGAACAGAGCGGCGAGCGGCTCAGGCCGGCAGATGGGGAAGCGGCGGCCCTCGTCGAGCGGCCGCGCGGCAGGGTCGAGCGCGGCCGCGGCGTCCCAGAAGTGCCGCATGAGCTCCATGCCGTCCGCGTAGTCCCACACGTAGAGCCCGACCAGGCCGCCGCGCCGGACCACCCGGCGCATCTCGGCCACCATGCGCGCGGGCGCGGGCACGAAGTTCAGCACCAAGCCCGAGACCGCCGCGTCGAATGCGCCGTCGTCGAACGGCAGGGCCTGGGCGTCTCCCACGCGGAAGCTGGCGCGCCGATCCGCCACGCGCGCCGTCGCGTGCTGGACGAAGCCCTCGGACGCGTCGAGCCCCGTCACCGCCTCGGGCGCGGCCCGGTCGAGGATGGTCCGGCTCAGCGCACCGGTGCCGCAGCCCACGTCCAGCCAGCGCGCGCCCGGCGGCATCGCGAGCCACTCCAGCAGCTGGGCGGCCACGAGCCGGCTCCAGCGCCCGACATAGGGCTCGTACGCGTCTCCGGCCGCCCACTTGTCGTGCCGCGCCTCGCTCATGACGCGGGCGCGAAGTCGCCGGGATGCGGCGGGCGGAAGATGAGATCGAAGGTGAGCCACATCAGCTTGGTGATGGGATAGGTGACGATCGGCATGACGATGGTCCCGGCGATGCCGCCCCAGTAGAGCGCGTCCCACGGCGGATGGGGCGCGGTGAGGAGGAGCACGGTCAGCACTCCGCACGCGAACAGAATCTCGGCAGCGATGAGGTTGAAGAGCATGGCCCCGATCCAGTAGTCTGGCTCGCCCCGGTCGAGGCGCAGCCGGCAGCGCGGACATTGCGCCACGACGGTGACCCAGCGACGCGTCACGCCGCCCGCTCCACAGAGGGGACAGCGCAGGCCCAGCGCGCGCCACGCGCCGACGAGGGCGAAGCGCAGCGTCGTCGCCATCGCGTCACGGCTAGCGCTTGTACTTGGTCGGGGCTTTTCGCGGCGGGAAGAAGATGGGCGTGGGCATGCGGCCCACCGGCACCTCGATCAGCACCGGCCGGTCGAGCTGGATGGCGTCGCGCACGAGCGCGCCCACCTGGGTGGGCTCCTTCGCGCGCATGCCGTGCACCCCGAACGCCTCCGCGAGCTTCATGAAGTCCGGATTGTGCAGCGTGGCGCCGTACGCGCCGCCCCACGTCTCATCGAGGTCGCGGGCCACGTTGCCGTAGGCGTTGTCGTTGAAGACCACTGCGATCACGTTGATCTTCTGCTGCACCGCGGTGGCGAGCTCCTGCACGTTGTACATGAAGCCGCCGTCGCCGATCACCGCGATGACCGGCCGGGTGGGGCAGGCGACCTTGGCGCCGAGCGCCACCGGGTACTCGTAACCGAGGTTACCCGAGTAGGACGAGGTGAGATAGGTCCGCGCCTCGTAGGTCGGGAAGAACGGGCGCGAGTAGTAGCCGATCTGCGTCATGCCCGCCACGAGGATCGCGTGCTCCGGCATGCCCGCGCGCAGGCTCTTCACGATGCCCGCCTGCGGCTCCTGGGCGAGGGCGGCGGTCTCCGCGCGCAGCGCCTCGTACTCGGCCTTGCGCGACGACCGCGGGGGCGCCGCGGCGCGCACCGCCTCGACCATCGCGTCGAGCGTCCCGCGAGCGTCGCCCACCAGGCCGAACGTCTTCCGGTGATTGCGGCCGATCTCGTCGGGATCGATGTCGATGTGGATGACCTGCTGATCGGCCTTGGGCACCGCGAGGGCGAAGCGGGTACCCACGGCGAGGATCACGTCGGCCTGCAGGAGGTGATTGCGCACCGGCGATTGCGGCCACACGGTGGCGCCGAGCGAGAGCTCCGAGTGGTCGCTGATCGCGCCCTTGCCCTCGGCGCTCGTGATCACGCCGGCCTGCAAATACTCGGCGAGCGTGGTGAGCGCCTCGCTCGCCCCGCCGAGCACCACGCCGCCGCCCGCGTAGATGACGGGCCGCTGCGCGGCGACGAGGAGATCCACCGCCCGGCGGATGTCCGCGGCGGGCGCGGCGGGGCGCGCGGGATGGACGGGATCGAGCATCACCGCCTCGCCCTCCTCCTCCATAGTCTCGGGCGGCATCTCGAGCTCGACGGGGCGCGGCCGGCCGGTGGTGAGCTGATGCATGGCCGCGCGCACCGCCGCGGGCACCTCGGCCACCTCGAGCACGCGCCGGCGCCACTTGGTCACGGGCCGGATGCAGTCGAGCTGATCATTCACCTCGTGGAGCACGCCGATGTCCTTGCCGATCTGATTCTTCGGCACCTGGCCGGAGAGCATGAAGACCGGCGAGGATGCGGAGTACGCGGTGCTGAGCCCGGCGGCGGCGTTCAGGAGGCCGGGGCCGGGGACGACCAGCGCAGTGCCGACGCCGCCGCCCGCGCGCGCGTAGCCGTCCGCCATGTACGAAGTAGCCTGCTCGTGGCGCGTCTGAATGAAGCGGATGTCCGGCTGCTCGCGCAGCGCGGCCATCACGCCGTAGAGCTGCACGCCGGGAAGCCCGAAGACCACACGCACGCCCTCGCGATGGAGCTGCTGGACCAGTGCTTCGCCGCCGGTCATCCGTGCCATCGATCGATCTCCCGCAGCCAGGGGTGGAGGTCTCGGGCCTTCGCGAACGGTCCGGCAGAGCCTAACACGACGCGGGCGCGCCGCGCCTCACGGCGTGGCGATCGCGCCCGCGTCGCGCAGCGCGGCCACGCGCGCGGGCGCGTACCCGAGCCAGCCCTCGAGCACCGCGCGCGTATGCTCGCCGATGCGATAGGGCGCGGGCCCGGCGGGGCGCGTGGGCCGGCCGTCCACGTGGAACGGCGTGGCGGTGACGCGCACGCTGCCGCGGGTGGGGTGCGGCACCTCGGGAAAGAAGCCGCGCGCCGCCAAGTGGGGATGGTCCACCACTTCGTGGGGCGCGAGGACGGGGGCGCAGGGGATGCGCGCGGCGGTGAGGGCGTCGAGGGCGGCGTCGGCGGAGGGGAAGCGCCCGAGCCACTCCGCGATCACCGCGCGGAGGGCCTCGTGGTGCTCGCGCCGCGCGAGCGGCGTCGCGAAGCGCGGATCCTGCGCGAGCTCGGGACGGCCGAGCACCCCGACCAGGCGCGGCCACAGCATGGGCGCGCCCCCGGTCTGGAACGCGATGTGGCGGCCCGCGATCTCGAACACCCACATCCCGGGACGCGGCGCGCCCATCGCCTCGCCTCCGTTCAGCACCGCCCCGTAGGAGATGTCGTCGCACGCCACGAGCGCCTCCAGCATGGAGACGTCGAGCCGCGCGCCCTCGCCGGTCCGCGCGCGACGGAGCAGCGCGGCGAGGATGGCGCCGAAGGCATGCGTGCCCGCGAGCACGTCCGCGGCCTGGATGTTGGCGGCGTGGGGCGGCCGGTCGCCGCGCTCGAGGTACATCATGCCCGACGCGGCGTTCACGATGTGGGCGAAGGCGGCGCGGTCACGCCACGGCCCCGTCTGCCCGTAGCCCGAGATCGAGCAGTACACGAGGTCGGGCTTGACCGCCTGCAGCGCGGCCGCATCGCAGCCGAGCCTCGCGGCCACGCCGGGCACGAAGTTCTCGATGGCCACGTCGGCGCGCCGCGCGAGATCGTGCACGACCTCGCGCGCGTCGGGGTGGGCGAGGTCCAGCGCCACGCTCTCCTTGCCGACGTTCACCCGCGTGTAGTACGTGCTCTGGTCGTCGCGCCCCGCGTCCAGCTGCAGGTGCGCCCGCCGCATCTCGTCGCCCTCGCCGGGCCGCTCGATCTTGATCACGCGCGCGCCCAGATCGGCGAGGAGGCGCGTGCAGTAGGGCCCGGCGAGCACGCGCGTGAAGTCGAGGACGACGAGGCCGTCGAGGAGCCGAGGCGGGACGGACACGCGCCGCAGTATAGCGGAAGGGCGCGGGCGTTGACAGGTCGGCGAGACCGCGCCTACACTCGCCGCGGCGTTCTTTCACCCCAATCCGGAGAGGTGACCATGACCTTCCCCCTCGTGTCTGCCGCGCCCGCATCGCTCGGTCTCGACCCCCAGGCCCTCGAGCGTCTCGCCGAGCTCATCAACGGCCACCTCACCGAGGGCCGGTACCCCGGCGCGCAGGTCGCGCTCGCCCGCCACGGCAAGCTCGCGCTGCTCAAGTCGTTCGGCGAAGCGCGCCTCGACCCGCGCACGCCCGCGCGCGACGACACGCTGTGGCTCCTCTACTCGAACACGAAGGTCATTACCGCCTCCGCGGTGTGGCTCCTCGTCGAGCGCGGCGCGCTGCGCTTCACCGATCCGGTGGCGATGCACGTCCCGGGCTTCGAGGCCAACGGGAAGGGCGGCATCACGGTCATCCAGCTCCTCACGCATCAGGGCGGCTTCCCCGACGCCGACGTGCCCAGGGCGGCGTGGGACGATCACGACCTCCTGGCCCGGACGGTGTGCGGCTTCACCCTCGACTGGACGCCGGGCTCGCGCGTGCACTATCACGGCCGCGCCGCCCACTGGGTGGCCGCGGTGCTCATCGAGCGGCTCACCAAGACGGACTATCGCGCGTTCATCCGCGACCACGTGGTCGAGCCCCTCGGCCTCGCCGGCGAGCTCTTCGTCGGGCTGCCCGACGCGCAGCATGCGCGCTCCGTGGACATGCACGAGCCCGCCGAGGACGGGCGGCGCCAGGTGCGGCGCGCTGACGAGGCCTCCGCGGAGTTCCGCCGCGCCGGCACGCCGGGCGGTGGCGGCTACGCGACCGCGCGGGCCATGGCAGCCTTCTATCAGATGATGGTGCAGGGCGGCACGCTCAACGGCGTGCGGTTTCTCTCCACGCGAATGGTCGAGTACGTGACGCGGAACTTCACGGGCGACCGCGTGGACCACTACATGGGCATGCCGATGCACCGCGGGCTCGGGCCCCATGTGCGCGGCACCACCGAGACCATTCGCGGGCTGGGCTCGCTCGCCCACCCCCGGACGTTCGGCCACGGGGGCGTGGGCTCGTCCTACTGCTGGGGCGACCCGGCGTCGGGCGTGTCCTTCGCGTATCTCACGAACAGCCGCGTGCCCGATCCCTGGCACAGCCAGCGCATGGACGTCGTCAGCAACGCCGTCCACGCGGCCATCGCCGCTACGAGCTGAGGCGCACCTCGGCGGGGTCCGCGAGGGCGCGCTCGAGGCGCGCCCGGTGCAGCGCCACGAAGCTCACCCCGTCGACGACGACGTCGCTCAGGCCAGTGGGGGCCGAGACAGCGGCGCGGGATCACCGCCACGTCGAAGGCGGTGTCCGCCTGCCCGAGGGGCTCGGGGGATTCGAGTAGCCCGCGGATGGTGCGGCGCATGGCCTG
Organism: Verrucomicrobiia bacterium; assembly: GCA_035495415.1. Lineage (GTDB taxonomy): Bacteria > Methylomirabilota > Methylomirabilia > Rokubacteriales > CSP1-6 > DASRWT01. The sequence goes on from DATJFY010000010.1 coordinate 21,572, forward strand.
CCTGGGCAGCTCGTCCAGGCAGAGGCGGCTCGTCTCGAGCGCGGGCTGGGGGTCGAGGGCCAGGGGCATGGGCGTCCTCGCGGGTGAGAGGTGAGGCGCGGCTCGCGCTGCGCCTATAGGTAGCGACGACGGTGCCACCGAAGGAACGCGTCGAGCCGCCATCCTCGCCCGCCGATTCAGCTACTTGGGCCGTGTCCCTACGCGTGAGCTCGCGTCGTGGGCCCGCATGACGCCAACCGCCCCCCGGGGGACGCACGGTGGGGGCGCGCTCGAGTTGACAACCCGGGCCCGGGGCGTATACAAAACCGCCAAGAGTCCCCCATGCCCGCCCTGCTCCGGCTGCGTCCGAGTGCACCCGTCGCCGCGTCCATCCTCCGAGAGGTGTTTGCCTCCCTCCGGACCCCGCTCGCCTTCCGCCTCTGGGACGGCACCGAGGTGCCGCTTGGCCGAGGGGAGCCGGCCTGCACGGTGGTCGTGCATCAGGCGGAGACCTTCGTGGCGCTCATGCGGAATCCGTCGCCCGGCCACTTCGCCGAGGCGTACGCGACGAGCGCCATCGACATCGAGGGCGATCTCTTCGCGGCGATGCGCGTGGCCGACGAGGTGGAGGAGATCAAGGTGACCCTGGGCCAGCGGCTCCGCATCCTCCGCTCGCTCTGGAGCGCGTGAGGGTGGCCGCCGTGGACGTCGTCGTGGTGGGCGGTGGCCCCGGCGGCAGCACGGCCGCGTGGCGGCTCGCGCGCGCGGGCTTCCGGCCGCTCGTCCTCGACGCGGCCGTCTTTCCCCGCGTGAAGATCTGCGCGGGCTGGGTCACGCCGGCCGCGCTCGCCGATCTCGAGGTGGACCCCGCGAAATACCCGTTGACCATCCAAGGCTTCGCCGCGTGCGCGCTCGAGTTCGAGGGCGCCCGCCACGACACGCGCTGGGGGCGCCCCGCCTCGTACGGGATCATCCGCCGCGAGTTCGATCACTTCCTGCTAGAGCGGGCGGCCGCCGCGGGCGCCGACGTGCGCTGGGGCATGCGGGTGACGAAGGTCACCGCCGGGCCCGCGGGCGCGCGCGTGGAGACGGAGCGCGGGGTCTTCGAGGCGCCGCTCGTGATCGGCGCCGGAGGCCACCGCTGTCCGGTGGCGCGCGATCTCGGCGAGGTGTCGGAGCGCGAAGAGGTGGTGGTGGCGCAGGAGTCGGAGACACGGCTGCCTCCGGAGTGGCGCGCGCGGCTCGAGCGGTTCATGGATGCGCCCGACATCTACGTGGAGGCCGATCTTCGCGGGTACGGCTGGTTCTTCCCCAAGGGCGATTTCATCAACGTGGGCATCGGGATCACCGGGGGCGCCGACGGCAGCCTGCCGCGCCGGCGTGACGCCCTCGTGGCCTCCCTGCGGGCCGCCGGCCGGCTTCCCACCGGGCTCGCGCTGGAGCCCTTCAAGGGCCACGCCTACGTGGTGCGGCGCCAGGCGCCCCGGCGCCTGGCCGGCCCCGGGTTCTGCCTGATCGGCGACGCGGCGGGGCTCGCGCGCGATCTCTCGGGCGAGGGCATCGGGCCCGCCATCCGGAGCGGCATCCTCGCCGCCGCCGCCGCCGAAGGCGTGCTGCGGAACCGGGCATCGCTGGACGGCTATGCGCGACAGATCGTCGGGCTCTACGGCGCGGGGGAGCCCAGCTGGATCGGACGGCAGGTGAGCCGCCTGCCGGAGGTGCTCGCGCGCACGGCGGTGCGCCTGGTGCTCGGCTCGGCGCGGGCCCGGCGGCGCGTCGTCTTCGACACCATCTTCGGAATGAAGGAAGGGGGGGCGGGCGCATGAAGCGGCGGCGGAGCAAGGCGCACGACGCGGAGTCGATCTCGTATCACTACGACATGTCGAACGAGTTCTACGCGCTGTTCCTCGATCCGCTGATGGTCTACACCTGCGCCTACTACCGCGACCCCGACGGCAAGCTGGAGGACGCGCAGGCCGACAAGCTGGACCTCGTGTGCCGCAAGCTGCGGCTGCAGCCCGGGGAGACGATGCTGGATATCGGCTGCGGGTGGGGCAGCCTCGCCATCTGGGCCGCGCAGCACTACGGGGTGCGCTCCCACGGCGTGACCCTCTCGCGCGCGCAGGCCGAGTACGCCACGCAACGGATTCAGCGCGAGGGCCTGACCGACCGCTGCCTGGTCGAGTATCGCGACGTCCGCGATCTTCCCGGCGGCGCCCGCTACGACAAGATCGCCGCGGTCGGAGTGATCGAGCACGTGGGGATCCCGAACTACCCCGCCTTTTTCGGCCGCGTGCGCGAGATGCTCAACGACGGCGGCCTGTATCTCAATCACGGAATCACGCACGAGTTCCACTGGAAGCCGACGAGCCAGACCGACTTTCTCTACAAGTACGTCTTCCCGAACGGCGACCTCGCCGGGCTGACCGAAACGATGACCGAGCAGGAGCGCGCCGGCTGGGAGATCCTCGACGTCGAGGGGCTGCGGCTTCACTACGCGCGCACCTGCCGGCACTGGGTCGAGCGCCTCGAGGCGCGCGCGGACGAGGCGCGGGCGATCGTGGGCGAGAAGGTCTACCGGATCTGGCGGCTCTACCTGACCTGCTCGTCCGTCGCCTTCCAGGAGGGCCACATCGGCCTCTATCAGGTGGTCATGCGCAAGCAGTGGGACCGCTCCTTCGACCGGCCCACGACGCGCGAGGATCTGTACCGCCAGGTCTGAGGCGCGCGTCGTCCTCGTCGGAAAAGCTTACGCTTTCCCGCCCGCCGTGCGAGGCTCGGGTGAATCCTGCCGGAAACTCTGGCCTTGGGCCCGGGCAGGGAACTTGCTTGATCCAGCGAGGATGGACGACATGGCCCGCTACCTCTTCATCGTGTCGAAGAAGCGGCCGGAGCTGCGTGAATACCTGCTCGGCCACTTCTCGCTGGAGGAGGAGGTCCAGGTGATGATCGACCGGCGTCGTGGTGAGCGGCGCCGCAGCCACCTCGACACGGGCACCGAGCGCCGGCAAGGTCATCGGCGCTGGCGGCCGGAGAACGACGAAGCGCTCGAGTCGATCGGCGCCTTCATGGTCCCGCTCGACGAGCGCGAGCCGGTCGCGTGAGCGCGCCTCCCGGTTTTTCCTACCGGGCATAGTCTCCCCGCATCCGGGCGCTTGCGCCCGATCCCACGCCCCATTTGCCCAGCAAGTCGCGGATTTTCCGAGTCCCCCTCGTCGTGGTACGCCAAATGCTGGTTCACCACCGCCGGAGGGTTCGGTCCATGAAGACCATGATCGGGATGGCGTTGGTGGCGGTGCCGATGGTGATGGTCGCGTCCGGCGACTTCTCGGCCGCCACGGTGGCGATGGCCGGCCTCGTGGCCGGAGGCTGCTGGATGATCAGCGGCTGGTTCACGGAGTAGAACGCTCCACGTCTCGCTCGCCCGCCGTCCCCCCTTGCGCCCGCCGCCCGGCGCGGCGATGATCGCGGCACTCACCCCCTCGTCTCGGAGGAGCCGCGATGACCCAGGATCTGCTCGAGGCCGTCAAGGACCGTGTCGCCCTGCTCACCCTCAACCGCCCGGATCGCCTGAACGCCATGTCCCGCGACATGCTCGATGCGCTGCTCGAGGCGATGCCGCGCCTGGCGGCCGATCCCGACGTGGGCGTGGTGGTGCTCACGGGCGCCGGCCGCGGCTTCTGCGCAGGGGGCGACGTGAAGGCCATGGCCGAAGGCCGCGAGGGGGACGACGCCAGCCTCGAGGAGAAAGCCCAGAATCTGCGCGCGCGGATGGAGGTGTCGCGCTGGCTCCACGAGATGCCCAAGCCAACGATCGCCATGGTGCGCGGCGCCGCCGCGGGCGCCGGGCTGTCCCTGGCTCTGGCCTGCGACATGCGCATCGCGTCGGACAATTCCAAGTACGGCACCGCGTTCGCCCGCGTGGGCTATTCGGGGGACTTCGGCGGCAGCTACTTCCTCACCCAGCTCGTCGGCACCGCGAAGGCGCGCGAGCTCTACCTCACCGCGGACCTGGTGGATGCCCAGCAGGCGCTCGCGCTCGGCATGGTGAATCGCGTGGTGCCCGACGCCATGCTCGAGACCGAAGCGATGGGGCTGGCGACCCGCCTCGCCAAGGGGCCGTCGGTGGCCTATCGCTACATGAAGCGCAATCTCAACGCCGCGGAGAGCGGCGCGCTCAAGGACGTGCTCGACCTGGAAGCCTGGGGGCATACGCGCAGCGGTATGACCGAGGACTGGCGCGAGGCCACGCGGGCGTTCGTCGAGAAGCGCGAGCCCGTGTTCAAGGGCCGCTGATTCGTCACGGATTCGTCATCACGACATCGCACACACGGGGGAGGCGACATGGCGCTCGATCTGGGACTCGGCGGTAAGATCGCGATCATCAGCGGCGGCAGCGAAGGGCTGGGGCGCGCGGCGGCGGAGCGCCTCGCGCGCGAGGGCGCGAAGGTGACCATCTGCGCTCGACGCAAGGACGTGCTGGAGGCCGCGGCGCAGGGAATCCGCAAGGCGACGGGCGGTGACGTCCTCGCCATTCCCGCCGACGCGACCAAGGCGGCGGACATCGAGAACGTCGTGCGGGCCACCAACGCGCAGTGGGGCGGGGTGGACATCCTCCTCAACAATGCCGGCACCTCGGCGGCAGCCGCCTTCGAGAAGGTCGAGGACGAGACGTGGCATGAAGACTTTGAGCTGAAAGTCATGGGGGCGATCCGCTTCTGCCGTCAGGTCATCCCGATCATGAAGCGGCGGGGCGGCGGGCGCATCGTGAACGTGACCACGGTGGGCGGGAAGACCCCGGCCCCGCGCTCGCTCCCCACCAGCGTGTCGCGGGCGGCGGGGATCAACCTCACCAAGTCGCTCGCCCACGAGTACGCCGCCGACAAGATCCTCGTGAACACGATCTGCATCGGCCTCGTGCGCAGCGCCCAGATCGACCGCCGCGCCAAGGACGGCGATCTCGAGGGCCATTACAAGGAGCTGGCCAAGCGGATCCCGGTCGGGCGCGTGGCGCACGCCGAGGAGTTCGGCGACCTCGTGGCGTTCCTCGTCTCGGACCGCGCGTCCTACGTCACGGGCACCGCCATCAACTTCGACGGCGGCATGTCCGCGGTGGTGTAGAGGAGGCGGCGGTGCCGACCACGAGCCGCCAGGTGCTCCTCGCCGCCCGGCCCTCCGGCGCGCCCAAGCCGAGCGACTTCAAGCTCGTCGAGGTTTCGGTCGGCGATCCGGGGCCGGGCGAGGTGCTGGTCAAGAACCTCTACATGTCGGTGGATCCCTACATGCGCGGCCGCATGAACGACCGCCGCTCGTACGCCAAGCCCTGGGAGGTGGGTCAGCCCGCCGACGGCCGCGCGGTGGGGCAGGTGGTGAAGTCCTCCCATCCCACGCTGAAGGTGGGTGACGTCGTGTCGAGCATGCTCGGCTGGCGCGAGTACTTCGTGTCCGACGGCGAGGGGCTCAGCGTGCTCGATCGCGCGCTGCCGCTGCCCGCCTATCTCGGCGTGCTCGGCGTGCCGGGCTTCACCGGCTGGTATGGCCTCAAGGAGATCGGCAAGCCCAAGGCGGGCGAGACCCTCGTGGTGTCGGGCGCGGCGGGCGCCACCGGCTCGCTGGTGGTGCAGATGGGCAAGATCCTGGGCCTCCGGGTAGTGGGCACCGCGGGCAGCGACGAGAAGTGCGCCTGGCTCACCAAGGAGCTCGGCGCCGACGCCGCCATCAACTACCGGAAGGCGCCCGATCTCTTCGAGGCGCTCCGCGCCGCCTGTCCGCAGGGCGTGGACGTCTATTTCGAGAACGTGGGCGGCGCGATGCTGGACGCCGTGCTCCGGCTGGTGAACCCCTTCGCGCGCATCCCCCTCTGCGGCATGATCTCGCAGTACAACCTCGAGACGCCGGAGCCCGGGCCGCGCTCCATGATGAACATGGTGGGTAATCGCGTGCTCATGCAGGGCTTCATCATCTCCGACCACTTCGATACGTATCCCGCCTTCCTCGCCGAGGTGGGCGGCTGGGTGCGCGCCGGCAAGATCAAGCACGAAGTGACGATGGTGGAGGGGATCGACAACGCCGTGAAGGCCTTCATGGGCCTCTTCACCGGTGACAACCTCGGCAAGATGGTGGTGCGGCTCGCCCCGTAACGCTACGGCCGGTAGGTCACCCGGTACACCGCGCCCGTGTGATCGTCGGAGACGTAGAGCGCGCCGTCCCGGCCCACGAGCACGTCGACGGGCCGTCCCTCGACTTGGCGATTGCCGGCCAGCCAGCCGGTGGCAAAGTCCGTCGCCGGCCCGGACGGCTGGCCGTTCGCGAAGGGGATGCGCACGACCTTGTAGCCCGTGGGCACCGCGCGGTTCCACGAGCCGTGATACGCGACGAAGAGACTCCCGCGATACTCGGCCGGGAACTGCTGCCCCGTGTAGAACGCCATGCCGAGGGGGGCGGAATGCGCCTGCACCTCCACCGTGGGCAGCGTGACCTTCTGGCAGCGATCGCTCGCGGCGCGGTCGTCCACCACGACGTTCTTGGCCGCCACGAAGCACTCGGGCCAGCCGTAGAAGCCGCCCTCCTTCACCTCGGTCACGTACTCCGGCGGCAGATCGTCGCCCTTCCAGTCGCGCTCGTTCACGGTGGCCCAGAGCGTGCTCGTGCCGGGCACGAAGGCGAGGCCCACCGCGTTGCGGAGCCCGGTGGCAAAGAGCCGCTCCCCGGATCCGTCGGCTTCGTAGCGCACGATGGCGGCGCGCCGCGCTTCGTACTCGCGACAGATGTTGCACGACGACCCGATCGACACGAAGAGCCGCCCGTCGGGGGCGAAGACGATGGTGCGCGTCCAGTGATTCCCACTCGGGGGGAGGTTCGCCACGATGGGCCGGGGATCGCTCGCCTTGAGCGTCGCGGCGTCGTAGCGGAGGCGGACCACGCGGCCCGTCTCGGCCACATAGAGGGCGCCGTCCTTGAAGGCGAGCCCGTGGGGCCGGTTCAGGCCCTCCACCACCGTGACCACGCGGTCGGTGCGGCCGTCACCATTGGCGTCGGGCAGAGCGACCACGCGGCTCTGACGCGGCTGGGAGAGGAGGATGGTGCCGTTCGGATCCAGCGTCATGAACCGCGCGCCGGGGACGTCGCGGGCGAAGACCTCCAGGTGAAAGCCGGCCGGCAGGGTGATCGGCGTGTGCTGCGCCACGGCGGGCGCGGCGAGGAGCATCAGCACGATGCCGACGCGGGCCCAGCGCATGCCCGCATCGTACTACGCGCGCCAAGCGCCGTTAGCGCTCGAGCAGGTCGCGGACGAGCTTCTGCAGATCCTGGATGCGGAACGGCTTGTAGAGGATGGGCGCGCCCGTCTTCTCGAGGAAGTGCTCCATCCCCACCGACTGCGCGCTGCCCGTGACGAAGGCGATGCGACGCGCCAGGTCGGGCCGCCGGCGCTCGAGCTCGCGGTACAGGCCCGGCCCGTCGAGCTCCGGCATGCGGAGATCGGTCAGGATCAGATCGTAAGCGCCGCGCTCCACGCGGGCCAGGGCGGCCAGACCGTTGACCGCGATGTCCACGGTATGCCCATCCTCCGAGAGGATGTCGGCCATCAGCGCCGCGAGGGGCGCCTCGTCATCCACTACCAGAATGCGGGCTCCGGACGGTACCTCTGAGCCAGACATGGTCCCTGTGTCCTCCTGCATCCTAGAAAATGCAATGCCGAGGCCACGGTTCCTAGCTCATATTTTTAGATAGTTACCTGATTTTACCCTCCAAGCTCGGGATCGGACCTACAAAGCCCGGGGGGCGGGTTACCGCCCCCGCTGGCTCCCGACCTGACTTCCGGCCCGGCGGGCGGCATTCGCCCGGGCGCGGGCCCGCTCGTCTGACCGCCGGGACCGGATGGCCGCGATCCGGCTCGCCAGCGGCACTTCGAGCTTTTCGGTGGGTCGGCTCGAATAGTTGAAGCCTTCGAGCGTGCGCCGCGGGAGCGGGCCCCCGAGGGCGCGCTCGATGGCCCGGAGATCGCCCATCTCGTCGGGGGCGACGAAGGTCACCGCCTCACCGATAGCGCCCGCCCGCGCGGTCCGGCCGGCGCGGTGGATATAGTCCTCGGCGACGTGGGGCACGTCGAAGTTCACCACGTGCGACAGCTCGTCGATGTCGATGCCGCGCGCCGCGATGTCGGTGGCGACCAGCACCCGCGCCTTGCCGTGCTTGAACGCGTCGAGCGCAATCGTGCGCTGGCCTTGGCTCCGGTTGCCGTGGATGCGCTCGGTTGGGACGCCGGCCCGCATGAGCTGCTCCGCCAGGCGGTTACACCGGTGCTTGGTCCGCGTGAACACGAGGACGCTCCGCAGGTCATCGCCATTGAGCAACGCCTGGAGGAGAGCGCTCTTCGTTTCCTGCGCCACCGGATACACCGCATGCGTGATGCCGGTGGCCGGCGCGGCCTTGCGCTCCTGGTTGATGGGGAGGGCGTCGCGGAGGAACTCCCGTGCGAGCGCGGCGATCGGCGCGGGCATGGTGGCCGAGAACAGCAGGGTCTGCCGCTGCCGCGGCAGCCGCCCGAGGATGCGGCGGATGTCGGGGAGGAAGCCCATGTCGAGCATGCGGTCCGCCTCGTCCAGCACGAGGACTTCGAGGCCATCGAGGCGCGCGTAGGGGTACTGCATGTGGTCGAGCAAGCGGCCGGGCGTGGCGACGATCACGTCGACCCCGCGCCGGAGGGCGGTCTCCTGCGGGCCCATGCCGACGCCTCCGAACACCGCAGCGCCCCGTACCGGGGTGAAGCGGGCGAGGTCGCGCAAATCGGCCTCGATCTGCGCGGCCAGCTCGCGCGTGGGCGCGATGACGAGGGCGCGCGTGATCCCGCGCGGCTTCGTCATCAGCCGCTCGACGATGGGCAGAAGGAAGGCGGCGGTCTTGCCGCTGCCGGTCATGGCGCAGGCGAGCACGTCGCGCCCCGCGCGCGCCGGCGGGATGGCCTCGCGCTGGATGGGCGTGGGCGTGGCGAAGCCGAGGGCCTCGACGGCGCGTAGCAGGGTGGGGTGGAGATTCAGGGCAGCAAATGACATGGACATGGGACCTCGATCGAGCGGGCGCCGGGCAGGGAACCGCGCTACGTATGTGTCCGGCGTGAACAAGAGAACGGGGGGATTTGCCGGGGGAAAACCGCCGTTCGGACTCACCGAGTCGTTTCGAGAACGGAGCCAGTATCGCACGGCCATGGTCATCTGCCAAGCGATTCGGTATCGTTGGTCCCATGCTCGGGCGGCGCTGGAAGCTGGCGGTGCTCGCGGGGATGGTGCTCGCCGGCGTGGCGGGACTGGTCGCCGCCCAGACGCCGGCGAAGGTCTACCGCGTGGGCTACCTCACCCCCAGCGCACTCCCATCCCGCGACGAGAGCTTCCGGCGGGAGCTCGCGCGACTCGGCTACACGGAAGGTCGTAATCTGATCCTCGAGTACCGGAGCGCGGAAGGCGAGTTCGATCGCCTGCCCGCCTTGGCCGCGGAGCTGGTCGGGCTCAAGGTCGACGTGATCGCCGCGGTGGTGACCCAGGCCTCGCTGGCCGCGAAGAAGGCGACCGGGACCATTCCCATCGTCATGATCGCGGTGAGCGATCCCGTGGGGTCCGGGCTCGTCGCGGGCTTCGCCCGTCCTGGCGCGAACGTCACCGGCACGGCCAGCGCCTCCGCCGAGGTCGTCGGCAAGCAGTTCGAGCTCCTGCGCGAGCTCCGGCCGAAGGCCTCGCGGGTGGGCGTGCTGTGGAACCCCGCCAACACCGTGTACCAGAAACAGGCGGTCGGCGAGGTGCGCGCGGCGGCGAAGAGGCTCAAGATCGGGCTCCAGATCGTCGAGGTGCGCAGCCCCGACGCGTTCGATCGCGCCTTCGCAACGGTCGCCGGGCAGCACGTGGACGCGCTCCTCGTCGTGGGAGATCCAATCTTCGGAGGGAACATGGCCCAGCTCGCCGAGCTGGGTGTCAAGCACCGCCTGCTGACGCTGAGCGGTCCCAGGGAGTACGCCGAGCACGGCCTCCTCATGACGTATGGCCCGAGCTTCTCCGAGGCGCACCGGCTGGCCGCCGGCTACGTCGATCGCGTCCTCAAGGGCGCTCGGCCCGCCGATCTTCCCGTGGAGTTGGTCCGGAGGTACGAGCTGGTCCTGAACGCCAGGACCGCCCGCGCGCTCGGCGTTACGCTCCCGCAATCCCTCATTGCGCGCGCCGACGAGGTCCTGCAGTGAAGGCCGAAGCGGTGCTCCGCGCCGCCTACGCGGCCTTCAACGCGCGCGACGTCGCGGGCGCGCTCGCGCTCATGACCCCTGACGTGATCTGGCCCAACGGCATGGAGGGCGGCACCCTACGGGGCCACGCGGCGGTGCGCAACTACTGGACCCGCCAGTGGACCCTGATCGATCCTTCGGTGGAGCCCTCCCGCTTCACAGCCACCGCCGACGGCCGCGTGGACGTGGAGGTCCGGCAGGTGGTCCGCGACCTCCAGGGCGCCGTCCTCAAGGACACGGTGGTCCATCACCTGTACGCCGTCGAAGGGGATCGGATCGCGTCGATGGAGATCCGCGAGTCCGGCCGATGATCCGCGAGTACGATGCGCTGCGCGACCGGAAGGCTCTGCGGACCTGCGTGGTGGAGCTCCAGGACTTCGAGCGCGGGCTCGAGCCGACGCTGCCGAAGGGCGAGGAGATGGCCGACCGGTACCTCGCCCACATGCTCCGGCGCTGCGACGAGTCGCTGGGCCGCGTGTTCGTGGCCGAGGAGGACGGCACCGTGGTCGGCTTCGTCGGCGTGCTGGCCCGCGTGGTCCCCGAGCCCGACGAGAGTCAGGCGTATGCGTATGTGTCGGATCTGGTAATGCTGCCCGCCTACCGGCGGCGTGGCCTCGGGCGTGCTTTGCTGGAGCACGCGGTGGCCTTCGCGCGGGGCAAGGGCGCGAAGGCGCTCCGCGTGGGCGTCCTCGCCCGCAACGAGGCGGCGGCCCGGCTCTACCGAAGCCTCGGATTCGGCGACTACACCATTCAGCTCAACAAGCCGCTGCGCTGAGCCCCGGCCCCGCGAGGAGGAATGTCATGCTCGAGCTTCGACCCAACTGTGAGTGCTGCGATCGCGATCTGCCGCCGGGCACGCCCGACGCCGTCATCTGCTCATTCGAGTGCACGTTCTGCCGCGCCTGCGCCGAGGGTGTGCTCGGCGGTCTCTGTCCCAACTGTGGGGGCGAGCTCGTGGCGCGCCCCCGCCGCCCCGCCGAGAAGCTCCACACTCATCCCGCGTCCACGAAGCGCATCCGCAAACCCGAAGGCTGCGCGCCCCACTATGCCTGAGAGGAACGAGCCCATGGATTCCATCGACCGCCCGCTCTACTCCCATCCGCCCATGCCGACCGGACGTCCCGCGGGCCCCCTCCGCGCGGTGCGGCAGCTCCGCGTCCGCCACCAGGCCATCGGCTCCAGCGCGAGCGGCGCCGAGATGTCGGGCGCCCTCGCCACCGGCGCGGCCGCTTTCGGCGCGCTCGCGCTCGGGGCTCTCGCGCTGGGCGCGCTCGCGATCAGCCGGCTCATCGTCGGCCGCCTGTGGGTGCGCCACGGGCGCATACAGGATCTGGAGATTCGGAACCTGAAGGTCACGCGGCTGCTCGTGACCGAGCTGCGCGTCGAGCAGCGCGACTAGCGCGCAGGCGCCGGCGCCCCGTGGCGCCCCTCGCCGGCGGCGAAGCGAAGCGCGCCGTCGCGGCTCTCGCCGGAATCGCGCGTGACGCGGCCGAGCTCGTACTCGCGCGCGAGCGCGGCCGGAAGGTCCAGGCTCATGCTCTCGTGCGCGGAGCGACGGTCGCTCCGCAGGCAGAGCGGGGGCAGCTCGGCGAGCGCGCGCGCCAGCGCCTCGGCCTCCTCGCGCGCCTTCCCGGCGGGGACCACGCGATTGGCCAGCCCGATCGCGAGCGCCTCGTTGGCGTCGACGGGCCGTCCGGTGAGGATCAAATCCAGCGCGCGGCTGAGCCCGATCAGCCACGGGAGGCGCACGGTGCCGCCGTCGAGCAGCGGCACGCCCCAGCGCCGGCAGAATACGCCGAACGTCGCCGTCTCCTCCATCACACGAAGATCGCACCATAGCGCCAATTCGATCCCGCCGGCCACCGCGTAGCCGGACACCGCGGCGATCACCGGCTTGTCGAGCAGCATGCGCGTGGGGCCCATGGGGCCGTCGCCGTCCGGCTCGACGCGAAGGCCGTTGCCGGTGCCGAAGGCCTTGAGGTCGGCGCCCGCGCAGAAGGTGCCGCCGGCGCCCCAGAGCACGGCGACCCGCTGCGCCGGGTCGGCGTCGAAGGCGCGGAACGCGTCGGCGAGCGCCCGCGCGCTCGGGCCGTCGACGGCGTTGCGCGCGTCCGGCCGGTCCATGATGACGGTGGTCACCGGGCCCTGGGTCTCGATCCTGATCGCCATGGCGGGTCTCCTCCCCGGCGGAGCTTACAGTAAAATGACCGGCATGAGCCTCGACGAGATCGTCTGGCGCCCCGACCCCGCCGTCGCCGGCCAAACCCGCATCGGCCGCTTCATGGCCGCGCACGGCTTCGACTCCCTCGCCGCGCTCCACGCGCGCTCGATCGCCGATCCCGAGTGGTACTGGGACGCGGTGGTGCGCGACCTCGGCTGGGCGTTCACCCGCCCCTACTCGCGCGTGCTCGATGCCTCGCGCGGCATCGCCTGGCCGCAGTGGTTCCCGGGCGGCGAGACGAATCTCACTGCGAACTGCCTCGACCGGAATATTGCAGCAGGCCGCGGCACAGAGACGGCGGTGATCTGGGAGTCGGAGCAGGCCGAGGTGCGGACGCTGACCTACGCCGCGCTGACCGCCGAGGTGAATCGCCTGGCGAATGCCCTGCGCCGCCTCGGGGTGGCGGCGGGCGACACCGTCGGGGTGTTTCTCCCCATGAGCCCGGAGGCGGTGATCGCGATCCTCGCGGTGACCCGCATCGGCGCGGTGTACACGCCGTGCTTCTCCGGCTATGGCGCCCAGGCGGTGGCGGCGCGGCTGCAAGGCTGCGACGCCAAGGTGCTCATCACCGCCGACGGCTTCTACCGCCGGGGCGGCATCGTGACCATGAAGCAGACCGCGGACGAGGCGGTCGCATCCTCGCCCTCTGTGCGACATGTCGTCGTCCAGCGTCGCCTGACTGGCAATGTTCCGTTCACCGCCGACCGGGACCACTGGTGGCACGAGCTGGTGGCGCGCGAGTCGGCAAACTGCGCCGCGCTCGCGGTGGCCGCCGATCATCCCGCGCTCATCATCTACACCTCGGGCACCACGGGAAAGCCGAAGGGCACCGTGCTCACCCACGGCGGCTTCGGGATCAAGAACGCGCACGACTTCGCTTACTGCATGGACATCGGAACGGGCGACCGCGTGTTCTGGGTGACCGATCTCGGCTGGCTCATGGGGCCCATGCTGATCACGGGCTCGCTGCTGCTCGGCGCCACTGCGGTGCTCTTCGAGGGCACGCCGGACTACCCGCAGCCCGATCGTCTCTGGGCCCTGGTCGCGCGGCAGCGGGTCACGCATCTCGGGATCTCGCCCACCGCGGTGCGGGCGCTCATGCCCCACGGCGACGAGTGGGTGAAGAAGCACGATCGCTCGTCGCTGCGCGTATCGATCTCCACCGGGGAGCCGTGGAATCCCGAGCCCTACCGCTGGCTCTTCGACGCCATCGGCGCCGGCCGCGTGCCCATCATCAACTACACCGGGGGCACCGAGATCTCGGGCGGGATCCTCTCCTGCTTCCCCAACGCGCCCATCAAGCCGTGCTCCTTCGCCGGCCCCATCCCCGGCATGGCGGCCGAGGTATTCGGGGACGACGGCACGCCGGTGCGGGAGCAGGTGGGCGAGCTCGTCATCACGCGGCCCTGGCCCGGCATGACCAAGGGTTTCTGGCAAGATCCCGCGCGCTACGAGGAGACCTACTGGTCACGCTGGCGCAACGTGTGGACGCACGGCGACTGGGCTTACGTCGACGCCGACGGCTTCTGGTTCGTGCACGGTCGCTCGGACGACACGCTGAAGATCGCGGGCAAGCGCGTGGGCCCCGCCGAGGTCGAGTCGGTGCTGGTGGGCCACCCCGCCGTCGCCGAGGCCGCGGCCATCGGCATTCCCCACGAGATCAAGGGCGAGACGGTGGTGTGCTTCGCCGTGCTACGTCCCGGTCAGGTCCCGTCCGAGCCTCTACGCGAAGCGCTGGTCGAGCGGGTGATCCACCACATGGGCAAGGCCATCAAGCCCGAGCGCGTGCTGTTCGCGCGCGAGCTGCCCAAGACGCGGAGCGCGAAGATCATGCGCCGGGTGATCCGCGCGACCTATCTGGGCAAGGAGCCGGGCGATCTCTCGTCGCTCGACAATCCGGGCGGGGTGAAGGCGATCGGCGAGGCGATCTAGCGGAAGATCTTCTTCACCGCGTTCACGCTCTCGTCCACGACCTTGCCGACCTCGGAGGTCGACGAGGAGGCGGGGGACGGGCTCCTGGTCGCGGTGGCCCCGCCGGACGGGGCGGACCCCGCAGGAGCCGTCGCGGTCGGCGGCTTCGCCGGTCGCGGGGTCAAGCGCACGCGCAGCTCGGCGGTGTTCCCGCCGATCACGTGAATCTGCCGGACCTCGGTCGCGTAGCCCGCGTGGCTGGCGCGGAGGCGGTAGTTCCCTTCCTTGATGGTCTGGCGCGCCCGCCCATTCGCATCGGGGGCGAGCGTGGTCACGAGGGCGTCCTTCACCGTCAGCACTTCCAGCGTGGCGTCGGGGATGGGCTTCTCCGTGCGCGCATCGAGCGCCATCACGGCCACGTCGCCGCTCGTGGGCGGCACCGGCGCGGTCGCCCAGAGATACGAGTAGACGAAGCCGCCGATGGAGAGCACGCCGGCGAGCAGGCCCACCGCGGCCTGCGCGTGGGGCAGGTAGGGGTGCCGGATCCAGGCGACGAGGCCGCCCTCGGCCGCGCCAGTCGGGGCGGGGGACGGCGACGGCACGTCGGTCGGAGGCACTTCGTCAGCCACGGCCCCTCAAGATTAGCAGGAGCCGGCGAAAACCGACAAGACGCCGCGCGCGGCGACCCTCAGATGATCGGCCACCTGGAGGGCGGGAACGTGATGCCCGTCCGCGCCTGCAGCCGCTCACCGATCTCCTGGACGGTGCCGTAGAGTCGCCGCTCGTCGACGAAGGTCTGGCGGTAGGCGTCGACCACCACTCGCCCGTCGATCACCACGGTGTGCACGCTGCGTCCGTCGGCGTTGTAGACGAGGTTGTTGACCGGGTTCCAGATCGCCTGCCATTCCGGCCGCTGCGTGTCGAAGAGGACCAGATCCGCCCGCCGCCCCGCCGCGATCACGCCCGTCTCGTCGCCGAGGCCCATCGCCGCCGCGCCGAGCCGCGTCCCCAGCTCGAGCGCGGTCTCCGCCGGGATCTGCGCCATGTCCTGGCGCGCGTCCTTGTACTGGATGGCCGCCATGTTGAGCGCGCGCAGGATGTCGAGGTGGTTGGAGTTGTTCGGGGAGTCGCAGCCGAGCGCCACCTTGACGCCCTTGGCCACCAGCTCGGGCAGGCGGCCGAGCTGGCCGGCGCCGCGCGCGCCCTTCGCCGCGGTCACCGGGCACATCGCCGCCGTGCTGCCGGCGCGGGCCATGAGGTCGATCTCGATGTCGTCGATCCCGAGCACGTGGGCCAGGCAGACGTTCGGGCCGAGCAGCCCGAGCGAGTCGAGGTACGCCGTCGGGCTGCCGGCGCCGTGCTCCTGGTAGTCCGCGCGCGCCTTCACGCCGCTGTTGAAGTGCAGCGTCAGGAACGTGCTGTGCTCGTCGGCCAGGCGCTTGAGCGCCTTCAGCAGATCGGCGCTGCACGTCTCGGCAGAGAACGGCATGACCCACGCGCGCATGCGGCCGTTCAGCCGGCCGTTCCACCGCTTGAGGAACGCCGAGGTCTTGTCGATCGCCTCGGCCGCGGGATAGCGCGGCAGGGGGAACGGCGCCTCGCGATCGGTCACGCACTCGCCCAGGATGACGCGGATGCCGGCATCCTCGTAGGCCTGCAGACACGCGTCCGGATACTTGGTGCTGCCGGGGTCCACGAAGCACACCGTGCCGTTCTTCACGAGCTCCACGAGCCCGAGCAGCGTCGTGTGGTACTCCTCCTCCTCCGTCATCGCCATCTGCAGCTTGAACACCTGCGGCAGCGGGCTGCCGACGTCGTCGGGGAAGATGCCGCGGACGGCGTGCGCATAGGAGATGTGCATGTGGCCGTTGACGAAGCCCGGCGTCACCACCATGTGGCGGCCGTCGATCACCCGGTCCGCGCCGGCCGAGGCCAGCTCGGCGGCCTTGCCCACGCGGGCCACGCGGCCGTTCTCGATGAGGACGGCGCCGTCCTGGATGATGCGCCGCTGGGCGTCGAGGGTGAGCACGTACCGGGCGTGGTCGATCTTGAGGGTCTGTGCCGTCATGGGCCGCATGGTAGCCTATCCCGCATGAACGACACCCAGCGGATCAAAGGCGTCCTGTCGCCCGTCGTCACGCCGTTCAAGGCCGACCTCGCCCCCGATCCCGAGCGCTTCGTGCGCCAGTGCCGGTGGCTGCTATCGCAGAACGTCGGCCTGGCCGTGTTCGGGACCAACTCCGAGGCCAATTCCATCTCCGTCGACGAGAAGATCGAGCTCCTCGACCGGCTGGTGGGCAGCGGCCTGGACCCGGCGCGGATGATGCCGGGCACCGGCCACTGTGCGCTGACCGACTCGGTGCGGATGACGGCGCACGCCGTCAAGCTCGGCTGCGGCGGCGTGCTGATGCTGCCGCCCTTCTACTACAAGGGCGTGAGCGACGACGGTCTGTTCCGCAACTTCGCCGAGATCATCGAGCGGGTGGGGGAATCGCGGCTGCGCGTGTACCTCTATCACATCCCGCCGGTGGCCCAGGTGCCGATCACGCTCGGCCTGGTCGAGCGGCTGCTGAAGGCCTATCCGCAGCAGGTGGCCGGCATGAAGGACAGCGGCGGCGACTGGAAGAACACGCAGGCGTTTCTGGACGCCTTCGCCCGGGGCGGCTTCGACGTGTTCCCCGGCGCCGAGACGTTCCTGCTGCAGGGGATGCGGCACGGTGGGGCCGGCTGCATCAGCGCCACGGCCAACGTGAACCCGGCGGCCATCGCGCGGCTCTACGACACCTGGACCGCCGCGGGCGCCGACGCGCAGCAGGCGCGCCTGGACGAGATCCGCGGGATCTTCGCGAAGTTCCCCATGATCCCCGCGCTCAAGGCCGCCGTCGCGCACTGGAGCGGGCAGGAGGCCTGGCGCACCGTGCGTCCGCCGCTGGTGGCCCTCACCGGCGAGCAGAGCGGAGCGCTCGTCGGCCAGCTCGAGCAGGCGAAGTTCTCGATGCCGGGGCTGCGCACATGACCGCGAAGCCGATGGTGTTCGAGTTCGGCATGGGCGTGGATGTGCACGGCCTCGACGGCACGAAAGCGGCGTGCCGCGCGGTCTCCGACGCCATCCGCCATTCGAGCCTGCCGCTGTTCGCGGATGCGCGCGCCAAGGGCGGTAAGATGCTCGTCGCGGTGACGGTGGGCGTGCCCGACCCCGCCGCGGTGGACGTCGAGCGCGTGCGCAAGGAGCTGCCGCACGGCGAGGTGACGGTGACGCCGGTGGCGGGCGGCCTGCGCGTCCCGGGCTCCGATACGCTGATCGCCTGCGTGGCCATCACGGTCAGCATCGACTACCCGGACGGGACATCGTGAGCCTCGGTCTCAAGCGCCTGCAGCATCTCGTGTTGTGGGTCGGCAACGTCGATCGCAGCGTGCGCTTCTACTGCGACGTGCTCGGCTTCGAGGTCCAGCGCCGCTATCCGAACGCGGCGTTCCTGAC
>DATJFY010000011.1:0-20778 GCA_035495415.1 Verrucomicrobiia bacterium
CGGGCGGGAGATGTAGCGCGTTTTGGGCTGGCGAGCGACTGTCACGCCGGAATCGCAGATACTGCCAATCCCGACGTATCTGCACGAGCGAGTAGGCCAGGAAGAGCACGATGGGATAGAGGAGGTAGGTGTGGGCGACCAGAAGAAACGACCCCCAGAAGACGTACGTGGCAGGACTCATGCGAGCGGCTACTGCGCTCCACGGCCGAGGAGCGCGATCTTCACGGTGTCCACCAGGATGCGGGCGTCGAGCCAGAACGACATGTGCTTGATGTAGAAGAGATCGTAGCGCATCTTCTCGGTGACCTGCTCGAGGCTCACCGAGTAGCCGTAGCGCACCTGAGCCCAACCCGTGAGCCCCGGCCGGATGACGTGCCGGAGGGAGTAATAGGGAATCATCTCCGCCATGACATGCACGTTCTCCACGAGCTCAGGACGCGGCCCGACCAGGTCCATGTCTCCCCTGAGAATGTTCCAGAGCTGGGGCAACTCATCGAGCCGTAGCGTGCGCAGCCAGCGCCCGACCCGTGTGATTCGGGCTTGGTCGTCGCGGTGCCAGACCGAATCTTCGTTATGGACTGGCTGCCCGTGCATGGTCCGAAACTTGAACAGTCGGAACGGCCGCCCACGGTAGCCAACCCGATTGTGTATGAAAAGGGCCGGACCTCGGGAGTCGAGCCTGATGGCGAGCGCGAACAGGGCGAGCAGTGGCGCCGTGATCAACAACGCGGCTGCGGCACCAAGCAGGCTCACGACGCGGCGGATGGCGAGCTGGCGCCGCGTCTTCCTGAACCCCCGGGAAAAGACGAGAAAGGACGGGGACAAGGCCTCGATGGCGAGCTTGCCGGTGAACTGCTCATACGTCGCCATCCCGTCCTCGACGAGAATGCCTCGGGCCTCGGCTTCGAGGAGTTGCCGCATGGGCATCTGCCCCCGCCGCTCGGCTAGGGCCGCGATCACGCGGTCGACCTTCAATTCGTCGACGATCTTGTCGAGGTGCTCGAGCGGCCCGCGCAGGGGGTACTTGATCGGCTCGTCGGTCCCGACCTGGCGGTCGTCGGCCACGCCGACGATCTGGTAGCGGTAGTGGGGTCGGGCCTCGATCTCCTTGATGAGCTTTCGCGCCAGCGGGCCCGTACCGAGGATGAGCACCCGGTCGGCGAAGGCACGGCGCCGCATCACGGCATAGCCCACGCCGCGGATGGGAAGCAACAGCCCCACGACAACCAGCAGGCTCGGGACGAGGGCACCGCTCCCCAGCCGCATGTCCGGGAAGAGGGTGTAGAAGCCGGCGAGGAGGACCAGGGCGACTCCAACGCTCTGAAGCAGCCGCGTCGCAAATTGGCTGAAGCTCCGTACGACGCTGAGGTCGTAAAGGTCGTGGTAATAGAAGGCCACGATGCAGCAGAGCGAAAGCGCGGCCGCCTGTCCGACGAATGTCACCGCGTCGAGCCAATCCAGCAGGAGTGGGCTCCCCCAGAGGAAGACCGCGGCACAGACAGCAGCGAAGAGCGCCGCCCCCTCCACGATGATGAGGCTCACCGCTTCCCTCTACGCCGGCGCTGGAGCATCTGCCCCATCCGGTTGACAGCCCGGCCCAGTCGGCCCCGGTTGTGGCCGTTGGGCGAGCTGGGGGCCGTGTGCGGGCGTACGCCGTAATGACCGTAGTACCCGTAGAAGCTCGAGGGCGGCTGATCGTCCCCGTTGAAGACGATGCCGAGCATCTTGCCCCGCTCCACCACGTTGAGTGCCTCGCTCACCAGACGGCGTGGCGTGTGGTGGGCCGCCACCACGAGAAGGAAGCCGTCCACCCAATGAGCGATGACGCGGCAATCCTGGACGGGGCATAGCGGCGGCGCGTCCACCACGACGTAGTCGTAGCGGCGGCGCGCCTCCTCGAGAAGCTGGCCGAACCGCGGCGACTTCAGGATCTCATAGGGACTTGGCGGGATATTCCCAGCTGAGATCACTGACAGGTCAAACGGAGGACGCGGTCGGGCGACGCGCTCCAGCGTGAGATTGGAGTCGAGGATCAGGTTGACCAGGCCGGGGGCATCCGAGCTGCCGAGCGCGAGGAGCTTGGACAGGGAGGGACGGCGGAGATCGGCGTCCACGAGGAGCACGCGTGCGTCCTTCGCCTGGGCCAGCGCACCGGCCAGATTGACCGCCGTCGTACTCTTTCCGTCGCCTACGCCCGGGCTCGAGACGGCCACGATGCTGAGGTCGCGCGACTTGTGGAGCTGTTCGATGGTATGGCGCAGGGCGCGGTACTGTTCGGCCTCGAAGGCGGCCGGGGCGAGCAGGCTAACCAGACGGTCGTCTACGCTATCGGGCGAATTCGACGGTGGTGCCTGGAGTCCCATCGGTTCAACGACCTGGACTTCGGGGGCGACCTGGACTTCGGGGGCTGAGGGGGGCGGCGTGGCCACCGGTTCGGGCGCGCCACCTTGCTGAACCGCACGGTCCCGGTCAGCCTGCTCGAGCGCCTTGAAGAATTTGCTCATGACCTGATGAAGCTGCTCACGGCGTGCGTAAGCTCGGAAAGAGTGGCGGCGGAGAGGTCGAGGATTCGCCGAAGCTCGTCGCGGTGCGCGACCATCAGCGCCCCCACGCTTCCCACGAGCATGACGCCGACCGCGGACCAGCGCCAACGGGCGGACCTCTCGCGCCAGGTGTGGACCAGGCGCCGAGTCTTCCGCGGTCGGCGCTCGCCCTGCTCGAAGTACGCGACGGCTTCTTCGACGATCTTACGATCGATTCGCCGGATCTGGTCCGCATAGCCGATGAGCAGGCAATGGTCGCAGACCGTATTGATGAGGCGCGGGATCCCACCCGAATACTCGGCGATTCGCGCGATCGCTTCATCGGAGAAGAGCCCGAGGTCCCTGGCCCCGGCGACCCGGAGTCGGGTGCGGACGTAGTCGCGGGTCTGCTCTGGTGTGAGAGGTGCGATGCGGCAGCGGAGTCCGATGCGCTGCTTCAGTTGGCGTAGCTCGGGCCGGTCCAGCTTGTCCAGGAGCTCCGGCTGACCCACCAGCAGGATCTGAAGCAGTTTCTCCGCGTGAGTCTCGACGTTCGAGAGGAGTCGGATCTGCTCGAGGGCGTGGAGGTCCAGATTTTGCGCCTCGTCGAGGACCAGCACGGCGTTCTGGCCGGCGAGCCGCCTCTCGATCAGGAAGTTCTTCAGTGTGATGAGTCGCTGGACGTGGGACTCGCCCGGCTCAGCGACACCGAAGTCTTCGAGCATGTATTCGAGAATCCCTTCGAACGGCAGGGTCATATCGAAGACGAACGCGGATGCCGTTTGGCTATCCAGGCGGCTGAGCAGGGTGCGTAGCAGGGTGGTCTTCCCCGTTCCGATCTCGCCAGTCATGAGGATGAAACCTTTGTGCTCCTGGACGCCGTACAGGAGCTGGGCGAGGGCTTCTCGATGCCCGGGGGACGAGTAGAGAAAGCGCGGATCAGGAGTGGGATTGAAGGGCGCTTGCTCTAGACCGAAGAAAGCGAGATTGGGAAGCATCGCGGTCTCAGCTCCCGCCCCGGGCGAGCATCTGGACGAGCAGCTCGTTGCCGTGGCCGACGAAGTAGGAGATACCAGCGATCAAGACCAACCCGAGCATCGCCCCGGCCGCCGCTAGTCGGAACCGCCGTTGCTCGCGGTGGCGGTCCAGCTCGGTCACGATCCTGGGAACGCTCGCAAGCACCGGGACGAGCGTGAACTCCCGGAGCTCGTCCGCTGAGTGAAACGAAGTATCGAGCGTCTCGGCGAGCATCAGCGCCCCGGCCGCGAGGCCCAGCGAGAGGACGAGACTCATGACGAGCAGCCTGAATCGGTTCGGCGCGGCCGGGATGTCGGAGGGGACGGCCGAGTCCAGAATTCGAAACTGCTCACCCTTCTGTCGCTGCTCCATGTTTCCGGAGAGCTGTGCCGCCTCGTAGCGCTTTGTCAGCGACTCATACAGCTGCTTCGTCGTCTCGTAATCCCGGGAGACCTCTTGAAATTCCTGCTCGCGCTTGGGGGTGTTCTCGACCCGGGATTGGTAGACAGCAATGGCGGCGCGGAGGCGCTGCTCCTCGGCCTTCAGGATTCTCGCTTCGGATTCGACGCTACTGAGCGCCTCCCGGAGGCGCATGACGAATGGGCTCGACGCAGCCGTGGCCGCGTCTGTCCCGCTGCCAGAGGGTTCGGCGGGCTCCCGCTCGGCGTCAGCGATTTCCGACTTGAGCCGGACCACCGTGGGATGCTGCTCCGTGTACAGGGTGCGCGCGCTCGCCAGCTCCTGGCGAAGCCGAGTGAGGCGCAGTGTTCGGGGCTCGGTCGCGGTCCCGGTCCCGGGCGAGGCTCCGAATGTCTGAGGGGACGACGCGGCCTCGGCGAGCAGGGCCGTCAAGGAGTCCCGCCGCTCAGCCGCACGGATCTGGTTGTCGCTGGTGAGACGCAGCTGAATATTGAGGTTCTCCAGCGTGGAGAGGTTCGCCTGCAGCTGCTGAGGCAGCTCGCCCAGGTTACGCTTTTTGAATTCGCTCACGCGCATCTCGAGCTCGTCCAGGCGCTTGCGCTGCTCGGCGAGCTGCACCTTGAGGAAGTCTGCGGTGCCCGCGGCCTGGCGCTCGCGCAGCTTGAGGTTCTCCTCAATGTAGAAGGACCCGAGGGTGTTGGTGACCAGCGCGACCGTTTGCGGGTTGGGCCCCCGATAGGAGAGCGCGAAGGCCGTCGTGGCGCTGGGACGCCCCGTGGTGTTCGTAGTCATCAGCTCCAGCTTGATGTCCTTGCGCATCCGCTCGACGAGTTCTTCATTCGATGCCTGTTTCCGCTCGCTGGGATAGAGATTGAACCTGGCGATCAGGCCTTCGAGCCGCGAGCGGCTGAGAATTTCCTGGCTGATGGTGTGTAGCCGGGTCTCGATCTCGCTCGTCACCGTGGATGGGACGAAGGTCTCGGGAACCTGCTGCCTTTCAACCATCACCAGGACGGTGGAACGATAGAACGTGGGCAGGGAAAAGATCGCGGTCACCGCGGCAACACACGGCACCGCAAAGACAAGGATCGCGAGCCACTTCCGACGTCCCCAGGCAGCGCGCAGGCGCTCCACCGCCGCGCCCTTTTGCGGACTGGGTTCCTCATCCTCCATGAGATCGCGCGCGTCGGTGGTCATCGCTACTGAGAGTCCGGTCGCCCGGGCGCGAGGCCCGCGTCCTTCAGCTTGTAAAGAAAGGCGCGATAGGAAATGCGGAGCGCCTTCGCGGCCTTGACCCGGTTCCAGTGGGTCTCCTCGAGCATCCGGATGATCGCCTCGCGCTCGGCTGCCTGGGCGGCCTTCCGGGCGATGTCCTTGAGGGAGACGCGCGCCGTCTCCGGTGGCCGCGAATCAGTCTGCTCCGCGCCGCGCCCCGCCCTGTCGGGGAAGGCGCTCCGCGTGAGCAAGGGATCACCGAGCACGATCATGCGCTTGATCATGTTCTCCAGCTCCCGCACGTTGCCAGGGAAACGGTGGCGCATGAGCCGCTGCATCGTATCCTCGGGCACCTTGAACCCGTCGTGCTGATAGAGAGCCGAATAGCGCCGCACGAAATACTCGGCCAGCACCGGGATCTCCTCGGGGCGCTGACGGAGGGGCGGCACCAGGACCTGGATGACGTTGAGGCGGTAGAAGAGGTCCTCCCGGAAGCGCCCGTCGGCCACCGCGTGGTCCAGGTTCTGATTCGTGGCGGCGAGGACTCGGACGTTCACCTTGATGGTGGCGCGCCCGCCCACGCGGGAGAACTGCCCGTCCTGGAGTACGTGAAGGAGCTTGCCTTGCAGCGCCGGGTGCAGGTCCCCGATCTCGTCGAGGAAGATCGTGCCGTGGTGGGCCGACTCGAACTTGCCGATCTTGAGCTGATGCGCGCCGGTGAAAGCGCCGCGCTCGTGGCCGAACAGCTCACTCTCCAGCAGCTCCCGCGGCATCGCCGCGCAGTTGACCTTGATGAAGGGCCCCGTACGGCGGGCGGACAAGTCGTGAATCGCCCGCGCCACCAGATCTTTTCCCGTGCCGGTCTCGCCGGAGACGAGCACGGTGACGTCCACGCGAGCCGCGTGGCCGATGATCTCGCGCACTTCGCGCATCTGCGGGCTGCGCCAGAGGCCGAGCTCGTCCTGAAGCCGCGCGCGCGGGTCGTCGTCAGTGGCGCGGCCCCAGCGTCGCCGGGGACGGGCCAGGGCGCTCTTGATGACATTCTCGAGCTCCTCGGGCGTGAACGGATCTTTGAGAAAGTCGTCGGCCCCGAGCGCCGTGGCTTCGATGGTGCGCTGGATACCATGGCCGTTGGCGAGCAGGACGATCGGCCCTGGGTGGCCACCTTGGATCTTGAGTCGCCGCAGGAACTCGGTGCCATCGGCGCCGTCGAGGTTCAGGTCGAGAAGGGTGAACACGAAGTCGTTGTGTGCCAGCACCGCCAGCGACTCCTCGACGGTGGTGGTGAGTATCGGCTCGTAACCCCACCCGGCCAGAAGCCCTCCGACATGGCGCTGCATGACGGGGTTAGCCTCCACCACGAGCACCAGGCGCTCCGCCTTGGTCGGCAGACGACTCTCCTCGGTAATAGCCGTGTGATCGTTCTGTGACTTGGCTTTCACTGAGACTCCAGCTTCACTGTGATCGGAGATGCAGGGCACATGGAGGCTAAGGCAGCTTTCGTACCATCACGTTATTGGAAGCAGACGTGGTCTACTATTGCGCCCGCCGATACTGGAAAGACGCTGACACGGGCCAACTTATAGCCGAATTTTGGGGCTCCTACGGCTAGATGGAGGAATGAGACGTCTGTCGAAACATTCGCTTCGACATCGCTTCGTCAGGGTCTTCGTGAGGTTTTTCGACGATAGGTAAAGATCTTCCACTTGACGGGCCGTCGAAGATCCTTAGAATCGCAGGTACCTCTGGTGTTCGGACCATAGGCTCTCGGCCAGCATTATTCAGTAAGCCGCGCGGCGTGCGAGGCAGCCGGGACGAGAGACCGCAACACTCCCCGGGCATAAGGCGGAGCACATGCTGGACGACGGCCACCCTCACCTGGACTCGAACAAACAATCCCACTTATCCGAGATCATTGGGCAAAGCCCGATCATGGTGCGGCTGCAAGGGCAGGTGGCTCGCCTTCTCTCGCGTCAGGTCGTTGGAGGCCGGCTTCCCCCGATCCTCCTCGAGGGCGAGACCGGCACCGGGAAGGGGCTCATGGCGCGAGCGCTGCATCGGTGCAGCACGCGCTTCGCAGCCCCGTTCATCGACGTGGATTGCGCGGCGATTCCGGAGACCTTGCTCGAGGCCGAGTTGTTCGGTTACGAGCGTGGCGCCTTCACGGACGCTCGTCAGACCAAACCCGGGCTGTTCGAGCTTGCTGAGCGGGGCACGATCTTCCTTGACGAGATCGGGCTCCTGCCGCGATCCCTACAGGCCAAGCTCCTCAAGGTCGTGGAGGACCAGCGTGTACGGCGGCTGGGCGGCACCCGGAGCCAGCTGGTGGACGCGTGGGTCATCACCGCGACGAACGAAGACTTGGCTGTCGCGACGCGCGGGGGACTCTTTCGAGAGGATCTGTATCATCGGCTGGCGACGGTGACTCTGCGGATGCCGCCGCTCCGCGAGCGTGGCGACGACATCATATTGCTGGCGGAGCGGTTCCTGGCCCGGATCTCCGCTCAGTACGGCGTGCCCACGAGGCTCCTGAGCGCCGACGCCAAGGCCGCGCTCCTGTCTCATTCGTGGCCGGGAAACGTCCGGGAACTCCTCAACCTGATCGAGCGTGTCGTCTTGCTATGGGACGATCGAATCATCACCGCGGATCGACTCGACCTGTCACCCTCCGTCGAGACGAACGGAGGCGCTCAGCCGGCCACCCCCGCCCACGAGATCCCCACCCGACTCCGGCGCTTCGGGAGGATCGTCGATCGGGACCGCCTCGTGGAAGTGCTCCGGGAAGTGGACTGGAATCTGTCGCTGGCCGCGGCGCAGCTCGCCGTGCCTCGGAACACGCTCCGGTACTGGATGGTAAAGCTCCAAGTTCATCCTCCAGGAGAGACGGCGCCGGTCGCGGCAAGGCTACCGGCCATCCGGATTCCCCCGGGCTGACCCATAGTTCCACTTTCTCTTGGGCGCCTCGATCTATCAGAGCCATCGAGACAGCCATGTGAATCGGACAGCAGCTTTGTGCAATCCGTTGCGGACTATATGAGTCTTTTTACCCCCTCTCCGCCCGCCGCCGGCTGGCCCTACGCGAGGCCGTAAAAGCGCCTGGCGCCTCCCCCGAGGATCTCCCGCTTCGCCGTCTCGGACAGCCCCGGCCGCGATCGGATCATCTCCGGCGCCCCGGGAAAGAAGCCGTCGGGGTGTGGGTAGTCCGTGGCCCAGAGGATCTTGTGCGGGCCGATGTAGTCGGCGAGCACGCCGAGGCAGCCTTCCACCGGCTCGAACGAGATCCAGCAGTTGCGGCGGAACAGCTCGCTCGGGCGCATGGAGAGGCCGGAGTCGTTGAAGCCCTGATCATCGAAGTGGCGGTCCATCCGATCGAGCCAGGGGGCGATCCAGCCGCCACCGGACTCGAGGAACCCGATGCGGATGCGCGGGAAGCGGTCGCACACGCCGCTCCAGATCACGCTCATTGCCGCCAGCATCATCTCCATGGTGTGAGAGATGATGTGCTTGGCGCCGCGCGTGTCGAAGCGGTCCACGCCGACCTGCGGCATGCCCCCGCTGGCGCCCTCGTGCAATCCGATGGCGAAGTCCAGCTCCTGCACCTCGGCCCAGAAGGGATCGTAGTCGGGGTGATGGAGCATCCGATCGTTGTAGGGGTTGGGCCGGAGAAAACCCCCACGCATCCCCAGCTCCTTTCGCGCGTAGCGCATCTCCTCGATGGCGAGCGCGATCGACTGCATCGGCAGCATGGCCACGCCGAAGAGGCGATCGGGGTAGGGCTTGCAGTAGTCGGCGAGCCAGCGGTTGTAGGCGCGGCAGATCGCCGCGGCCAGGCGCGGCTCCTGCACCGCGCCCGAGAAGAGACCCACCGTCGGGTAGAGGAAGGCGGCGTCGATCCCGTCCAGGTCCATGTCGGGGATGCGCGCGTGGGGATCGAAGCCCCCCGGTCGCCCGTCCACGAACTTCATCGACCCCTCGTCGACGTCGCCCTGTCGCGAGCCGATCGCGCCCACGACGTTGAGCCCCTTCTTGCTGCCGAGCACCTGGTCCTCGATGAGGAGGCGCTCCTTCCCGTCCGTGTCGATGATGATCTTGGGCGCGCGGTCGCGATACCCGGGGTCGATGTACTTGTCCCAGATGTCCACTGGCTCGAGGACGTGACCGTCGGCGTCGATGACGTTGTACGCGCGGGCCATGGCGCACCTCCTTAGGCTGGGGAGGACGCGACTATAGCAGACTAGAGCTGGTCGCGCAGCGGCACGAGGGGGAGGTAGAAGAAGCGGCTGACCCCCTCCTTCACGTCGTCGTCTTCGAGCTGGCGCGCATGCTTGAGGTCCTCGCGGAACACCTCGGTCAGCCGCCGCGCCATTCCCCGGTCGAGGAAGACCAGGTTCAGCTCGTTGTTCAGCGCGAAGGACCGGTTGTCGAGATTCGCGCTGCCGATACTCACCCAGCGCCCGTCCACCACCATGGTCTTGGCGTGGAGCCGGGCGGGGCCGTACTCGTAGATCTTCGCGCCCGCCTTGAGCACCTTGGGAAAGTGCGCCTGACTCGCCTTGCGCACGAGGCGATCGAGCACGCCTTCCGCCACGCCCGCCGTCAGGATGGTCACGTCCACACCGCGCTGCGCCGCGCGCACCAGGGCATCCGACATGTCGTCGTCGGGCACGAAGTAGGGATTCGTGAGGTAGATCGACGAGCGCGCCCCTTCGATGGCGAGCAGGAAGAGGAGATAGGCCTCCGCGGCGCCGCTCGCGGGCGAGCTCTTCACGGACTGAATGATGAGATCGCCGCGCGGCGGGAGCGCGGGGAAATAGGCGTCGCCGCCCAGCAGCGTCCCGGTGGCGTCGCGCCAGTTCTCGGCGAACGCCGCCTGGAGCTGGCGCACGATGGGGCCTTCGACCCGGACGTCGGTCTGGCGCCAGTGCTCGGGCCGACGACCGTCGCCCGTCCAGGCTTCGCCGACCCCGGTCCCGCCGGTGAAGCCGATCCGTCCGTCCACCACGAGGACGCGGCGGTGATTGCGATGATTGATCCGCTTGATCGCGAACGGGTTCAGGGAGTGGTACCAGGCGAACTCGCAGCCCGCATCCTTCATCCGCGCCACCAGGGACTTGGGGATGTGGCTCGAGCCGACCGCATCGAGCAGCACGTTCACCTTCACTCCGGCCCGGCTGCGCTCGGCCAGCTCATCGGCGATCTCGTCGGCGATCGCCCCGTCCTCGTAGATGAAGTTCGCAAACGTGATGGAGGTCCGGGCGCTTCGAATGGCCGCCCGCATGGCCGGGAAGATCTCGTCACCGTTGACGAGGACCTGAGCGCGATTCCCGCCGATCGGCGTGGACAGCGTATGCGCCTCCAGCGTGCGGGTGAAGGCTGGCTCCCCCACATGGACGCGCGGGATCTCGTAATCGGGGCGGCTCAGCGTGCACCCCGCGAGCAACAGCGTGATTGCCGTCGCGGCGGCAAGCCGCATGCGAGCCATGCGCCTCCTGGCTGCAGCCGGCGTGCCAGGAGAGTCGCGCAATGACGTCCGCACGATGCGCCGCACACGCGGCGGCGCGGCGGGTCGAAGTTGCCCGCGTCGGAACCATCGTACGCCCGGCTTGACTCCGTGAAGTACTGCACTTAAGGTGCGGAATCATAGTGGATTTGAGTCGTCGCGCCTTGCTCCTGGGCGGTCTGGCCGCCGGGCTCGGTGGGTGCGCCATCGCGGAACGCCCATCCCCGGGGCCGGAAAGCGCGGTCGAGCATCCCCTGGTGATTCGCGGCGGCCGCGTGGTCGATCCGGCGCAGCGCTTCGATGCGCCCGCCGACGTCGCGATTCAGGACGGCCGCGTCGTGGCGGTGGGACCGAGCCTGCGTGGCCAGGTCGTGCTCGACGCCACGGACTGTGTCGTCGCCCCGGGCTTCATCGATCTGCACAGCCATGCTCAGACCGTGGTCGGCAACTGGCTTCAGGCGCACGATGGCGTCACCACCGCGCTCGAGCTGGAAGCGGGCGCGGGGCCCGTCGCGGCGGCCTATGCGCAGGCCGCGTCGGTAGGACGGCCGCTCAACTACGGTTACTCGGCGTCCTGGGCCATCGCTCGGATCGAAGCGCTCACCGGGCCCCGGGCGGATCGATCGCCGCGAAGCGTGCTGGCCCGCATGGGGGACCCCAGCTGGCAGCGCGAAGCCACGTCAGCCGAGGAGGACCGCATCATCGGCCTCCTCGAAGCCGAGCTGGCCGCGGGGGCGCTCGGTATCGGCGTGCTCCTGGGCTATGCGCCGGGTACCGGGACCAACGAATATCTTCGCGTGGCCCGCCTCGCGGCGTCGCGCCGCGTGCCCACGTACACCCATTCCCGTGCGCTCGTCGGTGCGGGGGCAACGCGCCGCGATCGCCCGGACGGCGCTGCGGAGCTGGTGCGCGCGGCGCGCGAGACCGGCGCGCACATGCACTACTGCCACGTGAACAGCACGTCGGGCCGCAGCATCGATCGTGTCCTCGCCCTGGTCGATCGTGTGCGGCGCGACGGTGACGACTGAAGCCTATCCCTACGGCGCCGGGATGACCGGGATCGGGGCGGCCTTCCTGTCCCCCGAGCGGCTGGCCGAGATCGGCGTGCGCCCGAGCGACATCGTGCACATGCCGCGCAACGAGCGCGTGCGCGACGCCGACGAGCTGCGCCGGATCCGCGCGGCCGATCCCGGCCGGCTCGCCATCATCCACTTCCTGGACGAGACGAAGCCGGCCGACGTGAAGGTGATCCGGGCCTCCCTGATCCACGCCGACACCATGGTGGCGAGCGACGCGATGCCGCTGAGTGGGCCGGGCTCCGCCGACGCCCCGGTGTGGCCGTTGCCGCCGGGCGGGGTCACGCACCCGCGCAGCGCGGGCACCTTCGGGCACGCCTATCGCCATCTCGTGGGCGAGCGCGTGGTGAGCCTGACGGAGTTCATCCGGCGCGCGAGCGTGCTCCCCGCCCGCATCCTCGAGGCGGCGACCGGCGGCGCGGCGCGCAAGGGCACCCTCGCCGTCGGCGCCGACGCCGACGTGGTCGTCTTCGACCCGGCGGCGTTTCGCGACCGCGCGACCTACGAGGCGTCCACGCAGACCTCGGCCGGCGTGCGGCATCTTCTCGTCGCCGGCGCCCCGGTGATCCGGGACGGCGCCTTGCTGATCGAGGCGAGGCCCGGGCGGCCCGTGCGGGCCTAGCGCGCCGCGGCCTACTCGATCACCTGGTCCACTCGCGCGAGAAGGGGCTGGGGGATGCTCAGCCCGAGCGCCTTGGCGGTCCGGAGATTCACGATGAGCTGGAACGCGGTGGGCCGCTCGATGGGGAGGTCTCCGGGCTTGGCGCCTTTGAGAATGCGGTCGACGTAGGACGCGGCGCGGCGGAAGTTTTCGCTGAACTTGGGCCCGTACGACATCAAGCCGCCGTCATCCACGAACTCGCGTTGCGAGTACATGGCGGGCAGGCGCGCTTTTGCCGCCAGGGCGACCAGCCGAGCGCGGTGCGTGACGAACATGACGTCCCCCATGACGTGGAGCGCGCCGGCGCGCTTGGCCGCCATCGCGGCGAAGGCGGCGTCGTAGTCGCCGAGGCTGCGCGCCTCCAGGATCTGGAGCTCTGTTCCCAGACCGCGGGCCGCGGTCTCCGCCTCCTTCAGCGCGAGCGCATTGCCCTGCGTGGTCGGGTTCCAGAGCACGGCCATGCGAGTCGCCTTCGGCACGGCTTCCTTGAGCAGGGCGAGCTGCTTGCCGGCGATCTCCGGGCCGGAATTGGCGGTCAGCCCGGTGAACTGCCCACCCGGCCGCGCCAGGCTGGCCGCGAACCCGAGCACGACGGGATCGTTGCCTCCGACCGTGATGAGCGGAATGGTGGCGGTCGCGCCCCTGGCCGCCAACGCCGTGGGCGTCGAGGGCACGACGATCAGCTCCACGCGGAGGCGTACTAGCTCCGCCGCGAGGGCCGGGAGACGCTCGGCCTGGCCGCCGCCGAATCGCCACTCGATGATGAGGTTCTGGCCCTCGATCCAGCCGAGCTCCCGCAGCCCCTGGAGAAAGGGCTGGACGAAGGCCTGCGCGGCCTCGCGGGTGGGTCCGCCGAGCCAGCCGATGCGCCGTACCGGCGCGGCCGTCTGCGCGCGGGCCACGAGCGGGACGATGAGCGCGCCCGCCACGGCACCGAGAAAGCTGCGCCGGGTCGCGCTCACCGGATCATCTCGTCGGCACGGGCGAGGAGGGGAAACGTCCGTCCCAGGCTCTCGACACCGCCTGTCAGTGCCCCCAAGAAGACCCGGCGTGTTGAGGCGGCGTCTTCCAGGTAGCCCGCCGCGCGCTCCAGCGGAACGGTCTCCACCTCGATCTCCTCGTCCTCGTCGGCACGAGGAGAAACGTCCCGGACTGGAAGGCGGCCGCCGCGTGGCCCGTCTCGGGCGTCTCGCCGGGCTCGATGAAGTCGGCGGGCAGAGTGTGGATCACGGCGTGCGGACCGTGCTTGTACTCGCATGAAGCTCGAGCGCAGGAGCCAGGTGGAGTCG
The DNA here is from genome assembly GCA_035495415.1 of Verrucomicrobiia bacterium. Lineage (GTDB taxonomy): Bacteria > Methylomirabilota > Methylomirabilia > Rokubacteriales > CSP1-6 > DASRWT01. The sequence continues at coordinate 13,701 of DATJFY010000011.1, forward strand.
ACGACCTCCCAGGGCTCCAGGCTCATATCGCCCGGGCGACGCGCGTGCCCTCGAGAATCGCCTGGTGGACGCCGCGCGGCGCGACGCAATCGCCTATCGCGTGGAGAACGGGGACGGTGCCCTTGAGCGCGCGGTAGAGCGCGTCGGTGGAGCGGCTCCCCATGGCCAGCACCACCGTGTCGACGCCCTCGATGCGCCGCTCGGCGCGGGTCAGCGCGTTGGCGACCACCAGCGCCGAGCCCTCGACGGCGAGCAGCTCCGTGTGGGGCGTGAACGTCGCGCCCTTGGCGAAGAGGCGGGTATAGAGGGGGGCGATCGACGTGGTGCCCACGTCCTGCCCCGCGTAGAAGACGCGCGACAGCACCTCCACCTTGCGTCCCTGGTCGAGGAGATGCTCGGCGGTGGAAAGCCCCTGCTGGGTGTGCACGTCGTCCACGAGCACGACGCGCTCGCCCACGTCGACCCGGTCGAGCAGCACGTCGCGGTCGGTCACCACGTGCTTGCCGTCCAGGCCGGGCAGGGGCGGGACGTGGGCGTGCGAGCCGGTCGCGATGATAACCACGTCGGGAGATTCGGCCCGCACCATCTCGGCCGTCGCCTCGACGCCCAGGCGGCGCTCGACGACGAGCTTGGCCACCTGGCGGTCCAGGTAGCGAAGGATACCCGCCAGCTCGGCGCGCGCGGGGGCGCGAGCGGCGATGAGCACCTGGCCGCCGACCTGCCCCTCGCGTTCCACCAGGGTCACGCGATGCCCACGGAGCGCGGCCACGCGCGCCGCTTCGAGGCCCGCCACCCCGGCGCCCACGATCAGCACGCGGCGGGGCGTCGCGACGCGCTGGGGCTCGCCCATCTCGAGCTCGCGCCCGGTCGCGGGGTTCTGGATGCAGGTGACGGGCTTGCCCTGATAGATGCGGTCGATGCAGCCCTCGTTGGCGCCCACGCAGGTGCGTACGTCGTCGAGGCGCCCCTGCCGCACCTTGTTGGGCAGATCCGGATCGGCGATCAGCGCGCGCGTCATCCCCACCATGTCGATCTGGCCGTCGGCGATCACCTGGTCCGCGTGCGCGGGGTCCACGATGCGCCCGGCATGGAAGATCGGCATCGCCGGCACCGCTGCCTTGATCGCCGCGACGAGGGGGACGAAGACCCCGCGCGGCTGCGACATGTTGGGCACGGCGAGGGCCTGCAGCGGCACGGTGTGGGCGCCGCCCCCGATGATGGAGAGAAAGTCCACGAGCCCCGAGGCGGCCAGGCGCCGCGCGATCTCCGCCATGTCGGCGGCGGTGAGGCCGCCGGGCGTCATCTCGTCCCCCGAGATGCGCGTGCCCACCACGAAGTCGCGCCCGACCTGCCGGCGGATCTCGCGCAGGACCTCGAAGCCGAAGCGCATGCGGTTCTCGAGGCTGCCCCCGTACTCGTCCATCCTCCGGTTGAACAACGGTGACCAGAATTGATCCACGAGGTGATTGTGGGCGAAGGAGAGCTCGACGCCGTCCAGCCCGCCCTCGCGGCAGCGCCGCGCGGCGTCGCCGAAGGCGCGCACCACCATGGCGATCTGCTCGGGCTCGATCTCGTGGGGGACCTCGCGGTGCACCTTCTCGGGGATCTGCGAGGGCGCCAGCAGCACGTGCATCTGCTCCACGTCGGACTGCGCGCGGCGCCCCATGTGGGTGAGCTGGCTCATCACGCGGCAATCGTGGCGGTGCACCGCCTCCGCGATTCCGCGATAGCCCGCGAGCACGGCGTCGTCGTGGTTCGCGATCATATTCCACGCGCTCGCCGGCGAGGACGGGTGCACGCTGGTCGACCCGCCGATGATGGTGAGCGCGACGCCGCCGCGCGCCTTGGCTTCGTGATACGCGCGCAGGCGCGCGCCGGGCTTGCCCTCCTCCGCCATGGCCTCGGCGTGGCCGCTCGAGAAGATGCGGTTCTTGAGGGTGAGGTCGCCCACCCGCAGCGGCGCGAACAGGTGCCGGTACTCGGACGCCATCGGCGCTTCAGCATGGACGTGCCCGGCCCCGACGTCAACCGCCGGCTCGCTGAGAAGTCGGCGAACCCGGGCCTCGCCGACCGGTGAAGCCCGGGCACCTGCCCGGCGCCTACTCGAAGCGGAGCTTCAGCCACCGACCCCCTTCACCGTCATGGCCGGCGAGGCCTTCCAGGCCGCATCCATGGAGCCGTCCAGCGCCGGCGCCGCCTCCGTCTTCTTGGCCTTCAGGGTGTTGGGTTGCGCACTGACCGCGGTCACGCCGAGCGGGACGGCCCAGCGAGCGTGAACACCAAGAGCGACCGCAGCCACTTCGAGCGAGGAGTCATCTGCGGTCTCCTTTCTGGTTGTCGTCTCTGTTGCCTTCACGCACGGCGGATGTGGTACGGCGGGTCGAAGGGCATGGGCACGCGGCCCTCATCGTGGAGGCACCCGCGGCCGCACGTGACCTCGCCTGGATGCTCGAACGCGCTGCAGGTGAGCACGTCATGCCGGCGAAAGCCCAGCAGGCCGCGGTCCTCGAACTCTACCTCGACCTCGCGGCCGGCGCCGGGGCACCAGAACGCGCGCCGGCGCACGACGCACGTCGCAAAGACCGTCAGCGCGAGCGCCACCAGCGCGAAGCCGACGACCCAGGCCAGGGAAATCCAGCTCATGACGTCGGCCGCTGTCTGCACCTCGACCACTGCCTGTGCATCCCAGCCCTCAGGCATCATCAGAAAGTCCATGGTCGTCCCCTCCTACCGGGTGGGTACTGCAACGCCGGTGCCGCGGCGCCCGGTGACGGGAATGGCGGCGAATCAACTAGTTGGGACCGGTGTGCTGCTCAGCAGCAACCCGAGGTCGAGGAGCGGCCGCCTCGGTGAGGCGCGCGTGCCTCGGACCCGGCGCCCGCGCACGGGGACCCAGGGCGTATGGGATACTGCGCGCATGGACGGGCAAACCCTCTGATTCGCTCGATCAGCGCGGTGACCTTCGTCACCCCCGACATGGCACGGGCGGTGCGCTTCTACGTCGGACTGGGCTTCACGATGGCGTATGGCGGCGAGGCGGCCCACTTCACCTCGTTCCGCGTGGGCACCCAGCACCTGAACCTGGCGGCGACGGGGGATCGGCCCGGCGCGGCAGCCACCCGCGTGATCTTCTACGTCGACGATGTGGATGCGCTTCATGCGCGGGCGCTGGCGCTCGGACTCACGCCGGAAGCGCCGCCGCGTGACGCGACCTGGGGCGAACGCTACTTTCACCTGACGGATCCCGACGGACACGCCCTGTCGTTCGCGCGGCCGCTGGCCGCCTCTCGTTAGTAGCCGCCTTGACAAGGCCGGGCTCAGGGGGCAGATTTTGCTTCGCCGCACGGGAGCCCGCCCGCCTTCGTGAGAGGCGCCCAGGTTCGAGGCCCGAAGAGAGAGAGAGGAGCCAATGACGTCATCCTGGAGCGGTATGCGTGGCTGGGTGGTGGTCGGGCTGGTCGTGGCGCTTCTGGTGGGCGCCGACGGAGCCTCGTTCATGGCGCGGGCCGCCGATCCGATCAGGATCGGATTCGGCATGGCGCTGACCGGCGGTCTCTCCGCCAACGGCAAGCCGGCGCTGCTCGCCATGCAGATCTGGAAGGACGACGTGAACAAGAAGGGTGGGCTTCTCGGGCGCCCCGTCGAGCTGGTCTACTATGACGATCAGACCAACCCCGCGACCGTGCCCGGGCTCTACACCAAGCTGCTCGAGGTGGACAAGGTCGACCTCATCGTGTCCGGCTACGGGACCAACCTGATCGCGCCCCTCCTGCCCATCGCGATGGACCGGAAGCTCACGCTGATGGGCATGTTCGGCCTCGCCAACAACGAGAAGTACCACTACCCGAACTACTTCCAGATCCAGCCCGCCGGCGAGGATCCCCAGACGAGCACCGCCATCGGCTTCTTCGAGCTGGCGGCCAAGCAGAATCCCAAGCCCCAGACCGTCGCCATCGTTGGGGCTGACGCCGAGTACCCGCAGAACGCCCTGGTGGGCGCGCGGGAGCTGATCAAGAAGTTCGGGTTCAAGACCGTCTACGACAAGACCTACCCGCCGAACACCACCGACTACACGCCCATCGTGCGGGCCATCAAGGCCACCAACCCCGACATCGTGTTCATCGCTTCCTACCCGCCTGACTCCGTCGGCATGCTGCGCGCCGCGCACGAGGTGAAGCTCGAGCCCAAGATCATGGGCGGCGGCATGGTGGGGCTCATGTTCACGTCGATCATGACCAGCATGGGCCCGCAGCTGAACGGCATCGTGAACTATGACTTCTGGGCGCCCGAGCCGACCTTCATGGCCATCCCCGGCATCAAGGAGTTCTTCGCGCAGTACCAGCCGCGAGCAGAGAAGGAGAAGGTCGATACGCTCGGCTACTACCTGCCGCCGTACTCCTACGCGCTGTTGCAGGTGCTGGGGCAGGCGGTGGAGGCGACCAAGGGTCTCGATCAGCAGAAGATCGCCGACTACATCCGCAAGACCGAGTTCAACACCATCGTGGGCAAGATCAAGTTCGGCAAGAACGGCGAGTGGGCGCATGGCCGGACTCTGATGGTCCAGTACCAGAAGATCGACGGCAGCGGCGCCGAGCAGTTCAGGAAGCCGGGCAAGAAGGTCGTGCTCTATCCCGACGAGTTCAAGTCGGGCAACATCATCTACCCCTACGCGGCGGCGAAGAACTAGCGCGAGCCCGCTCTGTTCTCCTGGGACCTGCTCGCGAACGCGGTGGTCGCCGGGCTGCTGCTGAGCGGCTTCTACGCGGCCGTCAGCCTCGGGGTTTCCCTCATCTTCGGGCTGCTCGATATCGCCAATATCGCGCAGCCCGCGTTCTTGATCCTGGGCGCCTACGCCGCCTACGTGATGAACGGGGCCTTCGGCCTCGACCCTATCGTGAGTGGGCTCATCTTCACCCCCGTGTTCTTCGCGCTGGGCGCGGTGGTGTACCGCATCTACTACGAGAGCTTCGAGCGCCGGGGGGCGGAATCGCTCCGTGGCCTCGTCTTCTTCTTCGGGCTCCTCTTCATCATCGAGGTGAGCCTGAGCATGACCTTCGGGGTGGACTACCGGCTGGTGCAGAGCGACTACACCACGAGGTCCTTCGAGATCGCCGGCGTCGGCATCGCCTTCCGCTACCTCGTGCCCTGCGTGGTCGGCCTCGCCATGACCTTCACCATGTACCTCTTCCTGAGCCGCACGTTCTACGGCCGCGCCATCATGGCGGTGTCCCAGGACCGCATGGCCCTCCGCCTGATGGGCGCCAACCCCGTCACCATCAAGACCATTGCCTTTGGCGTGGGCATCGCCGCGGCGAGCTTGGCCGGCGCGCTCCTCATCAGCATCGCCCCCGTCATTCCCTCCGCGGACCGGGATTACATCGGCCGCATGTTTGCGATCACCGTGCTCGGCGGCATGGGCTCGATCGGGGGCACCCTGGTGGCCTCCGCCATCCTCGGCGTGGCCGAGAGCCTCATGTCCACCTTCTTCGGGCCGTCGTGGTCCCTCGCGGTGTCGTTCGGCATCCTCCTCATCGTGCTCGCCGTACGGCCCGCGGGGCTCTTCGGCCGCTAGATGGGGCGAACGGCGGGCGCGCTGCTGATCGGGATCGCCATCGTGGGCGCGGGCATCGCGCTCGCGGTGGTCAAGGTGAACCCGTACTTCTACTTCGCCGGCTACGTGATCCTGCAGTACGTCGTGATCGCGACGGCCTGGAACATCCTCGGCGGCTACGCGGGCTACGTGAACTTCGGCACCCCCGCCTTCTTCGCGATGGGCGCTTATACGGCGGTGCTCCTTATCAAGTCGGTGAAGGCGCCGCTGCCGGTGCTGCTGCTCGCCGGCGGCCTCGTCGCCGGCCTGCTCGGGCTCGGCATCGGCTATCTCACGCTGCGCCTCCGGGGCACCTTCTTCTCCATCGCCACCCTGGCCCTCGCGGTCATGCTGCAGACCGTCGTCATGAACTGGGAGTACGTCGGCGGCTCGCGGGGCACGAGCGTGATCCGACCCCCGGGGCCCCCGTTCGGCAGCTACGTCACCTTCCTCTTCACCGTGATGGTCGGGCTCGCCGTCGCCTCCGTGCTGATCGCGCGCTTCATCGAGCGCTCGCGAATCGGGCGCGGTCTGGCCGCGCTGCGGGACAGCGAGGAGGCCGCCGAATGCATGGGCGTGCCGACCCTGCGCCTCAAGCTCTTCGCGACCACGGTGAGCGGCTTCCTCCTCGGGGTGGCGGGGGCGCCGTTTCCCTACTACGTGACATTCGTCGAGCCCAACTCGGCATTCGCCCTCGACTACGCGGTGAACGCCCTCGCCATGCCGATGATCGGCGGCACCACGAGCTGGCTCGGGCCCGTCATCGGCGCGGTGCTCCTGGGCACCGCCCAGCAGATCGCCATCGTGACCATCTCGTCCGAGATGAACCTCTTCATCGTGGGGGTGGTGCTGGTGCTCTTCGTGGTGCTGGCGCCCGAGGGGATCCTGGGCCTCGTGCGCCGGATGCGGGGCCACTGAGATGGCCGCCGCGCTGCTCGAGGTCGACGGCGTCGTCAAGCGCTTCGGCGGCTTCACCGCGCTGAACGGCGTGAGTCTCTCCGTGAAGGCGGGCGAGCGCTTCGGCCTGATCGGGCCGAACGGCTCCGGGAAGACCACTCTCATCAACTGCGTGTCCGGGGTGCTGCCCGTGAACGGCGGGTCCATCCGCTTCGACGGGCAGGAGATCACGGGGATGCCGCCGCATCAGCGGAGCCGGCTCGGCATCGTGCGGAGCTTTCAGATCCCCAAGCCCTTCACGAGCATGACGGTGCGGGGCAATCTCGGGATCTCGCTGGAGTACGCGGGGGCGGCCCGCGCGGGCGCCCCCGGGAGCGCGAGCGCGGAAGACATCCTGCGCAGCATCGGGCTCGAGGCCAAGACCCACCTGCGGCCCGGCGGGCTCACCCAGATCGAAATGCGCAAGCTCGAGCTGGCCCGGGCGATGGCGGCGCATCCCAAGCTCCTCATCTCCGACGAGGCGATGGCGGGGCTGTCCAGCACCGAGGTGGACGACATTCTGGAGATCCTCTTCCGTCTGAACGCGCAGGG
>DATJFY010000012.1:0-2817 GCA_035495415.1 Verrucomicrobiia bacterium
GCCGCCCCCTTCCGGTGGAGCGCGATCGTCTCCTGCTTCACGCAGTCGGCGAAGTCTTTCGCATGCTGGGCATTCGCCTCGTCGAGCATCTGCCGGGTGAAGTGAGGCAACGCCTGACCGGAGGCGAGCGTCTCGATGATGCGGGTGATCGGCTCGTAGCTGCTGGCGACGTGGTGCGCGGTCGCGGCAACCGTCCACCCCTCCGCGGCTGTGGTCTTCCTCCAGTCGGCATCGCTCAGATTCTCGAGAAGAGCCGTGGCTTCCTCCGCCTTGGCCTCGAACTGCTTGGCGAACGCTTCTCCCTTGGCTCCCATGGTGTCCTCCTCTCGTTTACCTTCGCTGCTCATCCCTCAGTGTGAGCGCATGGGTCAGTCTGGCGCCGGGTATCGAACGGTGGGAGTTACAAGTGTGACGCCATTCCAACCGGCATCACGGGATCGAGCGCCGGATCTGACCCGGCCGCTCGCGGGCGCCGGCATCAACGGGGCATCGCGGAGCGGCTAGAGGCCGGGCGTCGACTCCGAACCCTCGAGCATCGCCATGAGGGCGGTCTCGACCTTCGCATATGACGCCTCGATGACCCTCACGCGGTTCAGCGCCTCCGCGACCACGGTGGGCTGATCGAGGCGCTCCAGCTCCGCACATTGCTCCGCCAGCGTCCGGGCGCCCAGTAGCGCGCTGGTCCCCTTGAGCGAGTGGGCCGCCCGCCGAATCGCGTCGGCATCGGCGCGCGCCGTCGCATCACGGAGCGTCGCGAGCACCGCTGGCGTCTTGCCGAGAAACGTCTGGATGACGTCGCGGAGCGCCGCGGTCCCGCCGAGATCTTCCTGGATCTGGTCGAGGACCTCGCGATCGAGCGCGGCGCCGTCGGCCGGCTCTCGGCGTGGCTGACATTTCGCGAGGGCCGCGCTGAGCCGGTCGAGCGTCACCGGCTTGACGATGTAATCGTCCATGCCGGCCGCCAGGCACTTCTCACGGTCACCCTGCATGGCCTCCGCAGTCATCGCGACGATGCGCGGCCGCTGGCCCGCCGGCCAGCGGGAGCAGATGATCCGGCTCGCCTCCAGCCCGTCCATCTCCGGCATCTGCACGTCCATGAGGATCACGTCATAGGCCGCGTGGTCGAGCCGCGCCAGCGCCTCGCGACCGTTATTCGCGATGTCGGCGCGGTGGCCCAGCCGCTCGAGCAGACGGATGGCGACCTTTTGGTTCATCTCGTGATCCTCGGCCAGTAGGATCCGCAAGGGCGCCGCCGCTACCGGGGCTGTCTCCTTGGCCGGCTCGGCCGCTGAAGAGCTCGCCTCGTGGGGCTCGCCCACCGTCTCCAGGAGCCGGTCGCGAAGGAGCGAGAGCTTCAAGGGCTTCGAGAGGACCGCGTCAAAGCCGACGGGCGCCTGCTCCGCGATCACCGAGGGTCCGACGGACGACAGCAGGATCAGCACGGGGGACTGAGCGCCACGCACGGCGCGAATCGTCCGCGCAAGCTCGACGCCGTCCATCTCGGGCATCTGATAGTCGACGAGCGCGACGTCGAAGGGGTCGCCCTGGTTGATCCACCGGAGCGCCGTGGTCGGCGACTCCGTGTCACGGGCCAGCATCCCCCATCGCTCGGTCTGGAGCTTGAGGATGCGGCGGTTACTGCGGTTGTCGTCCACGATGAGCACGCGCTTGCCCGCCAGCTCCGGTTGCTGCATCTCGGCGGCCGGACGCCGGGGCGCCTCGATCTCATCGGCCACGATCGTGAAGTGGAAGGTCGAGCCCTTACCCGGCTCGCTCTCGGCCCAGATCCGACCGCCCATGAGCTCGACCAGGCGCTTGCAGATCGCGAGGCCGAGCCCCGTGCCGCCGTAGCGACGGGTTGTCGACGCGTCGACCTGGCTGAAGACCTTGAACAGCCGATCGAACCGCTCGGGCGGGATCCCGATGCCGGTGTCGCGGACCGCGACGTGAATCTCACGGCGTACGGCCTCCAGGGGCCGCGCTCCCACGGTCACCGCGACCTCCCCTGCCGAGGTGAACTTGATGGCATTGGCCAGGAGATTGACGAGGACCTGGCGGAGCCGCCCGGCGTCCCCGACGATGAGCCGGGGCGCCGCCTCGTCCACCACGTAGGTCAGCTCGACGGGCGCGCCCACGACCCGCGGCGCCACGAGCTGTAGCGCTTCCTCGACACACGTCGCAAGCTCGAACGGCGCCTGGCTCAGCTCGAGCTTCCCCGATTCGATCTTCGAGAAGTCGAGGATCTCGTTGATGATGCCCAGCAAGTGCTGTCCGCTCAGGCGGATGGTCTCGGCCATCTCGTGCTGCTCGGCATCGAGGCGGGTCGTGGCCAACAGGTCGGACATGCCGATGATGGCGTTCATCGGCGTGCGGATCTCGTGGCTCATGTTGGCGAGGAACTGCGACTTCGCCAGGTTCGCGGCCTCGGCTGCCTGCTTCGCCTTGTGCAGGTCGGCCTCGGCCTCCTTGCGCGCGGTGATGTCGCGCACGTAGGCCGCGAAGAACGGCCGACCGCCGAGCGTCGCCATGGCGATCGTGAGCTCGGCGGGAAACTCGCTGCCGTCGCAGCGCCGCGCGGTGATCTCGACCCGGCGCGCGCGGTCGGCGGGATCGTCGGGCGCGAGCAGCGTGCGCAGCAGCCGCAGCTGTGCCTTGCGCGTCGCCGCGGGCAGCAGCAGCCCGGGCGCGTAGCGCCCCACCGCCTCCGCGCGCACGCAGCGGAAGGTCTTCTCGGCGGCCGGATTGAACTCGAGGATCCGGCACTTGTGGTCCATCGTGACGATGCAGTCGAGCGCCGACTCGAGGATCGCCGTCTTG
>DATJFY010000013.1:0-6585 GCA_035495415.1 Verrucomicrobiia bacterium
CAGGCCCAGCGCCGCGGCCACCTCGGCGCCGAACGTGCTGGACCCGAGAATCCAGATGGGCACCCGCAGTCCGGCGCCCGGCACCGCATGCACGGCCTGTCCCGGTCGCGGGTCGGCCAAGAACTCCATCACCTCGAGCACATCGTGGGGGAAATTGTCGGGATCGACGCGCAGTGTGCGCCGCAAGGCGAACGCAGCGGCCTGATCCGTGCCCGGGGCGCGCCCCAGGCCGAGATCGACGCGCCCGGGGAACAGCGCCTCCAGCGTGCCGAACTGCTCGGCCACCTGCAGCGGCGCGTGGTTCGGCAGCATGATGCCGCCGGCGCCGATCCGGATGCGGGAGGTGCCCGCCCCCACGTGGCCGATGAGCACGGAGGTGGCCGCGCTGCCGATCCCGGGCATGTTGTGATGCTCGGCCAGCCAGAATCGCCGGTAGCCCAGCTGCTCCGCATGCTGCGCCAGCTGCAGCGAGTGCCGGAAGGCCTCCGCCGGCGTGCCGCCCTGAAGAATCGGAGCAAGATCGAGAACGGACAGGTTCAATGAGCGCCCCCGAGATTCATCTTGATCGCACCGCCGTGCCCTGCATCAGCTTGGCCGCCCATGGGTGTCGCGCGCTCCCGGTGTTTCGGTGTCGACAGCTTGGACCAGAGTCAGGACGTTCCGATCGCCGCGTCGTTCGTAGGTCACCTCGTCGACGAGATGGCGAACCAAGTGTATACCGAGGCCCCCGATCGCCCGTTGCTCAACGGGCTGGCTCGTATCCGGCGGCGCGACGGCCAGCGAATCGAACGGAACTCCGTCGTCTGACACCGTCAGCCTCAGCCGCCGCCCCGCCATCTCGGCGCTCACCGCTATCTCGTGCTCCGCCCCGTCCGGAAAGCCATGCGCGATGACGTTGGCGAGGACCTCGTCGCACACGATTCGGATCTCCGACATGGTATCCGACGGCAGCTGCGCCCGCGTGGCCAGCCGATCCAGGAAGGCCTCGATCACGTCCAGGTCGGCCGGGCGATTACGAATCATGACCGTCTCGACCGGCAGATTCCCCTCGAGCCCGGCACTGGGAGACGGCGGCCGGAACTGCAGGGCGAGGATCCGAGCTCGAGGGACACTGTGCGCGTCGGAAGACTCCGGTCATCGCTGATCACGATCCGGCCTGCGGGATCGAGGGCGAGATAGCCCGCGAAGCTCGGCAAGCTGCTCAGAGGCGTCAGCAGCTCGCCGCCCTTCCGGCCGGTCCCTGGCGACATCACGACGTCCCGCACCAGAGGAGATCGGGCCCAGGCGCCGACTTCGTGGGTGATCTTGGACAGCCAGTCGTGGACGGACCGTGCGGTGCTCTGGTGCACCGCCTCCAGGGCGTTGCGGATGTTTCCACGGACCCGGTCCTCGGTGCGGACGACGATGACCAGGCTTTCCTGCAGGCGCTCACGCGCCGACTCGCGGCCAACTCGCCGTTGCGCGAGATCGCGTGCGACTTCTCGCCTGCCCCGCAGGACACGAGGGCCAACATCGGAGCGAAACGCCTTGATGACATCTTGACCAGCTTGATGGAAGGGATGGCCGGAACGGGCGCGAAGCACCTCAGCCTTGGCACTCGAGTGACCCCGGGCTGGGTGGATATTCGACTCTCGAGCCGGGAGCGAATCGATCCAGGTGCGTTCGGCCAGTTCCGGCTCAACCTCTACGACAGAACGCTGAGATGGCTTGGCGGCCGCCTCGAATACACTCAGCAGGAAGGCAGCGCCGAGTTCATCATCAGACTCCCCGCCCTCGACTCGACGTAGCCTCGTCGGGCCGTGGGCGGCGCGCCTGCTCGGAACTCTGGAAGTTGACGCTGATCCGGGCACCCAGTGTGCCCGGTGCCTTCGGCACCGAGTGGACCCACTCGTCCTGGCAGCGGCCGCCCATCACCACCAAGTCGCCGGCCGACGGATGGAACGCGATACTGGGACCGCCGGCGCGCGGCTTGAGAAGGAAACGGCGCGTGGCGCCCAACGTGAGGACGGGCACGATACACTCGGGCCGGCGGCAGGAGAATCGGTCGCGATGCCAGCTGGTGCTGTCCTCGCCGCTCCGGTAGAGGTTGAGCCAGAGATTGTCATACCGCACCCCGTAGTGCGCCGACAGGGCATCGCCGGCAGCAGCCAGCGCCGGGTGGGGCGCGTCGGCGAGCTGGTGGTACTCCGCCGTCAGCCGCGGCTCGAGGAACCGCTGACGGAAGAGCCATCGATGGTGCTCCTGCCAGGGCACCGCCTCAGCGAGACACTGGAATAGCTCGTTAGCGCCGGCGAGCCAGCCGGGAAACACCTCGACCCACGACCCGGCGTCGAGCGCGGTCCGCCGACCGGTCCGGAACTCGGCGTCGACGGTCATCTCGCCGCGGCCGGAGAACAGATCCGGTTGCCACAGGACGTCCATGACTACCCATTGAAACACCGGCCAGACCGCGCCGTTGAATGCCCCCCAGCTGCTTCAGGCTGCCGGCCTTTCATCTCCTCCGCGAGCTCTTCGTCTTGCCCTTCCCGCCGCCCTTGCTCGCCGATTTGCTGCTGGTCTTGCTCCGCGTGCTGGAGGATTTGGCGGTCGACTGGGACGGCGTCGAGGCCTTCCGGACGTCGAGCACGACGTCGTGCCACCAGTGCTCCTGGGGCGCGTCCTCCAGGCCCGCGAGCCGCTCGCGGGTCTCCACGAATTCGGGATCTTGGTGCCAGGCCTCCCAGTTCGCCTGGGTCTTCCACGTGCCGACGATCACGCGTCTGTCCGGCTTATCGGGCGGCTGGAGGAGCTGTCCTCCGACCCAGCCCGCCGCCTTCGTCGCGGCGGACAAGCGCGTCCGCATCGCAGCGTCCCATTCACGTCCAGCCCCGTCTCGCAGGGTCACATGGGTCACGATGGTCATCATGGGTGACTCTCCTTCTCAGCCGCGCGCGCCGATGGCGCTTGGCCTCCTTCAGCCTCACACGACTTCATCACCGAGTCGAGCCGTCTACTGACCAACATCCTGCGTCAGCCCCGCTGACAGCGAGCGTCGCGTCACGATGCTCGGATCGAGCGGACCACACGGTTCTCGGCGAAATCCCGAACCAAATCTAGTGGCCCGGGACCTGCATCGCACTTTCACGTCGTGAAGACGCTCCGCGCCTCCGCCCTTCTCGCCTCGCTGGCCCGCATCGCCTCGGCGTTCTCGATCCCCCAGCCCGGCGCGCCCTTGCCCGGCGGCAGCCCGGCCCTCACGGGCGCCCCCGGATCGGATCGGGCGGCGGCTCACCTGCGCGCCCCGGCGCGACCGCTGCGGCGTTCGCTCAACGCCGCCGTCGCCGAGGGCGCCACCGCCGAGGTCTTCGCCGCCTGCGGGAGCGGGGCCGCGATCATCGGGTGGGCGCTCTATCTCGGAGCCAGCGCGGCCGTGGTCGGCTTCCTGGGCGCGCTGCCGCTGGGCGCCCAGATCGTGAGCCTGCCTGCCGCCTGGCTCACCAGCGCACGCAGCAGCCGGACCGTCACACTCTGGGCCGTCGGCCTGTCGCGGCTCAGCTTGCTGCCCCTGGTCGCGCTCCCGGCGCTCGACGTCGAGGCGGCCACGAAGCTCCATCTGTTCCTGGCCATCGTGGCGGTCAGCACGCTCTTCAGCGTCGTCGCCAACAGCGCGTGGGTGGCCTGGATGGGCGACCTGGTGCCGACCCGCATCCGCGGCCGCTTCGTCGGGCGCCGCACGATCTTCATCAGCATCGCGGGCACGCTGACCTCCCTCGGGGCCGCCGTCCTGCTCGACCGGCTCGCGATGATCGGCTTGACCGGCGCCGCCCTGTGCGTCCTCACCCTGGTCGCCGGCCTGGCCGGCATCGCCAGCGTGGTGCTGCTGCTGCGCCAGCACGAGCCCCCCGCGCTCGCGGAGCCCTGCCCGTCTTTCCGCGGAGCGCTCCGGCTCGCGCTCGGCGACCGGCGGGCCCAGCCCTTTCTAGGCTATCTCGTCGCCTGGAACGCGGCGGTGGCCATCTCGGCCAGCTTCTTCGCCTTCCACATGCTGACGAACCTCCACACCGGCTTTGTGGTGGTGGCGGTCTACGGCGTCGGCGTGGCCACGCTGCGCATCGCCTCGGCCGGGCTCTGGGGCCACGCCGTGGATCGGGTCGGCGCGGGGCCGGTCCTCGTCCTCTGCTCCTTCGGCATCGCGGCGTCGCCGCTCACCTGGTTCTTCGTCACGCCGGACCGGCTGTGGCTGATCGCCTTCGATGCGGCGTTCGCCGGCTTCCTGTGGGCAGGCCACGGCATCGCGGCGTTCGACCTGACGATCGGCCTCGCCCCGCGCGCGTCACGACGCTTTTACCTGGGTGCCTTCGCGACCGCCGGCGGCCTCGGCTTCGGCGCGGCCTCGATGCTGGCCGGCCAGCTCGCCGCCCACTTGCCTGCGCACTTCGAGCTGGGTGGGGAGGCGTGGACCAACCTCCACGTGCTGTTCCTGATCTCCGCGGTGGGGCGACTGGCCTCCGCCGGCCTGTCGCTGCGGCTGCACGATCCGGGCGCCCAGGGCAACGTGCGCGAGCTGCTCCGCGCTATGTCCGAGCGCACCGGCCTCACCGCCCTCACGGGCACGCTGATCACGTCGCGGAAGGGCGAGGGTCGGCTACCGGCCCGCTGACCAGGACGCAGAGGGCCGCCGCCCGCCTCAGCTCTTGCCGTTCTGTTAATTCGTCCAGCAACGGACTGGTTCTTACACCCCCTTGTGCCTATAATCTGGTCCGCGGGCACGGCTGGAGCGCACCGACGCGACACCCGGAGCGTAGATCCTTCGCGTCTCCCGCCTCTACATCGCCAACCGCGCGGTCGCCTAACCAAGCTCGTCGGGTAAACGGTCTTGGCCCCACCCTCGAACCGGAGGCACAACCATGCAGCGCATCCTGATCGTGGGCGCCGGCTTTGCCGGCATGTATGCGGCCTTGTGCGCCGCGCGCCTGCGCGACGAGCACGGCGTCTCGTCCGACACCCTCGAGATCGCCGTCGTCGCGCCGGAGCCGCGTCTGGTGATCCGTCCCCGTCTCTACGAGCGCGCGCCCGAGACCATGGTGGCCCCGCTCGGGAAACTGTTCGAGGCCCTCGACATCCGCTACGAACAAGGCCGCGTCGAGATCATCGACTCCGCCGGCAAGTCGACCGTGATCGTAGGGCCCGACGGGGCGAGACGCTCGCTGAGCTACGACCGCCTGGTACTGGCAGCCGGCAGCCAGGGGTTCAAGCCCGACATCCCGGGTCTTGACAAGCACAGCTTCACCGTCGATCAGATCGAAGAGGCGATCGCCCTCGACCACCACCTCGCCGCTCTGGCGAAGCAGCCAACCTCGGCGGCCCGCGACACGGTGGTCGTCGTCGGTGGCGGCTTCACCGGCATCGAGATCGCCACCGAAATGCCGTCGCGTCTGCGCGCCATCCTCGGGCCGAAGGCGAACGTCCGCGTTGTCATCGTCGACCGCAACGAAGTCATCGCGCCGGCGATGGGCCCCGCTCCGCGTCCGCTGATCGAGAAGGCGTTGCGCGAGGCTGGCGTGGAGACCAAGCTCGGCGTGGGCGTCTCGTCGCTGAACGAGCGCAGCATCACGCTGAGCGACGGGCAGTCTATCGAGAGCGCGACCGTGGTCTGGGCGGGCGGCTTCCGGGCGAGTCCACTCACCGCGCAGATCCCGGCTGAGCGCGATCGTTCCGGCCGGCTGATCGTCGATCGCAACCTGCGCGTGGCCGCGGTGCCGGCGGTGTTCGCCGGGGGCGACACCGCGTACGCGGCGTCGGACGACCTGGGTCACCACGCGCTCATGTCTTGTCAGCATGCCAACCGGCTCGGCGCCTCCGCCGGGTTCAACGCGGCGGCGGACCTGCTCGGGGTGCCGCTGGAGCCGTATCAGCAGAAAAACTACGTCACGTGCCTCGATCTTGGTCCCTCCGACGCCGTGTTCACCAGAGGCTGGGACGCCGTGGTCGAGATGACCGGCGACAAGGCGAAGGCGACGAAGCGCGAGATCAACACGCAGTGGATCTATCCGCCGCCCCCCAACCGCGCAGCCGCCCACAAAGCCGCCCAGTGGGCGCGCCTGGTCGACTACTAGGGGTCGGCTTCCGGCTCGATGACGAGGGTGCAGAGCGCCGCCGCCACCGCCAGCGAGAGGCCACCGATGACGACGACGGCGAGCCGGTTGTCCCCGCCCAGCTGCACCACCAGGCGGCTCTCGTTGGTGAGCAGCCGCTCCAGGATCGTGCCGAATCCGAGCGCGGCCAGCATCTCCGGGATGACGATGAAGAAGTTGAAGATGCCCATATAGACGCCCGTCTTCTCCCGCGGCAGCGAGCCGGCGAGAATCGCGTAGGGCATCGACAGAATGCTCGCCCAGGCGAATCCGACGCCGGTCATCGAGAGCAGGAGCATCCTGGGCTCGTGGATCGCCGTCACCGACAACAGCCCGGCGGCGAGGGCCCGACGGCCGGCACGACCATTCCGTTCGCGGTGCGGCTGGCCTTCTATGTAGGCGCGGTCGTCTTCCTGGCCGCCGTGCTCTGGACCGTCATCACGACCCGCGAGCATCCGCCGGAGGACCTGGA
>DATJFY010000014.1:0-3652 GCA_035495415.1 Verrucomicrobiia bacterium
GATCTCGCCCAGCCCCCCCAGGGGGATCAGGCGCACCGCGGGCTCGGTGGGCACGTCGATCGGTGCGGGCTCCGAGCGGAATGCGATGCTCACGGCGGTCCACTCAGGGTATCACCCGGCTCCCAGGGGGCCTAGAAACCGGGGGCCCCGCACGCGGTGACCGGGGCACGTCGCGTCTTGTAACCCCGCATCCCCTCGTGTATGGTCTCCCCACCCTGCGCGCCGACGCGCAGGAGAGAGCCCCTAGAGGAGGGCGCCATGGCTGATTCGACCCGCTCCGATCGATCGCAGCCCCCCGTCACCCGACGCTCCTTCCTCCGCGCTGCGGGGGTGGCGAGCGGCGCCGCCGCCCTCGGCCCCGCCGTGCTGCGCCGGCGCGCGGAAGCGCAGGAAACAGCCTCCCCGGTGCGGCCCGATCCTGCGGGCAAGCGCGGCGGCACGCTCCGCTACGGCATCTTGAACGCGCCCGCCCACTTCGACGTGCACCAGTCCGGCACGGTGTCCAACCTGGGGCCGCAGAGCCCAATGTACGATACGCTGATCCGGCGCAATCCCAAGGATGGGCAGACCATCATCCCGGACCTGGCCTGGAAGTGGGACATCGCGCCGGACGGGAAGAAGTACACCTTCCACCTGAGGAAGGGCGTGAAGTTCCACGACGGCGCCGACTTCACCGCCGAGGACGTGAAGGCGACCTACGAGCGCATCTGCCGCCCGCCCCGGGGCGTCGTCATCCCGCGCACGCCGCTCTTCGCCACCGTGGGCGACATCGTCGTGGTAGACCCGCACAAGATCGAGTTCCGGATGACGGAGTCGCGGCCGCGGCCCTACATGCTGGGCGCCTTCGCGAGCGGCTGGAACATCATCGTCCGCAAGAAGTCGCTCGAAGACAACGGCGGTAACCTGCGCCAAGTCATGAACTATCCGGGCACCGGTCCCTTCAAGCACGTGTCGCGGCAGGACAAGGAAGTCTGGATCCAGGAACGGAATCCCGGCTACTGGAACAAGGGACTTCCCATGGTGGACCGGCTGGAGATCTACAATCTTCCGGCGTTCTCGCCCGAGCTGGGATCCGCCTTCCTCTCCGGCAAGGTGGACTACGCGCGGATCATGGACCCCGTGTCCCATCGCAAGGCCAAGGAGATGCCGGGCGTCACCGCGGTGGCGTTCAACCAGTCCGTCGTCCAAGCCTTCTTCATGAACATCCCAAAGAACAAGGCCCTCGCCGACCCGCGGGTGCGACGGGCGATCCATCTGGCCATGGACCGGCCCACCCTTGTCGACGTGGTGAAGGACACCGCCCCCATGCAGGTCGGGGGGTTCGTGTACCCGTTCCACCCGATGTCGACGCCCCGGGCCGAGCTGGACAAGCGCCTCGGCTATCAGAAGGACATCAAGCCCGCCGTGCAGGAAGCCAAGCGCCTGATGAAGGAAGCCGGCTACGCGAACGGGCTCAAGAACCTCGACTTCGTCGTCCGCGATCTCGCGACCTTCCGCCTGTGGGCGGTGGCCATCCAGGCCATGCTCAAGGAGCATCTCAACATCGAGACCAACCTGCGCGTGGTGCAGACCTCGGTGTGGTTCGAAGAGGCGCTCGCGGGCAACTTCGACCTCGCCATCAGCGCCATCGTGTCGAGCCTCATGGATCCCTCGGAGCTGTTCAGCGCGTGGTACGGCAAGGACGGCCCGTCGAACTACTCGCGGTGGACCAACCCGGCCTTCCACGACCTCGCCGCCCAGATCGAGCGCGAGCTCGATGACACGCGGCGCACCGCTATGGTGCGCAAGGCGGAGGACATGCTCGAGAACGATCCGCCGCTGATCCCGGTGTCGTACGAGCAGATCGCCGACGCCTGGTACAACAAGGTGCACGGCCAGAACCCCACGACGTTCTTCGGCATCTACGACGTCGTCCGCTGGGACAACGTCTGGCTGTCGTAGCGGGGAGCGGAGGTCACCGAGCGCCCTCCGGGCGAGCGACGCGGCGCTAGTCGGGCCCGAGCATGCAGAAATACCTCGTCCGGCGGGCTCTGTTCGCGCTGGGGACGCTTGTCGGCGTCTCCATCGTCATCTTCGTCGTGTTGCGCGTCCTGCCCGGGGACCCCCTCGTCGCCATCCTGGGCGTCGAGGGGCACTCCCGCATGACCCCGGCGGACCGGGTCCGCATCATGGCCGACCTCGGGCTCAGCGCGCCCCTGCCCGTGCAGTACGCGCGCTGGATCAGCGACATCAGCGCGGGGCAGCTCGGCAAGTCCTTCTTCCGCGGGGACACCGTGGCCGAGCTCATCGCCCATCGCGGCCCCATCAGCGCCGAGATCGGCATCCTCGCCCTCGTCATCTCCTGGGTGGTCGGGTTGCCGGTGGGCATCCTGAGCGCATTCAAGCCCAACAGCATCCCCGACGGCCTCGCCCGCGCCCTGTCGGTCTTCTTCATCGCCGTTCCCAACTTCTGGATGGGCATGCTGATCGTGCTGGGGCTGCTCTTCTGGTTCGGCTACAAGGCGCCCATCCTCGTCGTGCAGGTGTGGCAGGACCCCTGGCAGAACTTCCAGATCGTGATCGGCCCCGCGCTGGTGCTGGGCCTCGCGCAGGGCGCCTACATCGCGCGCATGTCACGCTCGTGCCTTCTCGAGGTCATCGGTGAGGACTTCGTCCGCACCGCGCGCGCCAAGGGGCTGCGCGAGCGCTTTGTGGTCATGCGCCATGCGTTGCCCAACGCGATGCTGCCCGTCATCACCATCTCCGGCGTGCTCCTGGGCTTCGTGCTGGGCGGCTCGGTCGCGGTGGAGCAGGCCTTCGGCGTCCCCGGCCTCGGACGCGCGCTCGTCACCGCGGTGATCGAGCGCGACATCATCGTGGTGCAGAACCTCGTCCTGCTCTACGCCCTCATCTTCGTGGCGGTCAACGTGCTGGTGGATCTCTCTTACGCGTGGCTCGATCCCCGCATCCGGTTCGGATGATGGGCGCGATCGTGCGCGAGCTCCTGCGCTTTTCGCGGCGCAACACCCTGTCGGCCATCGGCGGGGTGGTAGGGGCCCTCATCATCGTGGTGGCCCTCGCCGCCCCCGTCCTCGCCCCACGCGATCCACTCAAGGCGGACTTCCGACGCATGAACAAGCCGCCCGACGCGCAGAGCCTCCTCGGGACGGATCAGGTCGGGCGCGACACCCTGAGCCGCGTGATCTACGGGACGCGGACGTCGCTGTTCGTGGCGTTCTCCGCCGTGCTGCTCGGCACCACGGTGGGGTCGCTGTGGGGCGTGGCGTGCGGCTATCTCCGCGGGCGCTTCGACCTCGTGAGTCAGCGGCTCATGGAGATCATGCAATCCTTCCCCGATCTGATCCTCGCCATGGCCATCTCCATGGCCATCGGCACCGGCTTGCCCGCGGTGATCTTCGCCATCGCAATCACGCGCATCCCCTTCGGCGGGCGCGTCATCCGGTCGGTCGCGCTGTCCGTACGCGAGATGCCGTTCGTGGAGGCCGGGCGGGCCAATGGGGCGTCCGCCCTGCGCGTGATGACCAAGCACGTGCTGCCCCAGTGCGTGGCGCCGTACCTCGTGCTCGCCACCACGCATCTCGGAGTGGCGATCGTCATCGAGGCGGCGCTGGGCTTCCTCGGCGTGGGAGTGCCGCCGCCGACACCCACGTGG